>JAYSRA010000078.1:0-31845 GCA_043721275.1 Burkholderiales bacterium
ATTCAACAAGAATTTCGGAGAATAAGAAGTGAGCAATAAAGGGCAATCCCTCCAAGACCCGTTCCTGAACACGCTGCGCAAAGAGCACGTTCAAGTCTCGATCTACCTGGTCAACGGCATCAAGTTGCAAGGGCAGGTTGAGTCGTTCGACCAATACGTCGTGCTGCTCAAAAACACCGTCACCCAGATGGTCTACAAACACGCAATCTCCACCATTGTTCCGGCACGCGCCGTGACCATTCCGCACGGGGACGAAGCGCCTGAATAGCGGATCATCTCTTCTGGCAGCGCGCCGACATCATGTTTGAACGACACGCAGGAAACGACCGCGCCGTCTTGGTACAGCTTGCCTTTGGCAAAGCGGCACTGACTGACGATTTAGAAGAATTGCAGGCGCTCGCCGCGTCGGCGGGCGTCGACACGGCAGCTGTGGTCACCGGCAGACGCGACCGCCCTGATCCTGCGCTCTATGCAGGTAAAGGCAAGGTTTCCGAAGTGGGCGTGGCCTGCGCTGAACACGCCGCTGAACTCGTGATCTTCAATCATTCGCTGTCCGGCGCGCAAGAACGCAATCTTGAGAAAACGCTGTCCTGCCGCGTCATCGACCGCCGTTCGCTAATTCTCGACATCTTCGCCCAGCGCGCTCGCAGCGCCGAAGGCAAGCTCGCGGTTGAACTGGCGCAACTCGAACATATGTCAACCCGCCTGGTGCGCGGTTGGGCGCACCTTGAGCGGCAGCGCGGTGGTGTCGGCATGCGCGGCCCTGGTGAGAAACAGCTCGAAATTGACAAGAGCCTCATTACGCTGCGCATTCGAGCTTTGAAAGAGCGTTTGTCGAAAGTTGACAAACAACGACAAACGCAGCGGCGCCAGCGCGAGCGCTCGCAGACTCGCTCCATCGCGATTGTCGGCTACACCAACGCGGGCAAAAGCACCCTCTTCAACCGACTCACCTCGGCGGGCATTTTTGCCGCAAACCAACTATTCGCCACGCTCGACACGACCGTGCGCAAGCTCTACGTGGCCGAGGCCATGCCGCTGGTCGTCTCAGACACCGTGGGCTTTGTGCGCGATTTACCGCATGAGTTGGTTGATGCCTTCAAGGCAACGCTGCTGGAGGCGGTTGAGGCCGACGTGCTGCTGCATGTGGTCGACGGTGCCAGCGATCAGCGCGACGCACAAATTGAGGCAGTGAACTTAGTGCTCGAAGAAATTGGCGCGTCCGACATTCCGCAGCTCATCGTGGTCAATAAATGCGATTTGTTGGGGCTCGGTACGGATGCCGGGCGGGTTGAAATCGGCGAGGATGGGCTCGCCAGCCGCGTATTCGTCTCGGCCAAAACCGGCGCGGGTATTCCTGAACTGCGTGCCGCCTTGCAAGCACGGTTTCCGCGCCCATCTATCGACTATTCCCTTGCAGAAGACCAGATAAACGCCGCTTAAGCAAAGCATCGCATAAAGCACAAACGCATCATGGCCCGAATGAAAACACACACCAACACTTCGATCTCCACATTGTGGAGTCGGCTCGTCTCGAACATCAAACTCTCGCTAAACGACCCGCAATGGGGCCGCAAACCAGGGGCCGATTCCGGCATCGACGGCGACAAGCCGGCGAGCGGCACGCCGCCCCCTCCCCCCTCGCCGACACCGCCACCACCGCCGTCTCCTCCACCGTCGGGTAACAAGCCTAGCGGGCCGCCTGACCTTGATGAGTTGATGAAAAAAGTGAATGACCGCGTCGGCGAAATTTTTGGCGGCAAGAAGGGGCCGAAAAGATTGGGAACAGGCGGAAACAGTGGCGGCCCCAAATTCCCCACCATCAGCCCCAAATTTGCAGCGGGCGGCTTGGTCATTGCAGCCGTCATCGGCGTATTGTTGTGGCTCGCTACGGGCTTCTACATCGTGGATGAGGGCAAGCGCGGCATCGTGCAACGCTTCGGCAAATACGTGGAGACAACCGACGCGGGCCCGCGTTGGCATTTTCCGTGGCCTATCGAGGCCGCAACCGTCATCAATTTAAATCAAGTGCGCTCGGTTGAAATCGGCTCTAAAGTCCAGGGCCGCAGTCGCGACGCCAAGCAGGCGCAGATGTTGACCGAAGACCTGAACATCATCGACATCGCGTTTGCCGTGCAATACACGCTGTCCGACGCCAAAGCCTTCCTGTTCAACAACCGCAAGCCGGAAGATGCGGTGGTGCAGGCTGCCGAAACCGCCATGCGCGAAGTGGTCGGCAAACGCAAGATGGACTTTTTGCTCAATCAGGGCCGCGAAGAATTTGCGGGCGCGACGCAAAAACTCATGCAGCAATTGCTTGATCGTTACGGCACTGGAATCACCATCAGCAAGTTGAATTTGCAAGCGGTGGCCGCACCCGAGGCCGTGAACGAAGCGTTTCAGGACGTGGTGAAGGCGCAGCAAGATCGCGACCGTCAGGTCAACGAAGGCCAGGCTTACGCTAACCGCGTGATCCCCGAAGCACGCGGTCGCGCGTCGCGGTTGCTTGAAGAAGCGTCCGGCTACGAGCAAAGCGTGTTGACCCGCGCGCAAGGCGACGCGGCCCGCTTCACCTCGATTGTCGGCGAGTACAACAAGGCCCCCAACGTCACCCGCGAGCGGTTGTATATCGACATGATGCAATCGGTGTTGGGCAACACCAGCAAAATATTTGTCGATCAAAAACAGGGGCAAAGCCTGCTCTATTTGCCGCTCGATAAGTTGATGGACAGCACGCGCGCGGCAGCAGCTGCACCGGCCGCTCTGCCCGAGGCCACGCGCCCCGCGCTGCCCGACCCCGCAGCAGCGGTTGACCCGGCTAGCGGCCGCACGCCTGCGCGCGACGCGACGCGCGGTGGCCGCGAATCACGTAACTAACAGGAGCACAGCATCATGAACAAAATCGCTCCCGTCCTCACCGCTTTTCTTATCGCCATCTTCGCGTTTTCGCAGACACTGTTTATCGTCGACGAACGTGAATTCGCGATGGTTCGCCAGTTGGGCGAAGTGGTCGCCATCAAAGACCAGCCGGGGCTGAATTTCAAGTTTCCCTTGATTCAGCAAGTCAGCAAATACAGCAAACAGATTTTGACGCTCGACAGCCCCGAGTCAGAACGCTTCAACACCAAAGAGAATCAACCGGTGCAGGTTGATTCGTTTGTGAAGTGGCAAATCGTCGACGCCCGAGAGTTCTATCGTGCCGTGGGAGGCGATGAGAAGCAGGCGGAGCGGCGCATCGGGCAGACGATTACGTCGCTGTTGCGCGAAGAATTCGGTCGGCGCACGTTGGTTGAGGTGATCTCCGGAGATCGCGAAAAGATCATGGCATCGGTGCGTGAATCGGCCGAGGCAGACGCGAAAAAAGTCGGTGCAAAAATTATCGACGTGCGCCTGAAACGCATCGATTTTGACGACTCGGTTTCGACCCGTGTGTTTGATCGTATGCGCTCGGAGCGGCAACGCGTCGCTGCCGAAGCCCGCTCAACGGGTGCCGCCGAAGGCGAGCGCATCAAGGCTGATGCCGACAAACAGGCGCAAGTGATTTTGGCCGACGCGTACAAAAAAGCGCAGGAAATGCAGGGCACCGGCGACGGTAAAGCCGCAGCGGTTTACAGCACTGCGTACGGTCAGAATCCAGAGTTTTACTCCTTCTACCGCAGCTTGGATGCTTACAAAGCGACGTTCAAAAACAAGTCAGATGTAATGGTGCTTGACCCGAGTAGCGACTTCTTCAAGTTCCTGAAGCAGAGCGGCGCAAAGGGCAAATAGCGTGCGTCGTCGCTCTCGGCTGGCGTTGCATTCGAACCGCTGTTAAGTGGAGTTTTTTGCTGCGCTGTGCCTTGTGCTCGTGATCGAGGGATTGCTGCCGTTTATCGCGCCCAAAGTGTGGCGCGACACGATGACTAAGGTGGCGCAGTTAAACGACGGCCAGCTTCGCATGGTCGGTTTACTTTCGATCGTGGTCGGACTGATTTCCTACTGGATCACCATGGCGTTGATCAGCTAGATTGCTCAAATCAGCTTTTTCCTCAAACGTCCATTTCATTGGGGCTATGACGCTAAAACGCTCAAAGTCGACTATATCCGTTTTAGACGTTAAGCCCAAATATAATGGGCGTTTCAACGTAAAGTTACTCGCCGCAATTCGTTGATTTCGCTATCGCGATAGCGACGAAATATGCGCTTCACTCATGTACTCGGCGCTTTGCATTTCGATCAACCGAGATGTGGTTCGACCGAACTCGTTGAGCACGCGCCGCGTGTCGCTATCGGTCAGCGCGTCGTCCACTTTCGAGATGTCTGCAAGCGGCGCAGCCGCGCTCATGATGAGCTTCACGCGATGGTCGTACAGCACGTCCACCAGCAGCGTAAACCGCCGAATCACATTGGCGTCTTTGCAGCCCAGCATCGGGACGTTCGACAGCATCAACGTGTGATTCGCCTGCGCCAATTCCAGGTAATCATTTTGCGAACGCGGCGTTTCGCACAATGCCGCAAAGTCAAACCAGATCACCTTTGCGGCACGCTTACGCATCGCGATTTCACGGCCATAGAGCGTAATTTTTGTGTCCGACGAGGGCTTGTCAGTCGCCAAGCGATAAAACGTCGCAGCGAGCCGTTTATCGGCCTCCGCGCCCAACGGCCAGTGATAAACGGTGTCTTGCTCAAGCGTGCGGCGGCGATAATCCACGCCGCTGTCCACCTCAACCACGTCCATTTTTTCTTTGATCAGCGCAATCGTTGGCAGAAAGTTTTGTCGCTGCAAACCGTCCGGATAGAGTTTGTCCGGCGCGTAATTTGAGGTCATCACGAACACAATGCCGTGCTCAAAACAGTGTGACAACAAACGCCCGAGAATCATCGCGTCAGCGATGTCGCTCACGTGAAACTCATCAAAGCAAATCAGTCGATAGCGCTCAGCCAACCGCTCAGCCACAGCGATTAACGGATCGGCCTCGTGCTTGAGCGTGCGCAGCTCTTCGTGCACGCTGCGCATAAAGCCGTGAAAATGCACACGGGTTTTACGGCGCGTTTTGCACGCACCATAAAACGTATCCATCAAAAAACTTTTGCCCCGCCCCACGCCACCGTAAAAGTACGCGCCACGCGGCACCTCAGGCCGCGCAAACACCCGCCCAATCAGTGATGCGCGAGTTTTGCGCAGCGCCGCCAATTCATCGTTCAAGCGCGCCAGGCGTTGCGCTGCGGCAAGCTGAGCAGCGTCAAGCGTAATGCCGCGTTCAGCGCAGAGTTTTTCGAGGGTAGCGAGCATGTTGTAACGCGGGAAGTTTCACGCAAGAGCGGCGCTGATCCACGCTAACTTTCTGTCAACGACACACTAAAAATTCAGCGCCCGTTTATCCACCGCCAAAGCCGCTTCTTTCGTCGCCTCAGACAAGGTTGGATGGGCATGACAAATTCGCGCGATGTCCTCTGCCGACGCGCCGAATTCCATCGCCATCACGCCTTCCGCAATCAGCTCAGAAACTACCGGCCCAACGGCGTGCATGCCAAGCACCTTGTCGGTCTTCGCGTCCGCAATGATCTTCACGAAGCCATCGGTATTGCCCAACGCACGCGCACGGCCGTTGGCCATGAACGGGAAGCTGCCCGCTTTGTAGGCAATACCTGCCGCCTTCAATTGCTGCTCGGTCTGGCCAACCCAGGCAATTTCGGGTGAGGTGTAAATGACCCATGGAATGCAGTTGAAATCGATGTGCGGATGCTGGCCCGCAATGCGCTCGGCCACTGCGACGCCCTCGTCTTCCGCCTTGTGCGCGAGCATCGGGCCGCGCACCACGTCGCCCACCGCCCACACGTTCGGAGCGCTGGTTTTGCAATCACCATCAACGGTGATGAAGCCCCGCTCGTCGAGCTTCACGCCCGCCGCGTCAGCGTTCAAACCATTCGTGTTCGGCACGCGACCGATAGAAACGATGAGGCGGTCAAACATGGCATTTTCGGTCTTGCCATCAGCCGTGGTGTATTCCACTGAGACGCTGTTTTTGCCCGGTTTGATCGCACCGACCTTCACGCCAAGACTGATCTTCAAGCCTTGCTTAGTGAAGAGCTTCAACGCCTCTTTTGCGACCTGCTCGTCCACTGCGCCGAGAAAGTTAGGTAGACCTTCAAGCACGGTCACCTCAGCCCCCAAACGCCGCCACACCGAGCCCAATTCAAGGCCAACCACACCCGCGCCGATCACACCGAGCTTTGCGGGCACGCCTTCGATGCGCAGCGCGCCGTCATTCGACAGAATCAATTTTTCGTCAAACGCCGCGCCCGGTAAAACACGCGCATTCGAGCCCGTGGCGATGATGATGTGCTTGCCAGTGATTGAGGTTTTTGCCGGTTCGGTAACGGTGATTTCGTAGACACCGTCTTTCGCCGCTCCTGCAAACGAGCCGCGTCCGTGAACGAACGTGACCTTGTTTTTCTTGAACAAATACAAGATGCCGTCGTTGTTCTGCTTGACCACCAAATCTTTGCGCGCCAGCATTTTCGGCACGTCCATCGTCACGTTTGAGGCCGTGATGCCATGCTCCGCAAAGTGATGTTGCGCATGGTCGAAATGCTCCGACGATTGCAGCAACGCCTTTGACGGGATGCAGCCGATGTTGGTACAGGTGCCACCCGGCGCAGGCAAACCCTTCGCGTTCTTCCAGTCGTCAATACACGCCGTCTTGAAACCCAGTTGTGCAGCACGAATAGCCGCCACATAGCCGCCGGGGCCGCCACCAATAACTACAACGTCAAATTGATTCATGTTCTCTCGCGCGGACTACGCCGCGACTTGTTCAAATGAAAAACTGGGGATGTCAGCACGCGACTTGGCGTGCTCCATCGTGAGGGCGCAAATGTTTCCGTCAGCGTCGACGTCTAGCACCGTGTTCTCATCAAGATCGCGAGTCTCGGTGATCGTGGTTCCCCGAAACTCAATGTAGAGCGTGTCTGTGTCAGCAAAATATTTGATCTTCATGGCTTAAAGCTCCTGTCGAAGAATGCATTGTGTACCGTTTCGCCGTCATCTAGCGTCACCACGCGCAGTATCCGTCTGTCAGCGTCGTCAATGGCAGCCCATCTACGAATTCGACCGTCTGCCTGAGTTTCTGTTCGTGATGCATTTGCCAGCACACGTTCAATCCATTCATCGCGAATAGTGGCGCGGTCAGGCCGGATGCGGGTAGCGAGAAAGTATTGAGTTGTTTTCATCAACGATTCGTTGGAACCGCGTTGCGTTCCGACCTAAGCGCTAGCGCTCGCTCGATATCGGTAGCCACCAGATAGCAAGTTTTCCGTACTACCGTTGGTGTCGAACGGCGCAAATCGCCATCTTTTTACAGCTGCTACGACGCGGCTACCCCATTCATCGTTGTTAGTTTCGATCAAGTGGACGTGTAGTACGTCACCGGTCCGAGGTGGGACTCTCACCTCGATAAGCGCGTCAGCGCGATTTACGTTTGCGATTGGATTCGGAAGAACGAAATCTACGAACCGAATCGGTTTGTCGGAATGCCATTCGCGGTTGGAATTCATCTGGCGCTCATAGTGCGCCGCCATCTGATTGAGATTCATCGCACCACCCGTCGTGGTGTTGTATTTAACTGTGCTGCAAGCGGCGAAAGAAATGGCGACCAACGCAGCGAAGCAACGCGATAGTATTCGACGGAAAGCAATCACTGCGCTACAAATCCAACAACAACCGCGCCGGGTCTTCCAACGCTTCTTTCATCGCCACCAACGCAAGCACCGCTTCGCGTCCGTCAATAATCCGATGGTCGTAGCTCATGGCGAGGTAGTTCATCGGGCGAATCACGATCTGGCCACCTTCTACTACGGCGCGATCTTTGGTGGCGTGTACGCCTAGGATCGCGCTTTGCGGCGGGTTGATGATCGGTGTCGAGAGCATGGAGCCGAAGGTGCCGCCGTTGCTGATGGTGAACGTTCCGCCGGTCAACTCTTCAATGCCGAGCTTGCCTTCGCCAGCGCGCTTTCCGTAGTCGGCAATTTTCTTTTCGATCTCGGCGATGCTCATCTGGTCACAATCGCGCAGGATCGGCACGACGAGGCCGCGTGGTGAGCCGACGGCGATACCGATATCGTAATAGCCGTGATAAACAATGTCGTTGTTGTCGATGGAGGCGTTTACCATCGGGTACATTTTGAGCGCGTGAACAGCGGCTTTAACGAAAAAGCTCATGAAGCCGAGCTTGACGCCGTGGACTTTTTCGAACTTGTCTTTGTACGTGGTGCGCAGATCAATCACCGGCTTCATGTTGACCTCGTTAAACGTGGTCAGAATGGCGGCGGTGGATTGGCTTTGCACCAAGCGCTCGGCCACGCGCATGCGAAGACGCGTCATCGGTACGCGTTGCTCGGGGCGGTTGCCGAGAGGGACGTTGACGGGTGGAGCGAACACCGCGGGGGCTGGCATTGCTGCGGGGGCCGCGGGCTTCACGGCTTGCGCCGCGCCTCCATTGGCCTTGGCCTCTACGGCGGCGATCACATCGCCCTTGGTGATGCGCTCGCCTCGACCCGTCCCCGCGACGCTTGCCGCATCAATGCCCTGGTCGGCCATCATCTTCTTGGCCGCCGGCAATGCGACAGGCGCAGAGACGGCAGCGGGAGCCGATGCTGCGGCAGCTGTCGCGACTGGATCCGCGACGACAGGCGGCGCAGCGCCCGCTTTCGCGTCAGTGTCGATCACGCCGAGCACGACCCCCGAAGTTACGGTGGCTCCCGGCTGAACCTTGATTTCAACCAGCACGCCATCACCCTGAGCGGGGGTTTCGAGCACGACTTTATCGGTCTCGATATCGCACAAGTTCTGGTCGCGTTTGACGGCGTCACCCGCTTTAACATGCCACGCCGCAAGCGTGCCCTCCGGAGTACCTTCGGCGAGTTGCGGGACTTTTATTTCGATCAACATAGTAAATTCCAATCCGCTCTTTGTCATCCTGAGCGTAGCGAAGGATCAGGTTGCAAAAGATATAAAAATTGTTGAGCGATGGCGTTTGCCACCTGATGAATCGCCACCGCTCAACATGACAGCAGTTACAGATTCGTGAGCATTTGCCCAGTGCCGAGCTTCGAGCTGAAAGCGCTCTCTACGAGTTCTTTCTGCTGCACGTTGTGCTTGGACAAGTAGCCGACAGCGGGTGACGCACTGACGGCGCGACCCGCGTACAGCAGCACCTGCTCAGGCTTCACGTCCGCGCGGAAGTACGCCATCAAGCGGTACCACGCGCCCTGATTCTGCGGCTCCTCTTGACACCACACGATCTCGTGCGCGTTCGGGAACTTTTTGAGCTGTGCCTTGAAGTCATCATGTGGAAACGGATACTGCTGCTCCAGGCGAATGATGGCGACGTCCTTGATGTCTTGATCGCGGCGGTGAGCGAGCAGTTCGTAGTACACCTTGCCCGAGCACACAATCACGCGCTTGACGTTTTTAGCGACGATCTTTTCAGTCTCACCAATCACCGACTGGAAAGTGCCGTCAGCCAATTCTTCTAGCGTGCTCACAGCCTCTTTGTGGCGCAACAAAGACTTGGGGGTCATCACGATCAAAGGACGACGCCAATCGCGGTGCATCTGACGACGAATCATGTGATAACACTGCGCAGGTGTTGATGGCACGACCACCTGCATGTTGTGCTCTGCGCAGAGTTGCAGGAAGCGCTCTGGGCGTGCGGATGAGTGCTCCGGGCCTTGGCCCTCGTAGCCATGCGGCAGCAGCAATACGAGTCCGCACACGCGTCCCCACTTCACTTCACCCGAGCTAATGAACTGGTCGATCACCACTTGCGCGCCGTTGGCGAAGTCGCCGAATTGCGCTTCCCACAACACGAGCTGATTCGGCTCGGAGGTGGAGTAGCCGTACTCAAAACCAAGCACTGCTTCTTCCGACAAGATCGAGTCGATAACGAGGAACTCGCCCTGCTTGTCCCGGATGTGTTGCAGCGGGGTGTAGCTGCCGCTGTCCCATTTTTCGCGATCCTGATCGTGGAACACAGCGTGACGGTGCGAGAAGGTGCCGCGACCGCAATCTTCGCCCGACAAACGAATGCCAATGCCTTCGTTGACGATGGATGCGTACGCCAAGTTCTCGCCCATGCCCCAGTCAACTGGCAGCTTGCCTTCGCCCATCGCCTTACGATCGGCGAGCATTTTTTCAACGCGCGATTGCAGCACGAATCCCTCTGGAATCGTGGTCAGCTTTTTAGCGAGTTCTTTGACTGTTTTCAGCGGCAGCGCGGTGTCCGCCGTATCGGTCCAACTGCGGCCAACATACTTCGCCCAATCTTGCTGATAGGGTGCAACAAAGTGCGACAGAATCGTTTTATTGGTGTGCGTGCCCTTGTCCATCGCGTCGCGGAAGGCGGTGACATACACATCCCCCTCACCCGGTTTGATGGTGCCGTCGGCTTCCAATTTGTCGGCGTAGAGTTTGCGCGTGCCCGGATGAAGATGAATTTTTTTGTACATCAACGGCTGTGTGACCATCGGCTCGTCCTGCTCGTTATGTCCGAGGCGACGGAAGCAGACCACATCAATGAACACATCTTTGTGGAAGATGGTGCGGTAGTCGAGCGCGATTTCAGTGACCAGCAAACAGGCTTCAGGATCGTCTGCATTGACGTGAAATATTGGCACTTCGGCCATCTTTGCAATGTCGGTGCAGTACAGCGACGAGCGCACATCGCGCGGGTCGCTGGTGGTGAAACCAATCTGGTTGTTAACCACGATATGCATGGTGCCGCCGGTGCCGTAGTGCCGCGTTTGTGACAGCGCTAGCGTTTCCTGCACAACACCCTGACCGGCTACGGCTGCGTCACCGTGTAGCAGAATGCCTAGCACCTGCTTGCCGCTTTTGTCGCCGCGACGATGCTGCCGTGCGCGCACCGAGCCAACGACCACGGGATTGACAATTTCCAGGTGCGAGGGATTAAAGGCGAGCGTAATGTGCATTGGGCCACCGGGCGTGGTGATGTCACTCGAAAATCCTTTGTGATATTTCACGTCGCCAGCCGACAGCGTCGTGTCGTACTTGCCTTCAAATTCCGCGAACAAGTCGGCGGGCAATTTGCCGAACGTATTGACCAGCACGCCGAGACGACCGCGATGTGCCATGCCGATCACGGTTTCCTGAACGCCCGCAGCCCCCGCTTTTTGCAGCATATGATCAAGCACCGGAATAACGGTGTCACCACCCTCGCCGGAGAAGCGCTTCTGTCCCATGTACTTGGTGTGCAGATAGCGTTCTAGTCCCTCGGCAGCGGTCAGGCGCTCAAGGATGTGGCGCTTTTGCTCAGCCGTGAAACTGGGCTTCAGTTGTGTCGACTCAATGCGAAGACGCAGCCACTCGCGCTCGTCCTCGTTGGCCATGTACATGTATTCAACTGCAACGCTGCGGCAATAAATGGCGCGCAGTGTGCTGATGATGTCTTTGAGCTTGGCGCGACTCTGGCCGTTGACGGGCAGCAAGCCGGTGGAAAACTCGGTCTCCATGTCGCTGTCAACCAAGCCATGATGCTTATGATCGAGCTCTTTGATGAACGGCACTTCCTGTCGTTTCAACGGATCAATATCGGCGATACGACCACCAACAAAACGATACGCATGAATGAGCTTCATCACGCCCAATTGCTTGTCCATCATCGACGCATCAATGCTTGCCACCGCCGCTTTGCGCGACTTAGCCATTGCCGCGAACGCATCAATCACAGGCTGGTGCGCAACGTCGTCTGATCCGGCGCGCATGGCGTCAAAATAGTCGCGCCACTTAGCATCCACCGATGCCGGATTGGCAAGGTAATTTTCGTACTGCTCCTCGATGTAAGGCATGTTGCCGCCAAAAATCGTGGAGGTCTGTTGCAGTTCGTTCATCATATTGGAACTCCGTTCCTGGTGAGCAATGACAGATGACGAGTGGCGAGTGTTGCGCGACGAGTGATATCAATCACCGAACACTTGTCACTTGGTCTTGGCTAGCGCTGATGCAAAGGCACGATGTTTCGCGCCATAGAGCCGGTAAATAGCTGGCGGGGACGCCCGATTTTCAAATCTGGATCGGCGAGCATTTCGTTGAGCTGAGCGATCCAGCCAACAGTGCGGGCGAGCGAGAAGATCGCGGTAAACAATGTGGTTGGAATGCCCAAAGCGCGTTGCACG
This sequence comes from Burkholderiales bacterium, assembly GCA_043721275.1. Classification (GTDB taxonomy): domain Bacteria; phylum Pseudomonadota; class Gammaproteobacteria; order Burkholderiales; family Casimicrobiaceae; genus Casimicrobium. Next base: position 12,175 of record JAYSRA010000078.1, read on the forward strand.
ATGCCGGAATAAAAGTCCACGTTGGGATAGAGTTTGCGAGATACAAAGTATTCGTCGGACAACGCAATGCGCTCCAGCTCCATTGCCAACTTGAACAACGGATCATTGTGCAAGCCCAATTCACCAAGCACTTCATAGCAGGTCTCGCGCATCAGCTTGGCGCGCGGATCATAGTTTTTGTAGACGCGATGGCCGAAGCCCATCAGGCGAACGTTCGAATTTTTATCTTTAACCGCTTTGATAAATTCGCCAATTTTTTCGACGCCACCATTCTTTTGAATGTCGAGCAACATCGAAAGCGCGGCCTCGTTGGCACCGCCGTGCGCGGGGCCCCATAGGCAGGCCACGCCCGCCGCAATCGCAGCGTACGGATTGGTGCCTGACGAACCACACAAACGCACCGTTGAAGTCGACGCGTTTTGCTCGTGATCAGCGTGCAGGATGAAGATGCGATCTAGTGCGCGCACCAGCACATCGTTCACTTTATATTCTTCGCAGGGCGTGGCGAACATCATGCGCATAAAGTTTGCGCTATATGACAAATCGTTCTGCGGATAAATCATCGGCTGACCGGCAGAATATTTGTACGTCATCGCGACCAACGTGGGCATCTTCGCAATCAAACGGATCGCCGCGATGTGCCTGTGCTCAGGATTGTTGATGTCGAGCGTGTCATGGTAGAAGGCCGAGAGCGCGCCTACCAAGCCGGTCATGATCGCCATAGGATGCGCGTCGCGACGGAAGCCACGCAGGAAAAACTGCATCTGCTCATGCACCATCGTGTGATGGGTGACGTTATCAACAAACGCTGTTTTCTGCTCAAGATTGGGCAGCTCGCCGTTCAGCAGCAGGAAGCACGTTTCTAAGTAGTCGCAATTGGTCGCGATCTGCTCAATAGGGTAGCCGCGGTAGAGCAACTCGCCCTTGTCGCCATCAATGTAGGTGATGGCGGAGCGACAGGCTGCTGTGGACATGAACCCTGGGTCATAGGTGAACTTTCCGGTCTTGGCGTACAGCGTTTTAATGTCGATGACATCGGGCCCCACCGTTCCTGTGAGAATCGGAAAGTCAACGCTGGGCGAGCCATCGCTAAAGGTTAGGGTTGCTGTCGACGGGGCTGCGGGCGCGGTCATGGATGTTCTCCGTTTCGAGTTTCAGTGTTCAGATGTAGAACGTTTATTTTTGAAAAGTCTCAGGTCGCAAATTATTTTTACAACGATGGGTTTAGTGCGTCACACGCGTCTGCCGAAGCGTGGCCACCATCGCGTCAGCGCCTGCCGGAAATGTATCGGTTCGACCGGCAATAATTTCCCACAGATCATTGTCGTCCAGCGCAATCAACGACAACAACTGCTCATGTTCTTCAGTCGAAAAGTTCGCGCCGCGCCGCTCCAGCAGACGCGTAAGAATCAAATCGTTTTCCAGAAACCCGCGGCGGCAACGCCAGCGCAGTTTGGAGAGTTGAAGATCGGTGATCACGCTGGTTTTTCCTAAAGTTATGCTGCCCGCTTGACCAGCATCTCTTTAAGCTTGCCGATCGCTCGCGTTGGATTCAAGCCCTTAGGGCACACGTCGACGCAGTTCATGATGGTGTGGCAGCGAAACAGCCGGTATGGATCTTCGAGATTATCGAGGCGTTCGTCCTTCGCATGATCGCGGCTGTCCGCGACGAACCGATACGCCGCGAGTAAACCCGCAGGGCCCACAAACTTGTCGGGGTTCCACCAGAAGCTCGGGCAGCTTGTTGAACAACACGCGCACAAAATGCATTCGTACAAACCGTTCAATTCGTCACGATCTTCCTGCGATTGCAGGCGCTCTTTTTCGGGTGGTACCGTATCGTTGACGATGTATGGTTTGATCGAGTGGTATTGCTTGAAGAACTGGCTCATGTCGACGATCAAGTCGCGCACAACGGGCAGTCCCGGCAACGGTCGCAGCGTAATTTTTTGCGGCAACGTGAGCATGTTAGTTAAGCACGCCAAACCGTTTTTGCCGTTGATGTTCATCGCGTCTGAACCGCACACGCCTTCACGGCACGATTTGCGGTAGCTGATGGAATCGTCCTGCTTTTTAAGCTTCATCAAAACGTCGAGCAGCATGCGCTCTGAGCCATCCAGTTCAACCTCGTAGGTCTTCATGTACGGCTTGGCATCAGCGTCAGGATCGTAGCGGTAGATTTTGAAAGTGCGTTTGTCCATGATCACAACTTCTCTTTTTGAACAGACTTAAAACGTGCGCTTGACAGGCGGAATGGAGTCAACCGTGAGCGGCTTCAAGTTCACCGGTTTGTAATCGAGGCGATTGCCCTCCGAGTACCACAGCGTGTGCTTCATCCACTCTTTGTCGTTGCGCCCGAGCGGAAACTCGGCGCTGTCGCTGTAGTCATCAACCGAATGCGCACCACGGCTCTCGTGGCGGGCCGCGGCGGAGACCATCGTGGCCTTGGCAGACTCCATCAAGTTGGCCACTTCAAGCGCTTCGATGCGCGCCGTGTTGAACACTTTGGACTTGTCTTTGAGCGACAAATTCTCAGCTCGCTCAGCGATGGCCAGCACCTGTGTCACGCCCTCGTCCATCGTCTTTTGGGTGCGGAAAACACCGGCGTGCAACTGCATCGATTTGCGCAAATCATTGGCGACATCTTGCGGGTATTCACCGCCCGCCGAATCGTCGAGTTTGGCGATGCGCGCCAGCGAATAGTCACCCGCATTCGCTGGCAGCGGCTTAAATGCCCGGCTGGCCAAGGCGGTGTCAATCAAATGATTTCCCGCAGCGCGACCAAACACCAGCAAGTCGAGCAACGAGTTTGTTCCAAGCCGATTTGCGCCATGAACCGAGACACACGAGCATTCGCCAATCGCGTAGAGCCCGTTAACCACCGTGTTCGGATTGCCGTCTTTTGGCACCACCACTTGGCCGTGGATGTTGGTGGGAATGCCGCCCATCTGGTAATGAATGGTTGGCACCACCGGGATCGATTCTTTGATCACGTCAACGTTGGCAAAGTTCTTGCCGATCTCATACACCGACGGCAGCCGCTTCATGATCGTCTCTGCACCCAAATGCGTGAGATCAAGCGCGATGTAGTCGCCGTTCGGGCCGCAACCGCGACCTTCTTTAATTTCTTGATCCATGCAGCGTGAGATGAAATCTCGCGGCGCTAAGTCTTTCAATTTCGGTGCGTAGCGCTCCATAAAACGTTCGCCGTCTTTGTTGCGCAAAATCGCGCCCTCGCCGCGACAGCCCTCGGTCAGCAGCACGCCGGCGTTGTACACGCCAGTCGGATGAAACTGCCAAAACTCCATGTCCTCGAGCGGAATGCCAGCGCGTGCTGCCATGCCCAATCCGTCGCCGGTATTGATGAAGGCGTTTGTCGATGCAGCGAAAATGCGACCCGCGCCGCCGGTGGCAAACAGCACGCACTTAGCGTGAAAGACTGCGACCTCGCCGGTTTCCATTTCAAGCGCCGTGACACCCACCGCGTCGCCATCGGCATCGCGAATAATGTCGAGCGCCATCCATTCAACGAAGAAGGTGGTTTTGCTCTTTACGTTTTGCTGATAGAGCGTGTGCAACATCGCATGCCCCGTGCGATCTGCCGCTGCGCAGGCGCGTGGCACCGGCTTTTCGCCATACTTGGCGCTATGGCCGCCGAACGGGCGCTGATAAATTGTGCCGTCGGGATTGCGGTCAAACGGCATGCCCATGTGTTCAAGGTCGCACACGACTTTCGGCGCTTCGCGACACATGAACTCGATGGCGTCTTGGTCGCCGAGCCAGTCGGAGCCTTTGACCGTGTCGTAGAAGTGATAGTGCCAGTTGTCCTCGTCCATATTGCCGAGGGAGGCACCGATGCCGCCCTGAGCGGCCACAGTGTGTGACCGCGTCGGAAACACTTTTGAGAGAACGGCCACGCGCAAACCCGCGCGCGCCAATTGCAGTGAGCAACGCATACCGGCACCGCCGGCACCGATCACTACTGCGTCGTACTTGTGAACTGTGAGACCCATAAAACTGCCGAGCCTTTATTTCATACCAAAAAGAATGTAGACGGACCACAGCGCAACCGCTGCCGCCGCTAACCACGTGTAAGCGTTCAACACCGCAAGCACCGCGCGGTTTTTGACGTAATCCGGCCACACATGCATCGCGCCCACGAGGCCGTGATAGGCCGTCGCAAGAATCGCAAGCAACGTCGCCAATTTGAAGGCGGTGTTAGCGAACAGCGCCTGCCATTGCATCGCGTTCGGCGTACCTTTAACCAGCAACAATCCGAACACTAAAAGCACGTAAGCTGCAATGAGAATGGCGCTAATCCGTTGCAGCCACCATTCAGAAATAAATTTGCCTGATGCAGCCATTACCAAAGTCTCCACACAAGCAGCGCGGTGACCAACGCGCTTAAGCCAAACACGGCGAATGCGGAGGCGCGCGCGGTGGGTAAATCAAGCCACGCGTTGGTGTCCTGCACCATGTGCCGCAGGCCCGCAATCATGTGATAGACGATGGCGAACAGCAGCCCAATCAACACAATTTTTGCAATCGGATTGGCCCACACAATGCTGCGGAAGGCCTCAAACCCAGCGTCTGATTTAAGGCTCATTTGCAGCATCGCCAGCAAGAACAGCAAGCACACAAACAGCGCAATGCCCGTAATGCGGTGCACGATAGACGCGATGCCTGGAATCGGCAGGCGGTAGTTTGCTAGTTGCGCGAAACCGATGTTGCGAAATACCGGGCGCACTCTGGTTTTCGCCAGCGGTGCGGAAATGTTTTCGCTCATTCAATGCACTCCATAAAAACGTAATTTAACTCAATGTGTTGGCGTAATGATGGCTGCGTGTGGTGCACAGCCCGCGCCTGAATTCAACCGGCTTATCCGCATAGGTATAGGTGATGCGCTCAACGCACAACAGGGGTGAGCCCATGCCCACGCGCAGCGCCTCGGCGGTGGTCGGGTCGGCGGTGACGGCTTTCACCTGCTCCTCAGCGCGCAGCATGCGCACGCCAAATTCCGTCTCAAAAAAGCCGTACATCGAGCCTTCGTAAGCGTCGAAACGCTCTTTGGTCAAGCCCTTGAATAATGCGGCGGGCAAGGTGATTTCGTCGAGCACGGTCGGTTCGCCGCTGTAGCGCAACAAACGACGCAGAATTAAGATGGCGTCGCCCGCTTTCAAATCAAGGCTGCGACTAATGTCGGCGTTGGCACGGCTGCGTTTAACGTCAATCAGGTCGCTGGCGGGATATTCGTCCTGGCCGTCGTTACGGCGCATGCGCAAAAAGCGAAACATCGAGCTTTTTGTTTCAGTGTGCGTTGCAACAAAGGTGCCTTTACCTTGACGCCTCACCACCAAATTGTCACCGGCCAATTCGTCGATAGCCTTGCGCACGGTGCCCTGGCTCACGCTGAATTGCGCGGCCAGATCCTGTTCGCTTGGAATGGCTTGGCCGGGACGCCACTCACCCGTCTCAAGGCGCTGAGTCAACAAGCCCTTGATCTGCTGATACAGAGGTTGAAACGAAGGCGTTTCCGGCGTCGGATACTGCGTTGCTGAAACCAAGGCGACTTCATTCATGCACGAATTGTTGCGCAAATTTCAATTCTTCGCAACGAGTGGTCTTATGTCTTATATAAGACATAAGAGATATTGACGCCGTCGAAATTTTGCTGAATAATTTGGCTTGGATTCGACAATTGCGCAGCGCAACATTGACAAACGGTGAACATCGTTTCAGGAACGGCAATTTGCAGGCCGTTTCGGCGAGAATTGAGGGCTGTACCGTTAAGAACATTATTGCGCACCCCGCAAAAGGAATTCGAGAAATGAAAGCCCCCGTTCGTGTAGCCGTCACCGGCGCTGCTGGCCAAATTGGCTATGCCCTGCTGTTCCGTATTGCCTCGGGCGAGATGCTCGGTAAAGACCAGCCCATTATTTTGCAACTGCTCGAAGTCCCGGTCGAAGGCCCACAAAAAGCGCTCAAGGGCGTGATGATGGAGCTTGACGACTGCGCGTTCCCGTTGCTAGTTGGCATGGAGGCGCACTCAGATCCGATGACCGCCTTCAAAGGCACGCAGTACGCGGTACTGGTGGGTTCGCGTCCGCGCGGCCCGGGCATGGAGCGAGCCGAACTGTTGCAAGTCAATGCCGCTATTTTCACGGCGCAAGGCAAGGCGCTAAACGCCGTGGCTGATCGCAATGTCAAGGTGCTAGTGGTCGGCAATCCGGCCAACACCAACGCCTATATCGCGCAAAAATCGGCCCCCGATTTGCCCGCGAAAAACTTCACGTCGATGCTGCGTTTGGACCACAACCGCGCCCTCTCGCAGCTCGCGGCGAAGACGAGTGTTGCCGTCGCCGACATCCGCAAATTGGTCGTGTGGGGCAACCATTCGCCCACCATGTACCCGGACATTCGCTTCGCCCATGCGGGCGGCGTGGCCCTTGCTGCCAAGGTTGATGATGCGTGGAATAACGACGTGTTCATCCCGACGGTCGGCAAGCGCGGCGCGGCCATCATCGAGGCGCGTGGCGTGTCGTCGGCTGCCTCAGCGGCCAACGCAGCCATCGACCACATGCGCGATTGGGCGCTCGGAACCAACGGCGAATGGGTCACGATGGGCGTGCCATCCGACGACAGCTACGGCATTCCTGAAGGCATTCAGTACGGCGTGGCCGTCACCTGTGCCAATGGCGAATACACGCGCGTGACTGGCATTGAAATCGACGCCGCGAGCCGTGCACGTATGGACAAAACGTTGAAGGAATTGACCGACGAGCGCGAGGCCATCGCGCATTTGCTGGGCTAAGCCAGCGCGCTGCGTTGCCCCGGCAGCGCAGTTCTGCAAGCCCATGGTCGCGCGCGGTGCGCACGACGAAAACATGGGTTTGCAAAACTTTCAGAAACACAAGTTCACCAATACAGCTTTTTCGTGAAAGCCCGCTTTGACGAGGGCTTGAGTCGGTAAAAGCGCATAAGTCGATAAGCGGTTAATTCCGCGCCAAGCCCTAATGTAATGGGGCGTTGAAGGAAAAGCTGATGGCCATTCATTCCGCTGGTGCGAACTTCCGCGCAGCTCTTGCCGCTGACACGCCGTTGCAAGTGGTTGGCGCGATCACTGCCTACGCCGCGAGAATGGCGGAGCGTGTGGGTTTCAAGGCGGTGTATCTGTCCGGCGGCGGCGTCGCGGCCAATTCGCTCGGCATGCCCGATCTGGGCATCAGCACCATGGAAGACGTGCTGATTGACGCCACCCGCATCACCGAGGTCTGCGCGCTGCCGCTGTTGGTGGACATCGACACCGGTTGGGGCGGCGCATTCAACATCGCCCGCACCATCAAAACCTTCACTCGCGCCGGCGTGGCCGCCGTGCACATGGAAGATCAGGTCGGTACCAAACGCTGCGGCCATCGTCCCGGCAAAGAGGTGGTCTCCACGCAAGAAATGGTGGATCGCATCAAGGCCGCGGTCGACGCAAAAACTGATCCTGATTTCGTCATCATGGCGCGCACCGATGCGCTCGCCGTTGAAGGGCTGAACGCTGCCATCGACCGCGCCTGCGCGTACGTGGAGGCCGGTGCAGACATGATTTTTCCCGAGGCCATCACCGAGCTCTGGCAATACAAAAAAGTGCGCGACGCGGTGAAGGTGCCGATCCTTGCGAACCTCACCGAATTCGGCGCAACGCCGTTGTTCACGCTCGACGAGCTGCGCACGGTGGACGTGGACATCGCCCTCTACTGCTGCGGTGCCTACCGCGCCATGAATGCCGCCGCACTCAACTTTTACGAAGTGCTGAAACGCGACGGCACCCAGAAAAACGCCGTGCCCACCATGCAAAGCCGCGCCGACTTGTACGACTATCTCGGCTATCACGCGTATGAGCAAAAGTTAGATGCGTTGTTTGCTGGGAAGAAGTGAGCGGGAGAAAATGTATTTACAAATTAAATACAAAATGGGATAATTTGGGTGGACGTTGATTTCGAACTCAATAGCGCGCTGTTCCGATGGGACGTTGAAAAAGCGGTAACCAACTATGCGAAACACGGCGTGCGTTTTGAGCAGGCGGCAGAAGCATTTTTCGATATCGACTTTCGATTGACGGACGCTTCCCGCCACGATGAAGCGCGCGACGCGCTGATCGGCCAAGACCAGAATGGTTCGTTGCTGTTCGTAGTGCATATTGAGTTTGAAGATAACCTCATTCGAGTCATCTCCGCACGTCGCGCCACCGCGCAAGAAAGAGCTTTTTATGGCAATTCCTGACCTGCTCAAACGCCGCCTCACCCGCGACCGCGAAATGACCACCATTACGCTGCGCATCCCCGTGGACGTGGTCGACAGCATGAAAATGATCGCGCCGCATAAGGGCTTCACCGGCTATCAAGCACTTCTAAAAACCTACATCAGTGCGGGTCTTCGAAAAGACGAAGCCGAATTCGTTTTTGGCAAGCAAGCACGACTTATCGAGGCGCTAAAAAAACGAGGCGTCGACGAAAAATTAATCGCAGAAGCCGCGCGCGATGCCGCGTAGTTACTCAGCCGCATTGCTTCGTCGGTTGAGCCGTAGGCCGTAGCGCGCACCCAATCGGGTGAGGCGCGCCGCGCTTCAAAGATGAAACGAGATGCACAGCTAGTTGCGCACCCCACAAGGAAAACAAAATGACCGAAGTCGTAACCGCTCCCGCTGCAACCTTCAAACCCAAAAAATCGGTCGCCCTTTCCGGCACGACCGCAGGCAACACTGCGCTCTGCACCGTCGGTCGCACCGGCAACGATCTGGCTTACCGCGGCTATGACATTCTGGACATCGCGGATGTGTGCGAGTTTGAGGAGATTGCGTATTTGCTGGTTCACGGCAAGCTGCCGACCATCGCTGAACTTTCGGGCTACAAAACCAAGCTGAAGTCATTGCGCGGCATACCCGCAGCGGTGAAAGTGGCGCTGGAGCAATTGCCTCCGAGCGCGCATCCGATGGACGTGATGCGCACCGCAGTCTCCGTGCTCGGTTGCGTGTCGCCCGAGAAGGATGACCACAATCATCCGGGCGCGAAGGATATTGCTGACAAGCTGATGGCCTCCCTCGGTTCGATGATGCTCTACTGGTATCACTTCAGCCACAACGGACGGCGCATTGATGTTGAGACGGACGACGATTCGATTGGCGGGCATTTTCTGCACTTGCTGCATGGCGTGAAACCGTCTGTGAGCTGGGTCAAGGCGATGCATGTGTCGCTGATTCTTTACGCGGAGCATGAGTTCAACGCTTCAACGTTTGCCTGCCGCGTGGTGGCGGGCACCGGTTCCGACATGTTCAGCGCGATCACCGCGGGCGTAGGCGCGCTGCGTGGCCCGAAACATGGCGGCGCGAACGAGATGGCCTTCGAAACGCAAAAACGCTACAACACGCCGGACGAGGCCGAGACCGACATTCGAGCGCGTGTAGAGGCCAAGCAGGTGGTGATCGGCTTTGGCCACCCGGTGTACACGGTGAGCGACCCACGCAATGTGGTCATCAAAGAAGTCGCGCGCAATCTGTCCAAAGAGCGGAACGACATGAAAATGTTCAATATCGCCGAGCGCCTTGAAACGGTCATGGCCGACGCGAAAAAAATGTTCCCGAATCTCGACTGGTTCTCTGCGGTGAGCTATCACATGATGGGCGTTCCAACGGCCATGTTTACGCCACTCTTCGTGATTTCGCGCACCAGCGGGTGGGCGGCTCACGTGATCGAGCAGCGCATTGACGGCAAAATCATTCGTCCGAGCGCCCATTACGTCGGCCCTGAAGACCAAGTATTTGTACCGCTGCAACAACGCGGGTAATCCATGATGACGAAATTTTCAGCATTGCATTTCATCGGCGTAACATATAAGACTCCTCTGAGATACATCGGGCTACATCATGCACACTGCAGACCGGATGCACAAAAGCGACTACGGTCGAACGGCACTCGCGGAGCGCGGTCACAACCTGCCCGCGCCGCTACGAACATTGCTGCTGATGGTTTACGGCGACAAGACGGTCGCGCAGTACACGGAACTCGCGTCGCGATTACCCGCTGGCCGCGAAGGTTTTCAGCAGTTGATCGACATGGGACTGGTCGAGATCGTGCCGACCTTGGGCTCGATTGCGGGCCTGCCGCAGGCCGCGCCACCCGCGACGAACGAACCGCTCATCGCGCCAATGGCGGTGACGGAGTTCATATCTACTCATACGCCGGACGAAGCAGCGCAGCAAAAATTGCTTTACCCGGAGTTTGTGCGAGCGGTGGCGGACTTGGGTTTGCGCGGCATGATCTTGCAAATCAAAGTGGAACGCGCGATGTCGGCGACAGAGTTGCTTGCGCTGCGCGAACAGGTCGAAACGGCCATCAGAAAGTCCAAGGGCGACGCAGCACGATTGGAGTTTTCCGGTCGCCTAGACACGCTGCTTGCCAAGTTTTATTGGCGCTAGCAGCCTACTGCGGCCCTCGACTTGCGATCGTTTGCGCTACTTCAATTGACTTAGATCTTTGCCGCCGCTTCGGTCGAGCTGCAAGCCCGCCGTTTTCGACCACCGCCTCCTATCGCGCAAGCAACGCACATCGCGCTGCTGGGTACACGCGTTGTTCCTTGCCCACACTCCTCACGCGGTAATGAGCCTAACGCAATGAATACTCTTGACCGTAGGCCCCTCCCCGGCACGCAACTCGATTACTTCGACGCCCAAACGGCAGTCGATCGCATCCAGCCGGGAGCGTATGCCAAGCTTCCGTACACCTCTCGCGTGCATGCCGAAAATCTGGTGCGCCGCTGCGATGCGGCAACGCTGACCGCGTCGCTCAAACAACTGATCGAGCGCAAACGCGATCTGGACTTTCCGTGGTTTCCGGCGCGCGTGGTGTGTCACGACATTCTGGGGCAAACAGCGCTGGTTGACCTCGCGGGGCTGCGTGACGCGATTGCCGATCAGGGCGGCGACCCAGCGAAGGTGAACCCAGTCGTGCCGGTGCAGCTCATCGTCGATCATTCGCTTGCGGTTGAGTGCGGTGGTTTTGATCCGAACGCGTTTGAGAAAAATCGCGCGATTGAAGATCGACGCAATGAAGATCGCTTTCATTTCATCAATTGGACTAAGCGCGCGTTTAAAAATGTGGAGGTAATTCCACCGGGCAACGGCATCATGCACCAGATCAATTTGGAGCGCATGTCGCCAGTGATCTACACGCTGAATGGCGTGGCGTTTCCTGATACGTTGGTCGGCACTGACAGTCACACACCGCATGTGGATGCGCTAGGCGTGATTGCCATTGGCGTGGGCGGACTTGAGGCAGAAAACGTGATGCTTGGCCGCGCGTCATGGATGCGTTTGCCCGACATCGTTGGTGTTGAACTATCCGGCAAACCGCAGCCGGGCATCACGGCAACCGATGTAGTGCTCGCACTCACCGAGTTTCTGCGCAAGCAAAAAGTGGTCGGTGCGTATCTCGAATTTTATGGCGATGGTGCCGCAGCGCTCACGCTCGGCGACCGCGCAACGATCTCAAATATGGCACCTGAATACGGTGCAACCGCCGCGATGTTTTTCATCGATCCGCAGACCATTGACTACTTGAAACTCACCGGTCGCGAGGACGCGCAGGTGAAGCTCGTTGAAACCTATGCGAAACACACCGGGCTGTGGGCCGACGCGCTAAAAACCGCAGAGTACGAACGCGTGCTGACGTTTGATCTGTCAACCGTAGTGCGCAATATGGCAGGGCCGTCGAACCCGCATGCGCGCGTCGCCACAGCCGATCTCGCAGCCAAAGGCATCAGCGGTGTCGTTGAAAACGAAGCTGGAATAATGCCCGACGGCGCGGTCATCATCGCGGCTATCACCAGCTGCACCAACACCAGCAATCCGCGCAATGTGATTGCTGCGGCATTGCTCGCGCGTAACGCGAACCGACTGGGGCTCACACGCAAACCATGGGTCAAAAGTTCACTCGCGCCGGGCTCAAAAACCGTTGAACTTTACTTGCAGGAAGCGGGTTTGTTGACAGAGCTGGAAGCGCTCGGCTTCGGCATTGTCGGCTTCGCCTGCACCACGTGCAACGGCATGAGCGGCGCGCTGGATCCGATGATTCAAAAGGAGATCATTGATCGCGATCTTTATGCAACCGCCGTGCTCTGCGGCAATCGCAATTTCGACGGGCGCATTCATCCGTATGCAAAGCAAGCTTTTCTCGCCTCGCCACCGCTGGTGGTGGCGTACGCCATCGCGGGCACGATTCGTTTTGACATTGAGAAAGACGCGCTGGGCGTTGATGCAAGTGGAAAACCGATCACGCTGAAAGACATTTGGCCGAGCGACGAAGAAATCGACGCGGTGGTGAAAGCCAGCGTCAAGCCCGAGCAATTTCGCAAAGTGTACGAGCCGATGTTTGCTATCAACGCCGACACCGGTGAGCGCGTGAAACCGCTCTACGACTGGCGACCACAAACCACCTACATTCGTCGCCCGCCGTACTGGGAAGGCGCACTGGCCGGGGCCCGCGGGCTTACCGGCATGCGCCCTCTGGCCTTGCTAGGTGACAACATCACCACCGACCATTTGTCTCCGTCAAACGCGATCATGCTTGACAGCGCCGCCGGTGAATATCTCGCGAAAATGGGCGTGCCAGAGGAGGACTTCAACTCCTACGCAACGCATCGCGGCGACCATCTCACCGCACAGCGCGCAACCTTTGCCAACCCCACACTCAAGAACGAAATGGTGCAGCACGACGGCAAAGTGCAAGCAGGCTCGCTCGCGCGCGTTGAGCCGGATGGCACGGTGATGCGCATGTGGGAAGCCATCGAAACCTACATGGCGCGCAAGCAACCGCTGATCGTGATTGCCGGTGCCGATTACGGCCAAGGCTCGTCGCGCGACTGGGCGGCCAAGGGCGTGCGCTTGGCGGGCGTTGAGGCAATTGTGGCCGAAGGATTTGAGCGTATTCACCGTACCAATCTGGTGGGCATGGGCGTGTTGCCACTGGAGTTCAAACCGGGCGTAAATCGTTTGACGCTGCGGATTGACGGCAGTGAAACCTTTGACGTCATCGGTGAGCGCACGCCGCGCGCAACGCTCACGTTGGTGGTCAACCGTAAAAATGGCGAGCGCATTGAAGTGCCCGTCACCTGTCGCCTTGACACAGCTGAGGAGCTATCGATTTACGAGGCTGGTGGCGTGTTGCAGCGATTTGCCAAGGACTTTTTGGAAGGTGCAACCGCATGAAAACTTTTGCGCCACAACTAAAAATTCCCGCCACTTATATGCGAGGCGGCACCAGCAAAGGTGTGTTCTTTCGGCTTCAAGATTTGCCTGCGTCCGCGCATGTTGCAGGTTCGGCGCGCGACAGTCTGTTGCTGCGTGTGATCGGTTCACCCGATCCGTACGGCAAACAAATCGACGGCATGGGCGCGGCGACGTCCAGCACGAGTAAGACAGTAATTCTCAGCCGGAGCACGCGCCACGATCACGACGTGGATTACCTGTTCGGGCAGGTGTCCATCGACAAGCCGTTCGTGGATTGGTCGGGTAACTGTGGCAACCTCTCCGCAGCGGTTGGGCCGTTCGCGATTTCAAACGGCCTTGTTGACGCATCACGTGTTCCGGCGAACGGCATTGCTACGATCCGCATTTGGCAACAAAACATTGGCAAGACCATTGTCAGTCACGTGCCGATGACCGACGGCGCGGTGCAGGAGACGGGCGACTTCGAGCTTGACGGCGTGACCCTCCCCGCCGCTGAAGTGCAGCTCGAATTTATGAACCCAGCCGCTGAAGAGCCCGGAGTCGAAGGTGGCGCGATGTTCCCGACCGGCAAGCTTGTTGACGACTTGCTGGTGCCCGGCGATTTTGGGTTTGGCGGCACGCTCAAAGCCACGCTGATTAACGCCGGTATTCCCACCATTTTCGTGAACGCCAGCGATATCGGTTTAACTGGCACCGAGCTCCAGGATGCCATTAACGGCGACGCAAAAATGCTCGCCATGTTCGAGACGATTCGGGCACACGGCGCAATGCGAATGGGGCTCATCAAAACCGTCGCCGAGGCCGAAACTCGGCAACACACGCCGAAGGTCGCCTTCGTTGCGCAGCCCTTGGATTACTTGGCCTCCAGCGGAAAAACTGTTCACGCCGCAGACGTCGATCTGCTGGTACGCGCCATGTCGATGGGCAAGCTGCACCATGCGATGATGGGTACGGCGTCGGTGGCCATTGCGGTGGCCGCCTGCGTACCGGGAACATTGGTCAACGCCGCAGCGGGAGGTGGCGCGCGTCAAGCGGTGCGTTTCGGGCATCCGTCGGGCACGCTGCGAGTGGGCTCAGAAGCGGTATTAGAGAACGGTCAATGGACGGTGAAACGCGCCGTGATGAGCCGCACTGCGCGGGTGTTGATGGAGGGTTTTGTGCGGGTGTCCCCTCTGAACTGAGCTGCTTTCCAGCACGCATAACGTACCGTAAAATTAGACGTCCGTTTCTGACAACGCAATCCTATGGAAACCATCATTGAAGCAACGCTCGCTGAACGTGGGCAAGTGGTTATTCCCAAGGCGGTGCGTGATCGCATGAGGTTCACGCCGGGGGCCAAGCTCAATTTTGTGCTCGATGGCGACGGCAACGTCACAATCCGTCGCCCGCTCGTAGCGGCCAATTTTCAGAAATGGGTCGGTACGTTTGAGGCAAATGGCGCGTCCACCAGCGAAATCATGGAAGAGCTGCGCCGTCGCCCGTTTCCGTGGACGGGCAGCGCGGACGACATTCGCATCTTTAACCTGCCGCAAGATGAAGCCATTACTGAACTCAAGGCGCATCGAGCGCTCAATACAAAGCTTACGGCCACAGTTGCGGCAAAGAAAAAGCGCGTGAAATGATCGCGGTGGACTCAGACATTCTCATCTCCATTACCAATGGTGAGCCGTCTGCTCATGCGGCAGCGGTGTTGCTGATGCACCACGCGCAAAGCACCGAACTCGTCGTGTGCGCGGCAACCGTCGCCGAAATTGGGCGCGGCTTTCGCACCCCTGCGCTGGTTCGAGAACTGCTTTCAGACATGCACATCCGCTATCACGCAATGTCGTTTGAAGCGGCGCTCAAGGCGGGTCAGTGCATGTTCACCTACGCCACACGCGGTGGAAAAGCCCGCCCGCACAAAGGAGACTTTTTAATCGGCGCACACGCATGGGTCGATTGCAGAGCCCTGCTCACCATAGACGGCGGATTCAAGCGT
Organism: Burkholderiales bacterium; assembly: GCA_043721275.1. Taxonomy (GTDB): domain Bacteria; phylum Pseudomonadota; class Gammaproteobacteria; order Burkholderiales; family Casimicrobiaceae; genus Casimicrobium. The sequence goes on from JAYSRA010000078.1 coordinate 27,420, forward strand.
GATTACTTCAAACGCTTGAAGGTGATGAGTCCATGAAGTCATCAATCGACAACGATGGCATGGGTACTCTCACGAAGACCGAAGTGGCAGTAATTCGCAAACTAACGCCGCTCGATGCGACAGCGCTGCGCAAGCTTCGGCTCTCGGCACTGCTTGCCAACCCTACCGCCTTTGCGGGCAGCTTTGAGGATGAAGCCGAGCAACCCATTGCCGACACGGAACAGCGCTTGACCGCTCGCGATGGTCGCGCGGTGCTGGGTGCGTTTGTCAACGACGCGCTGGTCGGCAGCATCGGTATCAATCGCGAAACGATGGCGAAGCTCGCGCACAAGGCCGGTATCTGGGGCATGTACGTTGCAGCCGAGCATCGTGGTGCAGGCATTGGGCGACAGCTTCTGAACGAAGCGATCCGCCTCGCTCATACGTTTGATGGCGTTCGTCAACTCACCTTGTATGTCAACGCGGTGAACGTGGGCGCCATCGCGCTTTATGAATCATTAGGCTTTGTTAGCTACGGCGTGGAGCCGTGTGGCATGCAGGTGGGCGGCGTGTTTTACGATGAGCATTTAATGGTGAAAGTGTTCATTGATGGCGCGAAAGTTGACGACGCAGATAACGGCTGCGAACTTAGCCCACCGATTTCTGGTCGTCGCGCGTTGCCGGGGCTCACGCTCGCACAAAGTGAGCTGGCCGAACTGATGAGCGACATCAGCGAAGATCAGTATTTTGCGGGATGGCTAACCGGCCTAGAGTACGATCTTTGGGCGCTATTGCAATCTAGCGATGCACAGCGAGTGGGCGCATTTAGCGGCACTCATCGGCGCGACATTCGTCGGCTGCGAGATCTGTCGGCGGCCACCAATGGCTGGATCGTGTGGCTGGATCACGCTGACCCTGACCTGAAACACATGCCGCTCGACAAGTGGGAAGCGCACTACGCGGCCCACCTGCTCCGGCCCAACGGCAACCGCGCATAGCCATGGAACCCCGCGTTTCCCGCCAACATTTCAGCATCACCGACCACGCTGGTGCCGAGGCCGAAGATCGCCTTTTTTGGCACAACGCAAGCTTCGAGGCGCGCTGGCAAGCCGTGGAACTGCAACGGAGGATCGCCTATGGTTACGAGACTGCCCCAGGACTTCTTAGAGTTCTTGAAATTACTTGGCGAACACCACGTTGAATACCTGCTCATTGGCGGTTACGCGGTGGCGCATTATGGCTACCCTCGGCCTACGTCCGATATCGACATTTGGATCGCGATGAATGCCAAAAATGCGCAAGCTGCAATCAATGCGTTGGGGGCATTTGGATTTTCAGAGCCCACACTAACTGCGGAAGTTTTTCTGCAACCGGAACGAATATTGCGTATGGGTCATCCACCGATGCGCCTTGAAATCATGACCAGCATCGACGGCGTTGCGTTCGACGATTGCTACGCCCGACGCAACACGGTCGAGATCGACGGGCAGCGAGCCGATCTCATCAGCCTCGCCGATTTGCGCATCAACAAAGCAGCTTCGGGTCGCGCCAAAGACATCAACGATTTACAGCAATTACCCCATTCGTAGACCTCACGAACCCATTTAACACCACTACGAGACCCTCCATGCTCACCATCTACCGTCAACACGTTGCAGAGCGCGCAGCTCTTGGTATTCCGCCGCTGCCACTCAACGCCAAGCAAGTCGCTGAACTCATCGAACTCATCAAAAATCCGCCCGCTGTCGAGGGCGAATTTCTTGTTGACCTCATCACGCACCGCGTGCCCGCAGGTGTGGACAACGCGGCCAAAGTCAAAGCGAGCTACTTGGCAGCGGTGGCGCACGGTACGGAAAAAACACCACTGCTGTCTCGCGAAAAAGCAACCCAGCTTCTCGGCACCATGCTTGGTGGTTACAACATTTCGCCGATGGTGGACTTGTTGGATGACGCTGTGGTCGGCGTAATCGCCGCGACCGGTTTGAAAAAAACGCTGCTCATGTTCGACCAATTTCACGATGTGAAAGACAAGGCCGACAAAGGAAATGCCAACGCGAAAGACGTGTTACAAAGCTGGGCGGATGCGGAGTGGTTCACCTCGCGCCCCGAAGTGCCGCAGTCGATCACCATCACCGTGTTCAAAGTCACTGGCGAGACCAACACCGATGACCTGTCCCCCGCGCCCGACGCGTGGAGCCGCCCGGACATTCCGTTGCATGCGCTCGCCACGCTCAAAAACAAACGCGACGGCATCACGCCAGAAGAAGACGGCAAGCGCGGCCCGATCAAGTTCATCAACGATCTGCGCGCCAAGGGTAATCTGGTGGCCTACGTGGGCGACGTGGTCGGCACGGGCTCGTCACGCAAGTCCGCCACCAACAGTGTGTTGTGGTTCACGGGTGAAGACATTCCGTTCATTCCAAACAAAAAGTTTGGCGGCGTGTGCTTAGGCAGCGTGATCGCGCCGATCTTCTACAACACGATGGAAGACGCGGGCGCATTGCCGATTGAACTCGACGTTACGCAGATGAACATGGGCGACGTGGTGGAGCTTTTGCCGTATGCGGGCAAGGCGCTCAAAGACGGCAAGATCATCGCCGAATTTAAAGTGAAGTCCGACGTGCTGTTTGACGAAGTGCGCGCTGGTGGCCGCATTCCTTTGATCGTGGGTCGCGGGCTCACGGCTAAGGCGCGCGAAGCGCTCGGCCTGCCTGTGAGCACCCTGTTCCGCCTGCCCGATGTGCCAAAAGACACCGGTAAGGGCTACACGCTTGCGCAAAAAATGGTCGGCCGCGCGTGTGGTCTGCCCGAGGGCACAGGCATGCGTCCCGGCACCTACTGCGAGCCGCGCATGACGTCGGTGGGCTCACAAGACACCACCGGCCCAATGACCCGCGACGAGTTGAAAGACTTGGCCTGCTTGGGCTTCAGCTCGGATCTGGTGATGCAATCGTTTTGCCACACTGCTGCCTATCCGAAGCCTGTGGACGTGAAAATGCACCACGAATTGCCCGACTTCATGGCCACGCGCGGTGGCATTTCGCTACGCCCCGGTGACGGCATCATTCACTCGTGGTTAAACCGCATGCTGCTGCCGGATACCGTCGGCACCGGCGGCGACAGTCACACCCGTTTCCCGATTGGCATTTCGTTCCCGGCGGGCTCCGGCCTCGTCGCGTTTGCGGCGGCCACGGGCGTGATGCCGCTCGACATGCCGGAGAGCGTGTTGGTGCGCTTTAAAGGCACCGTGCAGCCCGGCGTGACGTTGCGCGACCTTGTGCACGCCATTCCGCTCTACGCGATCAAGGCGGGCCATTTGACGGTCGCCAAACAGGGTAAGGTGAATTTGTTCTCTGGTCGTATTCTTGAAATCGAAGGATTGCCTGATCTGAAAATTGAGCAAGCATTCGAGCTCGCCGATGCTTCCGCCGAGCGCAGCGCCGCAGGTTGCACAGTGGCTTTGAATCAAGCGCCGGTGATCGAATATCTCAAATCAAACATCGTGCTGCTCAAGGCAATGATTGCCGACGGTTACGCTGACCCGCGCTCCATCGCTCGCCGCATCAAAGCGATGCAAGCGTGGCTTGCCGATCCGAAATTGCTGAAGGGCGATGCCGATGCTGAATACGCCGCGATCATCGAAATCGACCTCGCTGAAATCACCGAGCCTATCGTGTGCTGCCCCAACGATCCTGACGATGCAAAAACGCTCAGCGATGTGGCCGGTGCGAAGATCGATGAGGTGTTTATCGGCAGCTGCATGACCAACATCGGCCACTTCCGTGCCGCCGCCAAACTGCTCGAAGGCAAGCGCGATATGCCCGCGAAATTGTGGATCGCCCCACCCACCAAAATGGACGCGCATCAGCTCAGTGATGAAGGCCATTACGGCACCTTCGGCACTGCGGGCGCTCGCATGGAAATGCCCGGCTGCTCGCTGTGCATGGGCAATCAGGCGCAAGTGAAAGAAGGCGCAACGGTGTTCTCCACTTCCACCCGCAATTTCCCCAACCGCCTGGGTAAAAACAGCAACGTCTACCTAGGCTCCGCCGAGCTGGCCGCCATCTGCTCCAAGTTGGGCCGCATCCCGACCAAAGCCGAGTACATGGCCGACATGGGCGTGCTCACCGCCGCCAGCGATACCGTGTACCAGTACCTGAACTTCGACAAAGTGAAAGATTACACAGATGCCGCAGATACGGTGAAGGATGCAGTAGCGGCTTGATTTGAGCCTCGCTGCAATCACACAAAACGGCCTTCGGGCCGTTTTTCTTTGTCAAATGAATTAATTGCTCCTAATATAATAGCTATTTATGTATATAAAACGAGGGCTAGATTCTCATTTAATCCTTGGATTCCAGTACGAAGCGCAACACCTCCGAAACCGGTGGGTCAAGAGCGCATAGGATTGCTTCTTTTTGACCTGCAAGTCTGCGAGAAGCACTTT
>JAYSRA010000079.1:0-3839 GCA_043721275.1 Burkholderiales bacterium
TCATGCGGCGGATTGTGCCTGCTCGATGTAGGTCGCCGCTTGCTCAATCGCATCCGGCGAATCGCACGCCACAACTTCACCATCGAAACTGCGCAGCCAGTATTACTTTCACATTTAAACCTGCGACACGTTTGATACCCCAGAGTGGTATGTCGTCAGATCATCGGCAGTGCAGCGTGCATGACACGAAAGCGTGAACGGTATCGTGACTTCGGATGGAATAATAGATATACCGCCTACTGCGAATTAGTGGTGTTTGGCATCGCGTATTGACGCTGCAACCTGCCCGCCAATGAGGCTGCCCGAAGTTGCGGCTGTTAGGTTGAAAACGACCTGTAGCATAACTACATGCTTACTTGGAGCCTTTGGAATCGCCACTTTGCAAGCGGCCCACATCGCTGGGACGCCGTGCCAAACGGCGAGCGTTCCTCCGACGACCTCGCTTGCAGCGCGGAAAGTCTCATAAATTCTTTCTTCGCTGCGAGCCTGATAGATATCAAATGCTAAAGCTCCGGGAAGGAGGGCAAGTCCGGTAATTCCATACAAGCGACTTTTCGCCACATGACTATTCACTACGGGATTTGTCTCAATTGACTTTTTCATTATATGTTCGTGAACTTCTTTCACGCCGCCAACGATTTTTTTTGCATACTTGCTTGTCAAGACTTCCACCGTCAAACCATCTACTTTCAAAAACTTTGCCATTGCTTGTGCACCCGGCGAAGTCGCCCCACGCGTAGCATTCATTAACTCATTACGTAATTTAACAAAATCATGTACCGCGACGTCATGCGGGCCGAGTCGGCCTGATTTGTAGTTGTTCAGCATTGCCGCGCCTTGCTGCTCAAGTGGGCGGAGATATTTAGTTAATCTTGCATTCGTGTCGTTAAAAGTAACACCGGAATGGACCGTTAGAGCTGATGCTAACGGTCGAGCCCATGGCGTGACCGATTGCAAGAGTTGAGAATCCTCGTTCGTTTTTGGCATAGTCTTTCCCGGCTTGTTATGTCTAAGTCAATTCGCGCCTCATTTATACAACATTAATATGTAACTTTTTAGGGGTGCTTTTACACTTACTGGACATCGGTTTTTCTCTCTGCAAAGTAGCAAAGTTGGTCAGCACGTTGTTTTAATGTACAGCCGTTTTTGTGGGCGTGAGCCGCCTGTTAAGCGTCGCTTACTCACGCAGGTTCGCGAACGAATTTACTTTCATTATTTTGCGTTGTCCGCCGAAATAGTCTGCGTTCATTGCATTCGATTTCTCACTTGGTTTCGTGGATTGCGGCATCCAAAGACGACCGGCAGTGCGGAGGTTAAGGCGTTTTTGACGCATTTGGCATGCGAGAGGAATGTGACGGCGTCCACCTATCGGGAGGCGCTCTCCGCGTTGCTGTTTTTGTATCGCGAGGCGCTCAACATTGTGCTGCCGTGGATGATAGAGATCGGTCGCCCAAAAACGCCGCAGCGCTTGCCCGAGGCGCTGACAGTAGGCGAAACGCTGCGCAAGCTATAAATCTTGCAAGGTGCGTATGCAACGTCAGCGCGGCTGGATGCAATGTTGCTTTAAATGGCGGCACACAGCTTGTTAACGAAACGCCTTTTTTTACCTGAGCCTGAGACAGATAAATGAGGTCTATCGACTATTCGTCTTTTCCGCTACTAGCCCAAGTTGAATGGACGCTGCAGCGAAAAGCTATAGCCGCTTGCGGCGCTATGCAGCTGCGGCAGCAATGCCGCGCTGCGACGCACTCACCCCATGCCCCGCCGCGCGCAGTACGGCGGCTCGCGTATCCGGCGGCAGCAGAAACGCTGCATCCTCGGCGCGGCCCAGCAGCGCAGGCTCGAAATGAACGGAGTCTGCCGAATCTAGCCGCACCAAGCCAGCCCTCAGCAGCGCGTCAAAGGCTGAGCGAAATTGGGTGCGATCTGAGAATTCTGGGGCGTTGAACACGTGGGTCATCGCCAGATGCTGTGCGGCTTGTTGGCATAGGGTTTCTAGGGATTCACGGCTCTTCTCCCCACTTTCCCCGCGCACCACGAGTGCGAGCATCAGCGCGTGTCGGGTGAGCGTGGGGCGGATGGTTGAGGCGAGCACTTCTAGGTGCATCGCGCTATCTGTTCCCTGCGGCGATGCGCTCACTACGTTGGCCTCCAGCTCGATGGTTACCCACCGGTCAGCGCCCAGCGTTTCTAGCGTCCGTTCAAACGCTAAAAATTTTGGTGTGACCGGCCCCAAATCGGCCAACGGTTCGTCGACCGCGAAGTCAAACTGCGGGCCTGCGTCGGTCTCGCGCCACGGTGGCAAATACAACTCGGATTCGAGCAACACGTAGAGCTCACGTGCCAGCCGTGCGAGCTTGGTTTTGCCGATCACGCCGTGCTGAACGATCAAGCACGCGAGCAACCCCGGCAGTGCAAAGCAATGCAGCACGTTGTTGCGAAAGTACGTGAGCGCGACCGCCGCTGTGGGCTCGGCCAGCACCACATCTCCCAGCGGGTGCGACTTGCGCGTGAGATAGCCCATGCGTGCGGTGTAGGCGATGGCCTCCACGCCGGTGAGTTTGGTTGGCACGGCTTCGGGTGCGGTGCGCGATTGCGACACGAGGTGCAGCAGTCGTTCGACGATGCTGGCGAGCTGCGCAGCATCTGCCGCGTGCTTGGGCGTGGCGAGCAATGCGGTTGCCACGACGGCCACCGGATTTAGATGCACCGCGCCGTTGATGCGCTCGGCGATTTGCCGCGACACTTCGGTCAGCGCGCGTCGCCGTAGTGACTTATCGGCGAGCCAATCGTCCATGTCTTTCGCGCCCTCGGCATCGAGCAGTTCGCCGAGTGAAATAGGTCGCGCGAAGCTCACACCGACTGCGCCGAAGCGCTCACGACGCAAGGCCCATATCGCTGACAACAAACCAAAAATCGATTCTTTTTTCTTGGCCGCGCCCGCCAGCTCTTCGGTGTAACTGCCGCCCTCGAAAAGCTTTTCGTAACCGATGTAGACCGGAATAAACAGCAACGGTCGCGTGTGTTCGCGCAAATAACTTTGCACCGTCATCGAGATCAATCCGGCTTTCGGCGGCAGCAATCGCCCGGTGCGCGAACGACCACCTTCGACGAAGTATTCCATCGGAAAACCGCGCTTCAACACGGCGTGAACATAGGCGGCAAAAACCTCGCCATACAGCTCATCATGCTTGAATGAGCGGCGCAAAAAGAACGCGCCACCGCGTCGCAAAATGCCGCCCACAATCGGCAGATTGAGGTTCGCGCCCGCAGCGATATGCGGCACAGTGAGTCCGATTTTGTGAACCACGTATGAGAGCAGCAGATAGTCAATGTGACTGCGATGACACGGCACGTAAACCAGCGTGTTGTCCTTCGCCAATGCCTGCAGACGCTCCACGCCGCGCAGATCGACGCCGTCGTAAATTCGGTTCCACAGGCGGCCCAGCAGACCCTCCATGACGCGCACCAGCAGGTACGAATAGTCCGCCGCAATTTCACGCCCCATGCCGTCGGCGCGCGCCTCGACTTTGGCGATTGTGGTTTTCTTATCGTCTACTTCACGCAGGATCGCGTCACGCACGCGCGGCTCGCGCATCATGCTCTCAATCAGCGTGCGCCGATGCGACAGATCCGGGCCAATCGCTGCCTCGCGTTCGGTGCGAAATTCGGTGCGCAGCAGTCGCGCCGCGCGGCGCACGATGCGTTCGCGATCCAATCCTTCTACCTGCGCGATATTGATGAGCTCCGCGAGCGAAATCGCCTCACCAAACTTGGCCACCACCGAACGGCGAAAGAAGATCATCGCGAACAATTTTCGCAACCGCGAGCGGCCGCCC
>JAYSRA010000080.1:0-31780 GCA_043721275.1 Burkholderiales bacterium
GCATGACGGTGCTCCAATCGTTCAAATGCGTAACTGTACGCAAATACAGCATTACCGTCAATACTTCCTGAGCCAGCTTGCTAATCAGGAGTCGACTTATATCGTTTTACATACCTACCCCAATTAACACGGCGCTTCCAGCCAAAAGTTACTGGGCGAAACCCATCACTCGGCACTCAGCGCCGTAGCCAACGATTTGATCGATTGCAAGTTGTGTGCGGGGATGAATTTTGACGCATATGGCAACAACGCCTGAATGCCCGCAGCACGCGGCGCGAACGCATCAAAACGCAACAGCGGGTTCAGCCAAATCAATTGCCGACACGACTTGCGCAGGCGCTCGGCGCTAGCGGCCAGCACGCCAATATCGTCGCGATCCAGCCCGTCGGTCAGCAGCAACACCACAGCGCCCTGCCCCAGCACGCGGCGGCTCCAGCGCTGATTAAATTCACGCAAACAGCCGCCGATCCGCGTGCCGCCCGACCAGTCCGGTGCGGCGCTCGCCACGCTTGCCAACGCAGCGTCTACATCGCGGTGCCGCAACTGTCGCGTGATGTGGGTGAGCCGTGTTCCGAACAGAAAAACTTCGACGCGCTGTGCAGCGTTCGTGTCATTGGTTAGCGCGTGAATAAAGTGCAAAAACATGCGTGTGTAGCGATGCATGGAGCCGGAAATATCGCACAGCACAACCAGCGGCGGCGGCTTCACTTCGGGCGCTTTGCGCATCAGGTGAATCAGCTCGCCGCCGGTGCGCACCGTCTCCCTCATCGTGCGTCGCAGGTCAATGGTTTGGCCGCGATTGACTGGTTTGTGGCGACGGGTGCGGATGGGTTTAACGGGCAGCGCAAAATCACGAATCGCATGCTTAGCGAGCGCCCATTCGTCGGCACTCATGCCTTCAAAATCCAGCCGCTGAAATTTTTCGTTGGCGGAAAACGTGAGCGTCGCATCGAACTCTAGCTGATCCGGCTCTTCCGTCGGCTGCGGTGGCAGCGATTGCTTTTGCTGACCGTGCATCGCGTCGAGCAAACGCATCGGCGGTGGTGGCGGAGGCGAAGCCGACCCGCGTCCGGACACTTCGGGCAACAGCGCCGCCATCATCTTCGCCGCAATGTCCGGGTCGCGCCAGAATAGGTCGAACGCGGTGTCAAACAACAGCAAATGATCCACACGCGACACCAGCACCGAGCGCAACGCTGAGCGCAAATCGGCCCGCGTTTCAATGCCCGCCATCTCCACGCAGGCCAGTGCGTCGAGCGTGGATCGCGTGCCCAGCGGCAACCCGGCTTCACGCAAGATGCGGGTGAAATGGATGACGTTAGTGGCGAGCATGTGTCGCTGCCCGAGCTACGGCACAGACTCTTCAAGCACCGTCTGCATGCGCGTGCGCAGCGCGTGAATATCATCCTGATATTTAAGCAACACACCGAGCGTGTCGTTGATGTTTTCTTTCGACAACTCAATCACATCGAGTGCCGTCAGCGCGCGCGTCCAGTCAATCGTCTCAGCAATTCCCGGCAGCTTGAACATGTCCTCTTTACGCACCCGCTGCACGAACGCTACGATCTGCGCGGATAGGCGCGCGTCAACGTCGGGCACTTTGCGCCGCACGATTTCAAGCTCGCGCGCCGCGTTCGGATAGTCCACCCAGTAATACAAACAGCGCCGCTTGATCGCATCATGAATTTCGCGCGTGCGGTTCGACGTAATGATCACCAACGGCGGCTCAGCGGCCTTGATGGTGCCCAGCTCGGGTATGGTGAGCTGGAAGTCGGAAAGCACTTCGAGCAGAAAAGCCTCGAACGGTTCATCGGCACGATCTAGCTCATCAATCAACAGCACCGGAGCCGCGCCCGCCGTGCCTTGCAATGCTTTAAGCAACGGCCGTTTGATCAGAAATTCGTCGCCGTAAATGGCGTTTTCGACATGCGCACCGGTTGTTCTTTCGGAAGCCTTTATGGCGAGTAGCTGACGCTGCACATTCCACTCGTACGCCGCCTGCGCGATATCGAGCCCCTCGTAGCATTGCAATCGAATCAGCTCACGGCCCAACGTGCTCGCAAGCACTTTCGCGATCTCGGTTTTCCCAACGCCTGCGTCGCCTTCCAGGAACAACGGACGCTGCATTTTCAGCATCAAAAAGACGGAGGTCGCCAGCGCACGATCAGCGACGTAGTCAGCGTTGTCGAGGAGTTTTACGGTGGCGTCGATGGTGGTGGGGAGAGGTGTCGCGGTCATGACTTACTTGGGGTGAAACTGAAAAATATCTGATTGCCGTCATTCTCGTCCCGAGCTTGTCGAAGGGCGGGAATCCAGAACCTGGCAGTCACGATAGCGGTGAACAACACAGTTGCGTGGCCGAGCGCTGGATACCCGCCTGCGGCGCGTAGGACGCCAGTTCGTTATGGCAGGCTGGAGCGACGTAGCGCGTATGCGTGAGCGGAAAAACAAACCCCGCCAAAGCGGGGCTCGTAAACAACTCTCGAACGGCGACCTACTTCGCCGCCGCCACAGCCCGCCCAGCAATCACCGGAATCAGATGCGCCCGATATTCGGCGCTCGCATGCAGATCACTGTTCAAGTTGCTGGTGGTCATCTTCACGACATTGCAGGCCGCTGCCGTCCAACTACCGGCCAGCACTTTCTCGATGTCGGTCGCACGGAACGCGTTTGATGCCGCGCCTGTCACCGCGACGCGAACGCCTTGGCTGCCTTTACTCACGAACACGCCCACCAACGCAAAGCGCGATGCTGAGTTTTTGAACTTCACGTAGGCCGCTTTTTCTGGCACCGGAAAGCTCACTGCGGTGATGATTTCGCCCGGCTCCAGCGCGGTCTCGTACAGGCCGAGAAAGAACGAGTCAGCCGCGATGCTGCGCTTGTCGGTGTGAATCGTTGCGCCCAAGCCGAGCACGGCTGCCGGATAGCACGCCGCAGGGTCGCTGTTGGCGAGCGAGCCGCCAATGGTGCCCATGTTGCGCACTTGGCGGTCCCCGATGCCCCCGGCCAAATCGGCGAGCGCTGGAATGGCTTTTTGCACCTCAGCGTGCGCCGCAACGTCGGCATGTTTAACCATCGCGCCAATTTTGACCACGCCACCAGAAACGCTGATGCTTTTCAAATCAGGAATCAGCGATAAATCAATCATCGCATCGGGTGACGCGAGGCCTAATTTCATCGACGCAAGTATCGACTGCCCGCCCGCTAAAAAGCGCGTGTCGCCACCGCTTGCGGCGAACGCCGCTGCGCCGCTCAAGTCTTTGGGTTGATGGAGTTGAAATGAATTCATTTGCGTCTCTCCTTAAGCAGCTTGCATGGCGCGCCAAACGCGCTCAGGCGTCGCGGGCATGTCGATGTGTTTCACGCCAATCGCGTCGGTCACGGCGTTGATAAACGCAGGTGGCGAGCCGATGGCACCGGCCTCGCCGCAGCCCTTCACACCCAACGGGTTGTGGGTGCAGGCGGTCACATGCGTGCCTACCTTAAAGTTGGGGAAATCGTCAGCGCGCGGCATGGCGTAATCCATGTACGTCGCCGTCAGCAACTGACCGCTCTCTTCGTCGTAAATGCAGTCTTCTAGCATCGCCTGACCGAGGCCCTGCGCCACGCCACCATGCACTTGGCCTTCAACAATCATCGGGTTGATGATGTTGCCGAAATCGTCCATCGCGGTGAACGCGCACACCTCGACTTTGCCTGTTTGCGGATCAACTTCCACTTCGCAAATATGGCAACCCGCCGGGTACGTGAAGTTGGTCGGATCATAAAACGCGTTCTCGTTCAGGCCCGGCTCAAGCTTATCGAGCGGGTAGTTGTGCGGCACATACGCGGTAAGCGAAACGGTAGCAAACGGCACTTTTTTATCGGTACCCTTTACTTTGAATTCGCCATTGACAAATTCAATATCGGTGTCACTCGCCTCAAGCAAATGCGCCGCGATTTTCTTGCCCTTAGCGATCACTTTATCGACGGCTTTGACAATCGCAGAGCCGCCGACTGCTAATGAGCGCGAGCCGTACGTGCCCATTCCAAAAAGCACCTTGCCGGTGTCACCATGCGAGATGGAAACGTCATCAATCGGTATGCCCAGTTTGTCGGCAACCACCTGCGCAAAAGTCGTCTCATGGCCCTGACCGTGCGAATGCGAACCGGTGAAAACCTCCACTTTGCCGGTTGGGTGCACGCGCACTTCACCCGATTCAAATAGGCCAGCCCGAGCACCCAATGCGCCCGCCACGTTGGACGGTGCGAGCCCGCAGGCTTCAATGTAGCTTGAGTAGCCGATGCCGCGCTTCATGCCGCGTGCCTCGCTGGCTGCTTTGCGCGCAGCAAAACCCGCAACGTCAGCCATTTTGATCGCACCGTCAAGGGTTGCATCGTAGTCACCCACGTCATACGTGAGTCCCACAGGTGTTGCATACGGGAAGGTACGAATGAAGTTGCGGCGGCGAATTTCAGCCGGATCCATCTTCATATCGCGCGCTGCGGTTTCTACCATGCGCTCAACCACGTAAGTTGCTTCAGGGCGACCCGCGCCGCGATACGCATCCACGGGTGCGGTGTTAGTGAACACGGCGGTTACCTCGACATAAATGGAAGGCGTGGTGTACTGACCCGCCAACAGCGTGCCATAAAGAATCGTTGGCACCGCCGTTGAGAATGTCGACAAGTACGCGCCCATCGCGGCGGTGGTATCGACGCGGAAGGCCAAGAACTTGCCGTCCTTATCCATCGCCAATTGAGCCTTGGTGACGTGATCGCGACCGTGTGCATCGGATAAGAAAGCTTCAGTGCGATCCGCTGTCCATTTAATCGGACGGCCCACGCGTTTGCTGGCCCACACGAGGACTGTTTCTTCAGCGTAAACGAATATCTTAGAGCCGAAGCCGCCGCCCACGTCGGGTGCGACCACGCGCATTTTGTGCTCGGGGATGCCGAGCACGAACGCGCACATCAACAAACGCTCGACGTGCGGATTTTGGTTCGACACGTACAGCGTGTAGCTCTCGCTGGAACGGTCGTATGCAGCGTTGGCTGCTCGCGGTTCCATCGCGTTCGGCGCGAGGCGCTGATTGGTCAATTCAAGCGTGCTGATGTGATGCGCGTTGGTGAACGCTGCCTTCACGCCCGCTTCGTCACCGTGCCCCCACGTGTAGCACACGTTGTTTGGTGCTTGGTCGTGCACGGCGGTCTTGCTGGCCGCTGCCGTGCCCGTGGCAACGACGGCGGGTAGGATGCCGTAATCCACTTCAACCGCTTCAGCGCCTTTGCGCGCTTGCTCAATAGATTCTGCAATCACGACCGCCACATGGTCGCCCACGTAGCGCGCTTTGCCGATGCACAAAATCGGATGTGGCGGCTCAATCGCGGGCGTGCCGTCTTTGCTGGTGATACCCCAGCCACAGGGCAAGCCGCCGATTTTTGATTCTTCAATATCTTTGCCGCTGAACACGGCGACCACGCCGGGCATCGCGAGCGCTGCGGTCGCATCCACACTGTTGATTGCCGCGTGCGCGTGCGGCGAGCGCACGAACACCGCGTAGGTCTGGCGCGGCAGGATGATGTCGTCGGTGTATTGACCGTTACCGGTCAAAAAGCGGTGATCTTCTTTGCGCGTGACGCGTGCGCCGATTCCGTCTGCTTTCATGGGTAGCTCCTTACTGCATTGCCGCCAAGCCAGCTTTCACTGACGAGACGATATTTTGATAACCGGTACAACGGCAAATGTTGCCGTCAAGATTGGCGCGAATTTGCTCGTCCGTTGGATTACTCAATTTGCCCTTGAGTTCGCATGCGCTCATCACCATGCCCGGCGTGCAAAAGCCGCATTGCAAACCGTGATGCTCTTTGAACGCCGCCTGCATCGGATGCATGTCTCCGGTGGCAGTGGCCAGCCCTTCGATGGTCACGACTTCCGCACCTTGGGCCTGCGCAACGAGCATGCTGCACGACTTCACCGCGCGACCATTGACATGCACGGTGCATGCGCCGCACTGCGACGTATTACACCCAACATGCGTCCCGGTCAGACGCAGATGCTCGCGGATAAATTCGACCAGCGTCATTGACGCATCGATGGTCGCTGCCACCTTCGCGCCGTTGACGATCATTTGAATATTGACTGACATCCTACATTCCTCCTTCACTGAAAATTATCGTCTTCACGCTGTGGCGTCCATCGTCCGACTCCGCGCATACGCACGCCACCATTGTGCTACAGAGCTCAACGCAAACTTTGTACCACGCCAGAACTGACAAGCGCAGCGTCGCACGCCATAGCATCCTGACACCGACGCATGCTGCATGGCGGAAACATATGTCACAAAATGAAACAACCACCGAGCAGAGATGTGACTACAGAGCACATTTTTTTGTTCAATTGATGTTTCGAGTGGGTCTCGGCACGAATACACTGCGGTTGCGAGATTACCCCTACGGATCGACGGCAGCAGCTGCGTCGGCAAGCTGCAAATGAGAAGTTCCGGCCGCCGTGGTCACCATGGTCAGCGCAAAAGGAGAGTGCATGTTCACGACAGCGTCGGAAACTAGACCGCCAACCGTGGGCACAGTTTCTGCAATACGACAGGCAATGTTGATCGAGACATCTTGGGATCGCAGTCGTCAGTTTGGCCTGAGCGAGCGGCAAACGATGGAGTGCTTTGCGTTAAGCAAAACTGACTTGCGTTTGCTTAATGAGCAGAATCGCGAACTCATGCTGCATGCTGCTCCAGTCATGGAAACACTGCATGAGCAGATATTTGATTCGGAAAGTGTGGTGGTTCTAACCAACGCGCAGGGCACAATTTTGCGCAGCATTGGTGACGACAGTTTTTCGATGCACGCTGCGCAGGTCGCGATCAAGCCGGGCGTAAGCTGGGCTGAAGGCGCCAAAGGCACTAACGCCATCGGCACTGCAATCCACGAGCAGCAGCCTGTGATCGTGCATGGCAGCCAGCACTTCTTGCATTCCAATCATTTCCTTACCTGTTCCGCCACGCCAATTTTCGCCCCGGCAGGTGAGCTGCTTGGCGTGCTTGATGTGACGGGTGACTATCGCGGGTTCTCGAAACACACCATGGGCCTGGTGCGCATGAGCGCGCAAATGATCGAGAACGCGTTGTTTCGGCGCACCTATGCAACGCAACTTATCGTGGCCTTTCATGCCCGTGCAGAATTTATAGGCACGTTGATGGAGGGTCTGCTTGCGATTGCGCCGGACGGAACCGTGCTAGCAGCTAATCGCAGTGCGTGCATGCAACTCGAACTGTCTCGCGGCAATGTGGGTGGCCATACCTCTGTTTCGCTGTTGCGGCGCGGTTTGAGCGAGTTGCACGAGCTGGCGGCACTTGCGGTCAACGCGCCTTTGCAATGCGTGCTCCCGAGCGGCGTGCGCATTTACGCCGTGCCGACCGCATTGGTTGCACGCCCGGTCTATTCCAATGCGACTGCTGTTCCCGAGCCGCCGAACGGTGCCACGTTGGCTTCTGGAGCCGAGCGCAAAGCAACGCGTTTGACTCCAGCTCGCGCACCCGATGCGGCACCCGCGCTTCGCGTATTACCGCACGCGACGCTTGACCAACTTGACTCCGGCGACGCGCAAATTGCGAAGGCGGTGTCACGGCTGCGCAGTGTCGCGCGCACCAACGTCAGCGTGTTGCTGGAAGCTGAAACAGGCGCTGGTAAAGAGTGGTTTTCGCTGGCTATACATCGCGCCTCCGAACGCAACGCCGGGCCATTTGTTGCAGTGAATTGCGCGGCAGTTCCGGAGGGGCTGATTGAGTCCGAATTGTTTGGCTATGAAGATGGCGCGTTCACCGGCGCGCGCCGCAAAGGCCATCAGGGCAAGATTCTGCAGGCACACGGCGGCACCCTATTTCTGGACGAAATAGGCGATATGCCACTGGCGATGCAAGCTCGGCTGTTGCGCGTATTGCAGGAGCGCGTGGTAACGCCGCTCGGCAGCAGCGCATCGATTCCCGTAGATGTTCGCATTATTTGTGCGACGCATCAGCGGCTTCGCGATCTAATTCAGCAGAAAGCATTTCGCGACGATCTCTACTATCGCCTTAATGGATTAACGGTTCGCCTGCCGTCGCTGCGTAGTCGCAGTGACGTTCGAGAAATCGTGACTCGACTGCTGCTCACGCACGGCGGTGCGCAATGGACACTTTCAGAGCATGTATGGCAGCTTATGCTGGATCACCCTTGGCCGGGCAATCTGCGGCAACTGTCCAACGTGCTTGCGACCGCTGTAGCGATTGCCGCGCCGGACACGCAAATCAGGCTTGAACATTTGCCAGATGACTTTTTGGACGACGCTGCTGACTCGCATCGTGCGCCCGCAGTGGCTTTGGTAAACGTTGCCGACCCGCCACCGAATTTCGCCGCGGCGGACGGTTCGCTGAACCATTTGGCCACCGGGGCCATGCAGCGTGCGCTTGCTCGGCATCATGGCAACGTATCAGCCGCCGCGCGAGAACTGGGCGTCAGTCGCAACACCCTATATCGCAAGGTACCCGCATCGCAAAAGCGGCCATCGCCCGCCTGAGCACAGGCACGGTTAGCGGCAGCGCGGAGGTGCCTAAGTGTGTTGATTGCCGCATGCAGACAATCGTCAAGTGCGTGACACGCAGACCGGCCGATGTGCAGGCTGGCAGCATGCCTTCCGTGAGCAACTGCGAGCGGCCGAGTTCGCCGTATTTTTGCGGCTACTTGTGAAAGGTGGCGTCACCGATTCCCCGCTTACTTGGCCAATCGTGCCGAGACTGCTGCTTTGAACTGGTCTCTCTCTTAGGGAGATGAATTCAAGTAATGGTGTCCACCAAGTCGTGTCCACTACACCCCCCCTCGATATTGCTGCGAGCTACCCAACTTCGTAGCGCCCTAGTTAAAAAAGTTCGTTAAGTGATAGTTATCAGACAGGTAGGCAGCGTTCCGTGATATTGTGAAAATGGCGACTCCTGCTACTTTGCACGGATTGGATTGCCTCACCATCTTGGAGACCAAATGAAAATGATCAATACTTTTAACGTTGTATTTATTGCAGGTAGTCTAGTTGCGTCGGGAAGTCTGCTGGCGGTGGCACCTACGCTCACCACAGAGGTTGCTGTGAACAAGCTGGAGCTGCCGTGGGACATGGCCTTTCTGCCAAACGGGACGATGTTCTTCACTGAAAAATGCAAGGGCTTGTCCGTTAAATTGCCCGCAGGCACGGTGAACAAATTGCACGGCATCAGTGGCAGCACGGGATATTCCTCTTCTAGTGCTGATCTGTTCTGCGATGGCCAAGCCGGCATGATGGGCGTGGCGATTGACCCTGAATTCGGAAAAAATCGGTTGATTTACGTTTTCTCAAGCTCGAAACTCAATGACAAGCTTACCAACCGCGTGATGCGTTTCAAGATTGACGATTCGTTTAGCAACGTCTCGGGCCGCACCGATATCGTTACCGACATTGGCTATAAGCCCGTCGCTACCAAGCACCCATTTGGCGGGCCTGGCGCACATAACGGTGGCCGGATTCGCTTCGGCCCAGCGGATGGATTTCTTTATGTAACCACGGGCGATAACCACAACGGCGCTGCGCCCCAGAACCCCACTTACCTCGGCGGAAAAGTACTGCGCATTGACAGGGACGGTAAAGCTGCTGCGGGTAACAAATCACCAGCAGGTTTCGATCCACGCATTTACGCCTACGGCTTCCGCAACCCCCAAGGCATCGCTTTCCGTCCCGGCGACAACCAACTTTTCGCGGCTGAAAATGGCCCGTGGCACAGCGATGAAGTGACTGCTGTGAGCAATGGCGGGAACGGCGGCTGGGATCCACGCCCCAACATGGCCGGTAGAGGCGATTGTCCGGACAACTACTGCGGATATTCCCCTAACCAGATGGGCGCAATGGATCCGAAAGAACGCGTAGCCTTTATGCCAATGACTGACCTCAAAACCTACCCGAATGCTATGAAGCCCGCGTGGAATAACAACGGCCTGTCACAGGGTATGTTCTGCAACGATTTCCTTTCAGGCAAGCAGTGGAAAGACTGGGACGGCCAGATGGTTGTTGGCTACACCGGTATTGGCATCCACGGCACGCCAGTGGGCAACCGATTAGACATACTCAAAATCAGTTCAGATGGACTGTCAGCAACTGCCGTTCAGGCGTCTTGGCCAACCGCGACCGGGCGCTTCCGCTCTGCGGTGCAGGGCCCGGATGGCAATCTCTATGTTGCACTCGAAGACCAAGGCGTCATCTATCGCGTAAAACCAGAATAACTTTAAGCACGAAACGCGCTGTTCAGCATCATGGCAGCGCGTTTTTTTATGGCCCAATATTTGCGGAGCACGCTTGAATGAAAAAAATTCTCAGCTTATTTGCGCTTTTGATTTTCTCCAGCGCCACAGACGTCGCACTCGCCGACTATGACTTGCTCGTCAAAAGCAATTGCTTGGCATGCCATTACATCGACAAAAGAAAGTACGGCCCGAAACTCAACGAGGTTGCGGCCAAGTATGTCAATGAAACCAATGCAGCTGAAGTACTAGCAAAGAAAATTAAAGCAGGCGGATCCGGGGTGTGGGGTGAAGATATGATGCCGCCCCAGGCTCAGCTGTCAGATGAAAACGCGTTAATCTTGGCGAAATATATTTTGTCCTTAAAGTAATCTTAAACAGCTAATCTGGAGCGAGTCAGTCGATCTACGTGAACCGACTTCGACAATGAAAAACCACGTTACGGAGCAGCGGTTGCTTGGTTTCGACGTGCGATTACGCTACGCACCGCCATCGGTGGCAGTCGGACGTGGGCAGTGAACAGGACAAATGCACATGAAAAAAATTTACTTGGTGGCATTGTTTCTCAACGCATCAGCTTTTGCGCAGCAATCCATGGAATGCCAGCTCATGCAACAACGAGTGTCGAGCAAATCAAATGAGCCAAAGCTTTGCCTCGCCACTTATCAGCAGTGTTCAGAAAATGCCAAACACGCCCCGAATGTGCAGGTGGCACAAAATCAATGCTCAGCCGGATTGGGTGAGTGCCAAATGGGAGGCGCCTTGAGTGGCGAGTCGTTACAGCGAGCCACTGAGCACTACAAAAATATGTGTGAAAAATCAGCTAAAAAACTTCCCGCTCTTGGCGCGGCCACAAGTGACGTTGGACGGATCGAACGCTACCAAGCAATCGCCACGCTCGCCCCGGCCAACCAAGTACGTCCCGCCGCAGGCTCAAAGTAGCGGCGATTGGCTTCGTTCACGATGACTGTGCCTGCATAGGTTTTGCCGCTTAAGTTGTCGCCGCGCACAAACACGCTCCACCTCATACCGCGCCATAACTGCGCCATGCCGACTCGTGCGCCGAGCAACGTCACCGCTTCAGCCGATTCCGTGCCGACGTCATTGGCAAAAATACGGCCTTGATATTTGATCTCGGCGGCCACATACGCACCGCTCGCGTGAGTCCATTTGAGCTCGGTCCACGCCGCGCGATCTGGCACACCGGGCAAGCGGTTTCCTGCAGCCACCACCACCGCAGGGGCCGCACACGGCGGCGCGCCACAGGTTTTAAAACCGTCGCGATATTTCGCCTCAAGCGTGTTCGCCGCAAGTTCCCATTGCACGCCGGGAAGCACTTGTGCACGCGTTGAAAACTCAATGCCGCGGCGCTCGGTACGACCCGCATTGGCAAATGCTGATCGACCACCGCTGTTCGACACCACCACAATTTCGTTTTTTGTTTTGGTGTCGAATAACGCGAGCTCTGCGGCCACACCATCGCGGCGCCACTTGGCCCCGATCTCGATGCTGTCGCTTTTTGCTGGCAACAGCGACAGGTTGAGTCCGGTTGATGGTGTGCTGCCCGGTGGGCGATAGGCCAACTCGTTCAACGTCGGCGTTTCGGTGCCGCGCCCCGCGCTCGCGTACAGCGTCAGTGCGGGCAGCACGCGAAAGCTCGCGCCGAGCGTGGGTAGCGTGGCGCTGTAGCGCGTGTTGCCGCTGTCGTTGCCGTTGCCGGTGACGATGTATTTGTCATCACTGGTGAGCTTGACGCTGCTCGCGCGCACGCCCGCGTGGATGCTCGCGTTCGGCAATACGCGCCATTCGCCCTGCACGTAGCCGTCGGCAGACGTGAGCTTATTTTTTTCATCGCGCCGCAACGCACCGAGCACGCCGAGCGCTGCCGTGGCACCCGCGCCGGTGAAATTTTGATAACCGCGACGATTTTCGTTCAACACATCGGAGGACACGCCCACCGCCACATTGCCCCAGTCGCCCGACTGCACAAAGCGCGCATCAACGCCGTAATAATTGCGATCAAAATCAATCACGCCGCCGGGGAACGTCGCAGGCGTTTGCGTGGCCACCGGGATCGCCTGAAACTGTCGCACCGCGCGCTCGCCGGTGTACACCACCAGCTCCACGGCCTGCTGCGCATTGAGCGTGTGATTAACGCGCACGCCGCCCTGCGTTTGCTCAACGTCCTTGCGCGTGTTGAACTGCAACGCGAGCGGATTCACCTGTCGCGCGTTCGCGTCGAACTCTGCTTTGGTCAGCCCGAGCGGGTCTTGCGCGCCGGGCAGATTGACGTGATTACCGAGCACCGTGACCGTCGTCGCCTCACCCAATTGCACATTCAACTTGGCGTTCGCGCCAAGCCGAATCGCCGCGCTGTGCGGTCGTGGCCCGTCGGTTTCAAAGCGATCCACTTGTGCGACGTAGCCCACCGCGCCCTGCCGACCATTGGCTTTAAGGCCCACGCGCACCGTGTCGTTTGAGCCGGCAACAACGGTCGCGGTCACGGTCGGCGGCGATACGCCTGATTCGGTGAACACCTGAATTACGCCGCCTGCTGCGTTGCCGTACAACGCCGAAAACGGCCCGCGCAACACCTCAATGCGCTCCGCGCTGCCCAGCGAAAAATGCGACACCTGGCCTTGCCCGTCCGGCTGACTTGCGGGAATGCCGTCGGTGTAGAGCTTGATGCCGCGCACACCAAAGCTCGAACGTGCGCCAAACCCGCGCACCGAGAGTTGCACGTCCTGCGCATAGTTGTTGCGATTTTGCGCATTGACGCCGGGCACTCGTTGCAGCGATTCCGACACGTTGACCTGCAATTGCCCTTCGCTAATCGCGTCTGCGTCCACCACATTCACCGCCATGGGTAAGTTGAATGGATCAGCGGCCACCCGAGTCGCGGTGACCACCACCGGGGCCACGGTGACCGCTGCGGGCGTTTGCGCGCATGCTGCGCCTGCTGCCAACGACGTTGCCGCAATCAGCGGCAGTGAGTATCGGGTGTCAGAAAGCAGCATCGATGAATCTCCTCTTACAATATTTTTTAAACGAGCGGTGAGCACGGGGCAATTTCAATGCCCGCTGTTCCCGCCCATGTGAGCACCCGTGCATTGTCGCGCATGGGTCTTGCGCGGGCGAATCAGGCCCGCAAATTTTTACCAGCACTCATAGGCAGCACTCATGGACAATCTCGATCTCGACGTACTGAAAACCGCGCTCGCGTGGACCGAACAAGGCCGCCGCGCAACGCTTGGAACGGTGGTGCGCACATGGGGCAGCGCGCCGCGCCCGGTCGGCGCGATGATGGCGATACGGGACGACGGGCAGGTGATCGGCTCGGTATCCGGCGGTTGCATCGAAGACGATTTGATCGCCAAAGTGAAAGACGGAAAACTCGCCGCGAGACTGCCGGAAAGCGTTCGCTACGGCGTCAGCGCTGATCAGGCCAATCAGTTTGGGCTGCCTTGTGGCGGCACCGTTGAAATGGTGCTGGAGCCACTCTCGCCGCAAAGCGATATTCGCGGTTTGCTCGCTGATCTTGAAGACCACCGCATCATCCGTCGCACGCTCAACTTAGGCACCGGCATCACGCAACGCCGCGACGCGCTAGGCGCGGACGTGCTTGCGTTTGACGGCAAAACACTGGTCACCATTCATGGCCCGAAATATCGTTTGCTGATCATCGGCGCAGGCCAGTTGTCGAAGTATTTGGCAACGATGGCGATCCCGCTCGACTATCAGGTAACGGTGTGCGATCCGCGCGATGAGTATCAAGAGCAGTGGCACGATTTGCCGCACGTAACGATGACCAAAGAGATGCCCGACGACACTGTGCTCGCGATGAATTTAGATCGCAATAGCGCGGTGGTGGCGCTCACGCACGACCCGAAGCTCGACGATCTGGCGCTGATGGAAGCGCTGAAAGGACAAGCCTTTTACGTCGGCGCGCTGGGCTCGAAAGGCAACAACGATAAACGCCGCGCGCGGTTGCTTGAATTTGACGTGAGCGAAGCCGAAGTGGGCAAACTGCGCGGCCCAGTGGGCTTGGATATCGGCGCGAAAACACCGAGTGAAATTGCGATTTCGATCCTAGCCGAAATGACAGCGATCAAGCGCGGCGTGACGATGACGCGGAGCAAAACGGATGCGCTCATAAAACGCGAAACCGCGGCCGGTTAAGCGACGTAAAAAAGTGATGCAGCCAACATTCTGCGATAGATTTTTATCTCTACAGCTTTACTCTGAATCGCCCATTTTGTCTGGGCTAGCGCCTTATTTATGAAATAGTCGATTAATAGTTAAAGTGGCCTCTAGCCCCTGCTAAATAAGGGTTTCAGCATTTAGCTATTACTGCAAAGAAGGCGTCAGCGCATCAACGACGTGTGCTGCCAAGCCCTGCATTCAGCCCTTACGAATCGTCTGTCCTCGGCAACACCATCATTCTCCAATACCAACTTAGTCTTTCAACACCACCGTCGTCTGCCGCGTGCGATCCACGATGAGCCGCGTGACATCGGGGCGAGCATAGTGCCCGGCGAGGTCGAAATTTTGCCGCTCGGCGCGCACGGTTGCGTGGTCGATTTCAGCGGTGAACAAGCCTTCAACACCAACCTGCGGCTCAATCACCCAATCACCATTCGGAGCGGCCAGCGCGGTGCCACCGTTGGCAAAAAACTCACCTCGTTTGGCAATCATTTCATCGCGAAATTGTGTGCCGACTGGGATGTCTTGTGGCCGCATCAAGCCAGAAACCGCGACTACGTATGACCGACTTTCCTGCGCGATAAATCGCGTTAAATCTTTGGTGTTGTGCAGGCCGCCCGGCCATACCGACACATGCAAATTCTCGCCTTGCGCATACAGCGCAGAGCGCGCCAGCGGCACCCAGTTTTCATAGCAATTGAGGCCACCGACTTTGAACGCACCTAGGTCATGAACGACGAGCCCGTGGCCGTCGCCTTGCGCCCATACCAAACGCTCTTCGTACGTCGGTTGCAGCTTGCGATGAACGGATTTGATTTCACCCAGTTTGTTCACGTACACAAGCGTGCAATACAGACTGTGTCCGCCACGATCCGGCGCGCGCTCCATCACGCCGAGATACATTGCCATCGAGTGCTGTTTGCATAACTTGCAAAGCGCGTCCAGATCACCGCGCTCAACCACGACGCCCTGATCGAGATAGGCCGCGTACATCTGCTTTTGCCCGGGGCTGTTAAACACCGCGCCGTCGGTCAGCTCCACCCAAAACGGGTAGCCCGGCACGAGGGCCTCACCGAAGGCCACGAGATCGCATTTTTGTGCCGCCGCGTCGGCCACGTACGCGGCGACTTTGTCGAGCGTCTTTGCGCGGTCAAGCCAAATCGGAGCGATCTGGACGAGGCCGATTTTTAGAGTGTCTGATGCTGGCATTTTGTTCTTCACTGGTTTCAATTGCGCGACGTGCTGTGGTCATCGCGTGTGCTGCTTGTGTTGACCTGTGCGAGCAGCACCGCCGCGATCCGCGTATGAATGCTGCATAGTCGCGGCAAAGCTGCGTCTACACGTGGAGGCGCCGCAAACTTTCTTCTCGCCCCAAGGTCAGCAGCAGCGCATCCACTGCGGGTGCTTGCGCGCTGCCGGTGAGCATGATGCGCAGCGGCATCATGACCTCTGGTGTCTTCACGCTGAATGTTGTTTGCGCTGCTTTGAGCACTGCGGCGATGGCCGATTTGCTCCACGCAACTGTTACCAATTGCGTTTTGATCCACGCGATTGCAGGTCGGTTAGCGTCAGTTAAATGTTGCGCCAGCAGCGCCATGGCTTGCGCGCCCTGCTCGATCGTCACCAGCTCTTGGCGGGGCGCCAATTCTGCCGCCGCCACATGCCCCTCCGGCTGACTGAGCAGGGTGCCGACCGATGCCGTCACAGCCGAAAACTGCTGCATCACGCGCATTGCGCTGGTGATCGGCGCGACATAGCAATAACGCGCCATCTCGGCCATTTTCATGAGCGTTGGCGCGCGCTCGCGCAACAGCTCGGCGACCGCGAGCGCGGAGGGACCGACGACGACGTCATAGCTTAGCTCGGTGAGAAACGGCTGCAACCGAATCGCGAGTTTGTCTACCGGCAAACGCTTGATGTGCTCACCGTTCAACCACTCAAATTTCTCGGCATCGAAGCGTGCAGGCGACGGCGTGAGCGACTCAAGATTGAACCACTCCACGAGTTGTTGCGGCGTGAAAATTTCTTCATTGCCGTGCGACCAACCCAGCCGCGCAAGGCCGTTAATGATGGCGTCTGGCAAATAGCCGCTAGCCGCGTATTCACTCAACCCCGTTGCGCCGTGGCGCTTGGATAGTTTTTCGCCGTCGTTGCCGAGCACCGTGGGCGTGTGGCCGAATACCGGTGGCTCAACACCGAGCGCGCGAAAAATATTGATTTGCCGCGGCGTGTTCATCACATGACCGTCGCCGCGAATCACGTGCGTAATGCGCATGTCGATATCGTCAACCACCACACAAAAATTGTAAGTTGGCGTGCCGACTTCACCCACCGGCGCAGGTCGGGCGATCACCAGATCATCGAGCTCCGCATTGGCAATTTCGATGCGCCCCTTGACCGCATCATCCCACGCCACCATGCCCGCATCCGGGTTACGAAAGCGAATCACCGGATCAACACCCACCGGTATTTTTAACCCAAACTTCGCTACATTTTCAGGACGCCAGCGTCCGTCATAGCGCGGCTTTTCACTGTTCGCTTTTTGCGTTTCGCGCAACGCATCGAGCTCGGTCACGCTCATGTAGCAGTGATACGCGCGGCCATCGGCCAGCATCTCGGCGACCACTTCACGGTAGCGCGGCATGCGTTGCATTTGATAGATCGGGCCAACGTCAAAGTCGAGGCCGAGCCATTTCAGATCGCGCAAGATGCCGTCGGCGCTCGATTCAGATGAGCGCTCGAGATCAGTGTCTTCAATGCGCAGAATGAACTCGCCGTGATGGTGGCGCGCAAATGCCCACGCAAAAAGCGCGGTGCGAATGTTGCCCAAGTGCAAGGTGCCGGTAGGCGATGGCGCGAATCGAGTGCGCACGGCGACGTGGAGTTGAGTGTCTATCATCGCTCGATTTTATTGGTAGGGCTGCTCGCGCTCGCTTTCCGTTCGGGCTGAGCGCGTCGAAGCCTTGGCCGCCGACCAACCCAGCTTCGACGAGCTCAGCCCGAGCAGCAGTTAAGTTCACCGCGTATTGACGCGGATCGCACATCGAAAACGGGCAAACCCCTAGTCATATAGATCATCTATATGACTTAACATCGTAGGGTATGTGCAGCTAATTTGATACTGTTGCGCACCCAAGTTTTTAGGAGGACTGAGTTGTGAAAAATTTACGTTTACGCGCCACCGCGCGCACCATA
Organism: Burkholderiales bacterium; assembly: GCA_043721275.1. Taxonomy (GTDB): domain Bacteria; phylum Pseudomonadota; class Gammaproteobacteria; order Burkholderiales; family Casimicrobiaceae; genus Casimicrobium. The sequence continues at coordinate 17,689 of JAYSRA010000080.1, forward strand.
CCTTTACGCGTAATTACGGCATCGCTTGCAGCGCTATTCGCGGTTTCCGCACACGCCGCTGACCTGCGCGTGCAGTGCTATTCCGACGGCAACGAGTGCGAGGTCACCGCCGACATCGCTAAGCGATTCGAGGCGGCAAATCCGGGCACCAAAATCATCATTGATAAGGTGCCGTACAAAGCCATCGTTGAGACACTGCCGGTGCAGTTAGCCGCTGGCGAAGGCCCGGATATCGCGCGCGTAACCGACTTGGGTGGTTTGAATAAATACTATCTTGACCTCACGCCGCACTTAAGCGCCGCGCGACAAAAAGCGTGGCAGGACAACTTTGCGAGCACACTGTCTTGGTTTCGTGCCGGTCCGGCCGACAAAGGCATTTACGGTTTGATGTCGCAGCTGACGGTCACCGGAATGTATGTCAACAAAACGCTGTTTGAACAAGCTAAAGTGCCGATGCCAGCAGCCACCGCAACGTGGGACGACTGGATGGCGGCTGGCAAAAAAGTAGCCGATGCGACCAAGACGCCGTTTGTGGCGGCAATGGACCGCACCGGCCACCGTTTTGCGCCGCTCGCTGTGGCCTACGGTTCAAAATATTTTGACGCGAATGGCGGGCCGATCATTGACGAAGGATTCAAAGTCGCCGCCAACAAATTCGTGGGCTGGCATAAGGCCGGGCTGATGCCAAAAGAGGTGTGGGGCGGCCTCGGTGGCTCTGCATATCGTGATGCTTTCGAAGAGTTCGCCAACGGTCGCATCGTGATGTATTACTCGGGCTCGTGGCAGGTGATGCGTATGGACAAAAACGTCACCAAATCATTCGACTGGGCGGTGGTGTCAGCACCATGTGGCCCTTCGGGTTGCACAGCGATGCCCGGCGGCGCGGCGTATGTAGGGTTGAAGCGCACTAAGGCTCCAGCTGAGGTCGCTAAGTTTTTGGATTTCTTGTCGCTTGATGCAAATTACGCAGAGCTGATGGCGAAAACCGACAACATTCCGGCGAGCCTTTCGGTGGCAAAAGCGGGCGTGACTTACAACGTGTCGCCACTGGCCAAGGCAGCACTGAACTCGTTCGTCGCGGATGTGCCAAAAATCCTTAAACCGAACTTTGACTTGCAAGGCTATCGCCTGAACCGCGCGGTGTTCCAGCCGACGGCCGCACGCTTGGGCCAAGCCATCGCGGGTGAAATGTCGGTGGACGACGCGCTGAAACGTTTGGCATCTGATCTTGATGAGCAAGTGAAGGCGGCGGCGAAATAGTGAGTGCGCAGAGTGCGCCTAAAAATACGCACTCTGCAGCGCAATCCACGTTATCAGCTTTTCTGTGCAGCGCCCATTATACGTGGGCTAAGCTAATAAAAATTCAATAGTCGACTTTAGCCGTTTTAGCGACTTAGCCCCAACCCAGTATGGCTTGTAACTAAAAGTTATAAGGGTAAAAATCATGAAAAGCAACGCCAGCACGCCGTGGTTTTTTCTCGCCCCCAACATGATCGTGATTCTGCTGTTCACGTTCATCCCGATTGCCATCAATATCTATTACGCCTTCACGGGCGGCGTAAATTTGTACCCAAACCAGCGTCCCGGCGTTGGCGTCGAAAACTTCTCGACGCTACTCGAATGCGGCTCGTATTTCGATCCGTCAACGTGCCGCAAAGACGTGTTCTGGCAATCGATTTTTAACACCGCAAAGTACGCATTTTTTCAGGTAACGATGATGGTGCTGTTCAGCCTCATCACGGCCGTCGTGCTCAACCGCAAAATCATCGGTCGCGGCTTCTGGCGCGGCGTGTTTTTCTATCCGGTGTTGTTGTCGCCGGTGGTCGTCGCGCTGATCTGGAAATGGATTTTGCAACGCGATGGTTTGCTCAACGCGGCGATGGTCGGCGTGGGTTCGCAGCCGGTGTTGTGGCTGGCCGAGTCGGGCTGGGCATTTTTCTGGGTGACGTTCGTTTCGATCTGGGCGCACATGGGTTTCTACACACTGATTTTGCTCGCCGGGTTGCAGGCCATCCCCGCTGATTTGTATGAAGCCGCACAGCTAGACCAAGCCTCGCCGTGGCGCTCGCTCACGCGCGTGACGCTGCCGTTGTTGCTGCCCAATTTGATGGTGGTGCTGGTGCTCGCGCTGATCAAGGCTGTGCAGACGTTTGATGAGGTGTTTGTGCTCACCGGCGGCGGGCCCGGCTCGGCCACCACGTTTGTGGTGCAGTTCATTTATCAAACAGGGTTTGTTGAACCGGTGCGGCTGTACGGCATTGCGGCGGCGGGTTCGCTGCTGTTGGCTTTGGCATTGGTCGCGTTGACCTTGCTGCAATTGCGATTGTCCAAGGCCGACGAAATGGGGGAGCGCGCCAAATGAAAGCCCTGAATTTCCTCACCCGCACGCGCAGCGGCCGACGCATGGATTGGACCGATTGGCTGTCGTACAGCTACCTTGTGATGGGCTTGTTTTTAATGTTCGGGCCGGTGTTGTGGTTGGTGATGTCATCGTTCAAAACCGAGTCCGCGCTGAACGAATTTCCACCCTCTTTTTTGCCGTACGGACAGAAGGCCATCAACGTTCCCGGTGAAGAGAAAATGAAGCCCGTCTACCGCGTGAAATTGCCCGACGGTAGCACCAAAGAACTTGCGGAGCTGCGTCGCATCGGCCTCACCGCCACGCACATCGACCCGGCGCGACCTGACGACCTGGTGCGCGTCAATGTGAACGACCGAGAGCCGGTGCGCGAATTCAAACTCGCCACAGAAAACTATACCGACCTCGGCGGCAAAATCAGTTTTGGTACGTACCTGTGGAACTCCGTGTTCATCACCGTCATCGCCACCATCCTCACGTTGCTGTTCAATTCGATGGCGGCGTTTGCGTTGTCGAAATACAAATTCAAAGGCCGCACTTCGGTGTTTTTGCTGATTATCGGCACGCTCATGGTGCCGCCCGCGATTGTGCTGGTGCCTAACTTTTTGGTGGTGTCTGAGCTCGGTATGTTGAACAGTTTGTGGGGCGTAATCTGGCCCGCAATTGCCACGCCAACCGGCGTGTTTTTGCTGCGCCAGTACATGTTGACGATTCCTGACGAATTGCTCGACGCCGCGCGAATGGATCACGCCAGCGAGTGGCAAATTTACTGGCGCATCGTGCTGCCGCTCGCAGCACCTGCGCTCGCGGTGCTGGCGATTTTTTCGGTGATGTGGCGCTGGAATGATTTTTTGTGGCCGCTGATCGTGCTGTCGAAGAACGAAAAGTTCACACTGCAACTAGCGCTCAACGCGTTTCAGGGCGACCTTGTCACCCAGTGGAATTATTTGCTGGCGATGACGGTGATCACGCTGTTGCCGATCACCATCGTATTCGCCTTTTTGCAGAAATACATCACGCAGGGAATCGCCTCTGCCGGAGTCAAATAATGGGCGCGCCTGTAAATTCGTTTGTCGGGCGAATCGCGTCGTTGTGCGGTGCTCGCAATCCTCATGTACCGACGTACATTCCGGTTGCTGCGCGCCGCACGCCTAGCGTTTCATTCCGAAAAACAAATTTCTAGGAGCGCCCAATGGCTTCCCTCCAACTAAAAAAAATCGTCAAAGACTTCGGCACGACGAAGGTGATTCGAGGCGTTGATCTCGATGTACATGACGGCGAATTCGTGGTCTTCGTCGGGCCCTCGGGCTGCGGCAAATCAACGTTGCTACGCATGATTTGCGGGCTGGAAGACATCACATCGGGCGAGCTATTCATCGACGGTGCGCGCGCTAACGACATTCGCGCTGCGGATCGCGGCCTGGCCATGGTGTTTCAGTCGTACGCGCTGTATCCGCACATGACGGTGTATCAAAACATGGCATTCGGGCTTGAGAATATTGGGCTACCGAAAGATCAGGTCAAAAGCAAAGTGGACGCTGCGGCGAAGCTGTTACGCCTTGATCCGCTCCTCGAACGCAAGCCGACGCAGCTGTCCGGTGGGCAACGCCAGCGCGTCGCTATCGGTCGCTCAATCGTGCGCGAACCGAAGATTTTTTTGTTCGACGAACCGCTATCAAACCTTGACGCGGAGCTGCGCGTTTCGATGCGTGGCGAAATTACGGGACTGCATCGTCGCCTCGGTGCGACCATGATTTACGTGACTCACGATCAGGTCGAAGCCATGACCATGGCCGACAAGATTGTGGTGCTGCGTGCGGGCAGCATCGAGCAAATCGGCACGCCGCTTGATCTCTACAACCGCCCGGATAACAAGTTTGTCGCGGGATTTATCGGCTCACCGCAGATGAATTTTGTGCCCGTCACAGCGGGTCATGGCGACAACATTGTCACTGACTTCGGCGCAACACTGATGATGCGAACGGAGAGCAAACCGGCATCGGGCACCGCGCTCACACTCGGCGTGCGGCCTGAGCATTTGACGCTTGAAAACTCGGCGGGTGCGCTGGCGATGCCAATGACGATTACCGGCGTTGAGCAACTCGGTGGGCATTCGTTGCTGTACGGCACGCTGACCGGCAAATCAAATTCCGACGGCCCGCGAATTACCGCTCAAGTGGCCGGCCAGGTCAACACCAAGCACGGCGAAACTATCACCGTTTACGCTGCACCCACGGCCTGCCATTTGTTCGGAGCCAATGGCGCTGAGCAAGCGATGCGCTGATGACGCCGCTGCGAAAAGCCACTGTTGTATCGACTGAAGATGGACAGATTACGTTAGCGTTTGAGCGCGGATGGACGTGCGCTGTATCGATAGTTTCTGATGGTGTCGGGCGGGTTTTATTTACGCCACCTGACGGGTTGCGCGAGCCGCGGACTTGGGCGATTTCACCAATAGCCCCTCTCACCCGGAGGGAGAGGGGTTGGGGAGAGGGGGAGGCGTCGAAACAAAACACACCTGGCACTGCAAGCCCAGCTCCCCCTCTCCCTAACCCTCTCGCTCCGGGGGAGAGGGGACAGAACCGTGCCACCCTCTTCGCATCGTCAATCGGGACTGTGGCTTGCGCCGATGTGAAGCTAACCATTAGCAGCCCAAAACTCCGAGTAAAAATCACCCTAGAACCGTTCGCCACCACGTGGCAACAATTCGACGGCACCGCATGGCTCGCCTGCTGCACCGACCGCCCGAGTTACGCCTACGCCGCAGGCGCAAAAAGCGGCACCATCGCCCACTGGCAAGCCCGTGACGCACATGACCAATACTTCGGCTTAGGCGACAAAACGGGCCCGCTCAACAAAGCCGGTCGCCGCTTCCGCACGCGGCAACTCGACGCGCTCGGCTACAACGGCGAGACCAGCGATCCGCTCTACAAACACTGGCCGTTTTTCATCGGACGACGCGCGGATACTAGCAGCACCTACGGCGTTTACTACGACACGCTGGCCGAATGCAGCTTCGATTTCGGTCAGGAGTTTGACAACTATCACGAGTTTTATCGCGCCACTGAAATCGCGGATGGTGACCTTGATTACTACGTCATCGCCGGGCCGGATGTCGGCGCTGCGCTCGCTCGCTACATGCAATTGATCGGTGGCACAGCATTTCCACCGCGTTGGAGTTTGGGCTTTGCCAACACGGCGATGGCGCTGGCTGATTTTCCCGATGCGCAGGCGCAAATTCGCGCCTTTCTCGCGCTCGCCGAGCGCAACAAGTTTCCACTGTCGAGCTTTCATTTTGGGTCGGGCTACACCAGCCGCGGCAAGCAGCGCTATGTGTTCACTTGGAACACCGACAAATTTCCCGATGCACGCGGCCTGCTCAATGCGTTCAAGGCGGCGGACGTGCGCACCATGGCGAACCTCAAGCCTTGTCTGCTCAACGATCATCCTGCGTACGCGGGCATCGAGGCGACCGGTGGCTTCGTGCGCGACACGGCCACTGGCGAGCCCTGCCTCGATCAGTTCTGGGACGGCTGGGGCGCGCATCTCGATTTCACGCGCAACGCCGACCGAATTTGGTGGCAAGAAAACTTTAAAAAACAAGTGCTCGACTTGGGCATCGACACCGGCTGGAACGACAACAACGAGTATGAAATCTGGAGCGAGACGGGCCAGTCCGATGGCAACGGCACGCCGATTCCGATTCATCGATCACGCGCATTGCAAGCGCTCTTGATGACGGAGGCAACGAGCGAGGCGCAGGCCGTGGCGCGCCCCGATGAGCGCGTGTACACCGTCACCCGCGCGGGTCCGCCGGGCATTCAGCGCTATGCGCAAACGTGGAGCGGCGACAACACCACGAGCTGGCACACGATGCGCTGGAATCAACGCATGGCGTTGACCATGAGCCTGTCAGGCATGTTCAATATCGGCCACGACATCGGCGGCTTTGCGGGCCCGGTGCCGAGTGCTGAAATGCTGGTTCGCTGGACGCAGGCGTGTTGCTTGCTGCCACGCATGATTATGAATTCGTGGAAGGCGGACGGCAGCGTGAATTCACCTTGGCTGCACGCTGAGGCAACCGCCCCGATCCGCGCAGCGATTGGCTTGCGGCTGCATTTGCTGCCGTATTTGTACACATTGATGTGGCAGGCGGCGACCGTTCACACGCCGGTGTTGCGACCGACGTTTTTTCATTTTGGTGACGACGCGACCTGTTGGCAAGACAACGACGAAATGATGGTCGGCGGTGAGCTGCTTGTAGCCCCAGTGTTTGACGACGGAGCACGCAAACGGAGGCTGTATTTGCCGCGTGGTGCGCATGCTGACGGTTGGTATGACTTCTGGTCCGGCGCGTATTTCGCGGGCGGACAAACCGTTACGGTCGACTCGCCGCTAGATCAGTTGCCGCTGTTTGTTCGCGCAGGTGCGTTGCTGCCGACGACCGACACCTGGAACGATGCGAAAAAAACCGAGGAGCCGTCACGCGCGCTGCGCTATTACCCGTCGCCGCCTTTCGAGCAAATCGTAACAAGCCGAGCCCGATTGTTTGAAGACGATGGTGTGCAAACCACGCACAGCGCAGATCAATGTGTGGTGCATGAGTTTCACGCCACGTCAAGCGCAACGCAGCTCACACTTAACGCAACGCAGCAAGGCACGTGGCGTTTGCCGTACGAGCAGATTCGCGTCGTGCTGCCAGCGCACGAACGACGGGTGCTGCAGGTGCAATCAAACGGGGTTCGGCTTTTAGTTTGAACGCCGCGTCTACGTCGTAAATCCGGCAACGGCTTATAGCTGTAGTCCCTATTTAACTAGGGCTACGCGCCTTTAAACGATGAAGTCGATATATGCGTTAATTGCGTGCTAGCCCGTATAGAATGGCGCGTAGCGGAAAAAGCTGTTAGCTTAGCGCGGTCGGAATTACGGCAATTTTGTTGATAACAGCCGCTCGGCGCGCAGCGTGCCGTCTGCCGATAGCGCGCCAAGGCCCAGAAAGCCCCGCTGAGCGTCTTGCAATCGCACCAACTCAGTGTGGGCAGCCCCCGTCGCAATTGATGGCTCAGGAGCCTCGTTTGGCGTGTCTGTTGGCAATGCCACCACTTTGCCGTTGCAAATATCGATTGCCTGTTGCGCCGTCAAATCAAGTGATCGCAGTTCGGCAACCAGCGACTCGGTGGGCAACAGCCAGCTCAGGCGCGTCGCGTCGTCGGTGTCCATCCAGGCGTCGAGCGGATGCGCGGCTGCCAGATCGAAGCCGCCGGTACGCGTGCGGCAGAGGCCCGCAAGGTGGCCCACGGTTCCCAAAGCGAGCGCGATGTCTACGGCGAGCGTTCGGATGTAGGTGCCCTTGCTGCAGCGAACGTTGATGTCGAACTCTTGCACCTCAGGACGTGACGCTACCAATTCGACCGCATAGATTTCGATGATGCGTGATTTGATCTCGACGGCAAGCCCTGCGCGGGCGTATTCGTAGGCAGGTTTGCCGTCGATTTTGAGTGCCGAATAAATCGGTGGCACCTGCACAATCTTGCCGTGAAATTTCGCGAGCATCGCCGTGAACGTGGGCGCGTCGATGCGCACGTCGCTGCGCGCGGTGATGTCGCCTTCGGCGTCCGCGGTGGTGGTCGCGACGCCGAGCTTGATGGTCGCGAAATAGCCTTTGTCTGCATCAAGCAAGCGCTGCGCAAATTTGGTGGATTCGCCGATGCAAATGGGCAGTAAGCCGGTGGCGAGCGGATCAAGCGTGCCTGTGTGGCCCGCTTTGCTCACGCCGAGCGCCTTGAAAATTCGCCGCAAGCGCGACACCACAGAAAACGAGGACATGCCGGAAGGCTTGTCGACCAGCGCAACGCCGTGCAGGGCCATGACCTTTGCTCCCGGATACGATTGAGTCAGTGGTTATGTAGTCGTAGGCTGGGTTGAAAACCCAGCAGGTGTTTCGCGACGGCAGGTTGCTGGGTTTTCAACCCAGCCTACGCGCCGACGAAACTATGCGGCCTGATCCGGCGCGATCACGCGCGCATCATCGGCCCGCGCCGTGTCGATCAGCGCCGTCAAGCGCATGCCCGTCTCAAACGATTTGTCGTATTCAAAGCGCAGGTTCGGCGCTTTGAAAATCGACAACCGCTCGGCAATGCCGTGGCGCAAAAACCCGTTGACGCTTTTGAAGCCCGCATCCGCCGCCACTTGGCCCGCGTAGCCCTCCGGATGCACGTAGCGCACCATCGCGTGCGACAGGTCAGAGGTCACCTCCACTTGCGTGATCGTGACGCCCTTAACCCGCGGGTCGCGCACTTCAAGCGAGAGCATCTGCGCCAGTTCGCGTTGAACTTGCTCGGACACTCGCAGCGCTCTCGGCGAAAAACCCTGTTTCATTGCCACGGGTTAATGCCTTACTGCGCCAGCGAGCGTTGAACTTCAACGATTTCGTAGATTTCGAGCTTGTCGCCCTCTTGAATCTCGTTGTAATTCTTAAGCGACAAGCCGCACTCGTAGCCTTCTTTGACTTCTTTAACGTCATCTTTGAAGCGCTTGAGCGAATCGAGCTCGCCGGACCACACGACCACGTTATCGCGCAGCAAACGCACCAGCGCATTGCGCTTGATAATGCCTTCGAGCACGTAGCAGCCAGCAATCGCGCCAATCTTCGAGATGCGGAACACCTGACGAATTTCGACCAGACCGAGCGCGCTTTCCTTTTGCTCTGGAGCGAGCATGCCGGACAACGCATCGCGAACATCATCCACGGCTTCATAAATGATGTCGTAATAGCGAATCTGCACGCCTTCGTTCTCGGCAAGCTTCCGTGCAGCCGCATCGGCGCGCACGTTGAAGCCGATGATGATGGCCTTGGACGCCGCTGCCAAATTCACGTCGGACTCGGTGATGGCACCGACTGCGCTATGAACCGTTTGCACGCGAACCTCAGACGTTGATAGTTTGCCCAACGCGTATGACAAACCTTCGTACGAACCCTGCACGTCGGCCTTGATGATGAGCGGCAGCAATTTGGTTGCCGCCTCACCCATGTTGGCAAACGCGTTTTCGAGTTTGGAGGCCTGCTGTTTGGCGAGTTTGACGTCGCGATATTTGCCTTGACGGAACAGCGCAATTTCGCGCGCCTTGCGCTCATCACCCAACACCAAAATGTCGTCACCAGCACCTGGCACATCCGACAAACCCTGAATCTCAACCGGGATCGCAGGGCCCGCCGTGACGATGTTCTTGCCGTCTTCATCGCTCATCGCGCGAACCCGACCGAACACCGAACCGGCAAGCACCATATCGCCACGTTTCAACGTGCCGCTAGTGATCAAAACGGTAGCCACAGGGCCGCGACCTTTGTCGAGTCGGGCTTCAATCACGATGCCGCGTGCGGGCGCATCAATCTGCGCCTTGAGCTCAAGCACTTCTGCTTGCAACAGAATCGTTTCCAGCAACGCATCGATGCCTTCTCCAGTCAATGCGGACACCGGAACGAAGATCGCCTCGCCGCCGTACTCTTCAGGTACGACGCCTTCGGTCACCAGCTCTTGCTTCACGCGTTCTTGATTCGCGCCTTGCTTGTCGATCTTGTTCACAGCAACAATGATAGGCACGCCAGCTGCTTTCGCATGCGCGATGGCCTCTTTGGTTTGCGGCATCACGCCGTCGTCGGCCGCGACCACCAAGATCACGATGTCCGTGACCTTAGAGCCGCGCGCACGCATTGCGGTGAAGGCCTCATGTCCGGGGGTATCTAGGAACGTGATGATGCCGCGCGGCGTGGTGACGTGATATGCACCGATGTGCTGCGTAATGCCACCGGCCTCGCCGCTGGCCACACGCGCGCTGCGAATCTTGTCGAGCAGGGATGTTTTGCCGTGATCGACGTGACCCATGATGGTCACAACCGGTGGGCGCGTTTCCATTTTTGCGTCCGAGTCAGTGGTGTGATCGGTTAGCGCTGAATCAGGATCGTCGTCTTTCGCCGCAACCGCAACGCGGCCCATTTCTTCAACCAGAATCATCGCGGTATCGCGATCAAGCACTTGATTGATGGTGACCATTTGGCCCATCTTCATCATGCTCTTGATGAGCTCAGCGGCCTTGATTGACATCTTGTGAGCGAGTTCGCCCACGGTGATCGTCTCGGGCACCACGATCTCTTTAAGGATTGCGTCCGACTGATCAATCTGTGTTGCTTGCTCGGGCGTTGATCCGCGTTTGCCCGCGTGACCACGACCACCGCCGCGAGTGCCCGCTTTCCACGGCGTCGCTTTGCTCGCGTCAGGCGGCGCGTCGCGCGTCTTCATCACTTTTTTGCGCGCGGCGTCTTCTTGCCACGCTGGCGCTTTTTTGTCGCCTGGTTTAGCCACGGCGGGGCGCGCGGCACCCGGTGCCGCTTTAGCGTCAGGCTTGGCACCCGGTTTGGTCGGACGATGCAGGGTGTTCTCGGTCGATTTCGGTTTCGGCGGCGCAGGCGTCATGTCGACCCGCTCGCCGATACGTGAACGACCAGCAACTACTGCGGCTGATGGTGCCGCTTTGGTCGGTGCAGTCGCGAGTGCAGACGCCTTGGCGGCGACGGTCGTTGGTGCCGCTTCCGGCGACTCGGTCGCGGTTGGCTGTCCTTGCGAACTGGTGCTGGCCGCTAAAGGCGCTTTGGCAGGAGGCGCAGGCTTGATCAACGCAGCCGCGCCGATCATGGGCGCTGGGGCCGAGCTGACGGCAGCGGGCGGGGTTGTCGTTGATTCAGTGGAAGCCACGGCGTCCACTTGTGCAACATCAGAACCGACGGCCTGTGCGGCCTCCGCTGCTGATTTTGCCTTCTTGACGTCAGTTGATTCACCGGCTTCAGCGCGTGCAGCTGCACGATCCTGCTTTTGCTGCTGCTCGTTTTCCTGAATTTCACGCAGCGTGCTGCCGCGTTGTGCTTCCGCTTCACGCGAAGCGATTTCTTCTGTGGACAACAGTGGCTTGGCCGTCGCCGTTGGTGTTGCTGCGTCGACTGCGGCAACCGCAGGCGCTGCTGTCTCGGTTGCGCGCGTCACCAGCACGCGTTTTTTGCGCACTTCCACCTGCACCGTGCGCGAGCGGCCCGTCGCATCGGCGGTGCGCAGTTCGCTGGTCGATTTACGCACCAGCGTGATCCGCTTACCCGCGCTTTCGTCGGCACCACCATGCTGCTTGCGCAGATACTCCAGCAGCTTGCCTTTGTCGGTGGCCGATAAATCCGCGTCGGCCGAGGCCGCGTTAACACCCGCAGCCCCTAACTGTTTCAAAAGTGCGTCCGGGCTCAAATTTAGTTCGCCCGCAAACTCAGTAACCGTTGTTTTAGTGATGCTCAAGCGGCCCCCTCGTGTTACTGCACTGCCGCGAACCAAGATTCGCGAGCACGGGCAATTAATTGTGTTGCAGCCTTGGCGTCGGCGCGTCCCATCAGGTGGCGCTCCTCGTCGGTCAAGTCTGAAAGATCGTTATCAAGGAGCGCGCGAGCACGCTCTTCGGGTAGCACACGAATCGCGCACAGCTCATCTGCGGCAAGGTCTCCCAACGCATCGCGTGTGGTGATGCCAAAACGCGAGAGCTTCATAAGCAATTCGGTGTCCACGCCTTCTAGCGTTTTCAAATCATCCGAAGCGTTTTCAAGCACTTCCTCTTTGGCGATTTCATCAGTCAACGCGGCATTGCGAGCACGCGTGCGCAGCTCTTGCACCGTGTCTTCGTCAAACGCTTCAACGGCCTGCAATTCAGCGACCGGCACATAGGCGACTTCTTCAACCGTTGAGAAGCCTTCATCTACCAAAATCTGTGCGACCTCCTCGTCAACGTCAAGCTTTGCCATGAATGAGTCCCGCAAGCGTATGGACTCAGCCCCTGCCTTGCTGGCTGATTGCTCTTCACTCATCAGGTTTAATTGCCAACCCGTCAACTCTGACGCAAGGCGAACGTTCTGACCGCCCTTGCCGATCGCGAGCGCGAGGTTGTCTTCGTTGACAACAACGTCCATCGCATGACGCTCTTCGTCAACGACGATGCTTGTGATCTGAGCTGGCGCCAAAGCATTAATAACGAACTGGGCAGTGTCTTCTGCATACAGAATAATGTCGATGCGCTCGCCGGCCAACTCGTTGGTTACGGAGTTAACGCGCGACCCGCGCATGCCGATGCAAGTGCCTTGAGGATCGAGGCGAGGGTCATTTGATTTCACGGCAATCTTGGCGCGCAAGCCTGGATCGCGTGCGACAGCTTTTATTTCGATTACGCCTTCTTCGATTTCAGGCACTTCAAGCTCAAACAACGCAGACACAAACTGCGGTGCAGTGCGCGACAGAATGAGTTGTGGTCCGCGTGCTTGGCGATCAACGCGCAACACGTAGGCGCGCACGCGATCACCCACACGGAAGTTTTCTTTAGAGATTAGTTGGTCGCGCGGAATCACGCCTTCTACCCGACCAGATTCGACGATAACGTTGCCGCGATCAATACGTCGCACACTGCCGTTGATTAACTGATCGTTGCGGGCGAGAAATTCTTCAAGTACCTGATCGCGTTCAGCATCGCGCACGCGTTGCAGGATCACCTGCTTTGCAGCCTGCGCACCAATGCGACCAAAAGGAATCGGCTCCAGCGGCTCCTCAACGAATTCGCCCATCAATTTGGTGGTATCGAATTCATGCGCTTCACGCAGCATCATCTGGTTGTCTGGGTCGACGAACTCGTCCTCTGGCACGATCAACCAACGACGAAACGACTTATAGTCGCCGGTCTCTTGATCGATTTCCACGCGGGCCTCGATTCGCTCTTTGTTCAATCGCTTAGTTGCGGATGCGAGTGCCAACTCAAGCGCTTGAAAGATCACCTCTTTGGCGACGCTTTTTTCACGCGCTAACGCGTCGGCCAGAACTAAAATTTCTCGATTCATTTTTCTCTCCAACTAATACTGCGGCTGCACGCGAGCGCGCGCGACATGTGCATAAGGAATCCTGCTTTCAACACCTTCGATGTCGAGAACAACCTGTTCGTCTTCAAAGCCAACCAATGTGCCCACCAGTTTGCGTAACCCGTTCAACGGCGGCTCAAATGTGAGCTTCACGATTTCACCGGCGAACCGAGAGAAATGTGCTGGATTGGTGAGCGCACGATCCATTCCGGGTGACGACACTTCAAGCTGTTCGTACGCGATGTTTGATTCGATTAACGCGTCCTGCACAAAATCAGAGGCTTTGCCGCAATCGTCAACGGTAATCAAATCAACGCCGCGACGGCTTTCCGGACGATCAATGAACACGCGCCATAGCTGGCGCGTAGGCGCATACTCTGCCTCAATGAGCTCGTAGCCATTGGCAGTCAGCACGTCACTGATCAATGTGTGTGTGTGTGTTGTCACCAAAAAAAAATGGGCCTAAGCCCATTTCCTCAAAATACACCGGCGATGAAAGTATGTTTTCTTCAAGAGGAAACAAACAATTCCCCGCGCGGGGAAGTGGTGGCCAAGGGCGGAATCGAACCACCGACACGCGGATTTTCAATCCGCTGCTCTACCGACTGAGCTACTTGGCCGAATTCATGATTCTAGCAACTACGCCTCGCAAGTAAAAGCGAAGCAGATAAACAAACGCCCCACCAATCTGGTGAGGCGTTATGCAATGGTTTAGTTTGACGCTGACCTACTTTCGCGAGCTATAAGGCTGACTATCATGGGCGCTGAGCCGTTTCACGGTCCTGTTCGGGATGGGAAGGGGTGGG
>JAYSRA010000081.1:0-85269 GCA_043721275.1 Burkholderiales bacterium
AAAAAGCGGAACGAAAAAAACTCGCTATCGCTCAGACAGTTTTTCGTTCTGATCGCTTTTTTCTTCCGCTTCTCGGGGCCAATCAACGGGGACCCATCGAGCCGGTATTTGATTGCTTCGCGATGAGGACTACGAAACTCCGGATGCGAGCATCTAGGCTACTTGCTCTTTCTTGTTGTTCGAATCACACGTATCAAACAAATTCGCGTGAGAACGATTGTCGTTCGCGTCGAATAGGCGAGTTGACTGGGAGAACTATTAGTGATCTCGCCCACAAAACAAAATCAGGAACGACTGTTTCCATCATGTAGGCACGCGCGCGGTGAGCGTCAGTTGAGCGCACAGCGGACGCAGAAATAGAAAAATTTTCATGAGGATCGTTGGGACTTAACGGTCGGAAATACGCCGTGAAGAAACTGCCGCTGCGCGCGCTCTGGCCCAAGAATGTGTCAAGCTCCACGCCGCCTTCCCGCATTGCAGACTCCAAGAACGTTGATTGGAGCGGAAAGCTCATGCCTCTGGGGAGATTCGAACGGTAAATCCTCATTTTTAGTCTGCTCACGGTGATTGAGGTCGAATATGCGTTGCGGATACTTGCGGATGAAGTTACAAAATAGTGAGTAGGTAGGATAGGTTGAGCAAAGCGATACCCATCACAACCGAGGTTGTACATCAACCACACGCGACCGGCGGGTTACGCGGCACGCAAAGGTCGCTGTTACTCAACGTTCATTGCAAACGTGCCGCTAACCCACCCTACGAAGGCAACTTCACGCTCGCACATATTCGCTCGTAGCTCCCATCGCGAAGCGATCAAATATAGGCTCGACGGGTCACCGTTGATTGGCCCCGAGAAGCGGAAAGATTAAAGCGATCAGAACGGCCCGCTGTTTGAGCGTAGCGAGTTTCGGGCCGGTCCGCTTTTTTCTGAGCATCGCAGGAATAGGCCAATCGTCGGGGTCGCCTTTTTTGGGATACCTTTTTTGGCGAAGCAAAAAAGGTGACTCGCACACAGGCGAAACCGGCGCGTGGCGTACCAACCACATCATTTGGCGAGCCCCCTCACCCTAACCCTCTCCCGCGAGGGGAGAGGGGACAGGACTGCGCTTAGCGCTACGGGATGTGCAGGATCCGCTTGACGTCGGCTGCTTTCTCCAACGCAGCTTCCTGCGTCGCCGCCACACATGTCACATGCCCCATTTTGCGGGCTTTTCTGGCTTCGGCTTTGCCGTATAGATGCACGTGCGCGCCGGGTAGCGCGAGCAATTCGTTCCATGCGGGTTGCATTGGTGGCAGCGCAGCAAACCACACGTCCCCCAACACATTCACCATCACCGCCGGTTGCACTAACGATGGGTCGCCGAGGGGCGCGCCGACCAGCGCGCGCACCTGTTGTTCGAACTGCGAGGTCTGGCAGGCTTCTATCGTGTAGTGACCGCTGTTGTGCGGTCTGGGGGCGATTTCGTTGAGCAGCAATCCATCTGCCGTAACGAAAATTTCTACGCACAAGACGCCGACGTAATCGAGCGCCTCGACCAGTTGTCTCGCCAGTGTTTGCGCCTGTTCGAGCACCGCAGCGTCAAGCCGTGCCGGAACAATCGTGAGATCAAGAATGCCGTTGACGTGCTGGTTTTCCTGCACCGGCCACACGCGCACTTCGCCCGTTGCTGCGCGTGCCGCCAGCACCGAAATTTCGCGCTCGAACGGGATCATGGCTTCGAGCACGCAGGGTGCCTGCTTCATGCTCATCCATGCGAGCAGTGCCTGCGTGGTGGACGTGACGCGTTGCTGACCTTTGCCGTCGTAGCCTAAGGTGGCGGTCTTCAAAATGCCGGGGAACAGGTGAGCGGGCGCGTCGCGCAAATCCTCCGCGCGTTCGATCACGGCGAATGAGCCGACCGGCAATCCATGTTCAACGAAAAATAGTTTTTCTTTTCGCCGATCCTGCGCAATGCGCACCGCTGCGGCGCCGGGTCGCGTCGGAACCATCGCGGCCAGCGCTTCAAGCGACGCAGCAGGCACGTTTTCAAATTCAGTGGTGACGGCTGCGACGCGCTTGCCGAATGCAGCAATCGCGTCCATGTCGTCATACGCGGCGACAATCACGTCGTCGGCGGATTGCGCTGCGGGGCCGGTGGCGTCTGGGTCGAGCACCAGCACTTTGTAGCCCATGGCTTGGGCTGCGTGAACGAACATGCGGCCCAGTTGGCCGCCGCCGAGGCAGCCCAGCCATGATCCCGGCGCGATCATCGCTATTTGTCGGCGAGAACGGGCGGCACGAGCATGGAGCGTGCGCTGGCGGTTTGTTCGTCGCGAAAGGACAGCAGTTGTTGCGCCAGTGCTTTGTTGGAAATCGCGAGCATGGCCACCGCAAACAGCGCCGCGTTGGCCGCGCCCGCCTCGCCAATCGCAAAGGTGGCGACCGGCACACCCTTCGGCATTTGCACGATGGACAAAAGCGAGTCTTCGCCGCGCAAATATTTTGACGGCACCGGCACGCCGAGCACCGGTAGCGTGGTTTTGGCCGCCAGCATGCCGGGTAAATGCGCCGCGCCGCCCGCCCCCGCGATGATGATGCAGATGCCGCGCTCAATGGCTGTTTCGGCGTAGCTAAACATGTCGTCCGGGGTGCGGTGAGCGGACACCACTTTGGCCTCGAAATTGACGCCAAAGCGTTCCAGTATTTCGGTGGCGTGCTTCATCACGTCCCAATCGCTTGAAGAACCCATGACGACTCCGACCACTGCGCCTGCGCTGATTGCCCCGTTTTGCATGCGGTGAATTCTAGCGAACCATCGGGTGTTGCCTGCGCGGGCTATCTCGGGGTGTGCGTTGACGGCATCTTCGCGGAAAATAGCGGTATGACTAGTTTTCGCGCATCCCTCGTCGCCTCGCTGTTGCTGGCAGCCCTGTCCGTCTACGCGTCTGACGCAGCGGTCAAGGACGCTTCAGAGGGCTTCCGCTTTGGCGACCTGCGGCGCGTGAACGCTGCGGTTGCGCAAACGCGTGGCGACGTGCTGGAAGGCTACGTTGACTTTTGGTCGCTGCGCTTGCAGTTCGACAACGCGAGCATCGGGGCCGACATCGAGCGTTTTTTGCAAAAGCACGCGGGCGAATTTATTGCGGATCGACTGCGCGTTGACTGGTTAAAGCAGCTCGCGAAAACCGGCAATTGGGAGAGCTTTGCACAGCTCGCGCGCGGCTTTGATACGGACGACAGCGAAATTGCGTGTCACCGCGTAACGCTTGCCGCAAAGAGCGATGTGAAGGACTCGGTGACCGTGCCACGCGGCGTGTGGGAAGAGCGGCTGACGGAGGCGTGTGCCGATGCATTTTCAGCGTTAGCGCGACAGAATCTTGTAACAGCAGAGGACGCGCTGTGGCGCTTTCGTACCGCTGCGGACGGCGGTACTTTTCTGGCCGGTGCGCGCGTTGCTGAAGGGTTATCAGCGGACAATCGACCGAGCACCGAGGCGCTGCAACGCGCGCATTCGTCGCCCGAATCGTATTTGAACGCGGGCCTCGCGTGGTCCTCTCGCGCGCATCGTCAAGCGGGGCTCTATGCGTTGACAAAATTGGCGCGCAGCGATGTTGCCAAAGCGCGCTCGGTGTGGTCTGGCATTGGCACTAAATTTACCGAAGAAGAGCAGCGTTACGCGGCTGGGCAATTGGCCTACGCGAGCGCACGTCGGCTTGACACGGCGGAGGCGATGACGTGGTTTAAGCGCGCGGGAGACGAACAAACGTTGACCCGTCTCGGTGACTGGCAGGCCGCATGGATCGCCCGCGCAGCGCTGCGTGCAAATGCGTGGAGCGAGGTGCTGCGAGCGATCAATGCGATGAGCGCCGTCGCCTCAGCCGCACAGACTGGGGTGGCCGACCCGGCATGGAAATACTGGAAGGCACGCGCGCTGACTGAGCTGTCCGACAAGACCGGCGCGCAATTGATCTATGCCGAACTCGCCAAAGAATTCAGTTTTTACGGCCTGCTTGCCGCTGAAGAAATTAGCGCGCCGCTGCCTGCGCCGACAACGCTTAAAGCAGGTGCGGTGAAGCCCACGCCGGAAGCGTTGAAGCGCTTCGATCAGTCCGCCGCCGCCAAGCGCGTGCTTAAACTTTCTGAGCTCGGGCTGCGGGCGGATGCGGCGCGTGAGTGGTACGGCGTGGTGAAAGATTTGAACGATGCAGATTCGCTGGTGGCCGCCGAATTTATGCGCCGCAAAGGCATTTGGGATCGCTCGATTAACACCGCTGAGCGCACAAAAACGCAGCACGATTTCGCGCTGCGTTATCAAACACCGTATGCCGCCGAAATTAAAAAGGCTGCCACGCAATCGGCGCTTGATCACTCGCTCGTGTTCGGATTGATACGCCAGGAATCGCGTTTTTGGGCAGAGGCTGTTTCTAGCGCAGGCGCGCTCGGCTTAATGCAAGTGATGCCCGCCACCGGCAAGTGGATTGCGACGCAAATGAAGGCGACCGACTATCGGCCAAGTCAACTCTCGGATGTGGCGGTGAACACAGGATTCGGTGCGTTTTATTTGCGCACCGTGCTCGATCAGATGGGCGGCTCGGAGCCGATGGCCGCAGCGTCATACAACGCAGGGCCGGGTCGCGCGCGCGCGTGGCGGGCCGATGGGCCGCTTGAAGGCGCGATCTACGCCGAGTCCGTTCCGTTCAACGAAACGCGCGACTACGTGCGCAAAGTGCTGACTAATGCGGTGTGGTACGCGCATCTCTCTGGCAACGGCAATACTTCGATCAAGTCGCGGCTGGGGATCATTCCACCAAAGTAACCAGGTAGGAGCGGCGAAAGCCGCGATAGGCGATTCGTGTTGGGAACGGATGCCCCATCGCGGCTTGCGCCGCTTGTACCAAATTCGAAAAATACATAGCAAACAAATGAACATTCTCATCCTCGGCGGCAGCGGTTTTGTGGGCCGCGCCATTTGCAGCAAACTCGTTATGGCGGGCCACGCGATCACCGTGCCCACGCGCAAACGCGACAACGCGCGGGCCTTATTCCCGCTGCCCAGCGTAACCGTTGTTGAAGCCGACGTGTACGATGCGGATGCCCTCGCGCAACTTACGCGCGGCAAAAATGCGGTGATCAATCTGATCGGCATTTTGAACGGAAACTTTGAGCGCGCGCACGTCACGCTCACCGAAAACGCCATCGCTGCCTGCAAGGCGGCGGGCGTGTCGCGCTATGTGCAGATGAGCGCACTCGGTGCCTCCGTTGACGGCCCCAGCGCGTATCAAAAATCGAAGGCAAAAGCGGATGCCGCGGTGCGCGCAAGCACCCTTGATTTCACGATCTTCGCGCCGTCGGTGATCTTCGGGCGCGGCGATTCGTTCCTCACCAAGTTTGCGGGCATCGTCGGATTTTTGCCGCCGCTGATGCCGATGCTGTTGCCCGGTGCAAGCGCGCGGTTTCAACCGGTGTGGGTGGACGATGTGGCGCGTGCGTTTGTTGAATGTCTGGCTAACGAATCGACCTATGGCCAGCGTTACGAATTAGTCGGACCGAAGGTGTACACGCTCAAGGAACTGGTTGCCTACGTGATGGTTTTAGCGGACAACAAACACATGATCATTGGGCTGCCGGGATTTGCGACATCGATGCTTGCGTCCGTTTTGCAATACGTCCCCACGCAACCCTTGACGCCGGACAACGTTAAATCAATGTCAGTGGACAACGTTTCAGCAGCGACCTTTCCGCAGTTTGCCGGCAGCGCAGCGGCGCTTGAGGACGTGGCACCAACGTACCTAGGTCGCGCCGCAATCGTCGACGAATTTGCGTCGGCACGCGACAAAGCGGGACATTGATCGGCACCGTTTTTGTAAAACAGCTTTTTGCTGAAGCGTCTGTTTTATCTGGGCTAACGCGATAAAAAATATAAAGTCGATAATTAGCAAAATTGCCTCTTAGCCCCATTGCAACGGTGCTTTCAACATAAAGTTGTAACCATAAAATGTCAACGCTTGACCCCGACCTTACCCGCTACTTTGCCGATCTCGGCAACCAGTTTTCGCCGCTGCCCGCGAACCCGACGCCGCTTGAGCGGCGGGCCCGCTACTGGGCGTTATGCGGCCTCGGTAAAACGCCGCTTCCAGGTAGTGTGACCATCAACGACGTCACGCTCAATCTCGCGGCGGGCAAGGTTCCAGTGCGCTTGTTTTATGGTCACGACGGCATCGCTGAGCCGATGCCGACCATCATTTATTTTCACGGCGGCGGCTGGGTCGTGGGCGACAACGACACCCACATGCCGACTTGCGCTCGTCTCGCGCATGAGGCCAACGCGCTGGTGGTCAGCATCGACTATCCGCTCGCGCCCGAGACACACTGGACGACGCTCACCGACGCCTGCTATCAGGCGGCGTGCGCCATTGCCGCTGATCGCCTCAATACGCAGCCTGGCACGCCCGTAGCGCTCGCGGGCGACAGCGCAGGCGCGCATCTCGCGGCAATCACGTCGATTCGCGCGCGCGATGAAGACAGTTTTCATGTGGCGTTGCAGACGCTGATTTATCCGTGCATCGAACCGA
Source organism: Burkholderiales bacterium (assembly GCA_043721275.1). Lineage (GTDB taxonomy): Bacteria > Pseudomonadota > Gammaproteobacteria > Burkholderiales > Casimicrobiaceae > Casimicrobium. The sequence goes on from JAYSRA010000081.1 coordinate 6,553, forward strand.
CGTACGCCACCGCTAGCTACGAAAGTTTCGCGGCAGGCCCCGGCCTCACGCGCGTGGACATGCAGTGGTACTGGCAGCAATTCGTGGGTGACGATCACGCGACGAACGACTATCGCGTTGCTCCCTCGCGCGCCACGTCACACGCGGGTCTGCCGCCTGCGTACGTAGTCACGGCCGGACGCGATCCGCTGCGCGATGACGGTGTGAATTACGTAAACACGTTGCGCGGTGCAGGCATCGACGCGCAGCACGATAATTTCGATTCGTTGCCACATGGATTTTTGCGCATGGCCAAGTACAGCGCCGCGACCGACGCAGCGATTGCGCGCGTGAATCGCCGCATCGGGCAACTGTTGCGTGCGTCGCGAAGTTAGCGTGCCCATCGATCAGCTCCCACCCCTTGGGGGGAAGGGTTGGGGAGAGGGTGTCCCGGTGCGGAACGCATTTGCAAATCCACCTCCCTCTCCCCCCGCCCTCTCCCCCGGGGCGAGGGAGCCAAATCCATGATGTTCATCACCGACCCGTGGTTTTACGCGCTTGCCGTCCCGGCCGTGCTCATCACCGGCATCTCCAAAACAGGCCTCGGCTCGGGCTCCGGCGGCATCGCCGTTCCGCTGATGAGTCAGGTGATTGCACCGGGCGCGGCGGCGGGCATCATGCTGCCGATTTTGTGCGTAATGGATGTGCTCGGCCTGCGCGCGTATCGCGGCAAATGGTCGTGGCCCGATCTTAAATTGATGATCCCGGCGGCCGTGCTTGGCATCGCGGTCGGCGCGTTGATGTTCGGCCTGCTGTCGGTGAAAACTACCAAAGCGTTGCTCGGCACGGTGGCCGTCGGTTTCGCGCTCTATCAAGGCATTCCGGCGCTGCGCGATTTGCGCTCGTGGATACCGAATGCGGTGCGTCCGTGGCTGTGGTGCGGTTTGTCGGGATTCACCTCAACGTTGGCCCATGCGGGCGGGCCACCCGCCACCATTTATCTGTGGCCACGCAAGTTAGATCGCACCACATTCGTTGCCACCACCGTGTTCTTTTTCACCGTCGTTAACGCGGTCAAACTGGTGCCGTTTGCGCTCCTCGGGCAACTCAATTTCGTAAACCTCGGCACCGCACTCGTGCTCATGCCGCTCGCCCCGTTAGGCGTGTGGCTCGGCGTGCGGTTGAACACCGTTATCAGCGATGTAGTGTTTCGGCGCATCACGTTGGCGCTGTTGTTTGTGCTGGGGATGCGGTTACTTTACGAAGGATTAAAGTGAGATCGGCCCTTGTAGGAGCGGCTCTGCCGCGACCCGGTGATGTTGAGCAGATGCGGGTCGCGGCAAAGCCGCTCCTACCGAGTTTTGCCGCATGACTACAACCAACTCAATCACCCTAGTCGCCATCGACTGTGCTTACCCCGAACTGGCCGCCGATGCGCTCGCGCGTTCGGCGGCACTGCTGCCGGTCGCGCGCGTAGTGCTTCTGACCGACGTGGCGATTGAGCGCGACGGCATTGAGGTGGTGCAAATCGCGTCGATCAAATCACGCGCCGTGTACTCCCAATTTGTGCTGAAGGAACTCGGCGCATACATCAACACTGAGTACGCATTGGTCGTGCAATGGGATGGCTTCATCATCGACGGCAACGCATGGGCCGACGAGTTCTGGAACTATGACTACATCGGCGCGAAGTGGCCGCATGAATCGGGAGATTTCCGTGTCGGCAATGGCGGATTTTCGCTGCGTTCCAAGCGCTTGCTTGGTGCGTTGGCTCACCCTGAATTCACGCTCAACGGCGACGAAAACGAAGACACCGCCATCTGCATTCGTTATCGTGAAGTGCTGGAAACAAAATACGGTATCGTGTTTGCTGACGAACGCGTGGCGGATCGATTTGCGTTTGACGTGGGGCGTCCAGTGGGGCCAACGCTGGGCTTTCACGGCGTGTTCAGTTTTTGGCAGGTACTGAGTGAGGCCGAGTTAATCGCGTTCGCGCACGCCGCGCCGAACGCGATTGCGCAAGGTTTGGGCTTCGGCGCACTCACGAAAAATTTGCTGGATTTGCAACGTCCCGAAGTTGCGCAGGCGTTTGTCGCGCGACGGCTCGCGTTGCTGCCTAACGACCCGTCGTCGGTCGAGCTTCGTTCGCGATTGGACACGCTGCAAAAGGCCGTGCTCCCGATGGAAACCACCGCCGCCATCACACCACCCGCTTCGCGCAACGACGCATGCCCTTGTGGCAGCGGTAGGCGCTACAAAGAATGTCACGGCACGATCGGCGCAGCACCCGTCGCGCCCGCTGCGGTCAACATCAATGCGTTGCTCGATGAAGCGTTGCAATTGCACGAAGCGGGCAATGTCAACGCTGCTGTTGAACGCTACGCGCGCGTCCTGCAACAGGAGCCCGAGAACGCAACGGCACTCCACTTCGCGGGCCTGTCGCAGTATCAAGCGGGGCAGCCGTCAGCGGCGCTCGAGCTCATGTGGCGCTCGGTAACAATCATCGATCATGAGCCCGAATTTTTCAGCAACATCAGCGCCGCTGCGTGGACCGCGGGTCGCTACAACGAAGGTCGCTGGGCCGCAGAAAGAGCACTGGCGTTGAACGCAGAACACGCCGGTGCGCTCAACAATTTGGGCTTCAACCTGCGTTCGATGAACGACATTGACGGCTCGATTGCGGCGTTCGACCAAGCGCTCGAACTCGCACCGGGTTTTGACTACGCGCGCTGGAATCGCACCTTCTCGCTGCTTGCCAAAGGCGACTACGCACAGGGTTTTGCTGACTACGAATTGCGTCTCCAGTTTCCGCAAACGCAGCCGCCTGGAAAGATTCCAGACGCGCCGATCTGGAAGGGTGAATCGTCATCCGGCAAGCGCATTCTGCTCATGTGCGAGCAGGGCCTCGGCGACACGTTCATGTTCGCGCGATTCGTGCCGATGGTCGTTGCGCGTGGGTTGCATGTGACGTTCGTAGTACCGAAGTCGCAAGTCGCATTGATGCAGCAATCGTTTCCTGAAGTGCGCGTGATCGCGTTGGGTGAGCATGAGGCGATGCGGTTTGATTATTGGGCTGCACTGTGGTCGCTGCCATCGGCGCTAGGCATCACGCTAGAAAATTTGCCTGCGCCTACGCGGTATTTGCGGACGCGCGAAAGTGATGTCGCGGCATGGCAAGTAAGGTTTGATTCGCAGCAATCTGCCCCCTCTCTCCTGGAGGAAGAGGGCCGGGGAGAGGGGGAGGCTGCGATTACAAGCATCGTTGGCGTGCCACCCTCCCCCTCTCCCCCAACCCCCCGGCCTTCGCCGGGGCAGGCTCTTCTCCCTCCGGGGGAGAGGGGAGCCCGAAAACGCGTCGGCCTAGTCTGGCATGGCCAACTAGCAGGCCAGGACAACCAGATGGCCGACCGCTCCATCCCCGCACGCCTGATGAGCCGATTCGTCGCATCACACCCTGAAATAACTTGGGTCTCCCTGCAGCACGGCGCACCGCCACTCGCAGCAAAAAACGTGATCGATTGGACCGCCGACACCGTCGAATTCACGCAGATGGCCGCGCTCATCGACACCCTCGATGTGGTCATCAGCATCGACACCGGCGCGGCGCATTTGGCCGCGGCACTAGGCGCAAAGACGTGGGTACTGCTGCGCCACGCTGGCGACTGGCGCTACGGCATCACGGGTGACACCTGCGCATGGTCACCGACGATGCGCCTCTTCCGGCAAGACGAATCACGGCGCTGGGAGCCGGTGTTGGCACACGTGGCGAACGCGCTCGCGACACCGGAACGACACGGCGGATCGTAGGCTGGGTTAATAAACCCAGCAGGGCCGTTGAAGAATCGCCGGTGCTGGGTTTCAACCCAGCCTACGTGCTTTGGGGAGCGCACGCCACAAAACATCAAATTGTTGAGTTGAAATCAATTTCGCTTTGAATTCTGGATCGGCGTTTATCTGCCTGAGTTCTGGTACAGGCAAGGTTCCGAGGCGAGTTGATCCAACCGATGGACCAATCGACGCGTAGCCGACCCTACCGTCGCGAGAATATTCGATCTTGCGTGTTTCGAATCTGGCATCGTCAAGCTCCGACACCAATCGAATAGGTTCGCGCGGATGCAAATGATGCCACTCGACGTCTATGCAGATTCGAGACAACAACGCGGTCAGTCCCTACACGTTAAACAAAAAATTCAAAACATCCCCATCATGCACGACATATTCCTTGCCCTCTGCACGCATCTTGCCGTGTTCTTTTGCGCCGTGTTCGCCTTTGAACTGGATGTAATCAACGTAGGCAATGGTCTGCGCACGGATAAAACCTTTTTCAAAATCGGTGTGAATCGCGGCGGCGGCGCGGGGTGCGGTGTCGCCTTTGTGGATGGTCCAGGCGCGGACTTCCTTTACGCCTGCGGTGAAGTAGGTTTGTAGACCGAGCAGGTTGTAGCCGGCGCGGATTACGCGGTTAAGGCCCGGTTCTTCTAGGCCTAGGTCTTTCAAAAACTCCATCTTGTCGGCATCATCCATGTCGCCGATTTCGGCTTCCATGTTGGCGCACACCGCAACCACCGGGGCGCGCTCTTTGGCGGCGTAAGCAAGCACGGCTTGGTAATGGGCGTTGTGCGCCAAGTCGTTGGCATCGGCCACGTTCGCCACGTACATCGTGGGTTTCGAGGTGATGAGCGAGAGCTGTTTCACCAACACTTTTTCTTCGTCGTCCAACGCCAACGACCGCACCGCCAAACCTTGATCCAAAACTTTTTGGCACTTCTCTAGCAACGGCAACATCTTGGTCGCTTCTTTGTCGCCACCTGTGGAGCGCGACAATTTGGTGAAGCGATGCACGGCCTTCTCGACACTCGCTAGGTCGGCCAACGCGAGTTCGGTGTTGATGACTTCAATGTCATCAATTGGCGAAATTTTTCCCGCAACGTGAATCACGTTGTCGTCTTCAAAACAGCGCACCACGTGGGCTGTGGCATCACACTCGCGGATGTTGGCGAGAAACTGGTTGCCCAAGCCTTCGCCTTTCGACGCGCCTTTGACCAGTCCGGCAATATCCACAAACTCAACCGAGGCCGGCACGACGCGTTGCGGGTTGACGATTTCGGCGAGGGCCGCGAGGCGCGCGTCGGGCACTTCAACAATGCCTACGTTGGGCTCGATGGTGCAAAACGGATAATTTTCTGCCGCGATGCCCGCTTTGGTGAGCGCGTTGAAGAGCGTGGATTTGCCTACGTTCGGAAGGCCGACGATGCCGCATTGAACTGCCATGATTTATTCTTGTGTGTTGAAAAGTTGCCCTAATTGTAGGAGCGCCCTTCGACGAGCTCAGGACTAAAGGCCGAATCGGTCGCGGCAGAGCCGCTTCTACAGAAAGATTGATGATGAACATCCTCTACCTACACGGCTTCCGCTCAAGTCCGCAGTCCACCAAGGCGCGGCAAATGGCGGCGCATTTCGCGCAAACGGAGCATCGCTTCATCTGCCCGCAATTGCCCGCGAGCCCATCGCTGGCGATGGAGCTGGCGTGTGAACTCATCGAAGATCGCGGCGATGCGGCCAAGGATTGGGCGCTGATCGGCTCGTCGCTCGGTGGGTTTTATGCGACGTATTTGGCAGAGCGCTATGGTTGCCGCGCAGCGCTACTCAATCCTGCGGTGCATCCTGAAATTGATTTGGGCGCGCACATCGGAGAAGGTTTCGCCTACGACGGCGAAACTCCGTTTGAATTCAAACCGGAGTATCTTGATCAACTCGCAGCGTTGAAAGTGATTGCAATCACTAAACCGCAGCGCTATTTTTTACTCGCAGCGACGGGTGACGAAGTGCTCGATTGGCGACACATGCGTGACCACTATCTCGGTGCCGACCAACACATTATCGAAGGCAGCGATCATGCGATCAGTGAGTTTGCGGAGTATGTTGAAATGGTGGCGGGGTTTTGCGTTTAAACGATATACGCCAATCTAGCCGTTCGGCCTGAGCGCGTCGAAGGCCCAATCGCGAATAAGTCAATAATGGCGTCACGTACGCGGCGCTTCGACGCGCTCAGCGCGAACGGAGGTCAGGATCATTTCGGCACGCTACTCGCTCGGTTTCATGCCGCCATCATCCATGCCCGCCGCAATTTGCGAAAACCCGTTGTCCACATAAAGAATTTCCCCCGTCATTGCGCTCGCCCAATCGGACATTAAAAACGCGGCGACGTTGCCCACCTCATCGGCCGTGATGTTGCGGCGCATCGGGGCCATCGCGGCGAAGTTTTTAAGCATCGTTGAAAAACCGGCAATGCCCGCCGCCGCCAGAGTCTTGATCGGCCCGGCGCTGATGCCGTTAACCCGCGTGCCCTCAGGCCCCAACGTTGCTGCCATGTAGCGCACGTTCGCCTCAAGTGCGGCCTTGGCTACACCCATCGTGTTGTAGTTGGGCACACTCCTCACCGCACCCAAATACGAAAGCGTGAGCAACGCGCCGTTGCGGCCCTTCATCAAGGGTCGTGCAGCCTTACCGAGTGCAGCAAAACTGTAGGCCGAAATATCCATCGCGGTCATGAATGACGCTCGCGACAAGCCATCCAAAAAGTCCCCCGTGATCGCTTCACGCGGTGCGTAACCAATCGAATGCACCACACCGTCAATCCCGCCCCACTCGCTGCCAAGCTTCGCAAACACGGCATCAATCTCATCCTGCTGCGTGACATCCATGCTCATGATGAGCCCGCCGCCCAACTCGGGTGCCAACTTTTCAACCCGCGCCTTCATCGCTTCACCCGCGTAGGTAAGCGCAAGCGTCGCGCCTTCGCGCTTGAGCGCTTTGCCGATACCGAATGCGATGGAGCGATTGGACAGCAGGCCGGTGAGAAGGATGGTTTTGTCTTGCAGAATGGGCATGGCGTGTACACACAGGTGAGCGGTGCCACATTCTATTGCGCTGCCGGATCCGTGGACTTCACGTCGACTTCACAGTACGTCTATAGCCTCACTGCAACACTTCAAGCTTGGCGAATGCATGCAAAATTTTGTCCGTCGCCTATCGGCTCGATGTCTGCTGCTGTACCTGCCCATCGTCGCGGTCATTACTTTCCAAGGGGCCATTCGTCTGTCATCGCGAGAAATTCGTTTGGAGGCCTACGCGTTTTTCTTCAACGAGTTATGTTGGTTAGCTGTGCCTTACGCGTTGGTGGCTTTTGCGTTTTCGGTTAACGCAGTGCGAGCGAGAACTTGGACGACCGCAATCGTTACGTTCGCCGCAGGAATGCTCGCGTGCGCGGGGCTTTACGCGCGATTCATCGAGCCTGAGCGCATCGTCGTTCGCGAGTCCCGCATCAACGTGGGTGCGCCACTTCGAGTTGCACTGATGTCCGATCTGCACATCGGCATGTTTCAAGGCCGTGCGCGCACAGAGCAGATCGTTGACAGGCTGAATCGACTGAACGTTGACGTAGTGCTGGTCGCGGGTGACTGGACCTACGAGCCAACGCGACCGCTTGCTGAATTGCTGGCACCGCTCGCCAAATCTCGACACCGTATTTTTTCAGTACCGGGCAATCACGACGAAGAGTTGCCGGGGCCGCCGCTGGCCGCAGAGTTGCGCGCAGCGTTGCTGGCCAATCGTGTCGAGCCTATCGAAGGACGGGTTGTCACCGTCAAGGGGATTCGATTTGTTGGCGTTGGCGACCGCTGGGCGCGCAAAGACTACGTGCCGCAAATCGCTGAAGAGCGCAGCCCACTGGTCGCGCTCGCGCACAACCCCGACTCGCTGGATCGACTAGCAGGCACGGCGATTGGCACGTTATTGGCAGGACATACGCACGGCGGGCAAGTCAATCTGCCGCTGGCGACGCGATGGGTATTGAAGTCTGCGACTAAGCAGAACTTCAAGCGCGGCTTGTATCGGAGTGGTGATCGCCAAATTTTTGTAACGAGTGGGCTCGGTATGACGGGTTTGCCGCTTCGATTGTTTCAACCTCCCGTCATCGATGTGATTACGTTTCAGTAGTGCCGCCTAAAATCGAGGCTTCACGCTTCAGTCGCTCCCAATATGCCCACCCCCATGACCCCTAAAGAAATTGTTGTTGAACTGGATCGGCATATTGTCGGGCAGGCGGCGGCGAAAAAGGCGGTGGCCATTGCGCTGCGCAATCGTTGGCGGCGGCAGCAGGTGCCTGAGCCATTGCGCACTGAGATCACGCCGAAAAACATCCTGATGATTGGGCCAACCGGTGTGGGCAAAACAGAGATTGCGCGGCGGTTGGCGAAGCTTGCTAACGCGCCGTTTGTGAAGGTCGAGGCGACCAAGTTCACCGAGGTGGGCTATGTGGGTCGCGACGTTGACACGATCATTCGTGACCTCGTTGAAATCGCTATTAAGCAGACGCGTGAGCAGGCGGTGAAGGCGGTGCGCGAAAAGGCATTTGATGCTGCGGAGGAACGCGTGCTGGACGCGTTATTACCGCCACCGAATGCGGTGAATTTTGACGACTTGAAGCCAACCGATAATGTTACTCGGCAGAAATTTCGCAAGATGTTGCGTGAGGGCCACTTCGACGAAAAAGAGATTGAAATCGAAGTAGCTGTAGCCTCGCCGCAGATGGAGGTGATGGCACCACCCGGCATGGAGGAGATGACGCAGCAGATTCAAGGCATGTTTGCCAACATGCGACCAGAGCGCAAAAAATCGAAGTGGATGCGCGTTGATGAGGCGATGAAAGTGTTGCAGGATGAGGAGGCGGGCAAGCTGGTCAACGAAGACGAGTTGAAGGCCAACGCGCTTGAAAATGCCGAGCAAAACGGCATTGTTTTTCTTGATGAAATCGACAAGATTGCCACGCGGCAAGAGACCGGCGGTGCGGATGTTTCGCGTCAAGGCGTGCAGCGCGATTTGCTGCCGTTGGTGGAGGGAACAACGGTTAGCACCAAGTACGGCACCATCAAAACGGATCACATTTTGTTCATCGCCAGCGGTGCGTTTCACGTCTCGAAACCAAGCGACTTGATTCCGGAATTGCAGGGTCGGTTTCCGATTCGCGTGGAACTGAACGCTTTAACGGTTGAAGACTTCGAGCGGATTTTGACTGGCACTGATGCGAGCCTTACGCGGCAGTACGCAGGCTTGCTGGCCACCGAACAGGTGACGTTAGAGTTCAAACCCGATGCTATTCATCGTCTCGCGGAGATTGCGTTTACCGTGAATGAACGCCAAGAAAACATCGGTGCGCGGCGCTTGCACACAGTGATGGAGCGGCTGCTTGAAGACGTGAGTTACACAGCGGATTCGTTGACCGGCCACACCATTGATATTGATGCAACGTTTGTTGATGACAAGCTGGCGGGCATCGTCAAGGATGAAAATTTGTCGCAGTTTATTTTGTGAGTGGCGAAGCGATGGCCGATCCCCTCCCCCAGCGGGGGAGGGCTAGGGTGGGGGCAGTCGGCATAAAAACTGACTTCGTAAATCAACTTCCCCCATCCCAACCTTCACCCGCTGGGGGAAGGTGCCGTTCGCTGTTGATTCGGCTGTTCATCCCCTTCGCAGTTGCTTATTTTTCATCGGTTTTGTTACGCAACGTTAACGCCGTCGCCGCCCCCGAACTCGTTCGTGAGTTCTCTCTTAATCCTGCCGATCTTGGCCTGCTGTCGAGCCTGTATTTCGTGGCTTTCACGATCGCGCAATTGCCGCTCGGATCGCTGCTGGATCGCTTCGACAGCGCTCGCGTTAACGCCACTGCGTTGATCGTCGCGGCGGTGGGCACCGCGCTTTTCGCCGTCGCACAAAACACGCTGATGCTCGGTGCGGGTCGCGCGCTGATCGGGCTTGGCGTGGCAATTTGTTTGATGAGTTCGCTGCGTGCGTTTTCGATTTGGTTGCCGAGTGCACAGCAGCCGATGGTCAACGGTTTCATGTTTGCCGTGGGCACGTTGGGTGCAATTGCTGCGACGGTACCTGCGCAATGGTTGATTGCCACGTTCGGCTGGCGAGCGGTGTTCATGGGTTGCGCGGCACTTGTTTTGTTCGCGGTAGCGGCGCTGTTCGTGGTGCCACCACCGTGTCGGTCGCATGCGCCTGCGTCCGCACCGGTGAGCATGCGCAGCGCGCTCGGGCACGTGTGGCGCACGCGGCAGGCGCGCCACAGTTTTCCTGCCGTATCGTTTGCGGTGGGCGTGTTGTGGGCGGTGCAATCGTTGTGGGCGGGGCCGTGGCTGACGAACGTCGCGGGGCTATCGGGCAACGCGTTGGCAAACACGCTGATCTGCATGCCCATCGGCATGTTGACCGGCAACCTGTTTCACGGCTGGATGACCGGGCGCTTGCGTGCTGCGGGCAAGGATGGTTTTGTCTACAACCGTTGGATGCTGCTCGCGTTTGCGTTAGTCCTGATCCCGTTTGCGCTGAAGTCAACGGTTGCACTGCCGCTGTTGTTTTTTGCGTTCGGATTTTTCGGCGCGGCGACCAACAATTACTTCGCGCTGCTCACGCCGTATTATCCGAAGGAGATTGTCGGGCGTGCCAACGCGGCGCTCAACATGGGGCTATTTGGCGCGATATTTTTCGTGCAATGGGGCATTGGGGTGGTGGTAAATTTTTACCGAGCAAGCGAATTAGGGGTAGCGGCGAGCGCGGATGGATTTGCGGTGGCGTTCGCTGCATTGTTCGTCGTGCAGCTGGCCCTGATTGCGTGGTTGTGGCCCGCGCGCGACGATGCGTTGCACGAGGCGCGCGTATGAATATCGCGCTGCGCATCCTTGAAATTGTCGTACCGGTGATCGCGATTATCGTGCTCGGTTACGGCATAGGCCGCGCGTGGAACAAGCCCGATATGCGCGTCGTAAATCGGCTGAATTTGGATGTGTTCGGCCCGTTTCTCGTGCTCGCGAATCTATCCGACAAAAGCGTTGATTTGATTTCACTGTGGCCGTTGGTGGTGGCCTCTGCGTTGATCGTGCTTGGGTCCGGGTTGCTGGCGTGGCCGTTCGCCAAACTGTCAGGTCAAAACCCGCGCACTTTCGTGCCGCCGATGATGTTTAACAACTGCGGCAACATGGGCTTACCGCTCGCGCTGTTCGCGTTTGGCCCGACCGGTGTGGCTGGCATGGTGGCGCTTTTTGCCACCTCGAACCTGCTGCATTTCACCGTCGGTGCGTTCATCGTTCACAAGCACGCGGAGTTGAAGCTGTTGCTCAAAAGTCCCATGGTGTGGGCCACCGTGATTGGCGCGGCGCTTGGGCTCACGGGCACGCATCTGCCCGACAGCGTGCATGCGCCGATGAAGATGATTGGCGATTGCACCATCCCGGTGATGCTGTTGTCGCTCGGCGTGCGCATGCTCGACGTCAAGCGTGAAGACTTCTCAAACTCACTGCTCGGTGCGGCGATTTGTCCGTTGACCGGGCTGTTCGTAGCGGGGATTGTGGTGGGCGTGTTGCCAATGACCAAAGAGCAAATGGGGCTGGTGTTTTTGTTCGGCGCACTGCCACCCGCGGTGCTCAATTTTTTGGTGGCGGATTACTACCAACAAGAGCCAGAAAAAGTCGCCTCCATCGTGCTTGTGGGCAACATTGCCAGCATCGTTTTTATTCCGTTCGGATTGCTGTTTGCGCTGCGCTGACGGCGTGATGCGCACGCACAATATCGTCCGCTTTTTTGCTTATAGCTTTTTCGTGAAAGCGCCATTTTGCTTGGGCTAAGCCCAATAAAAGCCGTTTATCGACTAATTGCATAATGGCTGTATAGCCCTCGTGTAACGGGCTTTTAGCGTAAAAGCTGTGTGCGTCACAGTTGTAAGAAACGCCTCGCAAGCTCTACACTCCCCGGCTGGAAAACACTGGATTGCCAGCATGAGATTAACGCTAGTTTCCTTCGCCGCGCTACGTTGGTTTGCCGTGTTGGCGGCCGCGCTGCTTGTCGTTGCGCCCAGTGCTGCGCAGCCCGCCACCACGCCTCCCACCACGCAGGTTTCGACCTACAAAACTGCGGCTGACATTCCGGCGAGCGAATTTTTTCGACTGCCAAGTTACTCGCAGATGTCGATGTCGCCTGACGGTAAAAAGCTCGCCGCGCTGGCCCCGGCGAAGGGGCGTGAAAACTTGGTGGTGATTGATCTAGAAACGCGACAGTCGACGGCGACCACCAGCTTTAACAGCGTAGACGTTAACTGGTTCACATGGGTGGACAGCACGCGACTGATTTTCAGCGCGTCAAACCGTGAGCTTGGCACGGGTGTTGGTCGTCGCGGCGCGATGATCGCCATTGACATTGACGGCCAGAATTCGCGAAACATGGCCGAGCGACGGTTCGTGATGTACAAAGCGCGCGACGGTCTGAATATTCCGGCGTGGCTCACGGTGCCGCGCGGCGTTGAGACGAAGAACCTGCCGTTGATCGTGCACATTCACGGTGGGCCGTGGGCGCGCAGCTATCAGGGCGCGCAGTGGGGGCGCTGGCCCGACGCGCAATTTTTTGCGTCACGCGGCTACGCGGTGCTGGAGCCCGAGCCGCGCGGCTCGACCGGGTTTGGTGCCAAGCATTATCAGATGAGTTTTATGCAATGGGGCTTGTCAATGCAAGACGACATTACCGACGGTGCGTTGCATCTAGCCAGCTCGGGCATTGTCGATAAATCTCGCATGTGTTTGTTTGGCGGCAGTTATGGCGGTTACGCCACGTTGCAAGGGTTGGTGAAGGATCCGGATCTGTGGAAATGCGGCCATGCGTATGTCGCTGTCACCGACATCGAACTCAAACAGAACGTGACGTGGTCGGACACCGCGCGCTACAGCGATTACTACCAGACCGATTTCAAGCGTTGGATTGGCGACATTAGCACCGACCGCGCTCGTTTCGATGCCACCTCACCGGCAAAAAACGCCAGCAAAATAAAAGCTGCGGTGATGCTCACCATGGGCGGGCAAGATCAGCGGGTGCCGATCATTCACGGCACCACCATGCGCGACGCGATGGAAAAAGCCGGAAAGCCGCTCGACTACACCGTGTACAGCGAAGAAGGTCACGGCTTTAACGCGCCCGCAAACGTGGTGGATTTTCATACGCGCACTGAGCGATTTTTCGCCAAATACTTGAAGTGATTTGACGCGAATTTCAGGGAATTTTTGAGCCAGTTGTTTGAATCAGCTTTTGGACGAAAGCCTTTGTATGCGTGGGCTAAGCGTTATAAAATGGCTTTATCGACTTCAAACGTAATGCGCTGTTAGCCCAAGTAAAACGGCGCGCGCAGCCAAAAGCTGTTATGCAGGTGCAGCGGCCAAATGACGTTTTTGTCGTGCCGGCGTGGCGCTTCGGGTGGCCGCTGTTAGGTCGTCGCTCACGGTTAATCCGCGATGCATAAACGACAAGCGGCCTTTCGATCCACTCTTTTGATAATCAGCAAGAATAGCGTGTTGCGCGCCTTCCAGCGCGATGCCGCCGTCCGAGACGAGCCAGCGATACACGAGATCAAACAATCGCTCCAACGCAATCTGATGCGTCGCACCGGTGTCGGCGTACAGCCAATCGGCAAGCGCGAGAAAGCGTTTAAACGCGCTCACTGGCAGCGCCTGCAACACCAGCGGCAACGTGTTGGTGAAGCGCCCAGAATTGCCGATCAAATCCCAAAATCGTGCGAAGCGGCTGATGCGTTGCAGGTCGGCGAAACTGAGCTCGGTATTCGACAAAATGTTGTACGGCGGCTCCGGGTTATAGCGCATGGCAAACGCATCGGTGTGGCGAATAATCGGCGTGCCGCGCAAGCGTTTCAACACGCCAACCTGAATCTCGTGCGGGCCCAAGCGCGCGAGCGTGTCGAAGCCTTCACCGAAACTAGCAAATGTTTCTGACGGCAATCCGGCGATCAAATCCACATGCATGTGCGCATGAGAATTTTCGTGCAACCAGCGAATGTTCGCTTTCGCTTTGTCGTTGTTTTGCTTGCGCGAAATGTGGCCTTGAACGGTCGGGTTCCAGGTTTGAATGCCGATCTCGAATTGCAGCGTGCCCGCAGGGAATTTTGCGATGGTGTCTTTGAGTTTTTCCGGAAGATGATCGGGCACCAGTTCGAAGTGCGCGAAGCACGGATCGTCGGGTTTTGCGTTGATGCGCTCAAGGAAAAAATCGAGGATCGCGAGCGAGGTTTTGATGTTCAGATTGAACGTGCGGTCGACGAATTTGAAGGTGCGCGCACCTCGGTCGTAGAGCTTGGCCATCTCGCCCAAAAACCGCTCGGTGTTGAACGGCTCAGCGGTTTTATCGAGCGCCGACAAACAAAATTCGCACTTGAACGGACAGCCGCGTGATGCCTCAACGTACAAGTGCCGCCGCGCGATGTCCTCGTCGGTGTAATACTGGTACGGCAGCTTCAAATCATCGAGCTCAAACGCTTCACCCACATGCACTTTCATCAGCGGTTTGGGGCCGTGCAGCAGCGCGCGGGCAAGCTTGTTGAGCGTCACATCGCCCGGCCCGGTCACCACGTAATCGGCGAGCGCAAAGATGCGCTGCTCGGCGGTTTCAAAGCTCACCTCCGGCCCGCCGATCACCACTTTGATCTGCGGAGCCACGGCCTTCAACATTGCGATCAGCTTGGTGGTTTCCTCCACATTCCAGATGTACACGCCGAAGGTCACAACCTTGGGATTGAGTGCCAGCAACTGCTCAACCAGCACCTCGATTTTGCTGCCGATAACGAATTCAACAATCTTCGCTTCGGCACGAATGTCGTCATCAAGATTAGCAAACAGATAGCGCAGCCCAAGTGAGGCGTGCGCGTAACGGGCGTTGAGCGTGGATAAAACGAGCGTGGTCATCGCACAATTATCGGCGACCGCGCGCTGTCGCCGATAAACATCAGACGGCGCGGTCTATCGCCGCCGCACGCCGACGACCGCAGCGAGCATCAGCGACAACAGCAACAGCGACGCCGAAGCGCTGAGCGTCGGAATCGGCAGCGCGCTCCCGCCCAATGCGAGCGTGGCATTGTTGTTAGTGGTCACCGCTTCGCCGCCACCACCGACCCGCGCATCAATGCGGTTGGCACCTTCGAGCGGGAAGCTGAGCGATACCGGGAAGCGCACGATGCCAAGGCTTGCCACGATGTTGCTGCTGGTCAAAGTCAATGTTGAACCGAGCAGCGTGAACGTCCATCCGGTCGGCGGTGTGAGTGTCGCCGAGGCGCCCTGCGGCAAGGTGATGACCAGCGTGATCGGCCCAGTGGTTGCCGCGCCGCCCTGATTGGTGATCGCAAAGTCAAAGGTTTGCGGCGTGCCCACGATGAATGTGGTCGGTCCGGCAATTGAGGTGATCAGGTCGGCAATCGGTGCAATGACCAAGGATGTGTCGCTGACGTTGTTATCGGTATTGAGATCTGGCACGTTGCTCGTGACAGTGGCGCGGTTGCCAATCGTTGCGCCCGGCGCGGCGGTGGCTGCCAGCCGCGCGCTGACGGTCACGGTGGCGGTTGCGTTAACGGCAAGACTCGTGAGCGTGCACGGGAGCGCCGTGCAGGCACCGGTGACTGACAGCAACGTCAAGCCCGCAGCGGGCGTATCGGTGATTAGTACCGCTGTCGCGTCAGCTGGACCGGCGTTGCTCACGACGATGCTGTAGCTGATCAGCTCGCCCGGTTTAGCGCTGCTTGGCCCGGTTTTTTTGACGCTTAAGTCAGCGAACAAATTGCTCACCGGCGCGGTAATCGTCGTGCTGTTGTTGCCCGGATTCGGGTCGGTCGCGCTGCTGCTCGCGGTGGCGGTGTTGCTGAGAATTTGCCCAACAGTGGCCGCAGCAGACACCAGCGCCTCCACCCGAATCGCAACGATTTGACCGGGCAGCAACGCGCCTAATGCGCACGGCACCGCGGTGCAACCACCGCCGGACACCGACACTATCGTGAGCCCCGCACCCGGCGTGTCAGTCACCACCACGCCCGCAGCCGTTGACGGGCCGTCGTTGGTGACCGTCAACGTGTAGATCGCACGCGCCCCCGCGCTCAACGCGGCAGGCCCGGTTTTATCGATGCGAACATCAGCGCTTTGCGCAGCGACCGTGCTCACAGCGGTGTTGGTGTTGTCGAACAAGTTGGGGTCGGGCGTGGTGGAGCTTACGGTGGCGCTGTTGCGCACGGTGCTACCGGGCACCGCCGATGCGTCAAGCCGCGCGTTCACAGTCACCGTAACGGTTGCGTTGGGTGCCAGCGTGCCGAGCGTGCACGGCAAAGTAGCGCAGCCTGCGCCACTCACTGAAACGATGGTTAAGCCCGACTGCGGCGGATCTTCAAGGATGACGTCGCCCGCTGAAGCGGGGCCGCGATTGGTGACCACGAGGCTGTAGCTTACGGTTGTTCCCGGCACGATGGTCGCAGGCCCGGTCTTGACGACATTGAGGTCGGCCTGTGCATCCACCGACGCACCGACGCGATCTGTGTTGTTGCTTAAATCGGGGTCGAAGGTGCTGCTGCTGGCGGTGGCAACGTTGCTCACGGTCGCAGCACCCGTGTACGGGAACGGCACGCCGTAAACAAAGGTCAGCGTGCGGTCTTCGCCGGGGGCCAAGTTACCGAGCGCGCACGGCGGTGCGCCGCAGCTCGCCGACTTGAACACGAGCCCTGCGGGACCGGGGTCCGCCAAGCTCACGTTCTGCGCAATGCTCGGCCCCAAGTTTTTAACCACGATGCGATAGGTTGCGTCGGTGCCGGGGTTTAACTTGGCCGGTGGCAATTTGGCCACGGTTACGTCGGCCACGGGCACCGGCGAGAGCGTAACTTCGGCCTGATCGTCCTCACCGGCACGTTGGTTGTTCGGCGTGGAGTTCGGGTCGAACTGATCGGAGCCGGCAATCTCGGCGCGGTTGGTGATCGCGGCGTTGGTGATTTGCGAGATGCGTGCCGTCAGCGTGAGCGTTACCGGCACACCGACTGCCACGCTGCCTACGCTCCACACGCCAGTGGCCGGATCGTAACTGCCGGTGCTGGCGGCAACGTTTACAAGGACTACGCCTTGTGGCAGCAGATCATTCACGCGCACGCCAGTGGCCGCATCAGGCCCGGTGTTGTTGACCGTGATCACAAAGTCAACCGTTGAACCGACGCGCGGAGTGCTGCTGCTAACGGTTTTGCTGAGGTTTAAGTTGGCACTCTGGCCTTTTACGGTGGCGTTGGCCTGCTCGTTCGGAGTGGGGTCAGGAAGACTGGACGCGGTGATCTGCGCGGTGTTGATGATTGACCGGGTGAAATCGGTCACCGCACCGTTCAAGGTGAGTGTTGCGCGAGCGTTGCTGGCAAGTGCAGGCACCGACCAGATGCCTGCGGCGGCGTCGTAACTGCCCACGGTAACAACGGCGTTGATGAACGTGATGCCTGCGGGCAAGCGGTCGGTGATGGCAATGCTTGCGGCTGCATCGGGCCCGGCGTTGAACAGCTCGATGGTGAAGCTCACGTTTGGATTGATCGCCGTCGGGTTCACCGGATCGACCCGTTTGGAGAGTTTCAAATCAGCATATTGCGGCGTGACGAGCACGCTGGCTTGGTCGTCCTCAGTCCCGTCATTGTTGCCCGGAACGCTGTTCGGATCGTATTGCTCGCTGGCGGTAACGGCGGCAGTGTTACTGATCGGCGCGAATGATTCAACGCGTGCGGTGATCGCCAGTTGCACGTTGCTGCCCGCGTTAATTCGGCCAATGCTCCACACACCGGTGGCCGGGGTGTAGCCGCCGCTGCTCGCCGTGGCCGACACGAACACGAGGCCCGGTGGCAGCAGATCGGTGACTGCCACGCCGGTGGCCGCATCCGGCCCTGCATTCGATGCGATGAGGGTAAATGTGACATCGCTGCCCTGCACCGGGTTAGCCACGTTGACGGTTTTGCTGAGCTTCAGGTCAGCGATTTGGCTTGGGATGGTGACGCTCACTGGTGCGTTGGGCGTTGGATCAAACTGATCGAGCTTGGTGATAGTTGAGGTGTTGGTCTGGGCGCTCGGGCCCTGGAAGGTGCCCGAGATGACGAGCGTGGCACTGCTGCCAGCAGGAATGGAGGCGAGCGTCCACAGCCCGCTTGCCGCGTCGAAAGCGCCGGCGGAAGGCACGAACGAGGTGTAGGTAACACCGGTCGGTAGCTGCTCGGTGATTTCCACGCCAGTGGCAGTGGACGGGCCCAAGTTTGCCACTTCGATGGTGTAGACCACCGTGTCGCCGCGCAGTGGATTGGGGTTGTTGACGCTCTTGGCCAGGCGCAAATCGCTTTGCTGCGGGATCAGCGTTACGTTGGCGCTGTCGTCCTCGCCAGCCACCGCGTTGCCGGGGGTGCTGTTCGGATCAAACTGGTCGCTCTTGCTGATTTCGGCTAAGTTGACGATAGGCTCGGTGCTGGTCACTTTGGCAACCACGATGAGCGCGGCAGTGCTGCCTGCGGCGACAGCCCCCACCGTCCACAAACCCGTGGCAGCGTCGTATGCTGCACTCGGCGTGGCCGACACAAAACTCAGTCCTGCGGGCAGCAGATCCTTGACCTGCACGCCAGTGGCGGCGTCGGGACCAGCATTGGCAACGCGCAAGGTGAAGGACACGTTGCTCTGCACATTCGGCGCGGCCACATCAACCAGTTTTTGTAGCGACAGGTTTGCGGTTTGGCCGCGTATCTCAGCGCTTGCCACATTGTTGCTGCTGTTCGGGTCGGTGGTGTTGCTGGTGACCGTGGCGGTGTTGACCAGCTTGGCCGTGAAGTCGGTGACGTTGGCGCGAATTTGCAACGTGGCGCGGGTGCCGGGCAGCACGCTGCCGAGGCTCCACGTGCCCGACGTCGCGCTGTAGGTGCCGAGCGACGGGGTGGCCGAGATGAAGGCGAATCCTGGTGGCAGCAGGTCGGCGACGTTCACGTTACTGGCCGTTGATGATCCAAGGTTGTCAAGCGCGATGGTGAACGTGACGAGCGGCGCAGCAATGGTGGGGTTGTTGCGGTCAACGCCTTTGCTCAGCGCAAGATCGGCGCTGGAGGCAACCGGTGTGCTGACTGAGCCGCTAGCGCTCGCGGTGGTGCCGCCGCCGCTGACGCTTGCGGTGTTGGTAACGGTGTCGTCCGCTGCGAGGCTAACGAGCACGTTCACAGTGATGGTGGGCAGGCTGCTGCCAGCGGCTGTGACGTCGGAGCGGGTGCAGCTAAATGCGCTGCTAGTGGTGTTGGTGCAGCTCCAGCCGGGCCCGGTGGGCCCGCCCACGAGCGTCACGCCCGCAGGAAGCGTGTCGCTGACGGTCACCGTCGCGCCCGTGGTCGGCCCGCCCAGCGCGCTGACGGCAACGTTGATGCTGTAGCTGCCAGTGCTGCCGCGCGCAAAGCTTACGCTACTGGTTTTGGCTAACGTGAGAATCGGCGGCGGCGTGGTGGCGAGCGTGGTGAAGGTGGCGCTGTTGTTGCCCGCATCGGGATCGGCGCTATCGCTTTTGATGGTGGCCGTGTTGTCAATGGCGGCGGGATTAGTGTTGCCAGAATAATTAAGCGGAACTTGATAGGTCACGCGCACGGTTTTGCTCACGCCCACCGGTAATGTGCCCAGTGCGCACGGCAATGCGGTGCAGTCACCGGTAACCGAAATGAGCGTAAGCCCAGCAGCGGTTGGGTCGGCAATCACGGCATTGAGCGCGTCGGACGGGCCCGCATTGTTCACGCTCAACGTGAAGCTTACGGTCTCGCCTTTGGGCACAGTCGCCGGGCCAATTTTGGTGATTGATAGATCGCTTTTAGGCGGCTCAACAGCGGTCTGTGCGCGCCCGCTGTTGTTGCTCGGATCAGCATCAATCGCGCTGCTAGTGGCCGATGCAATATTGACGATAGGTGCGCCGCCCGCCGCACTCGCGGGCAGCAGGTAGCGTGAGGTCACGGTGATTGATGCGCCAATCGCTAAGTCGCCCAGACCGCACGGAAATCCGCCCGCGCACGGAGCTGACGAGCTTTGTAGCGTCAATCCAGCGGGCGTCGGGTCAGCTAGCTGCACAGCGGGCGCAGTGGATGGGCCGAGGTTGGTAACGATCACCGAATAGTCGACGGTTTGACCGGGCACCACCGAGGCGGGCCCGATTTTTTCGACCTTCAAGTCCGCTTCGTTAGATACGGGCGTGGTGGTGGTTGCGCTGTTGTTGCCGGGTGCGGGATCGGCCGTGCTACTGCTGACCGAAACGCTATTGCTGATGCTGCCTGCGGTCGCCGGGAAATTGACGCGGTAGGTCACGTCCACCGTTCGGCTCTCGCCGGGGCCCAATGTGCCAACAGAGCATGGCAACGCGGTGCAGCCGCCACCGCTCACGCTCACCAGCGTTAATCCGGCAGGCGTCGGATCGAACACCTGCACGGCCTGCGCCGATGAGGGCCCCAAGTTCCGGACGATAAGTTTGTACACGGCATCAGCGCCCGGATTCAGTGTTGCCGGTGCTGATTTAGCGGCGGTCAGGTCGGCTTGCGGCACCGGTGTAATGGTGGCGCTGGCCTCGTCGTTTTCAGTGCCAGAGGCGTTGTTGGGCGTGGAGTTCGGATCAAACTGATCGGATGCGGCCACTTCGGCGCGATTGACAATTGATGCGTTCGTAATCTGCGACACACGAGCGGTGAGCGTCAGCGTTTCGCTCGCGGCGCTGGCCACCGCGCCCACGCTCCACAGCCCCGTGCCGGGGTCGTATGCGCCACGGCTCGGCGTGGCCGAAACAAAGCTCAATCCGGCAGGCAACAGGTCACGCACCACCACACCGGTGGCGGCATCGGGCCCGGCGTTCGCCACGCTGAGCGTGAAGCTCACCAAGCCGCCCACGTCGGGCGTCGTGGTGTCGGCCACTTTGGTCAACGACAAGTCGGCTCGCTGCCCCAGAACACTCGCCGATGCGGCGGGCTCGGGTGACGGATCGGGCTGATCGCTGCCGGTAATTTGTGCAGTGTTAGCCAGCGGCTTGGTGAAGTCGGTGACGGTGGCGTTAAAGCTGAGCGTTGCGCTGCCGCCGTTGGCTAGCGTTGGCACTGACCAGATGCCGGTGGCTGCCGCAAACGTACCGGTGCTGGCGGTGGCTGATCCGGCAACCAGCGTTACGCCTGCGGGCAACGACTCGGCCACGGTCACATTGGTGGCCGTGCTTGGGCCCAAGTTCGAGAGCGTCAGCGTGTAGGTAACGACGGGGTTTGCCGCACTCGGGTTACTCGGCAATACCGTTTTGGCGAGACGCAGATCGGCGCTTTGCGGCGTGACGTTCACGCTCGCTTGATCGTTTTCACTCGCCACGCGATTGTTTGGCGTGGAGTTCGGATCGAATTGACGAGACGCTTTGACCTCTGCGGTGTTAACCAGAGGAGCAAGGCCCGTGACCTTGGCGGTGATGGCAAGCGTTGCGCTGCTGCCGTTGCCAACACTGCCCACGGCCCAGTCGCCGGAGGCCGCGTTATAGCTGCCTTGCGACGGCGCGGCACTGACAAAACTCAACCCCACAGGCAGCGGGTCGGCCACCACCACGCCCGTGGCACCGTCCGGCCCGGCGTTGCTCACGATCACGGTGAAAGTGATGTTGGTTCCGACATTGGGCGTGGCGTTGCTCACTGATTTGGTGAGCGATAAATCGGCGATTTGCGACGGCACGCTGACCGATACCGGCGTGTTCGGCGTCGGGTCGGGTTGATCGCTGCCGGTGATGCTCGCGGTGTTGGTCACGCGGCCCGGGCCGTCGTAGCGCGCCGAGATGGTGAGCGCCGCACTGCTGCCCGAATTGATCTGTCCAACCGTCCACACTGGTTGCGCAAATGTGCCCTGACTCGGCGTGACCGACAACAGCGTGAGCCCCGCTGGCACGTCCTCGTTGACCACCACTCCGGTGGCCGTTGACGGTCCGCGATTGTTGACCGTTACGACGTAGGTAATCGTCTCGCCGACGAGCGGCGCTGGATTGTCAACCGCTTTTGAAATCGCCAAATCCGCCTGCTGCGCAACGACGGTGACCTGCGCCTGATCGTCCTCACCGGCGACGTTGTTGCCCGGTGTGGAGTCCGGATCAAACTGGTCGCTCTTGCTGATCTCAGCTTTGTTGATGAGCGGGCCGGGCACCAACGCACGCGCCGTGATTTGCAACACCGCGGAGCTGCCTGCACCGGTTGCCGTGAGACTGCCGACCAGCCATTTTCCGTTGGCTGCGTCGTAACTGGGCTGCGTTGAAGACACGAAGGCGAAGGTGGCAGGCAATAGATCCGTCACCTCAACGCCAGTGGCGGCATCAGGCCCGGCGTTGGTAACCGTCAGCGTGAACACCACCGTGCCGCCAACGTTCGGCACGGCGTTATTCACGGTCTTGGTCAAACTCAAATCTGATCGCTGACCTTGCAGCGTGACTTGCGCGCTGTTGTTGCTGCCGACCGGATCAGGCTCGGCACCGATCACGCTCGCGATATTGGTAATCGTCGTAGAAAAATTGGTGACCGTCGCACGCAAACGCAAGCTTGCGCTGGCACCGGGTGCCAGGGTGCCCACCGTCCACGTGCTGCCCGCGAAACTGCCTTGGCCGGGCACCGCTGAGACAAACGTAAGCCCCGCTGGCAAGCTGTCGGTGACCACCACGCCCGTTGCAATCGACGGGCCGTCATTGGTCACGCGCACGGTGAATTCAACGTTAGGAATGGCAAGCGTCGGCGCGATGACGTCGACCGTTTTGGAAATTTTCAGGTCGGTGCTCGCGGTGACGGGCGTGTTGACCGTGGCCGACACTGGCACCGTGGCACCACCGCCCGACACGCTCACGGTGTTGTCCACCGAGGCGGGCGCGGCCAAGCCGATGCGCACTGGCACCGTGATGGCGGGATACGCGCTACCGCTCGCGAGTGCTCCGGTGCGCGTGCACGTGAAGCTGGTCGCCGCAGCGACTCCGGTGCAGGTCCAGCCGATACCGGTGGGCGTTCCGTCCAGCGTGAAGCCGCCGGGCAAAGTGTCATTTAAATTCACCGCGTCAATTGCGTTGATCGGGCCTGCTGCGGCGCTCGCACCGATGGTCAGCGTGTAGGTGGAAACACTGCCGCGAATGAATGCGGCACCGGCCACTTTGGTGGCGGTGAGCACGGGGGCTTTGCTGATGGGTGTTGAGTCGGTGCCGGTGTTGTTGGTGGCGGCGGTGGTGGACTCGCAGGCACAAGCGACAGCGGCGGTGTTGGTCACGCTCACGGGCGCATCGGCTGCAACATCAACGGTGACCGTGATCGGCGGATACGACGCGGTGATCACGAGCGCGTCGCTGCGGGTGCACTTGAGCGTGGCGAGAACACAGATCCAGCCGGTACCACTCAACCCGGTGACCGTGAGCGCCGCGGGTGGCACTTCAGTAACCGTGACCGTGCCGAAGCTGGGCGCTAACCCGTTGTTGGTCACCGTCAACGTGTAGCTGCCGGTTCTGCCTTGGGTGAAGCTCGCGCCCGCGTCGCTTTTGACGACGACCAGATCAGGGCTCGCCACCACTACGCGGGCAGGCTGATCGCCGGGTGTGGAGCTGTCGGAGTCTGACAAATCAGACACCGCGGCGCCCAAAGTTTGCTGCGCATAATCGACGCGCGCGGTGTTGTCGATGTTGGTTCCACCCGGCGTTAACGGCTTGACGGTCACGCGGAATTTCACCGAGTAGGACGGCAAATTGCTGGCGTTAGCGGGCACCACCTGGCCTCCCGTGGTGGCGTTGGCACCCGTGCCGACGCGAGCCACAATGCGGTTGTTGGCAATGTCAAATTCACCCACATCGTCAGCCGCTGCGTCGGTCGCATTGACCACCACAGGAGCGCCCGTTGTTGGCGTGCTGGTGATCACCAGCGAGTTGCCAAAGTAGGTGCTGTTGGCCGGAATGGCGTCAGTGACCACCGTCTTGAGCGCGCCGTCTTGACCGGAGTTATAAAAATTGATCACGTATTCCAGCGTGTCGCCGGGGATGATCGCGGCACCTGCGGCACCGGCCACCTTGGTCACCGTTTTAGTCAGCGTATCTTTGATGTTGGGCACAAAAATATCGGTGGCAAGGGTGACGATACCTAAGTCAATCGTTTCGCTGCTGCTGCTCACGCGAACGACCGCACTCGTGGCGCTATTGGGTAACGGCGTGTTCGGTTTGGAAAGATCGATGTCAAAACCCAAGTTGTTGTCATACGCCGGGTTTTGGTCCAACAACGAGAGGCGCTTAACGCCAAAGTCACTAATAGTGCTGTTGAAATAATCGTTCTGCGGATTGACCGCATTAAACACCGGTGAAAGTGTGGTCGCAGTGGGGCCGAATTGCAGGCCCGCGGTGCCTTCAACCGAGGTGCGATCACCGTCGTAGGCAACCGTGCCGATGGTGGTGTTAACCGCGCCAAACGGCGGCGTGATGAAGCCGGTCAACGACACGTTAATGCCGCCGCCAGCGGTGCCGTTATTCACCCGCTGGTAGCCATCGTACACCGCAAGATTTCGGGTGGGAGACGCTGAATTGGCATAGGCAACCACCAGCGACCAACCGCCGTAGACATTGCCTGTATTGTTGGTGGTTTGCACATTCGCTGCGGTGTAGATGCCGTTGCCCGCCGCCGCCACGATGGTGGTCACGTCGGCGAAAGCTTGGTAGACGTTGCCAATACCGTCGAGCTGGGTTGCAGTAATGGTGGTGTAGGTGGCGGCACCGGGCTGCTGAAGCTTGACCGTGTTGCGCGTCGCAACGGCTGAGTCCGACGCCCAGTACAAGCCTGCGAACAGCACCGTCGAGCCTGACAACATAGCGAGCCGTGATGACGATGAATTAAACGTGGTGGCGTCGCTGTCAACGTCAACGTTGATCATGGTGAAGTTATTGTTGGTCGGCGCGGTAGTTGTTGCGATGCCCGCCAGCGTGTTGGCGCAGTTGGCGAAGTTCGCGCCCGCTGTTGCGTTACAGCGCATCACGGTGTTGCCGGCGATGGCGATATCACCCTTGGCGTTGGTCGAATAACGCGCGGCAAAAACGCGCTGTGCGGCAGCATCGGCGGCAAACATTAGCAACAAACACGCGCAGGTGAGCCGCAACAGCGCGCAGCCGCGCGCGCTAAAACTTACGCCAATTGCCATGCCTGCTCCCAAAACCATCAAACGGAATTCGCACTATACGGGCCTTACGGCCTAAAGCACAAGGCCAACTTGCACGCACTGCCTTAAATAAGAAACCTAGGGGCCGCGCATTCCAGATAATCGGTGCTGAAGCCCCGATGCACGTGCTGCACGGCGATAATCCGTGACATCCGTTCCGCGCGCAATGCGCAATGCGCTCTCTCACGCCACGCACTTCGCCAGTTCTCCGCTATGACCTTCAACTACACCCGTCCCTACCCCGGTGGCCGCTCGCCACTGATGACCCGCAATGTGGTGTCGACCACGCATCCGCTCGCGGCTCAGGCGGGGCTGTCGATGCTCAAAGCGGGTGGTAACGCCATTGACGCCATCATCGCCACGGCGGCGATTCTCACCGTCGTTGAGCCGTGCAGTAACGGCCTCGGCAGTGATCTGTTCGCGCTGGTGTGGAGCCCTGAAGATAAGGCGCTGCATGGCCTCAACTCGTCAGGCCGCTCGCCACAAGCGTGGTCGCCCGATACGTTCAAGGGCATGCAAATGATGCCCGAGCGCGGCTGGATGGCAGTCTCCGTGCCCGGCGCGGTGGCAGGCTGGATGGCGCTGTCGAAACGTTATGGCAAGCTGCCGTTTGCGGATTTGTTGGCACCTGCGATCAACACCGCCGAGCGAGGCTTTATGGTCACGCCGATTATCAGTGGGCAGTGGGCGCGTGCGGTGCCAATTTTGCAAAATCAACCGGGCTATGCGCAGCACTTCATGCCGAATGGGCGTGCGCCGTTGCCAGGCGAATTATTTCGCAACCCCGCGCAGGCGGAATCGTTGCGTTTAA
The DNA here is from genome assembly GCA_043721275.1 of Burkholderiales bacterium. Taxonomy (GTDB): domain Bacteria; phylum Pseudomonadota; class Gammaproteobacteria; order Burkholderiales; family Casimicrobiaceae; genus Casimicrobium. The sequence continues at coordinate 32,407 of JAYSRA010000081.1, forward strand.
TTGCGGAGAGCGAGGGCGAATCGTTTTATCGCGGTCAGCTCGCGGCGCGCATCGTGGCGCACGCCAAAGCGAATGGAGGACTGATGACTGGCATTGATTTGGCAGCGCATGTCGCCGATTGGGTGGAGCCGATTCGCACGACGTATCGTGGCTATGAAGTGGCCGAAATTCCGCCCAACGGACAAGGCATCGCCGCCCTCATGGCGCTCGGCATGATGGAGCAGTTTGATGTGGCGTCCCTTGGGCCGAATCATCCCGATTACTGGCACATGGCGATTGAATCGATGAAGCTGGCGTTTCGCGATGTGCGTGCCCAAGTGGCCGATCCGGCGTACATGAATGTGTCGCCCGCTGCCATGTTGGATCGTGATTTTTTGCAGCGTCGCGCGAAGTTGATCGACATGAAACGTGCGCAAGATTTTTCGCCGAGTGCAACGCTTGCCGGCGGCACGGTTTATCTCAACGCGGCTGATGAGAGCGGCATGATGGTGTCACTGATTCAGTCGAACTACATGGGCTTTGGCTCCGGCGTGGTGGTGGACGGTATCTCGCTGCAAAACCGCGCCTGCGGCTTCGTGCTCGACCCGTCCCATCCGAATTGCGTTGACGGCAGCAAGCGGCCTTTTCACACCATCATTCCGGGCTTTATTTTGAAAGACGGCCAGCCGCAAAGCGCGTTCGGCGTGATGGGCGGCCACGTGCAACCGCAAGGCCATTTGCAGACCGCGATTCGCATGATCGACTTTGGCGAAAACCCGCAGGCTGCGCTCGACGGCCCGCGCTTTCGTGTGGAGCAAGGCCTCGAACTTGATCTCGAATCGTGGACGCCGAACGCGGTGCGCGAATCGCTCGTCGCGCGCGGCCATCAGCTCAAAGTCAACAACGACAGCTACATGGATTTCGGCTCCGGACAAATTATTTGGAAGACCGAAAACGGCTACGTCACGGGAAGTGACTGTCGGCGTGACGGCGGCGCGGTAGGCTTTTAGCGGCTGGCAAAAAACCGATGAATGCGCTCACTGGATTTGCTTGGTTGCTCGCGGCGCAGTCGCTCGGCGAGGGCATTGCACGCGTGACGCATGCGCCGCTGCCGGGGCCGGTGATTGGCTTGATCGTGATGCTTGTCGCGCTTAACTTCGCTGCCGTGCGCGGGCCGGTGCAAGCCGCGGCCGAAGCGCTACTCACGCATTTGTCGCTGCTGTTTGTGCCGGTGGGTGTGGGCGTGATGGTGCACACCGGGCTCATCGCGCAGTACGGATTTCGCATGCTGGCGGCGATTGTGTTGGCGACCTGGATCGGCCTTGCCGTGACCGCGCTGGTGCTCTCTGCGTTGACACCAACGGAGGCGAAATAAGCGATGCAAAATTTTGTTGAACTGTGGGTTTATCTTTCCGCCACGCCGCTGTTTGGGTTGACCGCGACGCTTGTGACGTATGTGCTCGCGCAATCGGTTTACACGCGGCTCGACCAAGCGCCGTGGGCTAATCCGGTGCTGTGGACGGTGCTTGTTTTAGCGGCGCTTTTGACGATCTCTGACACGCCGTATCCGACCTATTTTGCCGGTGCGCAGTTCATTCATTTTTTGCTCGGGCCTGCGGTGGTGGCGCTGGCGTGGCCGCTGTGGCAGCGACGTTTTGAGGTGCGCCGCCGCGCGCTCGCGCTGCTGGTTGCGGCACTCATCGGCGGCGCGGTGGCGGCAACGAGCGCGGTGGCGATTGGCTATGCGCTGGGCCTGCCGAGCGAAGTGATTATTTCGCTCGCGCCGAAATCGGTCACCGCGCCCGTGGCGATGGGCATCGCCGAAAAAATTGGCGGTATTCCGGCGTTGGCTGCGGTGTTTGCCGTGTTGACTGGGCTAGTCGGCGCGGTGAGCGGCAAATATATTTTCGACGCGTTGCGGGTCAAATCGTTGGCCATTCGCGGCTTTGCGCTGGGCACTGCGGCGCACGGCATTGGCGCTGCCCGCGCGTTGCAAGTGCATCCCGATGCGGGCGCGTATGCGGGGCTTGCGTTGGGATTGCAGGTGCTGTTGGCGTCGCTTCTGATGCCGCTCGTGTACCGGCTTTTTTAGGATACAACTTTGGGCTGTAACCTATGTTGCACTGGGGCTAGGCGCTGTTTATTGCAATAGTCGATAGATGAGGAATTGCGCGCTTAGCCAAGTTAAACGGCGGTTTCACGAAAAAGCTGTACTCGTCCGCGAACCCGCTGAACCGTTAAAAACCATCACATTTCCGCCATGCCCAACCTCTCCGACGCCATCGATTTCGCACAATCTCACGAGGCGAATTGGCCTCGCGACCCGCTGGACGCGCCCGTTGCGGGCCAAGCTGCGTTCGGCGTGCATCACACGGATCCCGCGCCATGGAACGTGTTGCGTGGCCCCGTGCACGTGCGCGGCGGCGTGTCCGGCGTCGTCCTGCAACACGGAAAGGAAATCGCCGCGTGGGGCGAGCCAGATCGCGCGGATTTAACGTTCAGCGTCGCGAAAACGTACCTCGCATTGCTCGCTGGCGTGGCGCACGATCGCGGACTGCTGCCGGACGCGCATGAGCCGGTGGTCGCGCGCCTGCCGGGCATTGGTTTTGATTCGCAGCACAACCGCACGATCACCTGGGCGCAGTTGCTTGAGCAGACGAGCGAATGGGAAGGCTCGGTTTTTGGCTTGCCGGACACGGTGGATCGTTACCGCGTCGTCGCGCACGACCCCAAACCTGTGACCGGCAAAAAGGGCGACGCGCGACCGCTGCACGCGTCCGGCACATATTGGGAATACAACGATGTGCGCATCAACCAGCTCTCGCTGGCGCTGCTGCATGTGTTCAAACAACCGCTGCCAGAGGTCTTTGTTGAGGCGATTCTCACGCCACTCAACGCCGCAGAAAATTTCGCGTGGCGTGGCTATGACGATGCGTGGGCCGAGATCGTCGACAACATGGGCGTGAAACAAAAAATGCAGAGCGTTCCCGGTGGCACGCACTGGGGCGGCGGCGTGTCGATCAGTGCGCGCGATCAGGCAAAGATTGGGCAATTGCTGCTCAACGATGGTGCGCACAACGATCAACAAATTATCCCGGCAAGCTGGGCAAAACGCATGCGTGAGCCCTGCGCCATCGCGCCGTTTTACGGTTGGCTGATGTGGCTCAACACGGATGGAAAACAATTCCCCGGCGCATCAAATGAAGCAAGCTTTATGGTCGGCGCGGGCGGGCATTACACGTGGATTGAACCGGCGCATGATGCGGTCATCGTTGTGCGCTGGCTTGATTCGGCGCATGCAGCGCGGTTCATGCAACGCGTTGCGGCGGCACTGTCCTTGTAGGGGCGGCGAAAGCCGCGAATGGTGGTGTTACCAAGCGCGGCTTTCGCCGCTCCTACAAAGCCCCATCGTCCTGCCCTCCTACAATTAGTTTTGCTGAACAACTTATAAAAGGAATCGCAATGAAACGCGTATCTATCGGTTTACTCGCTACCGCCGCGTTGGCGCTCGCCGCATGCGCGCCGCTGGTTACGCAAAACCCCGGCGGCGCGATTTCGCCCGCTAACGTCGTTGAGCTGGACGGCAATGAACGCGTGATGTTGAAGGGCGCGGACGTGGTCGCCTATTTCACGCAGAGCGCCTACGTACAAGGCAAGCCGTCAATCAAAAGCACCTACGAAAAAATCACCTTCTACTTCGCCACGGCGGAACACAAAACGTTGTTCGATAAAGAACCGCTGAAGTACGTGCCGCAGTTCGGCGGCTATTGCGCCAACGGTCTCGCGTACGGCATTCCGTGGGGCGGTGACGCCGATACGTGGCGCATTTTTGATGGCAAATTGTTCATCTTTGGCGGCGCAAGTTCACGCGACGGCTTTTTGCTCGACGTGCCGAAAAACACGCAGTACGCGAACCAATATTGGAACGAGGAAGTGAAGGGCAACAACCCGCTCGTGCAGCGTGGCAAACGCATGGCGTTCAAGGTGCCGCACTACAAGTCCGACGCGGACGTCGCCGCCGAAATCGCGAAAGCAAAAAAGTAACCAAGCGGCTCGCTGCTCTGGTTTGCAGGTGACAGCGGCGCGGTCGATTTACCGATCCGCGTTGCGTGGTGTCGCGTTCATCTTCTATTCATCATTCGTTAATGAAGCATTCACCGCTTTATCAGCCAGCGTTCAAACTAAGGGTGTGAAATTTGATGCATGGGCGATGCAGCAACGTCGCCCGACGGATCAATCACTTTTTATGGAATGCACTTTATGAAGCTCAACAAAACCACCGCGCTCGTGGCCATTTTCAGCGGCCTTGCACTCTCTGGCGCGGTCGCCGCCAAGACACCGGTCTACAACGCCAACATTACCGAGGCAGAAGTGCTGGCGGCGCAGATCGCCTGGGGCGACGCGCTGCTGCAAATCGGCAAAGACTACGCGCAGGGCGGACAGGCCAAGGCGAAAGCGACAGCCGCCGCAGTCATTGATGCTGCCTACGGCTACAACATGGGCCCGGTGCTGTTCAAACCGACGTTGACCGAGGCACCACAGACGTTTCGCACCACGCGCGACGGGGCGCTGTCGTACTTTGTCGGCGGCGACGGCAACTTTCCAAAGGACACCGGATTTGCGCTCAAAGGCTGGACGGCGGTTGAAATTCAAAACGCTGGTGTACACATCAACGGCGACACCGCCACCACCATGGGCAACGTGAGCTTCACGGCCAAAGACGGCAAGAAAACAATCGTTGATAAGACCTGGGAATTTAAGAAGGACGATATGGGCAAAATCCGCATCATGTTGCATCACTCGTCGCTGCCTTACTCGGGCAAGTAGTGGCATAAACTGCGGCGACGATACCCGGCCCGATGGGCGAGCGCGTATCGATTGGTTTTTTGATTCTTACTTCGTCTTACTGCCATGATTCGTTCGCGTCTGACCGTCGTTTTTGCGCTGCTAGCGACGCTCGCCATTGCGCAAAGCGCGTTCACCTTCTGGGCGACGCGATCTGCCGCGCGCCATGCCGAGCAAAGCTTGGTGGCGACAACTCTGCTCAACCACTACCTAGAGTTGGGCGCAAATAAGCAGCGGCTAAAGGTTTGGTTTGCGCAGGCCACACTCGCGGGCGATCTCGCCCCCGAGGTGCGTGACCGATTATTGGCAAAGATGCGCCTGTCGATCAACGAATTGGAAAGGCTGGTTGACCGTGACGGCCCACGTGCGGCGGGTGTGGCCAGCGGCGAGCGGGTAACGATTGACGTGTTGCGCAAAAACTTCGCGGCATTGACTAATGCTATCGATCAAGCAATGCCCACGCTGTTGGCACCAGCCGCAGGCGGTGACAAAGCGCGCGGCTGGAGTGCCATCATCGAGGTCTTTGATCGCTCGGAGGGACGCGATATGCGCGTGGTGCTCGAAGACGCGGTGAAGCGGCAGCGGGCGATTAGCGAAGCCGCCGAGACCGACCTCACCGCTGCACTGGATCGTGTCCGCATTGCGAACGTTGCCATCGCGATGTTTTCGTTATCGGCAATGCTGTTAGCGGTGGCCTACTTTGTGACGCGCATGCAGCGCCCGTTTAAGGCGCTGGTGGCTTCCACTGAAGCGCTGGCGCACGGCGAGTACGCACACAAGAACCCGAATCTGAGCGCCGATGAGTTTGGCGTGATTGCCCGCCAGCTCAACGCGGTGGGGGCGACGCTCGATGCTGCGCGCCAGCAAAGCGAAGCCGTACGGTCTGGGCTCGATGATGCGGTTGCCGCGCGAACGGATGCGTTGTCGCGCAGCCAAGACGTCCTGCTGCGCATCGATCAACGGCGACGGCAGTTTTTTGCAGATATTAGCCACGAACTGCGCACGCCGGTCACCGTCATTCGTGGCGAAGCGGAGGTGGCGCTGCGCAGCCGCGACGCCACGGGGAGCGTTTATCGAGATTGCCTCTCGCGCATCGTGAGTGCCTGTGGCGCGCTCGCCGCCCGAGTGGACGATCTGCTCAAAGTTGCGCGAACCGATGCTGCTGCGTACGCGCTCACGCTCACGCCGACGCCGCTGCGCGCGGTCGTTGATGCATCTACACAGGCCATCAACGCAGTGGCACAGAATCGCGGCGTGACGCTCACCACCGCGGTCACGCCCACCGCGAATGAAGGGGTGATTGAGGCTGACCGCGAACGCTTGCAGCAAGCGCTGATAATCGTGCTCGACAATGCGGTTCGCTACAGCGAGACGGGTGCCACCGTGTTCATAAGCTGCTCGCTGGAAGACGATCATGCGTGGATCAGCGTGACCGACCAGGGCATCGGTTTATCAGAGGATGAATTGGTGCATGCGTTTGAGCGACATTTCCGGGGAACGGTGGCCAAAGCGCTGCGGCCCGAAGGTGCTGGTCTGGGCCTCGCCATTGCGCGCGACATCGTGACCGCCCACCACGGCGAAATCGCGATTGCGTCGGCAACGCCGCGCGGCGCGTGCGTGACGCTGCGCTTACCGCTGGCGGCGACGGCGACGACGGCAACGGCGGCAGAGGCGGCAGCGCCTGCTGTCGCAGCATCGGTTGATGCGGTATCACTGCGCGGGGCAGCGGGGTCGCCAGCATGAATCTGCTAGTGGTTGAAGACGACAGCCGGGTGGCTGATTTTTTGCAGCGCGGGTTGAGGGCCGAGGGCTACCGCGTTACCCATGCCAAAAACGGCGACGAGGCGCTGGTTTGGGCGCGGCGAGAAACGTTTTCTGTGCTGCTAATGGATGTGATGCTGCCAACCTTGTCGGGTGTTGAGGTGTGCCAACAATTGCGCGCCGAGCGTAACGCCGTGCCGGTGCTGATGCTCACCGCGATGGATGCGGTGCAGGATCGCGTTGCGGGGTTGCGCTGCGGGGCTGATGACTACCTCACCAAGCCGTTTGCGTTCGACGAGTTGCTGGCGCGAATCGAGACGCTGATGCGGCGACCGCATGAGCTCAAAGCCCCGTCCACGGTGCTCACGGTGGGGCCACTGCGTTTCGATCGCGAGCGAATGCAGGTGATGCGTGAGGGCCAGGAGATTGCATTGACGGCCAAGGAGCTGGCGCTGTTGGAGCTGCTGATGAGCGCGCCAGGAAGGCTTTACAGCCGCGAACGCATCTTGTCGAACGTGTGGGGCAGCCATGAGGATCCGCTCACCAACGTGGTCGACGTGTACATCCGCCGCCTACGCAGCAAAATAGACGACGGTCGACCGCAGGCACTCATCAAGACCGTGCGCGGACTCGGCTACAAGCTAGACCTCACTTAGTGTGCTGCTGCTTTCTTGATGCGACACTACGCTGGTGAGCAACAGGCAACTGGCCGCACGGCGCGCCACGCTCCCTACAATCAGGTATCCGAATCTATTGACGTGAGTGTTCCCATGCGTACAAAACAACTTCTTGGTATGGTCGTCGCAAGCGCTGCCTTAGCCCTTGCGGCCTGTGCGCCGCTCATCGTTCAGAGCCCCGGCGGCAAGCTCTCGCCGGTGAATGCGCATGCCATTGATGGCAATGATCGGGTGCTGATGAAGGGCGCGGACGTGGTGTCGTACTTCACGCAAAATAAAGACGCGCAGGGCAATCCATCGATCAAGAGCAGCTACGAAAACGTGACGTTTTATTTCTCGTCAACCGAGAACAAAGCGCTGTTCGATAAAGAGCCCACCAAGTATTTGCCACAGTACGGTGGCTACTGCGCCAACGGCATCGTGTACGGCATTCCGTGGGGCGGGGACGCCGATTCGTGGCGCATGATTGAGGGCAAGTTGTACATCTTCGGTGGTGCCGGTTCGCGTGATGCGTTCTTGCTTGACGTGCCAAAAAATCGCGCGCTTGCCGACAAATATTGGGCAGAGGAAGTGTCCGGCAGCAACGCGTTTGTTCAACGCACCAAGCGCACCACCATCGCGCGCGTGGCGCACTATAAATCGGGCGCTGAGTTAGCGCTTGAAGTCGCGGCGGCGAAGAAATAGTTTGCCGCAATCGCCGTTTAAATTCGCATGAGCAAAGTGCTGTTGGTGACCGGTGGCAGTCGTGGCATCGGTGCTGCCGTCGCCGTGCTCGCGGCAAAGCAGGGCTACGCGGTTGCCGTTAATTTCAATGGCAATCAGGCTGCGGCGAATTCTGTGGCGGGACACATTCGCGACGCGGGCGGCACCGCAATGTGCGTGCAGGCCGATGTGTCTGACGAGGCCGCGGTGCTCGCGATGTTTGCGCGCATCGACACCGAGCTCGGGCCGCTGACCGCATTGGTGAATAACGCGGGCGTAGTCGACATGGCCTCACGCGTGGACGCGATGAGCGTGGCGCGCTGGCGGCGCATGTTCGACATCAACGTGCTGGGCAGCTTCATCTGCGCGCGTGAGGCGGTGCTGCGCATGAGCACGCGTCATGGCGGACAAGGCGGATGCATCGTCAATCTGTCTAGCGCCGCAGCGCGTTTGGGTTCACCGGGTCAGTATGTAGATTACGCATCCGCCAAGGGCGCGATTGACACGTTCACGCTAGGGCTCGCCAAAGAAGTAGCGCTTGAGGGCATTCGCGTCAACGCGGTGCGCCCCGGCATCATTGACACTGAGATTCACGCTAGCGGCGGCATCCCGGATCGCGTGGCGCACATGACGCCGCTGGTGCCGATGCAGCGCGCGGGCACCGCGCTTGAGGTGGCCGAGGCCGTTATGTGGCTGCTGTCGGAGGCGTCGAGCTACACCACCGGATCAGTGATTGGTGTGACCGGCGGTCGATAGTCGCGAGTCTGAGAACGTGCTTCCGCTACGCTTCTGCTATGCCCGATCAATCCCCGCAACGCCATCAGCTTTTTCTTGAAACGCCCAGTTCATTGGGGCTAGCACAAAAAATAAATAAAACTCGACTTTATCGCTTTTACTCAGTTAAGCCCATGTCACAGAAGGCCCACAGCCAAAAGCTGATAGCGCACGCAACGCTCCGATGAAGTCATCTTCCTTCAGCCAATTGCTGCTGCTGGGCGCGTTGTGGGGCGCGGCGTTCATGTTTTTGCGCATCGCAGCGCCGGAGTTTGGCGCGTTTTCAATGGCGGCGGCGCGCGTCGGTTTGGCCTGCGCGATCATGCTCGCGTTGGTTGCGCTGCTGCGGCAGTCGATGGATTTTCGGCACCGGTGGAAAACCTATCTCGCGGTCGGCGCGGTGAACACCGCGATCCCGTTTGTTGCGTACAGCTTCGCAGCGCAGCACATCCCGGCGGGCTACAGCGCCATTGCCAATTCGACCACGCCGGTGTGGAGCGCGCTCATCATGTGGCTGTGGTTCAAGGAGCCGCTCGGCGCGTTGAAATGGCTGGGCATCGTGTTCGCGTTTGCGGGGGTGCTGGTGCTCGTCGGCTTGCAACCGGTAGCGCTGACACCACTGGTGATCGCGGGCATCGTGGCGGCCGTCATGGCGGCCAGCATGTATGCCACCGCGTCGTTTTTGATCAAACGCTATTTGAGCGAGCAGTCGGGCTTGGCCGCCGCCACCGGCATGGTGTGGGGCGCGACGCTATGGTTGTTGTTGCCGGGCCTCTACTTTGCACCGGTGGCCATGCCGTCGGCCACGGCGTGGGGCGCCATCCTCGCGCTATCGTTTTTTTGCACCGCCGCAGGCTACGCGCTGTTCTTTAATTTGATCAAAACCATTGGGCCGCAGCGGGCCTCAAGCGTGGCTTTTTTGTTCCCGGCGTTTGCGGCGTTTTGGGGCTGGCTGGTGCTGTCAGAACCGATCACGTCGAATATGATTGCGGGCATGATTTGCGTGTTGCTCGGCACCGCACTGGTGTCCATGGGCACTGCGCCAGAAGGCCCAACCACCGCGTGGGAACGCTTGCGCGATCACGTGTTGCTGCCGATGGTATTCACCCTGCTGCCGATGTTTCTGCGTCGCAAGCTCGTTGCCTGGATTCGTAGCAATCCAAATGTATTTCGCCACGAGAGCGCGGCGCTGGTTGCCAACATTCACACATTAATGCCCGACGCGGACGCGCAAGCCGCAGCGGCTGATTTGCGCTTCACTCGCGTTGCCGACTACGCTGATCTGTGGGTGTCGCTCACGCGCTCTGACGCGTGGATGGTGAAGCACGTCAAGGTTGATGCGCCGGCATTGCTCACCACGCCTGCGCTATTCATCACCTTCCATTACGGCGGCGGCTGGTGGGTCACGCGCTACCTGCGCGCGCAGCGCGAACGCATTTCAATAGTGATGCAGCGTGGGCCAAATGCGCAGAACTGGTCGGAGCGAATATTGTTGTGGTTTGGCACGCTGCGTATGAAGTCCATCGAGCGCGTGGGCGGTGCGCCACTTATCTACACCGACTGGGGCGGGGCTGCACGCGCGGTGATGAAAACATGGAAGCACGACACGAACGTGCTTGGGCTGATCGATCTGCCGCCGTCGCTTGTTGATCGCTCAGCTGAGGTGCTTTTTTTTGGTCGCACCGCTCGGTTTCCCCCCAGCCTGCTGGAATTGGCTAGTCGCAAAGATATGCCTGTGTACGGTTTCATCGGTCAGTGGGACGCTGTAGATTTGCAACCCAAACTTACAGTGGTTCACTTGTCGCCCGCGGACGTGCCACTTCGCTTACAGCAGGCCGTGTCGATGCTCGAAGCCGCTATTCGCGAGCGGCCTGGTGCGTGGCACGCATGGGGCGACGTGGCGCTGTACTTTGTTCAGCCTGCACAGACCGAGTAACTGGCGACAAATCACAGCAGTCGGCGGTTGTCCAAGGCAGCATTGACGCGCTAGGAATTTGACCGGCTTTTCGCGACTGCTTATGGTGCTCAGCGGTGCCTGCATGCGCATGCAGTTTCCGCTTAGAAAAAGCGTGTTTTCGTAACCAAAACCGCACTGCGCGCCAGGCTGCACGCGGGATTGAGCCGATTCTTATATACGTACGTCTAATCAATCTTTAACATTGTGCTCAATGGGTCGCTTGGTGCGGCTGTGTGATTAGCGTATTTTTTTGAGTCTGGAAATCTGTGTTTTCTTCTGCGAATCGTCACGTCGCGGCCACCGTGTTGGCGGCGGCTTTTTTATGTGTAGCCACGCTGGCGAATGCGCAGACCACGCCCACCGGCCAGCCAATCCTGCCGGAAGCCGCCAAGGCCGTAGCACCCCCCGTCACCAGCGGCGCTGCTGAAGTGGTGCCCGCGGCGGTCGCCGCGTCAGCCACTAAAACCGCGATTGCTGCTGCGGCCAGTCACGGCGACACCGCATGGATACTCACCAGTGCCGCGCTGGTGGTGTTCATGGTGTTTCCCGGCATTTCGTTGTTTTATGGTGGGCTGGTTCGGCGCAAAAACGTGATCTCCATTTACGCGCAGTGCGTGGTGATTGCAGCTGCTGCAACGCTGTCTTGGGTAGCCATCAGTTATTCCATCGCGTTTTCACCGACCGGTGGCGGCTACGTCGGAGACCTGTCTCGGGCGGGGCTGACCGGCATCTTGCCCGACAGTGTGTTTCCCGGCGGTGAGGCCTTTGAATGGCCCATGGTGGTGTTTCATTTGTCGTTTGCCATGGTCACTGCGGCGCTGGTGATTGGCGCGTTTGCCGAGCGCGTGCGCCCCGGAGGCGTGCTGCTGTTTGGCCTGTTGTGGCCGGCACTGGTGTATGCGCCGGTGGCGCGCTGGGTGTGGCATTCCGACGGGTGGCTGGCAAAAATGGGCCATCTTGATTGGGCCGGCGGCACCGTGGTTCACGTGGCGGCGGGTTTCTCAGGGTTGGCTGCGGCCATCGTTACCGGGCGCCGCTTGGGTTACGGTGCCGATGCGATGACGCCCAACCACATGGGCTTAACGCTTGCCGGTGCCGGTTGCTTATTGGTGGGCTGGATGGGCTTTAACGGCGGCAGCGCGTTGCACGCCGATTCCACCGCAGCGATTGCCATCGTCAACACTTTGGCTGCCGGTGCCGCAGGTGCCGTGGCGTGGATGGTGATTGAAGGCGCGTTGCGTGGCTACGCGTCGGGGTTAGGTATGGCCTCGGGTGTGCTCGGCGGGCTGATCGCCATCACGCCGGCAGCGGGTTACGTCACGCCGCTGATCGCGCTGGCGTTCGGCGCGTTGGGCGCGGTGGCCGGTTATCTGGGGGCGGTGGTGTTGAAGCGGGCGCTCAACGTTGACGATTCGCTCGATGTATTTGGTTTGCACGGCGTAGCCGGTGTGGCCGGGTCGATTGCGGTGGGCGTACTGGCGTCGAACCAGGCAAAAGCGTCTGCGGGCATACAGCTCTTTGCCACCAGTGTGATCGCGGTGTACGCGTTTGTGGTGACGCTCCTCATCGTCGCCGTGCTGCGTGCGCTCGGCGCATGGCGAGTGGCGGTTGACGAAGAGCTCGAAGGGCTCGACATTTCGCAGCACGCCGAGTCGGTGTAGGCCACACGGCAACACGTACGCAGCAGGTAGCAGGCAGTAAGTAGAGGGATAAAACAGCATGACCAATGAACAAATATTGTGGCTTGCGCGAGTGCGCGTTGGCCTGCAGCGCGCCAACGTGCGGGTGGACTTGGTGCGTGTGACGCGCGATCGCCCCTACCTTGAGGCGGTGCTTAGCCGAGCCACGGAATTGCACGACGAAATAGCGGTTGAGTCGGCCATGAAGCTCATGGCGCAACTGGGCTTGATTAACGGCGCGCGAGTGATGGATCCCGCAAGCGAACAGTCGATCACCCGTCCACTAGATATTGTTGATGTGTTTTCGCCAATCGGGTCGCCCGCGCTGCGTGCCGGTCAGCCACAAGCGGCATCCGGTAGTAGCAACGGCAGCAGCCAACCCGACGCCACCCCCATCGAGCGCGGCCAATTTAGTACGCCGATCGGCCTCACCACCGGCACCTCGCCCAATCCGGTGCCGGGTGGAAAAAACTATAAACGCGGGCTGCGCTGATCGCAACTGCGCCGAGGAGCGCTGGCTCAACTTTTCGACGAAATCACCCACCCGTTTGCCGCAGCAAAATCATAGGATCACACGGGCTGGATTAAGTGATGTCAGCGCTGATGGGCGAAACTTCCCACCTAATTTAGCGGGTAGTTGCAAGAGCCGTTGAAGAAATTTTCAATCTCAAGCGCTGTTTTGCGAATTGCGTTGACACCCACCGCGCCGGAGATCAGTGCCGTGCCGCGGAAGCCCAACATTGCGCGCAGTAAAAGCAGGCCATCGGTGGCCGCATCGGTGCGGCCATCGCCGTCAATGTCATAAGCAGGCAGAGAAACTGCCTGCGCAATACCCGCCGCCGATCTCGGCGCACAAGCGTTTGTCGCGCCGGACACCAACGCGCCGCCAGTGAGGCCCAGCATCCGGCGCAAAATCAAGACACCGTCGGTCGCCAACATGCGTGCGCCGTCTCCGTCCACATCAAGATTGCACGATGAAGGCGAATAGCCGTAAGGAATGTAGGTGGTGTAATTGGTCAGGCCCACCACGTTAGTAAATTGAATCGGCGAGGTCGGAAAGTAATACCCCGCGTTATTCGGCGGTGGCATAAAAAACACTTGTCCGCTCATGCCGGTTGGCCCCGAGCATTGCCATTCCGAGTTTGGGCCGCCAACAAATCCGCAGCTCACGTTGGGATTGGGCGAACATACCGTCACGTTCGTCGGTAACGATGAGTTGCTGCCGCGCAAAACTGCCCCAGGATTTAGCGTAACCGTCTGATTCAACGGCTCGGCTGCGAGCAGATCAAGATTGCCCGAGAAACTAATGGCAACACTAACCGCTCCGGTCGTAGCAGGCGTTACCTCGCACACCAGATAGCTGCCACTGAATTTATTGGCCAGCGTACCCGTTGCCACCAGCGCGCCGCAGCTTCCGCCCGGTAGCGTCACCGCGCTGGCAGCCACAAACTGTGTGGCGTTAAAGCCATTTGCGGTGAGCAGCGCCACGCGAAAGCGCAAGCGATCACCCGCGACGTAGGTGTTCGCTGGATCGTTGCTAACTTGCAGGATGGAGGCCACTTTCGTCACCGGAAACGACGTAGGAATTGCTGTCGAGCCGTTGTAGTTGCCGGTGTACGGCGAGAACTGCGCAGAGATCGGCATGGCAGCCGTGCGCACAAGCAGATCGCACTCTCTCGCGCTCAACGCGCCGGGTTGCGAAAGGTCACTACAGTTATCAATCGCAGGATACGCGGGGGAGAATGGTCCGTTCAAATTGCCACCCGCATTTTGGTTGCGCGCGGGTGTGGGCCCCTGGGTAATGGCGCGAATGCGCACGGTGGAGAAAGCGTTGTAGGGCGCAGCGGTAGCGGCAACAATCGTTGTGATCGTATCGGCCACCTTGAAAGCGACCGGCGACGACACCACGGTCGCAAATCCGTCCGCTCCAGCAGACAGCGTAACGCCAGCTTCCACAAAGTCGTAGCGCGTATCGCTGATGGTGCATTCGCTCGCGCCCACTGCGATGCTGCAGCTAAGAGTGCCGTCGAGATTGCCGCTGCCAGTTTGCAGGCCGAGGGCTACTTTGGTGACGCTGGTTGCCGTCGCTACGGCGTCGGCGGCCGTGCGCAGGCCGATGCGCACGGGGAACGCTTCGCGATAGCCGATGAGCGCCGCTGGCACTTCGAGAAATTTGAGTTTGAGCGACGAGCCCAGCGTGAACACGTTGATGCGCCGCAACGTTGCTTCACGCGGCCCGAGCACGTTGGGTGGTGATTCACCCAACACGATCAACTTGCCTGAAGCGTCGGCGAAAAGTTCGGCTGATGCAGCCCATGGCGATGCCAAAACGCCGCTGTGCCGCCAGCGCTCATCGCCATTCGCGGTGAACGACCACAAAAGCGGCGCGGGGGACGCATCACTAGATGACACCGCCGCAAACACCACATCACTGCCGTCAATCGCAATCGAGCTCACGCATTCGGAGCCGTTGCCGATCAAATCGGTTTGCACCAACCAGCGTTCGCCGCCTGTGCTGCTCCACGACCTCATCAGTGATGCATCGGTGGTGCTCGGGTTGCTGCTACCGCTAACGCGAGCGCAACCACCCGCGTAAACATTGCCCGCCGAATCAACGTTAAGCGCGCGCAACTCAATAGTGGGCAACCGTGCCGAGCCGCTCACCACGCGCTGCCAGGCAATCTGGCCCGATGCGTTGATCTTGAATACCCGGCCTTCGCCGCAGGCTTGCGTTGCCACCAACATATCGTTAGACGCAATCAGCCGCGACGACAACAAAGTATTACTACAGCTCGGCACGGAAACCACGGTCGCCCACTGCTGCGCTCCCGCAGCTGAGGTTTTGCTGACCACCGTTTGGTTCGATGCGTTGGCAGCCACAACCCACGCATTGTTCGCGCTGTCCACGGCTAAGTAGCGCGCGTTGCCGCGGTTGGTTTCGCTTTCAAACACGATTGCGCCGCTGGCCGAGGCGCGACCGAGCACGTTGCCCGTGACGTAAGTGGTTTCGTCGTTAACGGCGACTGAGGTGATTGGCTGTCCGCTGTACTGCAGTGGATTCACGGGGCTGGGGGTCTGCCAAACGGTGCTGCCTGCGGCATCGATTTTCGTGATTCGATCAGCGCCGTTCGGGCTCACAATCACGCGCCCGCCGTCGGAAGTAATCGGTGCGCCACAGCCAAGCGCTGCCGCAGCGGTGCGAGCGGTTATCGCTCCTGTAGCGGGTGTGATTTTTGTCCAGTCTGCGTACCCGTTGAAGTTAGCGGTCGCCGTGCGCGCCCAATCAGCTGACGGACTCGACTGAGGCAGGCGCGGCATTAAACAGTCGCCCTGGCCAATAGTTAAACTCTGTCGCTGCTACGTGATAGCAACCCATCGATTTGCGGATGTTGTGCTTAGAAAAACAGCCGATGCGGCGAGCTGCAGTGGATAGCTTGCGTAGGGAGCGACAGGTGAATTGCCCTCAAATACAGCAGTCACGCCCCCACTGACACTAAATCAATCGCTGGGAGGGAACAGGTCACTGCGGGAGTAAATAGTTGGCGTTCCTAGAGCACCATCCACCGTGGCAATGGGAAAGATGAATGAATCGTTGGTGCTGTTCGTAGCATCAACATCGCTGCGAATGGCCAGCAACCCTGTGTCGCTGTCGATGATGCGGCGAACGCGTGAGTAATGGCTTTGCCACAACACAACGCCGGTGCTAGAAATCTTTGCGACTTGGCTGTCACCGTCTTGCGCGGGTGTGCGCACAAGGTAAGTTGCGTCGTTATCGGCCGGCTTGATAAACATAACATCGGCGCTAGCCGTGTTTGGAAAAATTACGTCGCGCGACCATTTCAGGGTGCCGCCTGCCTCATATCGGGCAACGGTCGTCGTAACTGCATTACCCACAACGGCCGTACTCCGGATTGAAACCACGCTGAGGTTGCCTCGAGCAACTACCGCGTTACTGCCCGGTTGTCCGAGCAGGACAACCGAACCCAGCTTAGTGCCGTCCGTTGAGGCCCAAGTCGTTACGTTGCCGTTCTCAAATTCAAAATAATTGCCGTTTGAGTCCACGCCTGTGCTTCCGACATACAAAGATGGTTTGGCTTCGATTTTTTCCCAGCGCACCAAGCCAAGGAGTGACACCTTTTTAATGCGCCGGGGATCACCTGAGCCGATGTACATCTCGCCGTCGTTCGCACGGGCGAAACGAAGCGTAAGACTGTTATCGCATTCCTTGACAGTACTCTCGCCGAGCGGCGAGAGGTGTTCAACGCATTGACCGAACGGCGTGCCACGATAAAAAACGGAAACCGAATTGTCATCATGCACCGTCAATTGCTTTTGCCCCCGAAGGTCGTAGCCGTACGCGGACAACCAGCGTGTCCACAACGCTATCCCGTTCGCCGATAACCGCGACACCCGAAGCGCCGATCTCTCCCCATCAAATGTGATTCCAGCGATGTAAGTCGAGCCGTCTGGCGCACCAACGGCAGTCTGAGATTCTGCGGCGACCGGCAACGTAATGAGGCTCAAGCTTGTCTTCCATTCCACCTGTGCGAACGTTTGCGACGAAACGCTCAACGCGGCCACCGCGGATGCAAGCGCAACGCGCTTCGCCCACCTGCACACCCGCGCCATCGTGCGCGCGTTTCCCCCGATTGTTGCCATTGCTGTCTCTGTTTTTTACAAATACTTCATACGATTTGAACAGATCGTGGAGCGCGCGGCAACCGAAATCACGCCTATTAACTATTTACTGTTCGCTCTGTTGTACGGGGGCTAGCTGCCTATATCAATCAAAGTCGATAGTCTGCGTTTTGCACGTCTAGCCCCAATAGAACGGTGCTTTCATCGAAAAGCTGATAGTGGTTCAGGGCGCCGTCGCTGCCGGAAAACGCAACCGGAATGTGCTGCCGTGATGCTCGCCGCTGGCTTCGCTTTCTATTTCTAATTTGGCGTGATGACGGTGCGCAATGTGTTTGACAATGGCAAGGCCTAAGCCAGTGCCGCCGGTTTCACGGGAGCGCGAACGATCAATTCGGTAGAAGCGTTCGGTCAGGCGCGGCAGGTGTTCGGCTTTGATGCCCACGCCGCTGTCTTTGACTTCAATGATGATTTCGTGACCGTTTGCTGCGTGGTTGACGGTGAGCGTGATGTGGCCGCCCGCCGGGGTGTAGCGCACGGCGTTGGACAGCAAGTTGCCGATGGCCGAGCGCAGCTCGCTCGCGCTGCCGAGCACGGTGGCGGGCTCGATGGTGGCAACGAATGTGTGCGCGCCGGACGAGAGCGCTTCGGCGTCGGCCAACGCTTCGCGCGCGATCAGACTCAAATCGGTGGGCGTGTCTTCGGGCGGCAGTTGATCGTTTTCCAGCCGCGCCAGCGTGAGTAAATCCTCAACCAGTCGCCGCATGTTGCCGGTTTGCGTGCCAATCAGTTCCAGATAGCGATCACGCTCCGCCGCCTCAAGCGGCAGCTCGGCCAATGTTTCGACAAAACCGCCGACGACGGTGAGCGGCGTGCGTAGTTCATGCGACACATTGGCCACAAAATCGCGCCGCATGCGGTCGAGTTTTTCACGCTCGGTGACGTCGCGCGTGAGCAGCAAGCGTGCACCCTCGCTGCCACGTTCGAGATGAAAAGAAATGGTGCGACCGCCGATGGTGAGCACCGGCTCACTGCGCGTCTCATCCTCAAGATAGGCTGCAAATTCAGGCGCGCGAATCAACTGCGCAATCGGTTTGCCGAGATCGCGAAAGGCGTCGAGCGCGTGCATCACGAGCGCTGCCTGATTGCACCACAAAATGCGGCCACCCGCGTCAAGCAAAAACAATCCGTCGGGCACCGCATTGGTGATTTGCTTGCGCTGCGCAATCTCGGCGTCACGCTCTTTCAATTGCTGCGCGTTGTCTTTGAGATGGCTGCGCAGCTGCGTCATCACATCGGCAAACGCGCGCGTGGCACCTGCGGGTTCGCGCAGTAATTCGCGTGCGGACTGATCGCGGCGAATCACCTGTCGCGCGAGCCACACGCAGGTTGCAGCGAGTGTTATCACCGCGATCCATGGCGTCCAGATCACCGAGAGCGCCACGGCGATTGCGGTGATGACGGCGACGTTGCGGAGCAATCGATTCATGCAGGCGAGTGTAGCGGCGCGGCTTGCAGCGTGGCTTGCAACGTGGCTCGTGCCAGCGGGTTGCGCTTAACGCTTGCGCAAACGATAACCACCACCGCGCACTGTTTCAACCAGCGCATCGTGGCCCGACGGTTCCAGTGCAATGCGCAGACGGCGCACATGCACGTCGACCGTGCGCTCTTCGATAAACACATGGTCGCCCCACACGCCGTCGAGCAGCGCTTGGCGCGTCATCACGCGGTCCAGTCGCGACATTAAAAAGCGCAGCAAACGAAATTCGGTGGGCCCCACTTTAAGCTCAATGCCGTTGCCCATCACGCGATGCGCGGCGGGGTCGAGCATCAGGCCGGCCACTTCAAGCGCCGCGTCGGAGGCATCGGGTGCCGCGCGACGCAACAAGGCTTTGATGCGCGCCATCAGCTCTTTCGGTGAGAACGGTTTGGTGACATAGTCGTCGGCACCCACCTCCAGCCCGCGCACTTTATCGTCCTCAGCGGCGCGCGCGGTGAGCATCAAAATCGGCAGGTCGCGGGTGCGGTCATCTTTGCGCAATTCGCGTGCGAAATCAATGCCCGATTTGTCGGGCAACATCCAGTCGAGCACCACCAGATCGGGTAGCGTTTCGTCGACGATGTCGCGCGCGTCCATCACGGCGTGTGCAACCTGCACCGCGTAGCCCGCGTGTTTGCAGTGCAGGGCGACTAACTCGGCAATCGCCGGTTCGTCTTCAACAATAAGGATGGTGGCTGGCATAGCTAACTATTTTGTGACAACGATGTGACGGTTGTGTGACACCGGCTGACCTCGCGCGGCCCGAGCGTTACGTGCGCGACGGGCATCAGTTTGAGAGTAATATAAGGAAACATCTTAGAGTGTTAGGCCGGTATTGACGATCATCAGCGCTGTAGTGCGTGCGCTGTGGGTGGTGGTTAGGGAGTCATGAACTTTTCGCAACAACCGCTGCAGGGCAGCGACATTGCCGCTTTTGTTTTTGCCGTGCTGGCGCTGCTATTTTTTGTACTGTGGCGGCGCGATCAGGAGCGCGGCATGGTGTGGCTGGCCGGTGCCTACGCGGTGCTCGCGTGCCGCTACGCGTTCGACGCGCAGATGCTCACCACTGACGTGCTCGTACAGCCAATGTCTGCCGTTTTGCTTGGCGTCGGCGGCTTGCTGCTCAATTGCGGCTTGTTGTATTACCTCGCCTCGCCGCGTAACCCGCAGCGCTGGCGGTTAACGCTGGTGATTGCGCTCGCGCTCATCATGCCGCTGTTGATGCTGTTCGGTGTACTGATCACAAGACCTTGGGCACACCTGCCTTATGCACTCAGCTTGGTGTTAGTGGTGCAGGCAACGTTTGAGGCGGCACGGCGTGAGCCGCAGGCGGGCCATATTTGGCTTGCGTTGGGCATGCTTGCCATCCCTGCGGTGATGGTGGTGTCAACGGTGTTGAAGGGCAATTCGGTTGGTGTGCGCTACTACATCATGCCGCCTGCATTATTTTTCGGCATCATGCTGCTCACCGTGAGCGTGCTGCGGCGCAGCCGCGCGCTGCACGCCGAGATTGTGCAGCGCCAGGACGCCGAGCGTTCGTTAACCACGCTTAATGCCTCGCTGGAGGCAATGGTCGCTAGCCGCACTGCCGACTTGCAAAACATGGTGGCCGGGTTAGAAAGCTTTAACCGCAGCGTGTCACACGATCTGCAAGGCAGCCTCGGCGGCATGGCGGGCCTTGCGCGCGTGGCCCAAGATGCAGTGCAGCCAGACAGCTGCGACTTGCCGCTGGCGCGCCGCGTGCTGCCGCTGATTGTGACTGAGGCCGAGCGCTCCACCGAGCTGGTGAGTGCGCTGCTCACGCTCGCGCGCGTGGGCGATCAACACGTGAATAAAACCGCCGTTGACTTGAACGCGCTGGCGCACGAGGTGATTGCTAGCGTGAGCTTGGGTAAGCGAGGCGCAGCGCTGCCGCGCTTCATCATCAATGCCCTGCCGAGCGTGTATGCGGACATCAATTTGCTGCGCCCCGCGCTCAGTAATTTGATTGGCAACGCGGTGAAGTTTTGCGGCTACCGTCCGCAAGGCTGCGTGGATGTGCTGGCGCGCGTTGACGCTGCCACTAAAGAGACGATTATTCAGGTGCGCGACAACGGCATTGGCTTTTGTGAGAGCAGCGCCGGCAAACTATTTCAACCGTTCGTGCGCCTGCACGGGCAAGATTTTGCGGGTCACGGTGTGGGCTTGAGCATCGTGCGTCGCGCGGTGGAACGGCAGGGCGGCCGGGTGTGGGCGGAGTCCGAATTGGGCAAGGGCGCGAGCTTTTTTCTGGCGCTGCCGAACGGGGTGGCAGTGGCGGCCATCGTGGCACCAACGCCGATACCAGCGCTGCCGAAAACGGTGGCATTGCAAGCGGCAGCTTGAGCGACTGTCGCCGCTAGAAAATCCAGATTGCACGAAACAAGGTAGCGCAGAGCGTTGTCTATCGCTCAAAATTTTGGCCACATCGGCTGCCACGTCCAGCGCACGCTCGATGCGTCGCTGACGCGCTGGATATTGCAGCGGCAATCGGTGCGCGCGCTGGGCAATTTGAAGGCCGTGATAGAGCGTTTGGACTAACAGCTTTTCACAAAATAGGGCTACAGCCCCTGTTTAAATTGGGTTAGTAGTGAGTTAGTGCTTAAGTCGATATTAAACGTAATCGGGCTCTTGCCCTAGTTTTACGGGGCGCTCAGCGAAAAGCTGTTAACAGAAATTTGGCGCTGGTTGAAGCGTGGAACGTTGCGTCGCGTGCTCGCCAAACGCGCCCAAAACGCGGCCGCATCACGCCGTCAGCGAAGACGAATTTCCGACGCCGCAACACCCAAGCGAATTTCAAGAATCGAGCCGCACGGTAGCGCGCTTTGCACTGACTCGACGCCAAGATTTTCACGACGCAGCAGCGCGCGCAACACGGCGAGCGGCCCGGCGTGAGCCACCACAATCAACGCTGTGCCGTGCGCCGCCGACCATTGCTGCGCTGCTGCAACAACCCGCGTTTGCAAGGCCAGCACGCTCTCGCCGCGCGGTGGCGCGTAATCGAGAAAATTGTCTCGCCAAGCGTCAATCTGCGCGCGCGCAATGTCGTCCCAACGCATGCCTTCCCAATTGCCGTAACTGCGCTCACGCAGCGCGTGATCAATGAGCACTTCACCGTGACCGCGCCGCGTGTTGATGGCGTCAGCCAAGCGACGGCAACGCGCAAGCGGGCTGCTCACAAGCAACGCATCCTCGGGCAGCAGTCGCGCAATCTCGGGCAGCTCGGCGGCGAATGTGTGTTCATCGAGCGGCACGTCGGTGCTGCCGTAACAACGACCGGGCTCAATGGCGGGCGCGGTGTGGCGCAGCAAATAAATCCGCTCAAAATCCATGGGTGCGCACCGACAGCCACGCCGCGCACACAACCAAGATGACGGCCTCGGCGCACTGCTCCACCGCGCCCAACGCGTCGCCGGTGTAGCCGCCCAATCGTCGCTTCATTTGCCGCGCCAGCAATGTGGTCACAATGCCCGCCGCGAGCGTAGCTGCGAGCAGCGCAATGGGCATTTGCGTTGACAGCCCGCACTCGGCAGCCCACACCGCGCTGCACGCGATCAACGCTGCGCTCGGCAGCCATGACACAACGACCTCGGCCCAGGTTACGCCCATTGCCACGGGCCTAACTTTGCTGGTGGCGTCGTCACGCGCATACGGCAGCGCCGCCATCACGGTGACAGCACTTGCACGCGCGGTTGCATGCGTGAAAACGAGCGCGATGACGGCGTCCATCATCGGCACGCTGGCGAGTGCGGCGATCTTGATTACGGTGACGAGAATCAACGCCAAGGCACCAAAGCTGCCGACCCGCGAGTCCTTCATAATCGCCAGCGTTTGTTCGCGCGACTGCCCGCCGCCGATGCCATCGACATAGTCCGACAAGCCGTCTTCGTGAAACGCGCCGGTGATCAGTGCGCTGGCGGTGAAGGCGAGCGCGGCCACGAGCCACGGCGACAGCGCGGGCTGCACCGCCCACCACACGAGCGCTGCGCACCCGCCGATCAACACGCCCACCCACGGAAAATAGCGCACGCAGCGGCTCATCCACGCCGGGTCAAACTGAGTGGCCGCGGGGATCGGAATGCGCGTTAAAAACTCAAGCGCGGTGAGCCACAGGCGGGCCTCGTAACGCAGTCGTCGCCACGGGTTCATGGTCATCGTGTCAGACGCTTTTCTCAGCCACGCCGGCCGACTCAAAACTCGCCATTTCAGCAAGCAACAATTCAGCGGATTTGAGCAGCGGCCAAGCGAGCGCGGCACCCGAGCCTTCGCCCAAGCGCAGTCCGAGATCAAGCAACGGTCGCGCACCCAAAATACTGAGCCAACGCGCATGGCCACTCTCCGCCGAGCAGTGCGAAAACACACAGCGTTCAAGCACGGTCGACGCAAGCTGTGCTGCCACGGCAACGGCGGCCGTGGTGATGAAGCCGTCCACCACGATCACGCGCCGCTCCAGTGCGGCCTGCATGATCGCGCCGACCATGGTTGCGATCTCCAAGCCACCCAACGCGGCCAGTGCAGCCGGCGGCTCGCGCGCGTCCGCGTGCAGGTCAAGCGCGCGTTGCAGCGTCGCGAGCTTGCGGGCGAGCCCTGCGTCATCAAGCCCCGTGCCGCGACCGACGCAATCGCTCAGCGGCAGACCCGTCAAGCGCGACATTAACAGCGCCGCAGCCGAGCTGTTGCCGATACCCATTTCGCCGAGCAGCAGCACGTTGCCGTCGAGCGATTTCAACAGCGCCTGACCATTGGCAACGGCCTGCGCACACTGCGCCGTGGTCATCGCGGGCGCTACCGTACTGTCGGCGGTGCCATGAAGCGCGCCGCTCACTTTAGCGACGACAAAGCCCGGAGCGGGCGCGAATGCTGCGTTCACGCCGCAATCAACCACGGTCAACGCAAGTCCATGCTGCCGCGCGAGCACCGACACTGCCGCGCCGCCAGAGAGCATGTTCATCACCATTTGCGCGGTGACCTCGGGCGGGTACGCGGACACGCCCTGTGCAGCAATGCCTTGATCGGCTGCGAACACAACCAATTGCGGCGCATGCAATGCCACCGCCTCGTGGCCTTGAATCATGGCCAGTTGCAACATCAAAGCCTCAAGGCAACCAAGCGCGCCAAGCGGCTTGGTTTTGTGGTCGATGCGCTGTTGCACGCGTGTGGCGAATGCGGGGTCGTGGAAGCTAGCGATGGCGAAATTAGTCATGGTTTTGCGACGTTAAAAAGTGCGTGGAGTAGACCAGAGTCGAAATGGGTTTCAATCATGTCAGCGAGCGTTTCAAATGCGCTGTCAAGCGTGCGCGTTGTTGATCCGAAGAGGGCTTGCATGACGGCGGTTGATTCGAAAAAGCCATGCGCGTACACCCCCAGCACGTTGCCTGATTGCCAACCAAGCGGCTCGCCGCGTTGGTCATGCAGCACGGTGCTTACGTGTTGCGCGTTGCCGCGCGCCGCAGTGATTCCTTGATGAATTTCGTATCCGTTTGCGGTGACAGCATTCAACGCGGCCCATGCTCCGTGCGTGTGGCTGAAGTGCGCGGTCACCGGGCTCACGCGTTTTTCTGCCTGATAGTGCGTGGTCAAAGGTAGCAAGCCTAAGCCCTGCATTTCCCCGGCTTCACCGTCGTGACCGTGCGGATCGGAGAGTTGATCGCCCAACATCTGCAAGCCACCGCACACGCCAAGCACGGCACCGCCACGTCGAGCGTGTTCGATGATCGCGCGATCAAGACCCTGCGTGCGCAGCCATCGCAAATCGCCGCTCACCTGTTTCGATCCGGGCAAGATGACCCAGTCGACGTGATCGAGCTCACCTGCTGTGCGAGCCCAGACGAGCCGAAGTCCCGGCACATTCTTTAGCGGCTGAAATTCATCCAGATTGCTGATGTGCGGCGGCGCGATGATCGCCACTCGCAGTGGTTTGGTATCAGCGTGATGGCGCGCCGCAGTGCGATCATCAAACACGCCGTCCTCCTCCGGCAAGCCGTGATCACGGCGCATGGGAATCACGCCAGCGAGTGGCACGCCTGTGAGCGCCCGCAATTGCTCCGGCCCGGGCGCTAGGAGCGCTGCATCGCCACGAAATTTGTTGAGCACGAAGCCCGCGAGCGAGGGGCGCAAGTCGTCCGGCAACAGCTGCCATGTGCCGTATAAATGCGCGAACGCGCCGCCGCGATCAATGTCGGTCACGAGTAGGCTGGATAGCTTGCCATGTGATTGTGCCCAGCGCGCAGTGCCTAGGTTCACGTAGTCGCTGGCGGCCAGATTGATTTCAGCGGGCGAGCCCGCGCCTTCGATCACGATCAGCTCGTGGCGGGTCGTCAGACGCTCGAAACTTTCGCGCGCGGACACGGCGAGCAACGCGCTGCGTTCGCGCCACGGCATGCTCGATAGTGCGGTGTTCACATGGCCCTGCAATACCACCTGGCTTGCCGTGTCACGCTCGGGCTTAAGCAATACGGGGTTCATGTCCACGCTAGGCGTCACGCCCGCAGCTAGCGCCTGAAAATATTGCGCCGCACCGATCTCGCCGCATCCGCCATCGATGTCCGGCACCACGCGCGCGTTGTTGCTCATGTTCTGCGCTTTGAACGGGGCGACGTTGATGCCGCGTCTTTTGGCCGCACGGCACAGCGCCGTCGTGAGCCAACTCTTTCCGGCGCCGCTGGACGTGCCCCACACCATGATGAAGCGGGTTGTCGTCAACGTGAAGCCTGTTTCGCGTGCGGCTTGGTGTCGACCGACAGTATTTCGGTGAGCGCGCAGCGCAGCGCCTCTTGCGCGCGTGGTGGTTGCACCGAGAGTCGCTGCATGTTGGGTAGACCGAAAGAAGCGGTGTCGCGCACTTTGATATCGTAGCGGCGAAGCGCCGCTACGCTAACCGGCGCAGGTGGCGTGACGCAAAAAAAATTGCTTACCGAGGGCACCACCACCATGCCAAATACTCGCAACATATCGATCTGCATTTTTCGCCACAACCGCAGCTGCTTCAGCGAATCGGCCAGCCATGCGTGGGTGCTAAGTTCGCACCAAGCCGCAAGCATCGCCACACCGTGCGCACCGATGGGCCAAGACGGACAGGCGGCATTAAGCGCGTTAATCCATTCGAGCGCGCGCGGGACATTTGGGGCAATCGCATAGGCCCCGCGAACACCCGTCAATCCCAGCGCTTTATTCGGGCTGTGCAGTGTGAAGACCGCATCCATTTGGCTGCGCGTCCACGCAGTGCTCCCATCAAGTCGCAGCGGCGCGTAGGCCATGTCGAGCACACCCACACCGGGTGGCCAAGCCGTCTCGGTTGGTGGCGGATCGCAGCTCTGGCCTAGCGGACTGGTGGGGTCACCGTACCAACGAAGCGTGGCCCCAGTTGTGGCCCCCGCCTCAAGGGACACCACCGCTCTCCCGCTCGCCCGTGCAGCGTTTTGATAATCACCATAACTGTGACGAGCGACGGCGACCGAGCCGGGCGCGAGTCGGTGGCTGACGACGGTAAACCGAGTGATGAATTCACTCGCGCTGGCAGCCATGATGACTCGGTGCGCGTCAACCTGATGTAGTGCCGCGAGCGCTTTTTTAATCTGACAATACTCGGGGTCGGGGTAGCGCGTTGCGTCCGCCGCATGCACGGCGGCCCATGCAACGGGGCAGGGTCCGACCGCATTGCTATTGGTTGAAAAATCCCAGCGCGCGGCACCTAGCGCATCGACTCCGCCGTGCGTCTGCTGGGCGCTCAAGGCCGAACGCCCGGTGCGCCGCGCAGGGCGCTGATCGACAACATTACCAACACCAGGAGCATCGCCGTCCATGCCACACGTTGAGCCACGCGGACGGCGCGCGTGAGTTGCATTGCGGTTGGTGCGGGCGCCCCGCCATTGAGCACATACGTTCCCGGTTTTCTGAGACAAACTCCAAGGTGCAGCGCCATCGCGGCCATCGGCCAGCCACCATTGGGCGAGGGCGTGCGTTGCGCCTCTTTATACAACTGCGAAAAGTGCCCCCACGGCCAGAGTAGAAGTGCGGTGATGCGCGCCGGCAGCCATGACAGAACGTCGTCTGCGTGCGCCGCCCACTTGCCCGCCCACTCGTAGCGACCCCGATAACCCCACATCGCGTCGGCCGTGTTGGCGAAGCGGTAAACGACGGCTCCCGGAAGCCCTGCAACGGCGAACCAGAACAGCGGCGCAACAACAGAATCGTTGAGATTTTCGGCAAGTGTTTCGATGGCGGATTCGCGGATCGCGTCGGCTTGCATGGTCGTAACATCGCGGCTGACCAAACGGGAGAGCTGCGTGCGAGCGGCCTCAACGCTATGCGTCAATGCCTTTTCAACAGAGGCGACTTCGTCGCGCAACATGCGCCACGCAAACATGGGTTTGAGCACCATCGCCAGGGAGGGCGCAGCCAGCCAAAGGGGCCAAGAGACTACTACGTTTTGCCACAAGCACGCCGCTAAAGCGAGGATTACCGCGAGCACTATCCACGCTAATGCGCCTCCGATAAACGCCACGAAATCTGACTGCGTAACAAGCCACTCGCCGATGGGTTTCAACAACCGACCTAACCATGCCGCTGGATGCAACACGTTGGGCGGCTCGCCCAACGTAGCGTCCCATAGCCACGCCAGCAACAACGCCATGACCAATACGGATGCGGATGCGAGAGCAGTGAGGTCAATCGACACGGGTCAAACCAGTTGTGGCGTCGTCAGGATCAGCGTTGTCTTCGACAAAGGCGGCATCGAGGCCACCGCACGCGGCGCTGAAAACTCAACTGCAAGCGGCGCTGAAAACCCCGGCGCGTCCCACACAAAACTGTGGAACTCTCCGCCCTCGCCGCACGGGCATACGCAACTCGGCAGACGCGCGAGTAACGCGTGGTCGTATGCCGCACCCGCGAAGGAAACGTCCAACCATCGTGTGTCGACACTCACCAGTCGCGCACGAATACCTCGCGCAATGACTTCGTGTGCAACCGCATGGCGGGCCTCGTTCCACAGTGGAAAAACGGCCTCAAGCCCTGCGGCTTTGCATGCGGGCTCCAGAAAATCACGATGCGCAACTAGGTCGATATCGCCGAACACCATGTGCGTGTGGGCGCTTGCGCGCAACGCTTCAAGCTCCTCCTTGAACTGCTTCACGTATTGACCGGGCTCCACCCGCACCTGATGCCATTCGCCGCCAAGTGCTGAGACTTGCGTGGCGATCACGGGCGATGGCAGCGCATGCGATTTGCTGATGCCGTCAGATTCGCACATCGTCACAAACGTGGACACCTGCATGCCCTGTTCTCGAACTCGGAGCAATGCAAGGCAGGAGTCTTTGCCGCCGCTCCAACTGATCGCAGCCTTGCGGGCACTATGGTCGGGCGGGATCAATCTTCGATTCCGCGTTGTGCCGGTACACCCGCTTTGAAATGATGCTTGACCATCGTCATTTCAGTCACCGTGTCAGCCAGCTCGATTAGCTCGGGTGGCGCATCACGCCCTGTGAGCATCACGTGCACATGCGGTGGTCGTTGGCGAAGCGCGGTCAATACGGGTTCGAGCGGCAACCAACCATAAATCAGCGGGTAGGTGATTTCATCGAGCACGACGAGAAAGTGCTCACCCGCGCGGATGGTCGTCTCAGCCCGCGCCCAGCCGTCGCGTGCGAGTTGGGCTGAGTGCTCAAGATCGCGACTTTTCCAGCTAAAGCCGTCGCCCAATCCCTCTATCGGCACGCCCAGTTGCTCGAACATTCGATGCTCCCCAAAGCGTGCGGTCGGCACCTTCATAAACTGATAAATTTTCACCGCTTTGCCGCGACCATGTGCGCGCAATGCCAAGCCAAAAGCGGATGTGCTTTTGCCTTTGCCGTGACCGGTGTTGATGAGAATCAGACCGCGGCGTTCGCCCTCTGCTTTGGGCGAACCGCGTTCGGTGGGTGGGGCTACGATTTGCATGGGGGCACTCCTATAAATCCGTTTTTCGGGCGAATTGCGTCGTTGCATCGTGCTCGCAATCCTCATGGGCCAGGGCGTACATTCCGGTTGCTGCGCGCGCTGCGCCTAGCACTTCATCCCGAAAATCCGAATTTATAGGAGCGCCCTAACGCCGATTCTTCGGCAGCCACGGCAAAATACAGCGCATGAAACCCAATAAAAGAATGCAGGCCCTGATTGATGAAGGCTTGATCGACACCGTTGTTCGCCAACTCATGAGCGGCAAAGAGGCCATGGTTTTCGTCGTGAGAAACGGTGACGAAACGCTGTGCGCCAAGGTCTACAAAGAGGCGACGCACCGCAGCTTTCGGCAAGCTGTGGACTACACGGAAAACCGCAAAGTAAAAAACACGCGGCAGGCGCGCGCGATGGCCAAGGGCAGTAAATTTGGCCGTCAGTCGCAAGAGGCGGCGTGGCAAAGCGCGGAGGTCGACGCGCTGTATCGGCTCGCCGCTGCCGGCGTGCGCGTGCCCAAGCCATTTAACTTTCACGATGGCGTGTTGTTGATGGAGCTGGTGGTGGACGGCAACGGTGACGCGGCACCGCGATTAAACGACGTGCTGTTCACGCGCGAACAAGCGCTGCAACACCATGCGTCGCTGTTGATCGAAGTGGTGCGCATGCTGTGTGCGGGCGTGGTGCACGGTGACCTATCCGAGTTCAATATTTTGCTTGCCGCCGACGGCCCGGTGATCATAGATTTACCGCAAGCGGTAGACGCCGCAGGCAACAATCATGCGAGCCGCATGTTGTTGCGCGACGTGGGCAACCTGCGAAATTTCTTCGGGCAGTTCGCGCCGGAGCTTAAAAAAACCGCATTCGGTCCTGAGATTTGGGAGCTGTTCGAGCGCGGCATGCTCACGCCAGAAACGCCACTCACCGGGCACTTCGACTACTCGACCGCACCGGTTGACCTGATCGACATCATGCGCGAAATAGAGGACGCGATGTTGGAAGAAAAGGCGCGGTTGTCTCGGATGGCCGAGGCGTAGCGCGATTTAGAACCCATTCATCGCACCGTTAAAAACACCCACTTGCGATCCCAGTTGTTCACGCCGAGGTGTTTCACAGCAAACGCATAACGACCGGGCGGCAAAAAATCCTGCGTTAGCGTTTCTTGTTGCGTGACCACCGGCTGCCCGTTCACCCGCACGTCTTTACGCGCCACCTGTTCGGTCTCGCTATCAAGGTCTTGCCCGTCAAGCGCGTACACGGTCACGTCGGGCTCTTCCTTCGGTGCGCCGACCAGCTCCGCGCCCATCGCGTTGGCGCGCGTCACCACGTCCAGCGCGACTTTCCCGTCCACTGGCTCCAGCACTTTCCAATACACGTCGCGCACGTTTTCGTTGAGCTTTTTGAGCGTCACTTTCAACGCGTCAAACTCAGCCTTCTCCGCAATCACCACCACCGCCTTGCCGCCAATGGTCGCATCGAAACAGCGCCCAATACGATCCACACAAGGCAGCCGATCAAAGTAGCCCGCGTAACTCGGCGGCGGCGTAGCAGACGACCGCGACGTGGTTGGCGAGGAGACGCAACCACTTAGTGCCGCCAAGCAAAGCAGGGCGATGGCGGACGTTTTGGCGAGGTTTTTGGCGAGAAGGATGGAAGGCAATTTCGGCATGTTCAATTTTTTGTGGTGGAGGTTTGAAAGCGTTGTTATTGGGCGAAACACGAGCGTGGCGAGCGAGAAATTTGGGCCATCAGCTTTACGTTGAAAGCACCATAAAACTTGGGCTTAATGCTTAATTGTCAATAAGTCGATATATTAAATAAACGGCCTATGACCCCTGTGTGGTGTACGTTTAACGAATAAGTTGATAAATAAATAAGGCTTGCAACCCGAATGCTCCGCGCCGACGTCGCCGTGCAGCGGGATGACCGATGGAGCCCCGCGGACCGAGCTGCTTGCGCCTACCAATTTTGGAGTGAACGCATGGTGTACATTTTGATACGCGCGCTACCTCGCTATCGCTTACTCATCCGTGTGCTTTACAAAGCTCTGGAATTTTCAATCCGGTCTCCTTCGCATTGCCGCTTAAAAATTCGTACCGCACTGAGCATTCACGTCGGCACGAATGGCAGCCGCCGTCGCGAGCATTGCGGTCGGCGGCAGCGTGGCGCCGCCGAGCAGTTGATCGTCGGTGACTGACTGCATCAATCGCAGCAACAGCCGTCCGCTGACTAGGGCCGTTGGTTGCGATTCAAGGCCCTTGTAGGTGCGGGTATCTACAAACACTTGCAGCTCGGCGGCGGAGTAGTTAAGACTCAGTGCCAGTCCGTCAACAAGGCTTTGGCCGCTCAGCCCAAGCAAGCGTCGCAACAGCAAAAGGCCGTCGGTAGCCGGATTGACTAAACCTTGTCCTGTGACGTCTAAGTCACACGCACGCGCCGTAACTCGAAGTGAAGCCGTTGTCGAAACTGTGGCCGCATTGTCGGCGCTGCTGGTCAGTGTCGCAAGTGATGTTCCGGGCGCAGTGGGCGTGCCACCAAGAATACAAAAGATCAACGAACTGATGGAAAAGCAGGTCTTCGTTATCCAAGTAGGCAGACCGGTCGCCCCGCACGCCCAGCTAGTCGGCGCTATGGTGCCTATTGTGGTGCAAGCAAAACTACTGCTATACGCTTGCCCTACCAGCGCAGGAGGCAGACCCAATGACACATCCAGCGCTGTGGGCACTGAGAAGATGCGGACGGATTCGGTGCTGACGTTTATCGCCCCGTCACCTGATGCGGTCACGGAAATCGTGAATAGTCCGGTTCCATTTGGTGTTCCCGTGACGGGGCAGCGGATGGTGTCAACAATGCCCGCTAAGCCCGGCGGCGCAACTGGAAGGAAGGCAACTGGATTGGAACGTGAGCAAGCCCCCACGCTTGCCCAGCTAGGCAAGCCTGCGACCGAGCACGTGACATTGTTTACAGGCTCGGTGCCAGAGTTGCTGCATTGGAAACTTCCTGAATAAGCGTTCCCAACCACACCAGTCAATGGCACCGTCCCCAGCGACGCTGTGAGACCAACGGTGGCCATCGCGGTCGCAGCTAGCCCCACTGTTGACACAAGCAAGCAAACAAGCATGACACGGATGCGACGCACAACGGCAAAAATCATGGGTAAGCTTTCTGTTCTGATCGACAATGATTATGATCTGAATTCGCGTCTTGGTCGACATGAGCGTTGTGTTAGCAGCACGCGGGGTAGGGCGGGCAACCTGTTGCGCAAGCAGTAGCAAAAATCACCAAAAACACTTCACCCGAAACAATTTCATCGCCGCATCATCAGTCACCAGCGCTGCGCCTTCGATGATGGCTTGCGCTGCGAGTATGCGGTCGAACGGGTCGCGGTGTTCGGCTTCAAAACCGCCCGCTTTGGTGGCGTGATTGTGTGCGACGGCGAGGTGACTGAAACCGTCGGCGGTGATGAGTTCGTTGAAATCGCGCAACGCGTTTTCCACGCCTGGCAGTTTGCCGATGCGGTGTTTGGTCGCGGTTTCCCATGCGCTTGCTGCGCTGACACATACGGTGTTGGCTTCATCGCCGATTGCCGCCGCCGCCCGCTTAGACAGCCGCGGATCGTCCTTCCACCACCACAGCAAAGCATGAGCGTCGAGCAGGAGGCGCACTAACCAGCGCGCCCTTCCCAGGCAGCGAGTGCTTCGTCCGGTAGCGGATCAAAAAAGGCGTCGTCGTTAATGCTCTTCACACGTCCGCGCTGGCGCTTCGATGCCTCCGGCGCGAGCGGCATCATCCGGGCGTACGGCTTGCCGGCCTTGGCGAGGATGATTTCTTGGCCCGCGTGAGCTTGCTCAAGCAGTCGAGTAGGGTGGGCAACTTGTTGCCCACGCGTCCAATAGCTCATGTCGCGCCAACCCCGGTCTCCACCGACAGCCGCATACCCACCGTATTCAACACGGCTAGCAAGGTCTTGAGCGTCGGATTGCCGTTGGGCGATAGTGCGCGGTACAGCGATTCGCGGCTGATGCCTGCGGTTTGCGCGACGGCACCTAGCCCGCCATACGCTTCAGCCACCGCGCGCAGTGCGAGTAGGCCCGCCGCGCGATCATCGGGGTTGTCGAGCGATTGCATGGCGGCTTTGAGGTATTCCACAGCGAGTTCGCGGTCTGCCGCAAGCTCTTCAATTTCGCGTTCGTGGTGCGAGACGCTGGCTTTGATTTTTCGCATTAGGGCGCTCCTATAAATTCATTGTTCGGGCGAACTGCCGCGTTGCACGGTGCTCGCAATCCTCATGTACCAGGGCGTACATTCCGGTTGCTCTGCGCCGTGCGCCTTGCATTTCATCCCGAAAAATGAATTTCTAGAAGTGCCCATTACTGCCTGCCTTTCCAGTCTGTCCAAAACAATTTTGCGCGCTTGATGTCGCTGGTTTGTGTGCGTTTGTCGCCGCCACACAGCAGCACAACGACGGTTTGCCCATGTCGACCGAAGTAAACGCGATAGCCCGCGCCTACATGCACGCGAAGTTCGCTAACGCCTTCGCCGACTGATTCGCAGTCACCGAAATTGCCCGCTTCGACTTGTCGCAAACGAATACGGATTCGCGCTTGAGCAATTTTGTCTCGAACACCGTTGAGCCAATCCGAGAGCGGTTCGTCGCCATTGGTTTGCTGGTAACGGACAAGATTGATCACGAAATTATTGTAACTTAAAAGCTACAAACGGAGCAATGGATTGATGAGCGGTTGCTGTGTTCAACGGTCTGGACTTTTCGCCTTCTCGGGAATGGCGGTGAGGTGACAAACTTTCCTGCCGCAGTAACCACCCTCACCCCAACCCTCTCCCGCAAGCGGGAGAGGGGGCCAAACTAAAACCACCTAAAACCGTTTAAGCCACGCAAAAAACTCCCGATACCAAAGCCGTGAATTTTGCGGTTTGAGGATCCAGTGGTTTTCGTCGGGGTAGATGACGAGTCTGGCGGGGATGCCTTTCGCGCGCAGCGTGTTGTAGTACTCGAGGCCTTCGTAGTACGGCACGCGGTAGTCGAGTTCGCCGTGGATGACAAGCGTTGGCGTTTTGAAGTTTTTGGCGAACGTGTGAGGGGACTGCGACTGGTATTTTTCGAGGTTTTCCCACGGCCACACGCCTAGCTCGTGCTTGAGCCAAAGGTAGCCGTCGTCGCCGAATTGGCTGACCCAGTTGTACACGCCGGCGTGGCAGACGTAGGCCTTGTAACGGTCGGTGTGGCCGTTCATCCATGCGACCATGTAGCCGCCGTAGCTGCCGCCTGCGGCGAACAGTTTGTGCTTGTCGACGATGCCTTCTTTGATCAGTATGTCGGTGACGGCTTCGGTATCTGCGAGTTCGCGCGGGCCGAGATCGCCGTCAATACTGCCGAGAAATTTTTCGTCAAATCCCGCTGAGCCGTGATAGTTCACCGCCGCGACGACGTAGCCCTGCGCGGCGAACGCTTGCACGTTCCAGCGGTAATGCCAAGTGTCCATGTGCGCCGCGTGCGGACCACCGTGAATGCTGTGCAGCAGCGGATATTTTTTCTTCTTGTCGTAGTTCGGCGGATAGATGATGAAGGTCTGAACGGGCTCGCCTTGCCAACCTTTGACCGTGCGGCTTTCCCATTTGCCAAACGGGATTTTTTCTAGGAAAGTGTTGAGGCGGTCGAGGCGGTGGCTCGAGTCCCCTCCCCCAGCGGGGGAGGGATAGGGTGGGGGAAGGTTGCTGGACGAAGCAGCTTGGTTCTTCATGCCAAGTGCCCCCACCCCAGCCCTCCCCCGCTGGGGGAGGGAGTTGATGACGTACAGCCGCGCCGGATGGTCAATCGATGCCTTGGTATACACAATCGTCGTGCTGTCCGCCGATTGCGCGAACGACATGACGTGCCCACCGCGCGCGATCACTGTGGGCTGCGCTGCCTCAAGCGGCAGCGACCACAAATGCTGCACGCCTGCGTCTTCCGCAGCGAACACAATCGCGCTGTCGTCAACAGTCCACAAAGGGTTGGCGCTGCCGTAGGTGCCCACCGAGCGCGGCCATGCTGCGGCCAGGCGCTCAGCCTTGCCCGTCTTGCAGTCTACGAGCATCAGGCGCGTGTGCTGGCTCGGCGCAGCGGCGGGTGTTGCCAGCACCACCATGCGCGCGCCGTCGTGTGAGTACACGGGTGAGGCGAGCCACATGTTGCCGAGATCCACCGTTTTTGTTTTGCGCGATTTCAGATTGAGCAGGGTGATCGTGCTCGGATCAGTGAGCCGCGTTACGTCCTTTTGCTGCACCCATGCAATCTCTTTGCCGTCCGGCGAAAGCGCATAGTCGTTGCTGCCCGGATCACCTTGCGAGAGCGACCACGGTTTGCCCGCAAACAGGTCTTTTGCCGCACCACTCGTCACGTCGATTTCGAACAAATGTGGACGCGTGCCATCGCAAATCCAGCTATCCCAATAGCGATAGTTATCGACCTCGATCACCTTGGCTTTAACCTTTGATTCTTTGTGTTCTTTACGGCGCTTTGCCTGCTGCGCATCGGTCTTTAGATCGGCCCACACCCACGAGATGGCAGCGATGCGTTTGCTATCCGGAAACCAGCGAATGCTGCCGACGCCGGTCGATAGTTTTGTCACACGGCGCGCTTCGCCACCGTCAGGCGCGATCACGTAAAGCTGCGGCTCGTCGTCGCCCTCGCGCTTCGCGCAGAACGCGATGCGTTTGCCATCGGGCGACCATTGCGGTGCGGTGTTCTTTTTGCCTGCGCTGGTAAGCTGCTTGCGTTGCTTTCCGTCCGTGCTGTAAAGCCACAGTTGCGTTGCACTCTCGTTGGTTTCCATCGAGTAAGTGGACTGATCCACAGCAGCCCATTTGCCATCGGGCGAAATGCTTGGTGTGCCAAGCCGTTCGCATTGCCAGAGGTGCTCGACGGTGAGGTGTTTTGCTTTTGCCATTTGTGTTTCCAATCGCTGGTTATGTCGTAGGGTAGGCACCCCGTGCCCACGCGTCCGTTTTCGCATCGCCGCACAGCGCGTGGGCAACGAGTTGCCGACCCTACGCACGGGCAAAAAATTACATCACGCCTTCAAACATTTGCACGTCGACAATCGCGCCTGGCTCAACGCCACCGACGTCGGTGGCTAGTACCACGAAGCAGTTCGCTTGCGTCATTGACGACAGAATGCCCGAGCCCTGATCGCCGGTGGTTCTGACCTCGCAGCCATTTGCGCCAATCGCCAATACGCCGCGCTGAAATTCGGTGCGACCCGGCATCTTTTTGATCTTGTTGGTGAGCGTAGCTTTCACCGTAGGTGGCAGCATGTAATCGGTACGGCCTTGCAGCGTGGCAAGCGCCGTACGCACGAATTGATAGAACGTCACCATCACCGCCACCGGATTGCCCGGCAAGCCAAAAAAGTGTGCGCCACCGACTCGGCCGTACGCCATTGGCCGCCCTGGTTTCATCGCGATTTTCCAGAACAAAACTTCGCCGAGTTCGTTGAGCATTTGCTTGATGAAATCGGCCTCGCCAACGCTTACGCCGCCGCTGGTGATGACGACATCTGCGTTGGCCGACGCGGCTTGAAATCCGGCACGAATCGCCTCAGGCGAATCGACAAAATTACCAAGGTCAATCGGTTGGCAACCCGCACGCTCCAGCATGCTGTAAATCGTGTAACGATTGCTGTCGTAAATCTCGCCGACGCCGAGCGTTGAGCCGATGCTTTTAAGCTCGTCGCCGGTGGAGAAAAACGCGACGCGTAGCTTGCGATACACCGATACTTCGGCGATGCCGAGACTAGCAAGTAAGCCCACGGTTGCGGGGCTCACCAGTGAGCCGCATTTAACGGCGAGGGCGCCCGCTTTTAGATCTTCTCCGCGAAAGCGCCGGTTCTGGCCGACCTTCAAATCGTTCGGGATGTGCACGCCCGCGTTGTCCTCAGTGACGCGCTCTTGCATCGCTACTGTGTCGCATCCGGCGGGCATCACGGCACCGGTGAAGATGCGGATGCATTCGCCGCTGCCGACGGGGGCGAGATACGGTTTGCCGGCAAAGCTCGTGCCAATGCGCTTCATCACGGTGGCGTCACCGGCAACTAAATCCGCGTGGCGAAACGCCCAGCCGTCCATTGCGCTGTTGTCATGGCCCGGCACATCGAGCGGCGAAAAAATATCCTCAGCAATCACGCGCCCGAGCGCTGCGCGAATGTGCAATCGCTCGGTGGTGGTGATCGGCGTGAGGACTTTACTGATGAACTCGCGCGCCTTGTCGACCGGCATCGAAT
Source organism: Burkholderiales bacterium (assembly GCA_043721275.1). Taxonomy (GTDB): domain Bacteria; phylum Pseudomonadota; class Gammaproteobacteria; order Burkholderiales; family Casimicrobiaceae; genus Casimicrobium. The sequence goes on from JAYSRA010000081.1 coordinate 69,183, forward strand.
TTGGATCATAGTCGTCGGCACAAGAGAGCTCGCGAATCGTGGTGGTCATGCTGGAAGGCTTCGTAAATCAATGGAGAGATGAGTTTAGTCGTTCGCTTTTGCTGTGATGCGTGGGTGCTTCGAGACCACCAGCAAAGCCGCTGGCGATGCGCGCAACGTTGCCTCGGTTGCCTCGCCCAGATGTTCGCCGTCAACCGCCATCGGCACCGGCGGCACCGCATGAATCGCCAGCTCTGAAAATGGAGCGGTGTAGAGGCGTGCATCGGGCAGATGACGGCCGATAAGTAAACGCGGCAGCAGCATCAATGCGGAGAGCCGATTGAAGCGTCCCGCGATCAGCAAATCAAGCGAGCCGTCGCTCATGCTCGCGTGCGGAACAGCGGGGATGCCGCTGCCGAAGGTAGGCGTGTTGAGCACTGATGCGAAAAGTGCCGCGCCGCCGCGCAACGCTTTGCCATCAACGTGAACGGTCAGTTGCCACAGGCGCAGATAGATTAGTTCGAGCAATGTGGCCACCAGATAGCGTGGCATGCCACGCAACCACGCTGGGCTTTTGAGCGCGCGCAGCGCCACCGCAGAGTCGAACCCCGCCGTGCAGCTCGACAGAAACGGCGTGGCGCGACCGTCGATGGTCAGCAGGCCGACGTCCATCGCTGTTGCGGGTGCCGTTAACGCATGGATGAGCGCGGCCCTCCATCGCATGCCGTGAATGCCCAGCGCGCGCGCCACATCGTTGCCGGTGCCGAGTGGCACGATGCCGAGTTCGCGACCGGTGCTTACGAGCGCGGGCAACATGCGATTGATGGTGCCGTCGCCGCCGACCAAGATCACGCGATGGTTAATGGGAGTATCGTTGATCAACGCATGCGCTGCCGCGATAGTTTCCGTCACCACAAACCGCGCGCCGGGATATTCCGTGCGCAAAAACGCACGAATGTCCTGCTCAAGCAACAGCGTTCGGCCGCCGTTGGCGTGTGGGTTCAACAACACAAGGGCTAAGATCATCGCGGGTGAGTATATGGAAGCAACCGCTAGCATCCCGCCTTAACCGTATGGAGACATCACATGATTCTAGAAGTCGCAGATATCCGCATCCCAGTGGGCAAAAACGCCGAATTCGATGCCGCAATTCAACGCGGCGTAGAAACCGTGATCAGCAAAGCCAAGGGCTTTCGTGGATACAAAGTCAACAGGGGCATGGAGTCGCCCGAGCGCTACTTGCTGATGATTTATTGGGACACGCTGGAGGATCACACGGTGGCGTTTCGGCAGGGGCCGTTGTTCCCCGAGTGGCGCGCGATTGTCGGGCCATTTTTTGCGACGCCGCCAACGGTGGAGCATTTTGAGCTAGTGGTTAAGTCGGCCTGACGTGCGCTCAATGCTGTAGAAAAATATCGCGCTCGCGAACCCACTCGTTCTCTGCGTCTTCGCGAATGATGGTCACGCTGCGCAGCAGGTCGCGAAACGTTTCGCGGGTCACGATGGTCGCAGCACTGCTTAACGATTCAAACTGATTGGGCTGCACCGTTTTTGCGAGCGTGATGTGCGGCGCGTAATCAAATTCGGGTCGCAAAAATTCCGCGAGCGGTCCGCGATACAGGCGGTCATGCATTTCGATCATGGCGTCGGCTCCCACCTGTGCACCGATGCCGATGAATTCGTTTTGCGCCGACCAAAAACCGTGCATCACCACCGGAAAACACGGCCACGCACGCAGCACTTTTTGCGCGTGCGCGGCGAGCTGATCGAGCGTGAGGCGCGAATTAAACGGAAACACCAGCGTGACGTGCGGCGCTAACGCTTGGGCTAGCGGGTCGTGGGTGCCGCGAAAACGATCAATAATTTTGTGATTTTCAAACTGCGGGAACCACACAATCGCCCGCCGCGGTAGCGTGGGCCGCAGGATGTAGGTAAGTTTTTTTCGAGCCACCACCTATTCATAGCGCAGTGGCGTGTTTGCCGGGAAACGTTATTGCAGCGCCTGTAGTTCGGCAATGGTGTTGATGTTGGCGAATGCGGATGCGTCGGCGAACGTAACTTCCGCAACGCGATGAGTCGAGCACCACGCGTCAATTTTGCGTTCGCCGGACGCAAGAAATCGGCTGAGGCTCGGCAGTAATGTAGCGCTGTACAACGCGAACACCGGTTGCGCTTGATCGCCGGTTTTGGCAACGGCGAGCTCTGCGATGTTTTCCTGTAGCGCGACGTACAGCCTCGCCACGAGGTCCAGCGGTAGAAACGGGGAATCGCACGGTGCGGTAATGATGAACGGCGTGACGCAGCGTTTTAAGCCCGCGTGGAGCCCTGCCAACGGGCCTGCAAAGCCGCCAACTTCATCGCTGATTACTGGATAGTCGAATGCACCATATTCAGCTAGGCTGCGGTTGGCGTTAATCATCAGCGAATCCACCTGCGGAGCAAGCCGTTCGATGACGTGCGCCACCATCGGTTTGCCGCGAAATTCAACAAGGCCTTTATCGCGTGAATCCATGCGGCGGCCTAGGCCACCGGCTAGCACCAATCCAGTGACGAGTGACGAGTGACGAGTGACGGTGAGTGTTGATGTGTCACTTGTCACTTGTCACTCCTCACTTCAAGAGCATCAAACACAAACCGGCCCGGATCGTTAAACAGCAAAAAGTGTTTGTTCACCGCGCGACCAATCATCGTCATGCCCACCTGTTGCGCGATCTCGTAGCCCATCTGCGTCAGGCCCGAACGTGAGACCAGAAACGGCACACCCATTTGCGCGGCCTTGATGACCATCTCGCTGGTGAGCCGCCCGGTCGTATAAAAAATTTTGTCGCCGCCGTCGACGCCGTCAAGCCACATCATGCCTGCGATGGCGTCCACTGCGTTGTGACGGCCCACATCTTCCACGAAATACAGCAGTTCGCTGCCGGATTCACCGTTGGACGCGAGCGCGCAGCCATGCACCGCGCCCGCTTGCTTGTAAATGGTTTCGTACTTGCGAATCTGCTCTGAAAGCGCGTAGAGCGTGCTCTGCTTTAGCCGACCATCGAGCGGCAATTGCACGTCATCAATGTTCGCCATCAAATCGCCAAACACCGTGCCACCACCGCAGCCGGTTGTCTTGGTTCGGTGAGCCATTTTTTGGTCGAGATCGATAAGCCCCGTCTTCGTGTAAACCGAAGCTGCGTTCACGTCCCAATCCACTTGCACCGCCACAATATCTTCAAGCGATTCCACCAAGCGCTGGTTGCGCAAATAGCCCAAAACCAACGCTTCCGGCGCAGCGCCGAGCGTCATCAGCGTGAGGATTTCGCGCTTGTCGACGTACACGGTTAGCGGGTGTTCGCCCGCGATGGAGGCGATGCCTGCTGCGCCGTGTTCGTCGACGGTGGCCACGTCAAATGTCGCGGGTCGCGCGCTGTCGGTGAGCTGCGGACGATAGCGCGTCGGCATCGCGCTGGCGGTGGGCTTTTGCTGCATGACCTGATGTTAGCGACGCAGCGTGAAGCCTGCTTTCAAGCCTTGCGAGAGATACAGCTTTTTGCTGAAACGCATGTTTAACGAGGGCTAAAACGTACAAACGTTAATAGTCGATAAATAGCAAAATTAGCTTCTAGACCAAGCAAAATAGGCGTTGTAGCAAAAAGCTGTATCGAAACGCGAGCGCTTCTGGCCATCATGCATCCGTTGCGATCAAACCCGCTGCGTGAGTGAATGCCGAGCCATTTTTCTCGCCCGTGCGCGCGGGCCGCTGTCGTCGTGTTCGGTTCGGCCGAGAGCAGCCGTTGTACCCGCCAATCGCGTACGTTATGCAGTTGTCGCAACGTGTGTGACAATCGAGACAAATAGATATGTTGGATGGCGTATGTTGGACAAAGACGGCTTTAGGCCGAACGTCGCCATTGTGATTGCAAATCACAAAAACCAGGTTTTTTGGGGAAAACGGATACGTGAACATTCTTGGCAGTTTCCACAAGGTGGAATAAATCCCGGCGAAAGCCCAGAAGAAGCTATGTATCGCGAGCTCCATGAAGAGGTTGGGCTACGGTCGGAACATGTAACGATACTGGGGCGCACCAGAGATTGGTTGCGCTATGAAGTGCCCTCCACTTGGGTCAAACGCGAGTGGCGAGGCAACTACCGTGGGCAGAAGCAAATTTGGTATTTGCTGCGCTTGACCGGTCGCGACAGCGATCTGAATTTGCGCGCCGATACCAAGCCTGAATTTGACGCTTGGCGGTGGACTGATTTTTGGGTCGATCTCGACGGTGTGATCGAGTTCAAACGGGACGTGTACAAGCGCGCCTTAAATGAGCTTGAGCGTTATTTGCATTACGGCAAACTGCAGTCACGCCGCGATCGTTTGTTTGGTGTCGCTGCGAACGTGCCACCGGACGATTATCAGTTGCAACAACCCCAAGCAGAATAGAAAAAGGCCGCTTTCGCGGCCTTTTTTATGCGCAACGCGATCGCTCTAGAAGCGACCACTCAATGCAGCACCCGTGCCCGCCACCGCCGCTACGATCACGCCCATAATGATCGCCAACACGATGTAGCAAACGATGATCAACGCGGTGTAGCCAATCGATTTATCCTGCGGATTTTTCATCAGCGGCGTGAGTCCGATGTAGAGCAAATACAGGCCATACAAACCGGCGATGATGCCCAGCACGCCGAGCAGCGGAACGAGCGAGAACACACCCGCTAACCACACCGGCGTTGACGAATAGACGATGAGTTTCAAGGCTTGAACCGGGTCTTTTTGGCCATCAAAAGTCGGCGCCAATGCATTGACGATCAGTGACACCACATAAATCACCGCGAGGCCCAACACGTAGCCGACCACCAACTGCACCAAAGCCGCGCCAACGCTGGTGCGAATAGTGCCGACTATTGGCAGCGACACTCCAATCGTGGTGGACCCGATAAAGCCGCAAATCGCCGGAATCGCCGCCAAAATCATCGCGTAGCCTAGGTACAACGACTTGACGTCGGTGGTCTCCGCTGCGATTTTTTCCCATTCGGTTTTGGGTGAAAGTACGATGCCTTTCACGCGTTCAATCAACTTCGCAAAATCCATTTATTGTTTCCCCTGAAAAAAAATATGTCGAATTGAACGACGAAAAGCACTCGCAAAACGCGACATCTCTTTTCGCGCAGCGTCGCGACCCCTGCCGTTACGCGACGACCGGAGTGTATGCCCGAAGCGCCTCAGTGCCTAGTCTCACTTCGCGTCAATCTTGTCAATTGCATCGCCAGTGGCGCTGATCTGCGCGAAATGCACGCTGACAAAATCTGGCGTCTCAGTGCTGCGCAACACCCACGCCACGAGGTTCCCGGCTGCATTGATCGCCGCGTTATCAACGCTCCCGGTCGCGAGACGCACACGTTTTTGCGTCGCAAAATCGATCCAGTCGAGCGATTGGTCATCAGCGGCGCGCGGATCGCCGCTGTGCAGCGCACCGTGGCGACCGCTCGTAGAAAGTTGTCGCAGGCGAACCGTTCGTGCCGCAGCTATCGAATAAACGGACGCGCCACTGGGCCAACGCGCGACCGTTAAGGTGTCGTTCACGTAGCGCTTTACGAATGTTGAGCCCGGCACAAAGGTCGTCTCGCCCGCCGCCATCCACGCTGGCAATGTGAGCGACGCAAGCGACGGTAGGCGCCATCCCGCTGCGCCGCCATCGCTCAAGTCAAAATTGACGATGCTGCGACCGTCCGGCGCGACGCCCATTTCGACATTACGTCCGATTTCTGATCGCGCCAACACTTTGCTACTTTTTTCAGACGTTGCGGACTGCCCGTAAACCCGCAACTCGTTGCGCGCGTCAGGCAAACGCACCGCCACAGCAACCAATGCGCCGCGCACGTCAGCATCAAGCACTCTGCCGTCAATTTTGATCCGCGCTAGCGCTTGGCAACTCGACGGTGCGTACAGACGCAACTCAGACGCAGCACCGCCGACGCGCTCGATAATGGTCTTGCGATCAAATGAAAATGAAGTCGGTGAAGCGATGCCGCAGAGCAGCGCTGGGACATCGGAACCGCGTTGCCAATGGTAAATGCCGGGCTCGCGAGCGTTCGGCGAACTGACCAAAATAATCAGCGAATCGTCGCCTAAAAACTGCACGTCAACCAGCTCGCGCGAGGTAACTGTCCACGCGAAGCAAGGCGTGAGCAGCAATGCAAAACTCGATATGAGCAGCGTGCGAAGATGGTTTGATTTGGTCGTCATGAGGTGGTTTTACAGCGCTAGCTGTTGGCTCGAAGCCTGAGCGCATTCTGCAAACTCACGCAACATTTACTGGCAATCACCAGTCTTGTGCCGGGGTTGGCTGCCATCTCAACATGGTTGCCGTGCCACAGCGGTTGCCCCACCCTTTGATTTTCATTGCAGTCACAACACATCGTGTGCCGCAGCACGAAAATTAGTGCGGTGAATATCACGGAACCGCGACACTCCTTTACTATCCGTCTCGAATAATTTGAATATCTGCATTATGGCAACCAACAACACGTACGACTGCGCCAAATGCCCCGGCTATTGCTGTAGTTACGACTACATCGAAACCAAGCCTGCGGACGTCACGCGTTTGGCCAAGCATCACGGCATTGCGGTAGATGCAGCTCGGGAAAAATTTACCAAACAGGTTGAGCACGAGGGTGAAACCATGCGCGTATTGCGGCACCGCAAGGACACCGTGTACAAATCTATGTGCATGTTTTTTGATCAAACTGCCCGTCGCTGCACCATCTACGAAGGCCGTCCCGCAGTCTGCCGGGATTACCCGAATGGCAACACGTGTGGCTATTACAACTTTCTAAAATTTGAACGGAAACATCAAGGTGATAACGCCTTCATTCCTTCTGCCTGAGCTGCGCCGCATGCGCTCGCTACATACTCTTACCCTTCTGACGGCAGCCGCAATCTTTTTGTCCGCATGCACTCAAGCTCCGGTTATAAAAAACGAAGATCCGGCGGTGCTGCAACCCAAGCCGTTGGTGGTCGCGCCCGAGGCGGCACCTCCCACCGTATCGGCTATGCCAGCCATTCCACCAAAAGACGCAGCGGTCGGAAGCGTGGGTTCAGCAGGCGGTACCGTCGCCCCATCGCGCGGCCAACTCTCGGCGGTTCAGATTGCCGCGGTCGCATCGGTGACGCCCGAGGGCACGACACGTTATGAGTGCGTGAAGGGCAAGGCGGGCACTGAGTCGCGGGCCGCGATCGCTTTCCCGGAGCAGTCAGGTCGCATCTGCGCGCGCTTTCCAGCGATGGGGCCCTGCCAATACGAACGCGACGCCTGCCGCGCATCGGGCGGTCGGGTGATTCGCTTCGACGGCGCTGAAATCACCAAAGACGTAGAAAAAGAGTACGACAAGCAGGTGCAGCGGTTCCGCTTGAACGCGGGTTGATTTAGACCCGCGTCCCTCCTGTAACGAGCGCGTATCTGCCAGATGGGGCGATGCTAAACTGCGCCGATGAATTCGTCTCGCGCTCCAATTTTTTCTGCCCTGCGACCCCTGGTGGCACTCCTTGGCGTTGCTCTGCTGGTTAATGTCGCTGTCGGCCAAACACCCGCATCAGCCGCGGCACCCACGACACCGGTCACGCTTAACTTTGTCGACGCTGACATTGATGTGGTTGCCAAAGCGGTAGGCGAACTCACAGGCAAAACCTTTGTGCTTGACCCGCGCGTCAAAGGCAAGATCAACATTCAATCGGCCAAGGGCATCTCTCCCGGTTTGGCTTACCCAACGTTTTTGTCGGCACTGCGCATGGCGGGCTTTGCAGCGGTTGAAGGTGCTGGCGGCGTGGTGCGCGTGGTGCCTGAGGTCGATGCCAAAGCGTTGCCCACGCCGCTGACCGGAGGCAGTGCGGGTGCCGTTATCACCAAGGTAATTCCGTTGACGCACCAAAGTGCGGGGCAGGTGATCAACGCGTTGCGGCCGTTGGTGGCCGCAGCCAACGCGCTGACGGTATATCCGCCGGGCAACGCCATCATCATCACCGATTACAGTGACAACATCGTAAAAATTCAGGCGGTGATTACGCGGCTCGATACGCCAAGTGCACCCGCGCCAGAGCTCATTCCGTTGAATCACGCCAACGCGCTCGATGTGGTGTCGACTCTAAACCGGGTGTTCGCTGAACCTGCCGCCAGTGCAGATTCGCGAGACCGGCTGCTGATCACCGCTGACTTGCGCAGCAATTCGGTCATCATTCGCAGCGAAGATGGTGGACGGCTATCGCGCGTGCGCACGCTGGTGCAAGAGCTTGATCGCGCGACCGCGGCCCCGGGCAATATTCGCATGGTGTATCTAAAGCATGCCGACGCGACACAAGTTGCGCAGACCTTGCGCCGTGTGTTGGGTGCCGAGGGCGGAGGCACCGCGAGCGCGTCGTCCTCTCCGCTGTCGTCTCTGCTACCTACTAGCGGGCAGCAGCCCGCCACACCGTCTTCTCCGCTTGCTGCCGCCGCCGCTGCACTCACTGGCAGCGCTGCGCAAGCCAGCTCCGGCAGCTTGCCGCAGCCGACCGCGAATAACACTTCGGCGTTCACCGCTGGCGGGGCGACGGTCTATGCCGACAGCTCAATCAACGCGCTGGTGATCTCGGCTCCGACGCCCGTCTATAACAACTTGCGCACGGTGATCGAGCAGCTTGACGTGCGCCGTGCGCAGGTGTTTGTTGAGGCGCTGATCGTCGAGGTGCAGGCAGATCGAGCCGCCGAATTTGGCATTCAGTGGCAGGGGCTGGACGGCCTCAACCGCAGCGGCACGCAGGGCTTTGGTGGTACTAATTTCGGGGCGGTGTCGGCCAACCCAACGAACAACATCTTGGGCGTTGCCAACAACCCGGCGGCTGTGGGACAGGGTCTTAGCGCAGGGCTGATTCGGGGGGCGGTCACCATTGCCGGCAAGCAGTATTTAAATTTGGGACTGCTCGCCCGCGCGCTGCAAAGCGACGTTTCGGCCAACGTGTTGTCGATGCCTACCCTGCTTGCGTTGGATAACGAAGAAGCTCGGTTTTCCGGCGGGCAAACGGTGCCCGTCTTAACCGGCCAATATGCCAACTCTGGCAGCAACAATACGGTCACGCCGTTCGCCACATTTGACCGCAAAGAGGTCGGGCTGATTTTGCGCGTGAAGCCTATGATTACCGAAGGCGGCTCGATCCGCTTGCAGCTTTATCAGGAAGTCTCGAGCGTTGCACCATCGACGATCAGCGGAGCCGATTCCGTGGGCTTGTCAACATTCAACAAGCGCGTGCTGGAAACCTCTGTGCTCGCCGATGATGGCCAGATTGTGGTGCTCGGTGGTTTGTTGCAAGAAGGTTTTACCAACGATCAAGAAAAAGTACCGGTGCTGGGTGATGTGCCCGGTTTGGGGCAGTTGTTTCGCTATGACACCCGCAAGCGCACAAAAACAAACCTGATGATTTTTTTGCGACCGACCGTGCTGCGTGACGCCAATCAAGCCGGTGTGCTATCGAACGAACGCTACCGCGTATTGGGCATGGATCAGCAGGCGGTCGCCCCAGAATCACGTTTCATGATGCCCGACATGGCCAACCCTGGTTTGCCGATGGGCGCGCCGGTGCCCGCACCGAATGACGTTCGCAAGTAAGCGGTGACCGCGTCAACGCACGGCGTGCGGTTTTGAATATGTCGTTAACGCAGCTTCTCCCGTTCGAGTTGGCGCAAGAATTTGGCATTGTGCCGATGGCTGATGAAGGTAGCGCCATCACCGTTGCCACGGCTCCGCATATGACGGTTGCCGCGCTCTCTGCGGCGCGTCAGCGCTTGGGCAAACCGCTGCGCACGCAATCGGTGACCGCGGATCGCTTCCGCGAAATAGTCACGCAGGCCTACGCGACCCACTCGGTAAAACAAAGCGCTTCCGTCACCGAAAAGTCCAGTCGAACCGACGCAACAATGGGTGATGCCGATTTGCTGTCGTCCGTCGCAAACGACAGCGATTCGCCAGCTGTTCGCATCGTCTCCGAGCTGCTGCGCGAAGCGCTTGCGCGCGGAGCCTCCGACATTCATCTGGATGCAACAGAGCAGGGCGGACGAGTGCGTTTCCGCGTTGACGGCATTCTCAAAGATGCACGCGACACCGATAGCGTGACGCATGCCGCGTTGGTCGCGCGCTGCAAGGTGATGGCGATTCTCGACATTGCCGAGCGCCGCCTGCCGCAGGATGGGCGGCTCCAAGTGACCATTGCCGGTCACCGCGTAGACGTTCGCGTCGCCACATTACCCACGCAGCACGGCGAACGCGTGGTGCTGCGTTTGCTCGATACCAGCGCTGCACGACTGAATTTGTCCGCCCTCGGTTTTCAGTTGGCAACGCTCGAAGCGCTGCGCAACGCCGCGCGCATGCCCCATGGACTGGTGCTGGTGACGGGCCCCACGGGCTCAGGAAAAACCACCACGTTGTATGCCGCCGTGACCGAGCTGGATCGCGAACGATTGAATGTGGTGAGCGTGGAAGATCCGGTGGAATATGCGCTGGATCGGGTGGCGCAAACGCAGGTGAATCCGCGCATCGAGCTCACCTTTGCGCGTGCGCTGCGCTCGATTTTGCGCCACGATCCTGATGTCATCATCGTCGGTGAAATCCGTGATCGCGAGACCGCCGAGATCGCCATTCAGGCGAGCTTGACCGGCCATCTGGTGCTCGCGTCACTGCACACCAATACGGCAGGGGCGGCGATTACGCGACTGGCAGATATGGGCGTCGAGCCGTACCTGCTGGCGTCCTCATTGCGCGGCGTTCTCGCGCAACGACTGGTGCGAAAACTGTGCGTCGAATGCCGAAAAAAACGTGACATCACCGCAGAAGAACGAGCGCTGCTTGAACGCCACCATGCCTTCCCGGAGGTCGGCATAACCTCATTGTTTGATGCGGTCGGCTGTGCGGCCTGCTCGGGCACAGGCTATCGTGGCCGAGTCGGTTTATATCGCTGGATGCCGCTGACCGCCGCCATGGCGCGCGCTGTGCATTCGCATGTGGCCGACACTGAGCTTGAGGCGTTGGCGATCGTTGAGGGTTGGCCTGCTATTGCCAGTGACGCGGCGCGCTATCTGGCCGATGGCACCACCTCGCTGAGTGAGGTTTTGCGGGTGGTGGCGGCGTGATGGTGGACGCACTAGCGCGCATTTCTTGTGTCGTCGGATTGAGGCCACATGCGTTTCGCCTTTGAAGCCGTCAACGCCGCCGGAGCGCGCGAGCGAGGCGACATCGGTGCCAGCGACGAACGTAGCGCGCTGAAGGCCCTTGCCGCGCGCGGCTTGACGGTGCTCGCGCTCTCGGCGATTGCCGAGGTGCAAGTCAAAGCAAACGCGCGCCGTATCAGCGCTGCCGACCGTGCCCTAGCAGTGCGCCAATTGTCGGGGCTGATTGACGGGGGTGTCACGCTGCCAAACGCGCTGGCATCGGTGGCGACCCATTCGGGCATCGCAGCAGTTAGCGATGAGCTCAACGCCGTAAACACCGCGCTGAATCAAGGCGAGCCCCTCGCCAGCGCCTTTGACCGCGCGCCGAAATTGCTGCCGACGGTTGAGCGGCAAGTGGTGGTGGCCGGTGCCGAGGCGGGTGATTTGGCGCGCGTATTGTCGCGGCTTGCAGACTATTTTGAAGAGCGTGACGCCTTGCGTGGCAAGCTGGTGGGCGCGCTGGTGTATCCGGCGCTGGTGGGCATCGTTGCACTCGGTGTGATCGTCGCGCTCTTGGTGTTTGTCATGCCGCAAATCGTCGCGGCCTTTTCGCAAACCAAGCAGGCGCTGCCGTGGTTGACGCGCAGTTTGTTGGCGGTGGCTACGTTTTTGCGCGGCTATGGTGTGTGGATTTTTGCGGCGTTGATTGCGACGCTTGTATTTGCGCTGTGGTCGCTACGCGGCCCGCTGCGCACGCGCGGATTGGCATTGCTACAACGTGTTGCGCTGATCGGCCCACTCGCGCAAAGTGCGGATGAAGTGCGCGTGCTGACCACGCTCGCCATGCTCGCTGAGAGCGCGGTGCCGCTGCCGCGCGCGATGACTGCGGCTGCGTTAACCGCGCGCTTTCCGCAGAACGCGAGTCGCCTGAATGCGGCGCGGCAATTGCTGGAGCAGGGTAGTAGCGTCGGCAGCGCGTTCGCCGATACGCAGGCCATCGACGGGATGTCGCTTGAGCTTGTTCGTCAGGGCGAGGCGGTCGGGGGAGTCGCCGCAGCATTCGCGAAGGCAGCGCACCTTAAGCGGCAAAGCCTTGAACGCCGCTTGCAATGGTTTGCGACGCTGGTGGAGCCGGTGATGATTATCGTGCTCGGTGGCGTAGTGTTGGTGTTGGTGCTGGCCGTGATGCTGCCGATAGTGACGCTAAATTCTGCGGTTCGTTAGCGTCCGCCGCATCGCCGTCGCGCGCTACTCGTCCCGGTAGAAACGGTAATACAGTTTTTCGTTCTTGAACGGATGCTCATCGAGCACATGATGAGCAAGCGACAGATCAATCAGTCGCTGCCCCATGCTGATCGCTTCGTTGACCGTGTGGCCCTGCGCCTGCATCCACTCCACGGCTTCCGAACCGATAAAGCATTTGCTGTACTTGTTGCCTAAGTAATTTCTATCTTCGATGGCAAAGCCCGCTTCACTGCGAATCAGCGAATAAAAGCGCTCAACCGTCCACTGCGCGGGGATCTGCGCCACGCGAAAAAAAAGCGTTTCGTCAGAAAACGGCTGCTCTTTGGCAACGTGATAAATCAGCCCCGCCGATTGCAGGGCCTGACCAACGGCAACCGCTTTTTGGCGTGGCACGCGCAACGCCCGTTCAAGCCACGTTGCGCCTTCGCTCGCGACAAAACACTCGGGATAAATGCGCAGTCGAAAGCGACGATCTTTGATGTCCACGCCGCCCGATCGCTGCATGCGGAACGCGAGCGCCGGCAAGTCAACGCCGTCCGATTCGGCCTCGGCAATCAGCCGCGCGCTCACATTGGCCGCAGCGCCGCGCGCTGCTGCCCGCAGATAGGGCGCGACGCGGCGTGAGGCCGCTGCCACCACTTCGCTGTCGTTAAGCAACGCGGCCAACAAAGGCTCACCCGTTGCGGCCCAGCGCCATGGGTTGATTTGCGCAACGATCACGTCGGCTCCGGCATCAGTCGCCCACTGCCGTGCGGCGTCGTCAATGTGGTGCGTGGCCGACGCGATGAGGCCGATTCTTATTTTCCCATCGCGGCGCCGCACCAGCGTGCATACGTTGGCCAAACGCGCACCGGCTTCTGCAAGCATGGCCAGATCAATCATCACCACAACCGGGCTGTCGCCTTTGTGTTTTTCTAGTTTTCGATTCAGCTCGTTGGCGTCGGAGAAGCCGTCCAGCGTGCATTCGAACGCGTCTGACGCGGCGCGCACTAACGCCAGCGTCATCGGGTCGCTCGACAGCAAAAGTAGCTTGATCACCCCAACCCCTCCGGTTATTTATCGTCTGTCGCCGACGGTGGCCTAGGCCTTACGCCAATCTACGCCAACTTGCGCCCACATCGGCTACAACTACATTACGCATCTTTTTTACCACCAGTTTCGCCATGCTAGTACGCAATGCCACCGACGCCGATCTTCCCGCCGTTCAGTCGATCTACGCCCATTGGGTCACGCACGGCACGGGCAGCTTTGAGCTTGATCCACCGACCGAAGACGAGATGGGCAAACGCCGCGCTGACGTGCTGAGCAAAGCCTTGCCGTATTTAGTTGCCGAGGACGCGGGCGTGGTGCGGGCCTACGCGTACGCCAACTGGTTTCGGCCGCGTCCAGCGTATCGATTTAGCGTCGAAAATTCGGTGTATGTCCATCCAGACGCGCGCCGCAGTGGCGTGGCGCGGCTGTTGATGGCTGAGCTCATGACGCGCTGCGAGCAGGTCGGTGCACGACAAATGGTTGCGGTAATTGGCGACTCAGCAAACACCGGATCGGTCGGCCTGCACACGGCGATGGGTTTCCGCCACATCGGCACGCTGCAATCAACCGGCTGGAAATTTGATCGCTGGTTGGACACGGTGTTTATGCAGCGAGCACTAGGTCTTGGCGACACGTGTGCAGCGAGTACCTCATGAGCGCAACGCCGTCAACGTATAGGAGCGCACCGGGGCGCTCCTACAAATGCGGTTTTATGCTTCTTTGCGCGCTGTTCGCGGCTACCGCGTTTGCAGAAGACCGAGCCCCTGAAATCGCCACGGGCCTCGTCAAAAAACACACCGCGACCGCCTTTAAACGCGAGGCAATCGCCGCTGCCAATCCGCTCGCTGCTGAAGCGGGTTTTGCAATGCTCAAAAAGGGCGGCACGGCGGTGGACGCGATGATCGCCGCGCAGCTGATGCTCGGCCTCGTTGAGCCGCAAAGCTCCGGCCTGGGCGGTGGCGGTTTTTTGCTGGCGCATGATGGCAAGCACAATAAATTAACGACTTACGACGGTCGGGAAACCGCGCCCGCTGCGGCAACGCCGGATCGCTTTATTGGCGTTGACGGCATGCCGATGAAGTTCTACGACGCGGTCATCGGCGGCAAAAGCGTGGGCGTGCCGGGCACCGTGGCGCTACTGGCAGCCGCGCACAAAAAGCACGGAAAGCTGCCGTGGCGAGCGCTATTCGCGCCCGCCATCGCGACGGCGGAGCGCGGCTTTCCGATCGGTCAGCGGCTGAACATGCAATTGAAAGGCGACCGTTTTCTGCGCGCGAACCCCGCCGCGCGCGCCTATTTTTACGACGCGTCTGGCGAGCCTTGGCCGGTCGGATATGTACTCAAAAATCCTGAATATGCTGCCACGCTAAAAGCTATTGCAACTCACGGCACAGCAGCGTTTTACGCAGGCGAAATTGCCGCCGATATCGTGAACGCGGTGCGCGTCGATGTCAACAACGCTGGCACCGTTGGCACCGCTGGCACCGCAGGCACCGCGGGCGACATGACCGCCGCTGATCTCGCCGCGTACCGCGTGATCGAGCGTGCACCGGTATGCTCGCCGTATCGCGGCTTACGCGTGTGTGGCATGGGTCCGCCGTCGTCCGGCGGCATTGCGGTGGCGCAAATACTTGCCTACGTTGAGCGCTTTCCGCTCGCGATGTGGGGCGCCAATTCGGTGGACAGCGTGCATGTGATTGCCGAGGCGGGGCGGCTCGCGTTTGCTGATCGCAATCGCTTCATCGCTGACCCTGAATTCGCCGCGCCGCCGCCGTTGTTGCTTGACGCGGCTTACCTCAAATCACGTGGTGATTTGATCGACCCGACGCTCAGCAGTGGTCGCGCTGAACCGGGGGTGCCGTTTCGTCCGCGCAACGCGTCAGCGCTCGCGCATGAACTATCGAATGCCTTTGCCGACGACCAGTCGCTGGAGTTTCCAAGCACCTCACACCTCTCAATTGTTGACCGCTACGGTAACGCCGTTTCGATGACCAGCAGCATCGAAGATCAGTTCGGCGCACGCATTTTCGTGCGTGGTTTTTTGCTCAACAACGAGCTCACCGATTTCTCGATGTTGGCAAAGGAGACGGAGAGTGGCCTCACCATCGTCAACCACGTGCAGGCGGGCAAACGACCGCGCTCGTCGATGGCACCCACCATCGTTTACGACGCTCAGAATCGCCCGCTCATCATCACCGGCTCGCCCGGTGGCAGCGCCATCATCAACTACGTCGCGAAAAGCATCATCGCGCTGGTTGACTGGCGCTTGTCGCCGCAACAAGCCGCAGTGCTGCCCAACTTCGGTTCGCGCAACGGTGCCACCGAACTGGAGCAGGGCACCGCGCTTGAGGCCATGAAGCCCGAGCTAGAACGTCGCGCTCATGCCGTCAATCTCATGGAATTCACGAGCGGATTGCACATCTTGGCGCGGGACGTAAAAGGCAAGTCACAGCGTTGGCGTGGGGGCGCTGACCCGAGGCGCGAAGGCGTGGTGCGCGGTTACTAATTGACATCCTCAAACACAACAGCTTTTTCGTGAAAACCCTATTTAAATAGGGCTGGGCACGTTATTACGCTATAGTCGACTCCTGATTAGCAAGCTGGCTCCGGAAGCCGTATCTGGGATAGCGGATGAGGCTTGGAGGCGACGGCAGCATGGAGCAATCTCGGCAGCA
>JAYSRA010000082.1:0-31623 GCA_043721275.1 Burkholderiales bacterium
GCCTCAGACCCATAGTCACGCAGAAACTCGGCTAACGAGAGTCCGGGTTGGAACTGGATACGGTTCATGGGCATGACGGTGCTCCAATCGTTCAAATGCATAACTGTACGCAAATACAGCACTACCGTCAATACTTCATGAGCCAGCTTGCTAATCAGGTATCGACTTAATAATAAAAAACGGCATTAGCCCAAGTAAAACGGGAGTTTAAGCAAAAAGCTGTGTAGCAAAATAACGCGCGCCACCCGCATCTGATCCAACCCGCCTCCCATTCGTCGCAGCGCTACAGTCACGGCGCGCGTTGGGTGGCACACTTCGTCGTATTCACAGTGCCTCCGCTGCGATAAAAAAGCTACGACCAAGATCGCGATGACGCAACCTCTCTCAAACCTGAACGGCGAATCCCCCAGCCCCGCTGATCGCCCTGCGCCGGCGCAGGCACCGGCGCAGAGTGCTGCCCCACCGACCTTGGGCCAACGGGTGTGGAAAGGCTTTGGCGGCACGCCGTGGTGGCGCTTAATCGTGGGCGGGCTGATTGTGCTGTCGGCGGTGGCGATATTTGCTATACCGATTGATTCCTTGCGACTGCGGCCTACGTTGACAACACCTGAGGCCAAGCAGGCGTTTATGGTGGCCAAACAACGGCAAATTTTGCAGAGCTTACGCTCCGGTTTGCTCGCCATTCGCGCGATCAGCAACGACCCCGTTGACGTGCGGCAAATTGACGAGGCAATCGGCGAGGCGGAGCGCGAGTTGAGTGCGCCAAAACACGATGTGGTGGTGAAAAGCGCTGATGAATTAAAGAAGCTCATCAACGATCAAAAAGACGAAATCAAAGCGAGCAGCCGGGCGTTGGAGCAAGCCGCCGCCAAGCTCCGTGGCGAAGGCAACGGAGCCGACGCAATGGCAAGCGTTGAGCAGCTCGCCACAAAGATTGAAGGCCTGCAGGAGAGCATTGACCAGCTCCAGGAGATGCAGAGCCGCGTGAGCGAATTCGAGAGCTTCAAGGAAGGCGAGAAGGGCGCAACCATTAGCTTCAGCCTGTTCGGCAAAAAGGCCCGCGCGCTCATCGGCAGCGGCATTACGCCGAACGGCGCGGTTGACGTTGACCCGCAAACGCGCGCGATGATTGCCAGCACGGTGCAACGCGACGCGAAAAAACTGCTCTACGGCAGCGGCGCTTTTGCTGCGCTACTCACCTTGTTTCTGTTGATGTTGGTCGCACGCGGCTTTGCGGGACGGGCCGCACGCGGCGAGCAACGCGCGGTGATCGCCGAGTCGCGCGAGCGCTCGGAGACGTATGCGCGCCAGCTCGCTGAAGCGCGCCTCATGGTGATGCGCGCGCAGGTCGAGCCACACTTTTTGTTCAACACTTTGGCCCACGTGCAGGCGCTGCAAGAAATTGATCCACCGCAGGCCGGCGTGATGCTGGAGCGGCTGATTTCGTACTTGCGCGCTGCCATGCCGACGATGCGGGAGACCACGTCCACGTTGGGGCGCGAGGTTGAAGTGGTGCGCGCCTATCTCGATCTGCTGAAAATTCGCATGGGCGAACGGCTGCGCTACGTGATCAATGTGCCGGTTGAACTCAATCACATCGCACTGCCGCCCACGATGATTGCCACGCTGGTGGAGAACGCCATCAAGCACGGCTTGGAGCCGAAAAAAGAAGGCGGCACGATTGCCATCAATGGGCGCGTGTTGCCGGGTGTGAACGGTGCGTCCGACACGTTAGAGGTGCTGATTGCCGACGACGGGCTCGGGCTTGGCGGTGCTGAAACCGGCGGCACCGGCATTGGGCTCGCCAACACCCGCGAACGCTTGAAGATGCTGTACGGCGCGAGCGGCAGCTTGCAAGTAGAGCCCAACGCACCGAGCGGCGTGCGGGCGCTTTTGCGAGTGCCCACGGTGGTGCCCGAAGTGGCTGACACCGAGGCCATGACTGATGCTGAAATGTCAGCCAACGGCGTGTCGCCCTTCACCCTGCAAACGGTGGGTTTGCTTGCGCTGTTTGTCGGCTGGCTAGGCGTGCACCGCTTCTACGTAGGGCGTATGCGATCGGGCGCGCTGCAAACCATGCTCGGCACGCTGTCCATTTTGTCGGGCGGTGTGCCGGTGGTTCTGATGCCGCTGTTGATGTGGGTGATTCTTGATGTGGTGTGGATCATCACGCGCGAGTTTCGCGACAGCAACGGACGGCGCATTGCGCGGCTCAATAGCGAAGATCGCCGTGTCTACCACGGCGCACAGTCACTGCATTTGTCTGGCACGGTGCGCGATGAAGCTCAGTCGCGGTGTTCGCGCGCCGTTGCGCTAATCTTGGTGCTGCTGCTTGGCCTGTTCGGCGCGCACCGTTTCTACGTTGGCCGCACCGGAAGCGCATTCGCTATGCTCTTCACGCTGGGTGGACTCGGCATCTGGTGGCTGATTGACATCGTGATTGTGGTGAGCGGCCAGCTTAAAGACGACCAAGGAAAGAGAGTTAGCGAATGGGAATAGTGATGACCGCGGTGCTCGCTGAAGATGAGGCGCTGCTGCGCCAGTTTCTCAAAAAGAAGTTGGAAAAATTGTGGCCCGAGCTCACCGTGGTGGGTGAAGCGGAGCACGGCCAAGCGGCCGTTGAGTTGATCAACACGTTGAAGCCCACGGTCGCCTTTCTCGACATTCGCATGCCTGAGCTCACTGGGCTTGAAGTCGCCACGCGCATCGCTGAGGAGAGCCCCGACACGCACATCGTATTTGTCACCGCGTTCCACGAATATGCGGTGGCCGCGTTTGATCGAGGCGCGGTGGATTACGTGCTGAAACCGATTCAAGAAGACCGCTTGATCACCACCATCGAACGCCTGAAAGAGCGCATCGAAACGGGAGATCAGGAGGCACCCACGCTGCCGGATAATCTATCGCAACTGATCGCCACGCTCAAGCGCGAAATGCGCAACGCGGCAACCGGTGCGGGAGGCGGCGGCGCGCCGGTCGAATACATGCGCTGGATCAAAGCCTCGCTCGGTTCAAGCTTGAAGCTGATTGACGTCAAAGACGTGCTATTTTTTAACTCGGATGAGAAATACACGCGCGTGGTGACGGCCACCGAGGAGGCGCTGATCCGCAAACCGCTACGCGAATTGCTCGACGAACTTGATGCCAATATCTTCTGGCAAATCCATCGCGGCACCATCGTGAACGTGAACGCCATCGCGGGCGTCACGCGCGATTTTCGCGGCGATGCGACGGTCAAGGTCAAGGATCACAAAGAGCAGCTGAAAGTAAGCCGCCCGTTCTCGCATTTGTTCAAGCAGATGTAGGCGGCAACCTCGGGTAGTAAGTTGTCATGCGTCGTGCCATTGTGTCTTTGTTATTGGCGCTGCCATTGGTGGCGCTACCCGCATCGGCGGCAGCGACCGATCCGTTAACTGCCGTTGAGGCCACGCGCTTTCTGAAGGGCGGCGGGGTGGCATTGCTGATGCGTCACGGGCAGACCGAGCCGGGCGTGGGCGACCCGCCCGGCTTTACGCTCGACAACTGCAAGTCGCAGCGCAATCTCTCTGCCGAAGGCCGTGCGCAGGTAAACGCGATGGCCGCTCGCGCGAAAAAAGCCGGCATACGGTTCGCGCGGGTCTACACCAGTCAGTGGTGTCGCTGCCGCGAAACAGCAACGCTGCTTAGTGAGGCCGCCGCACCGCCGCGCGATTTGCTGTTGCTAAATTCGCAGTTCGCAGACAACCCCAGAATCGCAGATGCCAACGAGCAGATCGCTGCCCTGCTGAGGAGCTCTCCCGCGAACGAGTCGTGGCTGCTGGTGTCGCATCAAGTGAACATCGCGTCGTTAACCGGCATCTCGCCGTCGTCTGGCGAGGGGGTGCTGGTTCGCGTCACGCAGGCAGGTTTGGTAGTGCTGGGTCGCGTTACGCTTTGACGGACTTCTCACATCACAACACCCGCTGTAGCAAAATAGGCTGATGGCAGCCGTTAAGTCCCCTTCAGTCTCCTCTCCGCCTTCTGCAATCGCGAAAGGCGCGTCGCCTTCAGAGTCGTCGGGAGACCGCGCGCTTACCTTAGAAATGGTGTTGCGCGAGCTGGCCGCAGATGCGTTGGTGGACGCTGAGCTCATTGACGCGTTGCGCACTAACGCCAAGTTTCGCAGCTACGACCATCCGCTCACGTTGATTGCGGAGCAGAAGTGGCGCAGCAATAAGCCGCCGAAGCGCGTGCTAACGCTGGAGGCGCTGTCGGAGTGGTACGCGGGGCGGATCAATGTGCCCTATTTGCACATTGATCCACTGCGGGTGGATTTCACGGCGGTCGGCACCGTGATGAGCACGAGCTACGCCAACCGCTATCGCATCTTGCCGGTTGCGGTGACGGTGGACACGGTTACTGTGGCAACGTCCGAACCGTTTGTGCGCTCATGGATCCCGGAGTTGTCGAATTTGTTGCGTCGCCGCGTGGAGCTGGTGTTTGCCAATCCATTGGATGTCAAGCGCTACGTGGCCGAATTTTTTGCGCTCGCGCAATCGGTGCGCCGCGCGCAAGAAAAAGCGACCGACGACAAAAGTGCGATCTCGTCGTTTGAGCAACTGGTGCAGGTCGGCGGGCCGAACGCGCCGACGCCGGACGCCAATGATCGGCACATCGTGCGCATCGTCGATTGGCTGTGGCAATTTGCGTTCGAGCAACGCGCAAGCGACATCCACATTGAGCCGCGTCGCGACTTCGGCGTAGTGCGCTTTCGCATCGACGGCGTGCTGCATCAGGTTTATCAAATTCCGCCAGCGGTGCTAACCGCAATGGTCAGTCGCGTGAAGCTTTTGGCGCGCATGGAGATCGTTGAAAAGCGTCGTCCGCAAGATGGTCGAATCAAAACGGTTTCACCCGAAGGCGTGGAGGTTGAACTGCGTGTGGCGACCATGCCCACTGCGTTTGGCGAAAAAATTGTGATGCGCATTTTCGACCCTGAAGTGCTGCTGCGCGACTTCCGCGATCTTGGGTTTAGCGATGACGATTTGGCGCGTTGGGAGAAGATGATCGCGCGGCCTAATGGGATTATTTTGGTGACCGGGCCGACCGGTTCCGGCAAGACCACCACGCTCTACTCCACACTCAAAACGTTGGCCACACCCGAGGTGAATGTATGCACCATCGAAGACCCGATTGAAATGGTGGAACCTTCGTTTAACCAGATGCAAGTGCAAACACAAATTGGCGTTAATTTTGAAAGCGGCGTGCGCACGCTGATGCGGCAAGATCCGGACATCATCATGGTCGGTGAGATTCGCGATTTGCCGACGGCGGAAATGGCGGTCCAGGCCGCGCTCACGGGGCACTTGGTGCTATCCACGTTGCACACCAATGACGCGCCCACCGCGATCACACGGCTGGTGGATCTAGGCGTGCCGCCGTATCTTGTCAACTCGACCGTCATAGGCGTGATGGCGCAGCGCTTGGTGCGCACGTTGTGTGCAGCCTGCAAAGAGCCCGCCGAGCCGCTAGATGATGAATTGTGGGCCGCGCTCACCAAACCGTATCGCGCCAGCAAGCCGGCGGTCACCTACAAAGCGGTGGGTTGTTTGGAGTGCCGCATGACCGGGTATCGCGGTCGTGCGGGCTTGTATGAGGTCATGCAAATGACGCCAGAATTGCGCAAGATGGTCGGCGCGGGCGCAGGCTTGGACGAGATGCGCGAGCAGGCGTTTCGTGACGGCATGAAGCCGCTGCGTGCGTCCGGTGCGCACAAGATTGCCACGGGGCTGACCACGATTGAAGAGGTGGAGCGCGTTGCGCCGCCAGTCTGAGTTAACACGAAAAAAGGAGGACAGGTTTTGCAAATTGTATTAAGTGGCCTCGGTCGCATGGGTGCCAACATGGCGCGGCGCTGGGCGCTGGGCGGCGTGCAAGTGATCGCGTTTGATCAAAGTGCCGAGGCGCGCGCGGCCACCAATGAGGCGAACATCACGCTGGTGACCTCCCTCGCTGATGGGCTCAAAGCGATGGCCGCACCGCGCGTGGTGTGGCTCATGTTGCCTGCTGGCGAGATCACTGAATCCACCATCAACGCACTGTTGCCATCGCTCGCCAAAGGTGATTTGCTGGTTGACGGTGGCAACGCTAACTACAAAGATTCGGTGCGTCGCGCAGCGATGGCGAACGCGGTGGGCGTTGAGTATGCGGACGTTGGCGTGTCCGGCGGCGTGTGGGGCTTGCAGAACGGTTACTGCGTGATGACGGGCGCAACGGCGGCGAGCTACGCGCGACTCAAACCGTATCTTGAAGTGCTCGCGCCGTCGGCAACGCAGGGCATCGTGCATGCGGGCGCAGTGGGCGCGGGCCACTTTGCCAAGATGATTCACAACGGCATTGAATACGGCATGATGCAGGCACTCGCTGAGGGCTTCGCGTTGATGGAGGCGAAGAAAGATTTCGCGATGCCGCTAGCGGAGATTGCCGAGGCCTGGCGCGTCGGTTCGGTAGTGCGCTCGTGGCTGCTTGATCTCACTGCTGCGTCACTCAAAAAACCAGACGACATCGCAGCGATTGCGCCGTATGTCGCGGACTCCGGCGAAGGCCGCTGGGCGGTGGAGGCGATGCTCGATTTAGGCGTGCCCGCACCGGTCACAGCACTCGCGCTAACCACTCGTTTTGCGACGCAAGGCAAGGGTGACTACGCCGCCAAGCTGATCGCACAAATGCGCGCCGGATTTGGCGGGCATGCGGTGAAAAAGCAATGACTTTATTGTCAGTGCAACTAGAGTAGGGTGGGCAACCTGTTGCCCACGAGTTCAACGATTCCCATCATCGTCATGGGCGTTTCAGGCTGCGGCAAAACCACGGTGGGCCGCGCTCTGGCTCAACGCCTGAACGCCACATTCCTTGACGCCGACGATTTTCATCCCGTAGCAAACGTCGCCAAGATGCGCGCCGGCATGCCGCTCAATGACGATGATCGTGCGCCGTGGCTTGCCACGTTGAATCACGAATTACGAACCCGGAGCCTTCGCGGCGAGCAGGTAGTGCTTGCATGTTCCGCACTCAAAAAAAACTACCGTGCTGCGATCAGCGCAGGCCTCCCGCACGCGCGTTGGATTTTTCTCGATGGCAGTTTTGAATTGATCGCGGCGCGGATGCGTGAGCGGCCCGATCACTACATGCCGGAGTCGTTGTTGCGCAGCCAATTTGAGGCGCTGGAGCGGCCCGTTGATGCGGTCACGATTTCTATTGAGTTGAGTGCCGAAGGGCAAATTGAAGCGGCAATGTTTTCGCTACGCGATCACCAAAAAGCGCAGGGCTTATAGGCGCGGCGAAAGCTGCGATAGGCGTCAGTTCCAAGCATTGATCGCGGCGTGCACCGCTCATACCGTCGTTCGGGCTGGGTCGTGACCCAGCCTACGCGGCCTTTGTCGCGCACACTACCGGTTTAAAAATCCGCTCGATTGACGCGGGAAATTTGCCGAGTTTGCTCTCGGGACGTCGTGGCCGAATGACCAATTCGCCGCCGCAATTTGGGCAGACATTCGCGAGCTTTTCAGACGCGCAGGCTGCGCAAAATGTGCATTCAAACGTGCAAATACGTGCTTCGGTCGACTCGTTCGGCAGGTCGCGGTTGCAGCATTCGCAGTTGGGGCGTAGTGCGAGCACGGGTCAACTAAAAGCTAGCCGAAACGCCGACGTGCGCGGGGCGCTGCGCCGCCCGCACCGCCTGCGCCACCTCCGCGCGAGAAACCGCTAGGTTTTCCGGTTACGCCATCGCGATTGCCCCAGCCGCCGCCTCCGCCGCCGCCAGAGCGCGGCGCACGGTCAGAGCCGCCCGCATCGTTGCCGCGACTGTAGGTAGAACGCGGCGCAGGCGCGCCACGGTCGTTGCCAAAATTGCCGCCGCCGGAATTGCCGCCGCTGCCGCTGTTGCCGCCGTTGGCAAAACCGCCGCCGCCACCACCACCCTGTGAAGGCTCGCGACGCTCGCCCCACCGTGCGCGCGGTGCGCCATCACCTTGACCACCGCCATAGCTGCTGGAGCCACCACGGCCACCATAGCTCGATCCACCGCCGCCAGTGCCGCCGCGGTTGTCGCCGCCGTAGTTGCCGCCACTGGTGTTGCCACCATATCTGCTGCGTCCGCCGGCGGGTGCTGCGCCGCGATAGCCTGCACCACCGCCACCGCCACCGCCACCGCCTGCGCCAGAAGCGCCCGACGAACCTGACGAACCCGCATAACCACCGGGCGCACGACCGCGCGGTGCGCCGTAGCTCGGCGGGCCGTCACGACGACGTGAATCGTCTCCGCCTTCAGCAGCGCCGAAGCGCGCTGCGCCGCGACGATCTTTCGGTGCCCAGCCTTCACGGCGCGGTGCATCGGGCGGCGTTTCGCCATAGCGCCAACGGGGGCCGGCTGCGTTGTCACGGCCAGCAGCGGCAGGCGCTCCGCGTCCGCCGACAGGTGCGCCGCGTCCACCGGAAGGCGTGCCACCACGGGAGGCGTAACCGCCGCTGCGCGCAGCGGGTGCCGCCGACCCTGAGTTAGCACGCTCCGCAGCGCGCTCGCTCGGTAATTTGCTGCGCGGGCCGCGTTCTTTTTCAACGTGTGGATCGTTGCTTGCTTTAATGGCAGCGGCGTCTTGCTCGGCTGATTTGTCGGCGTTACCGGCGCCGTCGGCGTTGCGCCACAACACGAACAATTTGCCCAGATGCTGCACGCTTTCGCAGGCAAGCTTTTCGCAAATTTCGGTCAGGTAGCCGTCGCGAATTTCACGCTCGTCGCTTCCGGCGCGCACTTTGATCAACGCATGCGCGGTGAGCGCTAGATCGATTTCGTGCAACACTGCGGCCGTGAGCCCGTGCTGGCCCATCATCACGACCGGATCGAGGTGATGCGCAGCGGCGCGCAGCGCGCGGCGGGCGCTGGAGGACAGGGTGGACACTTTTGTGGAGGTAGTCATCGACGAGTCTTTTTGTTTTTGCTTGAATCGGTTAATTATCTCGCGCTTGGCCCGCAAGGTGTGGGAGCGAGCCGCCTAATCGCCATCGAAACTGGCAAAACGGCCGATAATTTGTGCCTATCGGCGCTTTTCGCCGCAGTTTTTTCCTGTCACCCACATGCTCAACCCCAGCGGCAAACGCCACAAATCTAATCAGGTCTGGCTTGACGAGCACGTCAACGACCCGTTCGTGCAAAAAGCCAAGGCGGAGGGCTATCGCTCGCGCGCCGCCTACAAACTGATCGAAATTGATGCCAAAGACCGGCTGATCAAGGCGGGCGGCGTGATCGTGGATTTGGGCTCGGCACCGGGGAGTTGGTGTCAAGTGGCCGCGAATAAAATTGGCGGCAAGGGCAAGATCATCGCCATCGACCTGCTCGACATGCAGGGCATGGCCAATGTGGACTTCATTCAGGGCGATTTCAGCGAGGCGGGGCCGCTGCAATTGATCGAACAGAAACTCGCTGGAGCCAAGGTGGACTTGGTGATGAGCGACATGCTGCCGAACATGACGGGCGTGGCCGCCATCGATTCGCCGCGCGCCATTTATCTGTGTGAACTGGCGGCAGAGTTCGCGCTGGCGCACCTCAAACCCGACGGGAAATTTCTCACTAAGGCGTATCAAGGGCCGGGATTTGAGGAATTTCTCACTCAGCTCAAACGACAGTTCAAGACGGTTGCCAGCCGAAAACCCGAGGCCTCGCGTGATCGCAGCGCAGAGGTTTTTTTGTTGGCTACTGGGCTTCGTTGACATAAACAGCTTTTACTTGAAACCGCCATTGAAATAGGGTTACGGGCTAATTTGAGTAATTATCGACATTTGCTGTATTTCCCAGCTAGCCCCAATGAAATAAGGCCGATAGCCAAAAGTTGATCGATAATTTTTCGCGCAAATCACTGTAACCTTTGGCCTTGATCTGTCTTCATTTCGAGACAGTCAACCCGCCTTTTCGACAACATTGCACGCTACACCTTGAAAAACCGTATTCACCCTTAAAATCGTAGTAAATGTGGTTGCAGCGTCTCGCCTGTTGCGGGAAGGAGCGGCCTCAGGAGTTCGTGCGTGAACAACATGCTCAAAAACATTGGTATCTGGGTCGTGATTGGCTTGGTGGTGCTCACCGTGGTGCAGCAGTTTGATAAGACAAGCCGCAAGAGTGACGCGGTGGCGTATTCGTCGTTCATTGAAGAGCTGCGCGGCGGTAAAGTTAGCGAGGCGTCCATCGAAGGGCGCAACATCGAATACCGTACCAGCGACGGCAAAAAAGCAACGTATGTGCCGGGTGGTTACGATAAAGACCTGATCAATGATTTGATCAAAAACAACGTCAAGTTTTCGGGCAAGCCTGAAGAGCAGCAGTCGTTTTTATCGTCGATTTTGTTTTCGTTTGGCCCCATTCTATTGTTGATCGGCGCATGGATTTTCATGATGCGCCAGATGCAGGGCGGCGGCAAAGGCGGCGCGTTCAGCTTCGGCAAATCACGCGCTCGTTTGCTCGACGACACGAATAACACGACCATGTTTGCGGACGTGGCCGGTTGCGACGAGGCAAAAGAAGAAGTCACCGAAGTGGTCGACTTTTTGAAAGATCCAAGCAAATTTCAGAAACTGGGCGGACGCATTCCGCGCGGCGTGTTACTGGTCGGCTCGCCGGGTACCGGTAAAACGTTGCTCGCCAAAGCGATTGCGGGCGAGGCGAAAGTGCCGTTCTTCTCGATTTCCGGTTCGGATTTCGTTGAAATGTTTGTCGGCGTGGGCGCATCGCGCGTTCGCGATATGTTCGAGCAGGCGAAGAAAAATGCACCGTGCATCATCTTCATCGACGAGATTGATGCGGTCGGTCGCCAACGCGGCGCAGGGCTCGGCGGTGGCAACGATGAGCGCGAGCAAACGTTGAACCAGATGCTTGTTGAGATGGACGGCTTCGAGGGCTCGCAAGGCGTGATCGTGATCGCTGCGACCAACCGTCCCGACGTGCTTGACCCGGCGCTGTTGCGTCCGGGCCGCTTTGATCGTCAAGTGGTGGTGCCGCTGCCGGACATTCGCGGTCGCGAGCAGATTTTGCAAGTGCACATGCGCAAGGTGCCGATTGCGGCGGATGTGAAGGCGCACGTCATCGCACGCGGCTGTCCTGGGTTTTCCGGCGCTGACATTGCAAACCTTGTGAACGAAGCTGCATTGTTCGCTGCGCGAGGCAACAAACGCCTGGTCGACATGGACGATTTTGAGCGCGCTAAAGACAAGATTTTCATGGGTGCCGAGCGCAAGTCCATGGTGTTGTCCGAAGACGAAAAGCGCGCCACCGCGTATCACGAATCGGGCCACGCGATTGTCGCCACGGTGATGCCTAAAGCTGACCCGGTGCACAAGGTCACCATCATCCCGCGCGGTCGTGCCTTGGGCGTAACCTGGCAGTTGCCGGAGCGTGATCGCATCTCGCTGTACAAAGATCAAATGCTCACCGAAATTGCGGTGTTGTTTGGTGGTCGGATCGCCGAAGATTTGTTCGTGAAAAACATCTCGACCGGCGCGTCAAACGACTTCGAGCGGGCAACCAAAATCGCTCGCGACATGGTCACCCGCTACGGCATGAGCGACGTGCTCGGCCCGATGGTTTACGCCGACAATGAGGGCGAAGTGTTCCTTGGCCGCAGCGTCACGCAAACGCGCAATATGTCCGAGACCACCATGCAAACGGTAGACAAGGAAATTCGCCGCATCATTGATGAGCAGTACGCGGTGTCGACAAAAATCCTCACCGACTACGCGCCGCAAGTTGAAGCGATGACTGCGGCGCTGATGGAATACGAAACTATCGACGCCGATCAGATCGCCGACATCATGGCTGGTCGTACGGTGCGCGCGGTGAAGACGTACAACACGCCTGGCAGCGGCGGCAACGATTCGTCAACAGGCACCACAGTGCCCGTGGCTGAACCCGAGGCCAAGGCTGAGGTCAAGCCCGATGTGACGTCGCCTGCCGCGGCGTCATCAAAGGCTGCGCCTGACACGCTGTAACGACTTAGCCCATACGCAATCGGTGCCCCGCATGAAAACTGCGCGGCACCGATTTTTGTTATGTGCGCAGACAATGCTCGCTGCGCTTCGTGTCGCAGCGTTGTCGCTGCTAATGGTCGCGCTGCCGGTGGCGTCGCAACCACCGGCAACGCCTGCGGTTGCCTCAGCGAGTCCCAGCGCCGACATTGCAGATTTCATTGTGAACATTGCGCGCTATACGTCGTGGCCGAAGGCGGCGACTGCCACGTCTTTGACCATTTGTTACGCCCACGGTGGGGCATTGGCGATTTCCTCGATTGCGACAGATCAAGCGTCGAGCGTGAAGGGAATTCCCGTCGTGTGGCAAGCCATCAACGCGCCGCTGCAAGCCACGGGCTGCAACATCGTGTGGCTCAATTCCGATGTGCGTCCAGCGCCGCGCGAATGGCTGAAAGCGGTGAACGATCAACCGATTCTCACGCTGAGTAACTACGCGGATTTCACCGCCGACGGCGGCATCATCGGTGCCTATCGCGTCGGCCCCGACTGGCGCTTTGAGGTCAATCTTGAAGCACTGCAGCGCTCGCGTATCAACATTGCCGCAGTCGCTTTGCGGCTGAGTCAGAGGCAGCGCTTGGCCGCAGATTCAGGAGCGGGGAAATGAACGTGCGGCGCTTTTTTGCGAGCTACGCGCTGGCCCGACGCGCGACGTTTGCGACGGTGGCAACGTTGCTCGCGATGCTGTTGTTGGCGGGCTTGACGCTCGCCGCGTTGTTCGCCCGAGATCAGATTGAGCAGGGCCGAATCGCCGCGTTGACTCAGGCAAACGTCGCCTCAAGCACGGTCGCAGCTGCGTTGCGTTTTGGCGGCAAGGAAGTCATCAATGAATCATTGCGCGTGTTCGACAGCGGCCCCGATCCTGACTCAGCCGCCGTCTATGACCGTCAGGGACGTTTGCTTGCGGAAGTGGTGGCGATGGGCGAAGTCAAGTTTCCACAATTGTTGACGGCGATCAACGGCGGCAGCACAGCCGCGCTTGTATCGCGACCCGTGCAGCTCGTACTACGTGACGATCAGGTTGGCGGTGCAGCCGCGATTCTCGGCACGCTGGTGGTTAATCCCAATCAGAGCTCGCTTGATGCGGCTTTTAGCCGCGCCTTGACGGTGCTCGGCATCGTGCTGGCCATTACGCTGATGGCTGGTGTCTGGGTTGCGCGGATGTTGAGCAGCGCGCTGCTGCGTCCGGTTGCTGATTTGACAGCTTGGGCAGAAGACGTCGCGGCGTCGCGAAATCTGAGTGCGCCCGCGCCACGCGGCGGGGGCATGGAAGTCGACCGATTAACAACAAGTTTTGAATCACTCGTGGCGCAGCTCGCTGAGCAAAATCGCGAGCTGAAACGTAAGCAATACGAGCTGAAAGCGCACAACCAGCATCTTGAGTCGATGGCCTTCACCGATACGTTAACGGGCCTGCCAAATCGGGCCATGTTTGAGTCAACGCTCACCACTGAAATCGCGTCTGCAAGCGCGTTAAGTAAGCGCTTCGCCGTACTGTTCGTCGATCTCGACAACTTGAAGGGGATCAATGATGCGCATGGGCATGCAAACGGCGACGCTGCATTGCGAGCCACCGCAGCTCGGATACGCCGCGCGCTGCGCAGCTCGGACTTTCTGGCTCGATTGGCGGGCGACGAATTCGTAATCGTTTCGGCAAACATTGGCAACGTGTCCGACGCCGTGAAACTGGGCGAAAGATTGACGGTTTGGCTCGGCATTTCACTGCCCGACGACGAATGGACGAAACCCATTCGCGCGAGCATCGGCGTGACGGTTTTCCCCGATCATGGAAGTGACGCCAACAGTTTGATTCATGCGGCGGATCAGGCGATGTATCGCGCCAAAGCGCTGCCAATTGACGACTCAATCCGCGTCATTCAAGCAAGCGCGCCGCCGCGCGTGTCGAGCGCGAAAACTGGCAGTTATTCCAACGTAATCAATTTGCCCGCGCAGGGTCGCAAGTCGCAAATCGGAACCCCATGATGCACAGATACTTTTCTTTATTCCGCACAATGTTTTCGCTGCACAGGTTGTTGGCAGTGATTGCGGCCACCTTGCTTGCGGCCTGCGCCAGCGCGCCTCCCGAGCCGCCCCCAGTGCCTGCACCGGACACGACGCGCGCGACGCTGCTCGTCGCGCTGGGGTTTGAGAAAACAGATGAAGGCTTTGTGCTCAATCTGTCTGGGTCGTTATTGTTTGATACGGGTAGTGACGTGCTGAGCGCTGGTGCAAAAGCGATACTGGCCAAACTTGCGACCGATCTGCGGGCGCTGGAGATCAAAAAACTCCGACTGTTTGGTCACACCGACAACGTCGGCTCTGCGGAATTTAATCGCGCGTTATCGGGAAAACGAGCTGAATCAGTCGCTCTCGAAATGGTTTCTCTAGGCTTTGCGAACGAAGGTCTTGAGCGACGCGGATTTGGTTTTGATCGACCCATCGCGAGCAACGACACGCCCGACGGCCGCACCAAAAATCGCCGCGTCGCGGTGGTTGTGCCGTTTGAATAGCGGGCGCGCGCTAACTCACTGCGGCGGCAAATTTTCAACGACGTAAGTCGCGTTGAATACGGGCAAGCCGTGCTGCTCAAATTCAGCCGCACTCCAGTCTTTATCGAGCAGTGAATCGACATCGAGCGCAAGGTACGACTGCGCGCTAAGGGCGTGGTCGGCGACCGTGACTGCAATGGCTACGCGCGCATAGTTGCTGGTTTCGAAGTGATCCAAACGCGCAACATCTACTGCGCTGACATCGTAGTAGAGGCGGCCCACAATGGGTGCCGTGTTCGCCGAGATAATGAGCGCTGGATGTTGCCGATCACGCACGCACAGCCGCCGAAATCCGTGAATGGTTGCGGTCGTTACGCGGTAGTCGCCGCGCACGACGCGCGCCCAAACGACGGGGAACATGAGCGATCCGTAGGTGAATATATTCATCGTGTTGAGCTAACCGCTCGCGCTGTCGTTGATGATCGAACGCGCTGCATCCTCGCCGGCGATGACGGCTGCTTCGAGAGTCGCCGGCAGTTCCGGATAACACCAGTCACCCGCAAACACTAATTTGCCAATGCGCTTTGGCAGCGCGGACAGAGCGCGAACCTGATCTGGGGTACACGCGTAGGTGGCGCGTTTTTCAGTGACCACGGTATGCCAAATCGGTTCAGCCAGTTGATAGCTACGCCGCAACTGAGCCAATGTTGCCGTCGTCAACTCGGTCTCCGTTTGCGTTCGATGATGCGCGCTGATCACCACGCTTGCACGCCAATGTCCGTTGGGCAATTGCTGCCAGAAAAGCCATTGCCCGGGGTTGGCATCGAGCATCAACATGCCTGTCGCGATGCTTGGCTCCACCCAAGAAAATTCAAAATGTAGCGTGGTAATCGGCTCGTATTTCAGCTCGCTCAGGGCGCGCACGACACCTTGAGCTGCGGGATCGTCATTGAGCAGACGCGACACATGCTGCGGCCCAGTAGCGATCACCACTTGATCAAAATCATGCATGTCGTCGCGAACAGCAATTCGCGCCGCCGCGTCGTTCTGGCTGACCGACAACACGGGCGCTGCCAGTTGAATTTTGCCGCCAAGTTTCGCCACTTCCACAATAGCGGGCTTGGGAAAAAGCAGCGACAAATCAACACGCGGAATAATCAGATCGCTCGCACGTTTGTCGCCCGTAAATGCACGTCGCAATACTTCAACAAACACGCGTGCCGAGGCCACGTGCGGCAACGTATTGAGCGCGGCAATGCACAGTGGCTCCCAAAGCAAACGGCGCGCAGACTCAGGTTGTTCTGCAATGATTTCACATACGGTCGAGGCGTCAGAAATCACGCGTCCTCGTAGATTTTGCGCTGCCCACATGACCGTGGAAAACTTGTCGCTGGCCGATAAGCCGCGCGCCATTGCGATAGCTAGCAGAAGATGCAGCGGTGCGGCGACATTTGGTGCTTTCATGCGTAATCTCGACGCAACGCCGGGTGCGGTAGCGAGCCCAAGTGGGACGCGAAAAATTGCCTCGTCAATTGCGTAGTGCAGGCTATCAATTAGCGCTAGAGAACGTTCGTACGCGCCCAGCAGCAGATGCTGTCCGTTGTCAAATCGCCGACCGTCTTTGTCGATAACGCGGGCTCGACCGCCAATGCTTTTCGTGGCCTCGAAAACGGTCACGTCGATGCCCGCTCGCGCAAGGGTAAGCGCCGCTGCAGCGCCCGCCCAACCTGCGCCAATTACCGCGACTCGCATCACGCGAAGGTCACGGTTTTCCACGCCAGCCACAGCTTACGAATCGGCGTCAATGCAACACGGTGCTCAAGCACCCGGTAGCCATCACGACGAATCTCTTCTAGCAATGCCCGATAGATCGCGCCCATGGCGAGGCCGGTGCGCTGCGAGCGCTTGTCTTCCGCTGGCAACGTCGCAGCCGCCCGATCATAGGTCTCAACAGCACGGTTGTACTGAAACGTCATCAGCTCAGAAAAATTTGGATCTGCACTGCCGCGCAGCAGCATGCTCGACGACACAGCAAAGCGATCCAGCTCGTCCTGTGGCAAATAAATTCGCCCTCGTCGGGCGTCTTCGCCGACGTCGCGAATGATGTTGGTCAGTTGCAGCGCTTCGCCCAGTGCCCGCGCGTATTCAAGCGTCTTCGGATTGTCGGGGACGCTCATACCAAATATCCGGGCGCTCACTTCGCCCACCACACCGGCCGCTTTGTAGCAATAGGCGGAAAGTTCAGCAAAGTTGAGGTAACGCGTTTTTTCCAGATCCTGCTGCATACCATCAATGACGGTGTGAAATGCTGATTGCGGCAGCAGCATGGGCTTGATGTGTGGCTTCAGCGCCTGCGTTACCGGATGTTGTGCCGTGCCAAGGAAGAGCGCATCCACTTCTCGGCGCCAGTAGCCAAGTTTGGTGTGGGCCACGGTCGGATCGCTCACTTCGTCGACGATATTGTCAACCTCCCGGCAAAACGCGTAGAACGCCGTGATTGCGCGCCGCCGATCCTCGGGCAGAAAGCGAAACGCGTAATAGAAGCTGGAGCCAGACTTGGCGGCCTTTTGCTGGCAATAGTCGTCGGGTGTCATGTGGGCAGCCGTCCTGAGCTTAGCAACAGGCGCAGCGCTGAAAATAGCCATCTGGGCGAATCGTACCAGCGTAACTTTGGTCGCGTGCGCACGTCAAAACCGTTGCTTTCGATTTTTTCCAGAATTCGCAATCCACCGGCCACGGTAAATGCAATCTCTAGGCGCAATCGCCCGCGCAATGTCGCAAGTAGCGGCGCGCCAGTTAGCATCAAGATTCGCGCCCGTTCACACTGAAAGCGCATTAGCGCTTGATGTTGCGGATATTTTGGGAAACCTTCCTCCGAGACGTTGAACTTCGCGAAGTCCTCTTGCGGCACGTAAATTCGTTCGCGTGATGCATCAATCGCTGCATCTTGCCAGAAATTGATCAGCTGGAGCGATGTGCAAATTCGATCACTGCACGCGATTGACGTCGCGTCTCGCACATTAGCAAGCGCAAGCATCAAGCGCCCGACAGGGTTTGCCGATCGTCGGCAGTAATCTTCCAGCGCCGCATAGCTCTCGTAGCGATGTTTGCGAACGTCTTGGCTGAACGCCGACAGCAGATCGAGAAACGGTTTTGCGTCAATGCCCGGAATGGCTGCATCGCGCAATAGCGCGAGCATTCGCACAGTCGGCGCATCTACGGGCTGATCGCGGAATAGCGCTTCGACGTCTGCACGCAGCTGCGTGAGCTGTGACAAGCGGGTTTCTGCATCTGCATCGCCTTCGTCAGCAACGTCATCGGCGTGGCGTGCAAATCGATAAATCGCGACAACAAAGGGCCGTATGTCAGGCGGCACGAGAAATGACGCGACTGGAAAGTTTTCGTAGTGCTGGTCAACGGCCATTTTCGTGTGCAATGTGAGGCCGTAAGGCAGTTTTGGGTTCGCTATAATAAGAGGTTATGCGAATGTGGCGGAATTGGTAGACGCACTGGATTTAGGTTCCAGCGCCGCAAGGCGTGGGGGTTCGAGTCCCTTCATTCGCACCAGACTTTTCAGCACGTTGGCCGTTGAAAAAATCGCCAACGGAGGTCTCGCATATCGGCGATGCATGCTGTCTTGTGAGAAAACTCGAAACATATACTAAGGGAGCGCCGTCGATGCGTTCCGATGGAAAGAAAAACATGTCCACGCAGATCGAGCAACTGAGCACGCTTGAGCGTCGTTTCACGCTGAGCATTCCTATAGCGGCTATCGAATCAGAAATTGAGACCCGCATCAAGCGGCTTGCTCGCACCGTCAAGATGTCGGGCTTTCGTCCCGGCAAGGTGCCGGTAAAAATGGTCGCTTCGAGCTATGGTCCGCAAGTGCGTTCGGAAGTGTTGACCGACGCAGTCAACAAAAGCTTTGGTGCCGTCATCGACCAAAACCAGCTGCGGGTGGCCGGTTATCCGCAGATTGAGCCAAAGACGGATTCAGGCGATACCGCGAGCTTTTTATTCACGGCGACTTTCGAGGTATTCCCCGAAGTGAAGTTTGCCGATTTGGGCGTATTAGCCATTGAGCGCCCGATTGTTGAAGTGACAGACGACGATGTCGCGCGCACCCTAGAAACGCTGCGCAAGCAGCGCGTTCGCTATGAAGCGAAGGACACGTCGGCTGAGGATGGTGATCGTTTGATCGTTGATTTCGATGGCCAGATTGACGGCGTCCCGTTCGATGGCGGCGCTGCAAAAGATTTCACGATGGTTCTAGGTGAGCGCCGCATGTTGCCGGAATTCGAAGCGGCTGCGCATGGCCTCAAAAAGGGCGACACCAAGTCGTTTGATCTTAGCTTCCCGGCTGATTACTTCGGTAAAGATGTTGCTGGCAAGACGGCTACGTTTGTGATTACGGCGAAGGATGTTGCTAATCCGGTGTTGCCTGAAATTGATGCTGAATTTGCAAAAGCATTCGGCATCTCTGGTGGCAGTGTTGACGCGTTGAAAACTGAAGTTCGCGGCAATCTCGAACTTGAGCGCAAGCGTCGCGTTTTCCAGAGCGTTCGTGATCAGGTATTCAAGGGCCTGCGTTCGCAGTCGACGTTGGAAGTGCCAAAAGCATTGATTGGCGCTGAGGCCCAGCGCATGGCACAGGCAGCAACTGAAGACATGAAGTCGCGTGGCTCAAAAGCTGAGGACGCACAAATGTCGCCGTCTACGTTTGAGCCCTCTGCGACCGAGCGCGTGGCCATGGGTTTGATCGTGGGCGAATTGGTTCGCAGCAACAACCTGCAAGCTTCGCCAGAACAAGTGAGGGCGCTCCTCAATGAACAAGCACAAAGCTACGAAAAGCCCGAGCAAGTGGTGGGTTGGTACTACCAAGATCCGCGCCGCTTGTCGGAGTTTGAAGCGGTGGCGCTTGAGCAAAACGTGGTGGAGCACGTGCTGAAATCAGCGAAAGTCGCTGACAAAATTATTCCCTTTTCGGAATTGATCGGGCCGTCGGCCGGCTAGGCAACCGGACGCGTAGGTGGCGGAACGGGGATTTTTCTGCGGCGCCATTGAAATCGCCCTTATTGACGCAACCGTTCGCAGCATCGGGCGCAAGCCTGCCTTTTACGCCCCTTAAGTTTCAGGACGAACAATCATGGCAATGTGGACTCCCCCCTTCTTAAACGCTGGCACACCTAGCGATTTTTACGGCGCTCAAACGCCGCAAGGTTTGGGCTTGGTGCCAATGGTGATCGAGCAGAGCGGACGCGGCGAGCGCGCTTTCGACATTTACTCGCGCCTACTAAAGGAGCGCATTATCTTTTTGGTCGGCCCAGTGACCGACGAAACAGCCAATCTGATCGTTGCGCAATTGTTGTTTCTCGAATCCGAAAATCCCGACAAAGACATCAGTTTCTACATCAATTCGCCCGGCGGCTCCGTTTCTGCTGGCATGGCGATTTTTGACACCATGCGGTTCATCAAACCCGACGTTAGTACGATGTGTACTGGAATGGCTGCATCGATGGGTGCATTTCTCTTGGCGTCTGGTTGTAAAGGCAAGCGCTACGCATTGCCGAACTCCACAGTCATGATTCACCAGCCTTCCGGTGGATTTTCGGGGCAAGTATCGGACATCGAGCGCCACGCCAGCTACATCATCCGCCTCAAGCAGCGCTACAACAAACACATGGCAGAATTTACTGGTAAGTCGGTTGAAGAGATTGATCGTGCGTCAGACCGTGACAATTTCCTCACGGCGGAAGAGGCGGTGGAATTCGGCATGATCGACAAGGTCATGACGACGCGCGTTGAGCCTGCGAAGTAGTTCGACACCACCCGTCTGCTTCCTACTTACCCCTCAGCCCTGTGCGTGCTGCACTTAGCGGCGCAAAGCGCTACACTGCTGTGAGCGCGTGCCGGTCACGCTACATCTTCTAGTTTTATGGCAGAAAAGTCTTCGAGCGATAAGCTCCTCTATTGTTCGTTTTGCGGCAAAAGCCAGCATGAGGTCAGGAAACTGATCGCTGGCCCGTCGGTGTTTATCTGTGATGAATGTATTGACCTGTGCAACGACATCATCAAAGAAGAAGTTCAGGCCGACGGCATTGAGCGCACGGGCGGCAAGCATCTTCCAACACCGCACGAAATTCGCGAAAAGCTCGATCAATATGTGATCGGCCAAGAGCAGGCAAAAAAAATCTTGTCGGTGGCGGTGTACAACCACTTCAAACGGATTGACGCCAACCTTAAAGACAATGATGTTGAACTCGCGAAGAGCAACATTCTGTTGGTCGGCCCTACGGGATCCGGCAAGACGCTGCTTGCGCAGACGCTCGCGAAATTGCTTGATGTGCCGTTTGTGATTGCTGACGCGACCACGCTGACTGAGGCGGGCTATGTCGGCGAAGACGTAGAAAACATCATCCAGAAACTGCTCCAAACCTGCGAATACGATGTTGAGCGAGCGCAGCGCGGCATTGTCTACATCGACGAAATCGACAAGATTTCGCGCAAAGGCGAAAACCCCTCAATCACGCGTGACGTGTCTGGTGAAGGCGTGCAACAAGCGTTGCTGAAACTCATCGAAGGCACCAATGCCTCGGTGCCACCGCAAGGCGGGCGCAAGCATCCCAACCAAGAGTTTGTCACCGTCAACACTGCAAACATTCTGTTTATCGTTGGCGGCGCGTTTGAAGGCCTTGATCGCATCATCCGACAGCGATCTGCGAAGACCGGCATCGGCTTTGGCGCGCAGGTCATTTCTCCCGATGATCGAAGCACCATTAGCGCGATGCTACGCGACACTGAACCCGATGATTTGATTCGCTTCGGTTTGATTCCCGAACTCGTCGGGCGCTTGCCTGTGTTGGCGACGCTTGACGAGTTGAACGAGCCCGCCTTGATCGATATTTTGGTGCGTCCGAAAAACGCGCTCATCAAGCAATATCAAAAAATGTTTCGTCTTGAAAATGTCGACCTTGAAGTGCGCGAAAGTGCGCTCGCGGCGATTGCGCGCAAAGCCATCAAACGGCGCACCGGTGCACGCGGCTTGCGATCTATAGTTGAATCTCTGCTACTTGACATCATGTATGACCTACCGTCACTCAATAACCTAGAACGGGTGGTGATTGACGAAACAACGGTCGAGACCAGCGCCCGTCCCTTACTGATTTACAGCGAACCCAGCAAAGCAGCCTAAGCCGCCTTTGCTTCATCAGCCGCACGCTCTGTGGGCGGGTTCGTACGATGATATGAAAGCCCGCTATGTCTGACACGAACCTCGATACTGAAGCCGGTAACGGCACGCTGACATATCCGTTGTTGCCGTTGCGCGATGTGGTGGTGTTCCCACACATGGTGATTCCACTATTTGTGGGGCGACCCAAGTCGATCAAGGCGCTGGAAGTCGCGATGGAAAGTGGCAAGCACATCTTGCTGGTCGCACAAAAATCCGCCGCTAAAGACGATCCGAATCCGGAAGATTTGTACGATACCGGCTGTGTTGCAACCGTGCTGCAGATGCTCAAGTTACCCGATGGCACGGTAAAAGTGCTGGTTGAAGGTTTGCATCGCGCGCTGCTTACGGCACTCACCAACAACGGTGAATTTTTCTCTGGCGAGGCGCATGCTATTCCCGCAAGTGAAGACGGGTCTGCCGAAGTAGAAGCCTTGCGTCGGGCATTGCTCGCGAACTTCGATCAATTCGTCAAGCTCAACAAAAAAATTCCCGCTGAAATACTGACTTCGATGGCGGGCATTGACGATGGTGGCCGTTTAGCGGACTCGATCGCCGCGCACCTACCTCTCAAACTGGAGCAGAAGCAGGAGGTTCTCGAACTACCATCGGTGGCCAAACGCATCGAGCATTTGATGGGTTTGATCGAAGCCGAAATCGACATTTTGCAAGTCGAAAAACGCATCCGCGGTCGCGTTAAGCGGCAGATGGAAAAAAGTCAGCGCGAGTATTACCTGAACGAGCAGGTAAAGGCCATTCAGAAGGAATTGGGCGAAGGCGAAGATCAGGCTGAAGTTGAAGAACTGTCGAAAAAAATCAAAGCCGCTGGCATGCCCAAAGAGGCTCTGGAAAAGGCTGAGACCGAGCTCAAAAAACTCAAAATGATGTCGCCGATGTCTGCCGAGGCAACGGTTGTCCGCAATTATCTCGACGTGCTTACGGGGCTTCCATGGAAAAAGAAGAGCAAAGTTTCAAAGGATCTGAATCGCGCTATTGAAATACTTGAAGCCGATCACTACGGCCTTGAGAAAGTCAAAGAGCGCGTCACAGAGTACCTCGCGGTGCATCAGCGCGTGGATAAGGTTAAAGCCCCCATCCTGTGCCTCGTCGGCCCACCGGGTGTAGGCAAGACCTCGCTCGGTCAATCGATCGCCCGCGCCACCAATCGCAAATATGTCCGCATGTCGCTCGGCGGCGTACGGGACGAATCTGAAATTCGCGGCCATCGTCGTACGTACATCGGATCGCTGCCCGGAAAAGTGTTGACCAATCTGTCGAAGGCAGGTGTCCGCAATCCGCTCTTCCTGCTCGATGAAATCGACAAGATGGGACAAGACTTCCGGGGTGACCCCGCATCGGCGCTTTTAGAGGTGCTTGATCCCGAACAAAACCACACGTTTTCGGATCACTATGTCGAGGTCGATTTTGACCTGTCCGACGTGATGTTCGTGGCGACCGCGAACAGCTTTAATTTGCCGGCACCGCTGCTAGATCGCATGGAAATTATTCGTTTGTCTGGCTACACGGAAGACGAGAAGGTGAAGATTGCGCAAAAGTATTTGCTGCCAAAGCAGATCAAGAATAATGGCGTTAAACCCGGTGAAATCGAGATCGGTGAAGACGCAATTCGCGACATCGTGCGCTTTTACACACGCGAAGCCGGCGTGCGCTCATTGGAGCGTGAAATCTCTAAGCTATGCCGTAAGACGATCAAGCAAACCTTGACCGATAAATCGATGAAGGGTGCGGTGATTTCGTCGGCCAATCTAGCAGATTATCTCGGCGTGCAGAAATTCACGTTTGGCATGGCCGAGAAGACCAATCAGGTCGGTCAGGTCAGTGGTTTGGCCTGGACGGAAGTAGGGGGAGATCTACTCACCGTGGAAGCCGTCGCGCTGGCGGGCAAAGGCACCGTCAAACATACCGGCAAGCTCGGTGACGTGATGCAGGAATCTGTCGCAGCGGCGGTGTCCGTAGTGCGCGCAAGGGCTCGGATGCTGGGTATAAAGCCTGATTTTTACGAGAAGCATGACCTGCATTTGCACTTCCCAGAAGGCGCCGTTCCCAAGGATGGTCCGAGCGCAGGTATCGCCATTACCACCGCTATAGTTTCAGCGTTAACGGGCATTCCTGTCCGCGCGAATGTGGGCATGACCGGTGAGATTACGCTGCGCGGTGAAGTACTGCCAATCGGGGGGCTCAAAGAGAAATTGCTTGCCGCACATCGAGGGGGTTTGACCACGGTTTTGATCCCGGATCAGAACGTAAAAGACCTCGCAGATATTCCGGACAATGTTAAAAATGTTTTGGAGATTCGGCCAGTTAAATGGATTGATGAAGTGCTTGCTGTTGCGTTGGAGCGAGCGCCGGTTCCAATCGTCGACGACGTGGTCGCTCCGCTCGCAGTGCAAAAAGATGCAGCCGTCGTTGTCGAGCCGGTGGTCAAGCACTAGTTGAGTCCGCGCAACACGCCGATGGCGCTGCGTTTCGTAGTAAACTCGCTCCCTACGTTTTCAAACGACGCCCGGGTCATGCTGTGCCACACATGACGCAGACGTAAGATTGTTTAAGTCCAAACCATTGCTGAAAGGGGACATATAAGATGAATAAAGCTGAACTCATCGAGAGCATCGCTAAGAGCGCTGACGTATCGAAAGCAGCCGCGACGCGTGCACTCGACGGAACCATTAAGGCGATCTCGATTGCGTTGAAGAAGGGAGACGTGGTCACTCTCGTTGGCTTCGGTAGCTTCTATGTGGGCAAACGTACCGCGCGAACCGGTCGCAATCCACGCACCGGTGCAGCGATCAAGATCAAAGCCGCAAAGGTTCCGAAGTTCCGCGCTGGCAAAGCGTTGAAAGATGCGATAAACTAGCGGGCTTGGCTGGGAGGTCATTTCTACAAGTGCAATCCCAACAGCAAGCAAACCTTTCCAACAAGGTATTCAAAATGTTGGGTGCTTAGCTCAGTTGGTAGAGCGTCGCCCTTACAAGGCGAATGTCGGGGGTTCGAGCCCCTCAGCACCCACCAGAGCAGATGAGCCCGAAACGGTGCATGTGATGAAAAAGGAGTGGTAGTTCAGTTGGTTAGAATACCGGCCTGTCACGCCGGGGGTCGCGGGTTCGAGTCCCGTCCACTCCGCCAATAGACGACATGAAACAGGCGAACGAAAGTTCGCCTTTTTTGTATCCGAAAGCCGCAAACGACTACGCCGCAACGTCGGTTTGACTTTAATGTCTTACCGCCAGTAACACAGAGAATCTCATGTTCGATTTTGTTTACAGAAACAAACGCATTGTTCAGGTCATCCTAGCTTTGTTGGTGCTGCCGTTCGCTTTTGTGGGTGTCGATAGCTACGTGCGCACTGCGGGTGGCGATAAAGACGTAGCGACCGTCGGTGGGCAAAGCATCAGCCCGCAGGACTTCGAAAATGCTTTGCGCTCGCAGCAGCAGCAAATGCAACGCGCGCTGGGCAAAAATTTTGATCCCGCGATGTTCGACAATCCCGAAGTGCGGCAACAGGTGCTAGACGGCGTTGTCAACCAGCGATTGCTTCAAGTGACTGCGCAAGACATGAAGCTCACCACACCGGATGCGCAGATGAGCAAGGTCATTCTTGAAATCCCTGATTTTCAGGAAGGCGGCAAATTCTCTTTAACTAAATACGACGAAGTGCTTAAGCTCAATGGCATGAATCGCGCGAGCTATGAACAGCGCTTGCGTGGCGACCTCGCGCAGCAACCGTTGCAGGATGTGCTCGGTCGCACCAACTTCGCCAGTGCCGCGCAGGCGGGGCTGTACCAAAAACTCACCGAACAGGCGAGGGAGATTCAGGTCGCGACCGTCGACCCCGCGGCCTTCTTGGCACAAGCAAAAGTGGATGATGCGCAGGTCAAAGCCGAATACGAGAAGAGCCCTGATTCGTATCGCGCGCCAGAGCAGGTGAAGATTGAATATTTGCAACTCAATCAGGCGGCGTTGCAAAGTGCGGTCAGCGTCGCCGCCGACGAAATCAAGGGCGAATACGACAAGCGGGTCAAGGAGTTTTCAGCGCCTGAAGAGCGTCGCGCCAGCCACATTTTGCTGAGCTTTGACAAGGACGACAAGGGCCAGCCCAAAGCCGCCTCGAAAGATGCCGCCAAGATCGAGGCTGACGCGATCATGAAGCAGGTCACCGGCGCAACGCCAGAAAAATTTGCCGAACTCGCGAAACAAAAATCGAAAGATCCCGGATCAGCCGCTCAGGGCGGAGACCTAGGTTTCTTTGGTAGTGGTCAGATGGTCAAGCCGTTTGAAGAGGCGGTGTTCGCCATGAAGGCAGGAGAGATTCGTGGCCCTATCGAATCGGACTTTGGCTTTCACATCATTCGCTTGACCGAAACGAAGCCCGAGCGCGTTCGCCCGCTTGAAGAGGTTCGTGCGCAGATTGAAGGCGAGCTCAAGCTGCAAAAGACCGGCAAACTGTTCAGCGAGAGCGCTGAGAAATTTCAAAATCGCGTTTACGAACAAAGCGACAGTTTTGCGCGTATTGCTGAAGAGTTGAAGCTTCAGGCCAAGAAGACTGAATGGCTCACCCGCTCGCAGATTCAGGCGCTCGCAGTCGGCAATCAAAAGTTTGCGCAAACGGTGTTTTCGAGCGCGAGCATTGCTGCCAAGAAAAATTCTGAAGCCATTGATCTCGGCAACAACAGTTTGATTTCGGCGCGTGTGCTGGAACACAAACCCTCTGCTGTGCGTCCGCTGGATGACGTCAAAGCACAGATCACGCAGCAGTTGCAGCGCCGCCTGGCAACGGAGCTGGCCTTGAAAGCAGGCGCTGAAAAGTTAGCGGCTGCCAAATCCGGTAACGACGCTGGACTCACTTATTCGCCAGTGCAAAAATTACTACGTCAATCGCCGGTACCAAACGTCAATCAAGCGCTGAGCAAGATTGCTTTCGCGGCGGATGTGAGCAAGGGCGCAGCCGTGGTCGGCGGTATCAATGATGCTGGCGGATACACCATTACCAAGGTATTGAAAGTGGTCGAGCCCGAGGCCGCGACTGCTGAAAAAATGAAGTCGCTTAGCCAGCGTTTGGCCGGCCAGAGCGGTGGCGATCTGACCAATTCTTATCTCGCTGCGCTCAAAGAACACATCAAAGTCGAGGTAAAAAAGGGCGCTATCCCTGATAAATCTGACAAGGGCGACAAGACTGAAAAGTCGGACAAATCGGCGGACGCCAAGCAAGGGTAGACGCACGGTTGCCAGCTAGCGCTGACGCCCTGCCTCGCCGTGATTAAAATAGCGCTTTTGGGAATCTCACATGCGCATTCGCGCCAAAGCTCTTACCTTTGATGACGTACTGCTCGTCCCCGGATATTCTGAAGTCCTGCCTCGCGATGTAGACCTGAGTAGTCGCCTTACGCGCTTAGTTCGGTTACAACTTCCCATTTTGTCCGCGCCGATGGATACGGTGACTGAATCGCGTTTGGCCATCGCCATGGCGCAGGCGGGCGGCGTCGGCGTCATCCACAAAAATCTCACGGCGAAAGAGCAGGCGCGTGAAGTCTCACGCGTGAAGCGCTACGAATCTGGCGTGGTGAAAGATCCCATTACGGTGTCACTCGATGCCACCGTTCGCGAGGTGATGGCAATCACCACCGACCATAAAATTTCCGGCCTGCCCGTCGTGCAAGGCAAACGCCTGATGGGCATTGTGACTAATCGCGATTTGCGCTTTGAGGCCAATCTTGATCAGTCGGTCACAGCCATCATGACCCCCGCTGAACGTTTAGTCACGGTTCGCGAAGGCGCGAGCGTTGACGAGGCGAAAGCATTGATGCACAAGCATCGTCTTGAGCGCGTGCTGGTGGTGAACGATGCTTTCGAGCTGCGCGGACTCATCACCGTCAAAGACATTCTCAAATCCAAAGAGCATCCGAACGCGTGCAAAGACGAGCAAGGCCGCTTGCGTGTTGGCGCTGCGGTCGGCGTGGGCGAGGGCACCGAAGAGCGCGTCGAATTGCTGCTGAATGCAGGCGCTGACTTCATCGTGGTTGACACCGCCCACGGCCATTCGCGCGGCGTGCTTGACCGCGTGACGTGGGTCAAGCGAACGTATCCAAACGCGCAAGTGATCGGCGGCAACATCGCCAGCGCCGAGGCTGCAAAAGCCTTGGTCGACGCAGGCGCGGATGCCGTCAAAGTCGGCATCGGCCCCGGCTCCATCTGCACCACTCGCATGGTCGCGGGCGTCGGAGTGCCACAAATCACTGCCGTTGACTTCGTCGCCAATGCGATCCATACCTCCGGCGTCGGCATCATTGCTGACGGCGGCATTCGCTATTCTGGCGACATCATTAAAGCGTTGGCTGCCGGTGCAGACTGCGTGATGCTAGGCGGGCTGTTTGCTGGCACGGAAGAGGCCCCTGGCGAGGTTGTGTTGTTTCAAGGTAGGTCGCACAAGTCCTATCGCGGCATGGGCTCTCTGGCGGCCATGCAGGCCGGTTCTCGTGATCGCTATTTTCAGGACGCCGAGAACAATGCCGAAAAACTGGTGCCTGAGGGCATTGAAGGCCGGGTGCCTTACAAAGGCCCGGTCAGCTCAGTGGTGCATCAACTCGAAGGCGGCATTCGCTCGGGCATGGGTTATTG
Source organism: Burkholderiales bacterium (assembly GCA_043721275.1). GTDB lineage: Bacteria > Pseudomonadota > Gammaproteobacteria > Burkholderiales > Casimicrobiaceae > Casimicrobium. Next base: position 28,375 of record JAYSRA010000082.1, read on the forward strand.
CGGCTGCGCGACGATTGCGGAACTTCACGAGCGCGCAGAGTTCGTACAAATCACCGGTGCCGGTATTCGTGAATCGCACGTCCATGACGTGCAGATCACCAAAGAAGCGCCCAACTATCACGCTGACTAACTTCTTATGATGAAAAAAATAATCCTCCTCGCTGCGGCTTCAATCGCGCTTTTCGCCGCTGCGGTTCACGCCGATGAGCTGACCAATGCCAAGCGCGCGCAGATCAAGACGCTGCTCGAAATCACCGGCGTCAAGGCCATTCCCGAGCAAATCGCCAACAACACCGTGCAAAGCTGGGTGCCCGGCATCAAGCAGCTTGACCCGAAATTTCCGGACAAGGGCTTCACGCTTATTCGCGACACGTTCCTCGCGGGCCTCAACGCAAAAGTTGAAGGCGGTGGCGGTTTGATCGAACAAGTCACCCTCGTCTATCACAATCAATTCACTGGCCCAGAGGTTGCTGAGTTGCTCAAGTTCTACCAAAGCACGCTCGGCAAAAAACTTTTGGGCAGCCAAGCCAAGGTCAACGCTGAAACGTTTCAAACTGCCATGAAATGGGCCGATTCGATGTCTGCTGACCTCGACCAACGCATTGATGCGGCGCTGAAAAAAGAGGGCCTCAAACTGCCCGAGGCACCCAAGCCCGCGTCTGCTGCACCGGGCGCGCCCTCAGCGCAGCCCCCCGCCAAGAAGTAATTTTGCAACGACACTGAAGGGGCCTCACGGCCCCTTTGAGTTTTCGCCCCTCCTTTTCGACAGTCTCGGTACGTCAGGACCCAAACACATGGCACGCGGCATTCTCATCCTCGATTTCGGCTCTCAGGTCACCCAACTCATCGCGCGCCGGGTGCGCGAAATGGGCGTGTATTGCGAGCTCCATCCGAACGATGTGAGCGATGAATTCATTCGTGAGTTCAACCCCGAAGGCATAATCCTCTCCGGCAGCCACGCCAGCACCTACGAGGCGCACGATTTGCGCGCGCCCGCAGCGGTGTACACGCAAGGCGTGCCAGTGCTCGGCATTTGCTACGGCATGTTCACCATGACCGTGCAGCTGGGCGGCAAGGTCGAGGCCAGCGATCATCGTGAGTTTGGCCACGCTGAGGTTCGTGCGCGCGGTCATACGAAATTATTCGAAGGCATTCAGGACGTGCAAAACGCAGAAGGTCACGGCCTGTTGCATGTGTGGATGAGCCACGGCGACAAGGTCACCGAAATGCCACCCGGATTCAAGCTCATGGCGTCCACGCCAAGCTGCCCGGTAGCTGGCATTGCCGACGAAGCGCGCAAGTTTTACGCCGTGCAATTTCATCCTGAGGTCACGCACACCAAGCAGGGCAAGGCGATTCTTTCGCGCTTCGTGCTCGACATTTGTGCCGCAGCTCCGACGTGGACGATGCCGAATTATGTCGACACAGTCGTCACGCGAATCCGCGAACAGGTCGGCGCAGATGAAGTCATTCTCGGCCTGTCGGGTGGCGTCGACTCAAGCGTTGCCGCAGCACTAATTCACAAAGCAATCGGCGCGCAGCTCACCTGCGTATTCGTCGATCATGGCTTGCTGCGATTAAACGAAGCCGAGATGGTGATGGACATGTTCGCCACAAATCTCGGCGTGAAAGTGATTCACGTCGATGCCAGCGATCAGTTCCTCGGCCATCTCAAAGGCGTCACTGATCCCGAACAAAAACGCAAAATCATTGGCCGCGAATTCGTAGAAGTTTTCCAAGCCGAGGCGACGAAATTGCCCGCCGCCAAATGGCTCGCCCAAGGCACCATCTACCCCGACGTGATCGAAAGCGCGGGCAGCAAAACCGGCAAAGCAAAATCGATCAAGTCGCATCACAACGTGGGCGGCTTGCCAGAAACATTGAACCTGAAACTGCTTGAACCACTTCGTGAATTGTTTAAAGACGAAGTTCGCGAATTGGGCGTAGCCCTCGGCCTGCCACGCGAAATGGTTTACCGCCACCCCTTCCCCGGCCCCGGCCTTGGTGTGCGCATACTGGGTGAGGTCACTCGTGAAGCGGCAGATCTACTGCGCCGCGCCGATGCGATCTTCATCGAAGAGCTTCGCGCTACGCCCGTTCGTCCTGAGCCCGTCGAAGGACAGCACAAATCTGAAAGCTGGTACGACGCCACCGCCCAAGCCTTCGCCGTCTACCTCCCGGTAAAGAGCGTAGGCGTCATGGGCGATGGCCGCACCTACGAAAACGTAGTCGCCCTACGCGCCGTTCAAACCACAGACTTCATGACCGCCCACTGGGCCGAACTCCCGCATTCGTTGCTCGCGAAAGTCTCAAACCGCATCATTAACGAAGTGCGCGGATTTAACCGAGTTGTGTATGACATTAGTGGGAAACCGCCTGCGACTATTGAGTGGGAATAATCCCCGCCTCGCAACCGGAGTTTTGTGCCTGCATCTAAATTGATGTAATAACGCATCAAGTTAGATTCTTCGTTGAGAGCACACCTTGCGCACCACCATCACCATTGACGACGCGCTGTATCAAAAGGCGCTTGAATTGGCCGACCCGCAGATGGACAAGGCAGATCTATTTCGCGAAGCCGTGAGCACGTTTGTGCGCGTGCAAGCAGGAAAGCGCTTGGCAGCGCTCGGCGGACGTGCGCCCGACATGGTCGATGTGCCGCGCCGCCGTGAGGTGGCAGCGCTCAAATGAACGTGCTGGTAGACACGTCCGTGTGGGTGGCACATTTTCGCAATGTGAACAGCACGTTAGTGAGTCTGATCGAACGTGACCGGGTGCTCGGCCATCCCATGCTGCTCGCAGAAATTGCCTGCGGCACGCCTCCTGCGCCGCGTCAGCAAACGTTGGGTGACATCGCGCTACTTGGGCAAGCGCACTCGGCCAGCTTCACGGAGGTTATGGCGTTCATCGAACGCGAAAAACTCTGCGGCCTAGGCTGCGGTTTTGTGGATATCGCCCTGCTGGCCAGCGCCTGCGTGACGCCCGATGCAACGCTCTGGACACTTGATGAAAAGCTCGGTGAATTGGGCAGAAGATTTGGCATTGAGTTCGTGCCGCCTTTGCCTTGACATGCGCATTAAAAGAACCACAATGCAAGAACTCAGACGCAATGAGTTCGGTAGACCTCTTATCTTTTTAACATTAGTTGATACCTGATTAGCAAGCTGGCTCAGGAAGTATTGACGGTAATGCTGTATTTGCGTACAGTTACGCATTTCAAGCATTGGAGCACCGTCATGCCCATGAACC
>JAYSRA010000083.1:0-31459 GCA_043721275.1 Burkholderiales bacterium
AGATTTTGATAATCGAGGTAGTAGGCATGTTCCCACACGTCAATGGTCAGCAAAGGCTTTTGACCTTTGGTCAACGGCACTTCTGCATTGCCAGTCTTAACGATTTTGAGCGTGCCAGCGTCTGACACCAGCCACGCCCAGCCGGAGCCGAACTGGGTCACGGCAGCGGCTGAAAGATCGGCCTTGAATTTGTCGTAACCGCCGAGGTCTTTATCGATGGCTGCGGCAATAGCGCCAGTCGGCTTGCCGCCGCCATTGGGCTTCAGGCTGTTCCAGTAGAAGGTGTGATTCCACACTTGAGCGGCGTTGTTAAACACGCCCGCCATGTCGGCCTTGCCTGCCGAGGCGTGGATGATTTCTTCTAGCGACATGCTCGCCAAATCCTTGCCTTCTACCAATTTGTTCAGGTTGTCGACGTAAGTCTTGTGATGCTTGGCGTAGTGGAACGACAACGTGTTGGCGGAAATTAGTGGCTCCAGCGCCGTGTCGGCGTACGGAAGCGGCGGAAGGGAGAAAGGTGCACTCATTTTTTTAGTCCTTGATGAAACGGGGCAGGAAATGAAGTTAAGAATAGCTTGATGGCGCTCAGCGCCGTGTAGGCGGAGGCCGACACTTGGGCCGATTAGTCGCCGTAGAGTTTCTGCATGCGCTCACGGCGTTCCTGCGCTTCAATCGAAAGCGTTGCGGTCGGGCGTGCAATTAGCCGCGCCAAGCCAATCGGCTCGCCAGTTTCTTCGCACCAGCCGAAGCTGCCGTCATCGACCATGCGAATGACCTTGTCCACTTTTTTCAGCAGCTTCCTCTCACGGTCGCGGGTGCGAAGTTCTAGCGTGTATTCCTCTTCCTGCGTGGCCCGATCCGACGGGTCGGTGGCCACCTCGTTGTCACGAAGATGCTCGCCCGTATCGGTGGCGTTGTGCAGGATTTGTCCGCGCAGCTCAACCAGCTTCTCTTTGAAAAAAGCCAGTTGCTCTTTGCTCATGTACTCCGACTCAGGCTGCTTGAGCACCTCAGCTTCGGTCAGGTCAGCATATTTTTTGTGACCATTCATTGACAGCACAGTTGCGGCCTTGGGGGCCGCTTTGACCGGGGTGTGAGCCACCGGTTTAACCGCAGGTGGAGCCGCAGCAGCCAAAACCGGTTTGCTGGCCGCTGGGATCGATTTGCTGCTGGCCGCGGCTGGCGTTTTGCTGGGAACCGCTTTGGCGACTTTGCCGCGAGCGGCGGGGGCCGCTTTGGCCTTGATTGTGGACATAGGACTCTACCGATACGTTACAGGTCAATTATGTGTGCCATCGTGGCAATCGACGGCGCGGCCTACTCACAGTTTGGCAATTTATTGATGCGTCATGAGCGGCGCCGGATTATAGCTACTCTTCAAACGTTACTGTCATCGTGCACTGTTTTCAGCGGCCAATGTACGATTTGCGATACTGCAGGGCGCGCAATATCCGAACGCAGCCAGCTCGATGCCCTGAAGCTCAATCCCACCTGGCACGGGCAACTCCGGCACAGCCACATCATCCAGACACATCGTGGTGCCGCATTGCACACACTGAAAATGGGCGTGCGCACTGCGCCGTTCCGGGCGGCTGAATGCAAAGCGCATGGCTCGATCAAAGCCCGACAAGCCGCCCACGCGGTGCGCCAGCGACTGTTCAACTAACCATTCCAACACGCGGTATAGCGTCACCCGATCTAAGTCGGTGTCGGCGAGTTGCGCCTCAATCTCGGCATGCGACAGCGCCCGTCCTGCCGCGATCAGGCAGGCCAGCACATTTCGCCGCGCCTCAGTGTTGCGGCCACCACTTTCTTTGACTAACCGGCGCGCCAGCGCCACACCTGCTGCGGTTGTCGGTTCAACGGCGACGTGTGTGTGTCCCGCGTGATCGGCGCGATCAGCGGTTGCTGGTGTTGGTGCAGAACGGGAAGCCATAATTCAATCCTAGCAGTTTGCGCAGACGTTGAGGACAATCGGCATGCAAAACACCATCATTTTGGGGCGACCCGACGATTTTCACCTCCACTTTCGCGACGGCGCAACGATGGCGTCGGTGGTGCCGTTCACAGCGCGGCAGTTTGGACGCGCGCTGGTGATGCCGAATTTGAAACCGCCCGTGACCACCGTCGCAATGGCCGCCGATTATCGCGACCGCATTCTGCGCGCGGTGCCCGCTGGCGCGCCCTTTTCGCCGTTGATGGCTCTCTATCTGACTGATGGAACGACGGTTGACGAAGTCGCACGCGTTGCGAGCAGCGACTTCGTGCATGCCTTCAAATACTATCCGGCGGGAGCCACCACTAACTCCGACTCGGGCGTCACCGCGCTTGCCAAGGTTTACTCGGTGCTGGAGGCGATGCAGCGCCTCGGCGTGGTGCTGTGCATCCACGGTGAAGTCACCGACCCGACGACCGACGTATTCGATCGCGAAGCGTTGTTTGTCGAAGGCTCGTTGCAACACATCGCTCGCGATTTTCCGGCGCTAAAAATAGTGGTGGAACACATCACAACTTCGGAGGCCGCCGACTTCGTTGCTGCCAGCGGTGCCAACGTCGCCGCCACCATCACGCCACAGCACCTGCTCTACAACCGTACTTCGATTTTTACTGGCGGAATTCGTCCCCATTTTTATTGCCTTCCGATACTGAAACGCGAGACGCATCGACAGGCGTTATTGAAAGCCGCAACGTCGGGCTCCGCTAAATTTTTTCTCGGCACCGACAGCGCGCCGCACGCGAAAAATAATAAGGAAGCGTGCTGTGGTGCAGCGGGATGCTTCACGTCGCACGCGGCGCTAGAGTTGTATGCAGAGGCGTTTGATTCGGTCGGTGCGCTCGACAAGCTGGACGATTTCGCAAGCCGGTTTGGCGCGGAGTTTTATGGTTTGCCACGCAATGCTGGGCAAATCACGCTCAAGCGCGAAAGCTGGACGCCACCTAGCGAATTTGCGTTTGGGGATGAGACGATTGTGCCGTTGACGGTGGGGCAAACGCTGCCGTGGAAGCTAATGTAGGAGCCGCTCTTACGGTTTCGTCGAAGCTAGCGCCCGAACCCCAACAATTACGCCCAGCACCAGCAACGCAATGCCCGCCATCTCGTAACCGCTCGGCGCGCGCTGATACACAAGATACGCGTACCCCAGCGCCGCCAACGTCTCGAACACAATCAATTGACCCGTCAATGCGGTCGGCGTGTTTTTACTCGCGATGTTCCACAGCAACGTGCCGAGCCAAGACGCTGAAAATCCAATCACCACCATCAACAACCAAAATTTCAACGGCTGCGGCCCCCACACTGATTCAGCAAACCGCGCATCGCCTATCGTTTTCAAATACCCAATCGACGCCAGCAACCCAAGCAACGCCATCGGCAAAGTCACCACACCTTGCGCCGTCGCCCAAGTCATTGACGTGTGCGACGGATGCGCGCGCAGCCAACGCGCGTTATGAATCGGATACCACGTCCATGCAGCGTTTGCGACCACTGCAAGTGCCGCGCCCGTCAGGTAGGCGTTCAGCGTATTTTTCGCATCGAGCCGCTCCAGTTGATCGGCATTCACGCACAGTAAACCGAGTCCGATCAGTAACAGCGATGGCAGCAACCGCGCCCACGAAAACTGGCGATCTCCGAGGTTCGCACACACCGCAATCACCACCGGCAACGTGCCAATAATCAGCGTCGGCAGCGGCGCGCCCGCGAGCTGAATGGCAGCAGAGAGCGCTAGGTAGTACGCAATGTTTCCCACCAAAGAAAGTCGAGCCGCCAGCCACCAATCCGCCCGCGTCAACTTGCGCAGTTTCTCGCGCTGCCACCACGCAATCGGCACCGTCACCAATCCAAACGCGAGGTAGCGCCCAAACGTCAACAGCGTCGCTGGATAGTCAGGCAACAACAGCGGAGCCACGAACACCAAGCCCCACATCAGTCCGGCGGCGAGCGCGGCGCCAACGCCTACGGTCAAATTATTTTGTGTCATCGTAGATATTTTGCACCACGCCTCGAATCGTAAAATCTTAGTAATACTTTAGGAAACAAAAAACATGACTATCAAACTCGTAGGCATCGTCGGCGCTGGCACCATGGGCAACGGCATCGCGCAGGCGTGCGCCGTAGCGGGCATCGACGCGCTGATGCTCGACGTGAATCCGGCGGCACTGGAAAAAGGTTTGGCGACGATCAGTGGCAGCCTTGATCGTCTGGTTAAAAAAGAAAAAATCACAGCGGAAGTGAAGGCCGCTGCTATGGCGCGCGTGAAGACCACGTCCATGCTCGCCGACCTCGCTGGCTGCGATTACGTGATCGAAGCCGCAACCGAAAACGAAGCGCTCAAAGTCAAAATCCTCAAAGAGCTCGACGCCGCGCTCAAGTCCGACACCATCATCGCGACCAACACCTCATCAATCTCGATCACGCAATTGGCTGCCGCAACCAAACGCCCAGATCGCTTCGTCGGCATGCATTTTTTTAACCCGGTGCCGATGATGGCGTTGGTCGAATTGATTCGCGGATTAGCCACCAGCGACGCGACGATTGCCACCGCGCAAGACTTGGCCAAAGCGCTCGGCAAAACGCCGATCACGGTGAAAAATTCACCGGGATTTGTGGTCAACCGCATCTTGTGCCCGATGATTAACGAAGCGATTTTTTGCCTGCAAGAAGGGCTCGCCACGGCAGAAGACATCGATGCCGGCATGAAGCTCGGCACCAACCAACCGATCGGCCCGCTAGCACTCGCCGACATGATCGGCCTCGACATCATGATCGCGGTGATGAACGTGTTTTACGAAGGCTTCAACGACCCGAAATACCGCCCTGCACCGCTGCTCAAAGAAATGGTGGCAGCGGGTTATTTGGGGCGTAAGACGGGGCGTGGTTTTTACACGTACCCGTGATTGACGACGGCGAACGTGGGCGCGGTGCAAGTGGCGATTATCGCTGCTTACACCGCTCCTAAAGGCTTATAACTTTATGCTGTAACGCCCATTTTAATTGGGCTTAGTGGCACAAAACAACACTTATCGACTTACAAATCAAACGGCGCTAAGCCCTAGCTAAATAGGGCTTTCATCAAAAAGCTATTGGCCTTTTTTACGATGAAAATACGTCGCGTCGAGTCGTGATTTGAGATACGCCGCGCCGGTGGTTGGCGCGTATCGCACCGGTCGATCAGAACTCACGCAACTTGGTAAACATTCGACCAGCGCATCCGGATTCGGGTCGAGAAAAAACGCAATTGAATATCGCTCGCGGCCGATCGGATTGACCACGCGATGTGGCGTCGACACGTAGATATCGTTGGTCCATCGCATCAGGCAATCACCGATATTGCAGATCAACGCACCCGGAATCGTGGGCGGTGAAATCCAATCGCCGCTCCTCGTGCGCACCTCCAACCCGCCCACATCGTCCGTCGCAAGCAGCGTGAGATTGCCGTAATCGGTGTGTTCGCCCGCGCCGATTTGCCCCGCCTCGAAGCGTTCGGGACGCGGCGGATAGTGCAGTAGGCGCAGCGTGGCGAGCGGCTTATGGAGCTTGTCGTCGAAGAAGTTTTCTGCGACACCGAGATCGTGCGCAAGCGCGCGATGCAGGCGCATTCCGAGACGATGACAAGCGTTGAAATACTCAACCATCATCGCGCGAAAATCCGGCAACGTCGTCGGATCGGGCCACACGTTGACGCCTCGAAAAGGCTTGCCAGCAAGCACTTCCGGATGATCGGGCGGCAAGTCAAGACCGATGTTGAATGCGGCCTTCACGTCGCCGGGTTTCGACGCGTCAAGCCGCTCTTCACCCAGTGCCACGTAACCGCGATTGTGCAGAGAATGGCGGATGGAGAGCGCATTTTTTTCGGCTAATTCTTGCGCAAAAAATTGCTTTGATTGCGCGAAGACAGCGTCAATCAGCGACGATGCAACGCCATGTCCAGTAATGCAGAAAAAGCCGATGTCGCGCGCCGCGCGTCCAAGCGCTGTACCGAGACGCGCTGTATCTCCGTCAAACGCAGCGATGTCAACGACGGGAATATCGCCGACTACCGCACCCACTGCATCTCTTCCTGCTTTTGCATCCATTCTTCTTCGAGCAGTGCGATTTTCGCTGCCAGCTCACCGCGCTGGCGGGTCTTGTCGCTGAGTGTGGACGCCTCGTCGGCGGCGTAGGCATTTTCAGAGGCAAGCCATGCGTCAAGCTGGTCGCGGGTGGCGGTGAATTTCGCGAGTTCTTTCTCGATGGAATCAATGCGTTTTTGCATTGGACGGCGGGCTGTGGCGAGGCGCTGGCGCTCTTCGGCGTCAACGCGTTTGTCCTCCTGCTTGGTCACGACTTCCGCGACTGCCTTGCCCGGTTTTGCGGCCTTCACTTTTGCAGGCTTCACCCGCTGCTCACGCAACCAGTCGCGGTAGTCATCCAGATCGCCATCAAACGGCTTCACCGTGCCATCGGCCACCAGCCACAGTTCGTCGCAACAAGCGCGCAGAATGTGCCGATCATGCGCGACCACGACCAGTGCGCCTTCGTAGTCTTGCAGCGCGAGCGTGAGCGCTTGGCGCATCTCCATGTCGAGGTGGTTGGTTGGCTCATCGAGCAGCAGCAAATTCGGCCGCTCGTACACCAACAATGCGAGCACTAAACGTGCCCGTTCGCCGCCTGAAAACACGCCCACCGCTTCAGTCACGCGATCGCCGCGAAAGTCAAAGCCGCCGAGAAAATTGCGCTGCTCTTGCTCGCGCGCACGCGGGTAGCCACGCGTTTCCGAGAGCATTTTGTCGAGCTGGTCGAGATGCCACAACGCCGATTCGTCGTTGCGCAATTGCTCCAGTTGATGCTGCGCAAAATACGCGATTTTTAGGTGCTGACCTTCGATGCGCTCGCCCGTGCGCTCGCTGAGTTCACCGGCAATCGCCTTGACCAGCGTGGACTTACCCGCGCCGTTTTTTCCAAGCAAGCCGATGCGTGAATTCGGCAGCAACGAAAAGCTCACGTCGGTGAGAATATTTTTGTCATCGTACCCGAGCGACACATCGGCAAACTTAAGCAACTGACGCGGCTCGCCCTCGGGCTTTTTAAAGCCGAAGGTGAACGGCGAATCCACGTGCGCCGCCGAAATTCGCTCCAGTTTTTCCAGCGCTTTCACGCGGCTCTGTGCCTGCGCAGCCTTGGTGGCTTTAGCTTTGAAACGGGTGATGAACGATTCCAAATGCTTTATCGTGCGCTGCTGTTTTTCAAACGCGCCCTGCTGCACCGAGAGCTCGACGGTGCGCTGATCTTCGAAGCTTGAATAATTGCCGGTGTAGAGTTTGAGCTTGGCGGGGCCCTTGGGATCACTCGTGTCGAAGTACAAAATTTGATCGGAAACACGATCAATAAAATCGCGATCATGGGTGATGACCATCAGCGTGCCCGCATAGCGCGAAAGCCAATCTTCGATCCACATCACCGCATCTAAATCGAGGTGATTGGTCGGCTCATCAAGCAACAACAAATCACTGCGACACATCAGCGCTTGAGCCAAATTCAAGCGCATCCGCCAGCCGCCGGAAAACGTCGCCACCGCGCGGCTCTGCATGTCGTTTTCAAAACCCAAACCGGCCAACAATTCGGCAGCGCGAGCGGGCGCTGCGTAGCCACCGACATGCTCCATCTGCTCGTACAAATGGGCGAGAATTTCGCCGTGTTTGGTGGCATCAGCGTTGGGAGAATCTGTCTCAGCGGCGAGCGCAGCCTCGATGGTACGCAGCTCGGTGTCACCATCCAGCGCGTACTCCAGCGCGGTTAGCTCAGACGGCGGCGTTTCCTGCGCGACGTGCGCGATCACCCAACCGTTGGGCATAGAAATATCGCCGCGCTCGGCAGTCAACAATCCGCGCAGTGCAGAAAACAAGGTCGATTTGCCAGCGCCGTTAGCACCGACGATGCCGACCTTGCGGCCAGGGTTGATGGTCAGGGTGGCGCGCTCGATCAGCGGCACCGAGCCTTGGGCGAGGGTTAGGTCAATTAAACGAAGCATGGCGCTATTTTGCCGTGGTGCAGCAAAAAAGGTGCAGGCGGCACACTCTCGCGCCGTTGCGGCAAGCGGACGGCGGCGCATATTTCGCGTCTTTTGAACCGCGAGCTGGTGTCAGCGTGCCCCTAACGCCGTCACTTGATACCATACTAGAGTGAACGCACCTACCGAGCCTTTTTTTAAAATTTCTTTCGTCCTGCACGGCGTTGCTGCGGCACCGGGCATTGCCATTGCGCGCGCGCAGTTGGTGTCGCATGCGACGCTGGAGGTGGCGCACTACGACATTGCGCCGGAGCAGATTGACAACGAATTGCAGCGCTTTGACACGGCGCTCGCCACCGTTCGCGCCGAGTTTGAAGCGTTGCATGAGCGCATGAAGGGCGACGATGCGCCCGCTGAATTTGGCGCGTTTCTCGATGTGCATTGGATGATCTTGACCGACGCGCAAATCGCCAAGGAACCCAAGCGATTGATTGCAGAGCAGCAGTGCAACGCGGAGTGGGCGGTGACGCAGCAGATGAAAACGCTGGTCGAGCAGTTTGAGCAGTTTGAAGACGCCTATCTGCGCGAACGGTCGCATGACGTGGTGCAGGTGGTGGAGCGCATCGTCAAAGCGCTGATGGGCAAACCGAGCGAGCTGCCGCTGATCAATCCCTCGCACGCGACCGCGCTGATTGCACATGACTTGTCGCCCGCTGACGCGATTCATTTCAAAGAATCCGCCTTTGCCGCGTTTGTGACCGATGTCGGTGGTGCCACCTCGCACACCGCCATCGTCGCGCGCTCGCTGGGCATTCCAGCGGTCGTCGCGCTGCACAACGCACGCTCGCTGATTCGTGAAGCGGAGTCGTTGATCGTTGACGGTGACAACGGCTTGGTGATCGTCAATCCCGATCATCATGTGCTCGCAGAATATGAGCTTAAGCAAAGCGGACAGCGGTTGGAGCGGAAGAAGCTCACGCGGTTGGTGGCGACGCGCGCGGTGACGCTCGACGGCACGCCGATTGACTTGAATGCCAACATCGAGTTGCCGAGTGACGCCAAAGCCTGCCTTGAAAACGGGGCGGACGGCGTGGGCCTGTTTCGCTCTGAATTTTTGTTTTTGCATCGCGACGATTTGCCGACCGAGGACGAGCAGTTCGAGTCTTATCGCGCGGTCGTGACCGGCTTGCAGGGCCGTCCGGTAACGATTCGCACGTTTGACCTCGGCGCGGATAAACGGATGCCCGGTTTAGGTGATCGGCCTAGCGATAATCCAGCGCTCGGTCTGCGTGCCATTCGGTTGTGTCTGGCTGAGCCCAAATTATTTATGACGCAGCTGCGGGCGATTTTGCGAGCCAGCGCTTTCGGGCGCTTGCGCATCCTGATCCCGATGATTTCAAATGCGCATGAGGTGGCGCAGACGCTCGCCTTCATCAGCCGCGCCAAGGCTGAATTAGTTCGCGACGGAATTGCCTTCGACAACGACGTGCCGGTCGGCGGTATGGTGGAGATTCCGGCGGCCGTGCTGTCGCTTGCCTACTTTGCTGAACACCTCGATTTTTTGTCGATTGGCACCAACGATCTCATTCAGTACACGCTCGCCATTGACCGCACCGATGATGCGGTGGCGCACCTCTACGACCCGCTGCATCCGGCGGTGCTGAAGCTGGTCGCGCAGGCGATTCGCACCGCAAACAAGCTAAACACGCCGATTGCCGTATGCGGAGAAATGGCCGGCGAGCTGCGTTTAACGCGCCTGTTGCTTGGATTCGGATTGCGCAATTTTTCGATGCACCCCGCGCAACTGCTTACCATCAAGCAGCGCGTCTTGACGTCGAGCATTGCCGATTGCGAAGGGGTGGCCAACCGCATTCTGCGTACCGATGAGCCGGACAAAATTATCAGCGCGCTTTCGAAATTAAACGCGCTCTAGGTGATTGGCCCAACAATCAGCTATGATTGAATATCGCCGATTTGAAGTTACAGCTTGCGGGCGAGGTCAAGTGAAAAGCATGAATGTGCTTATCAAATGACCGAAACGGCTAAAGCGAGAGAGTGATCTCTCGGTCACTTTTTTTGGTATTTTGACTCCTCTATTAGTCGACTGACACCAAGCCCGCAAGCCATATCCGTATTTGGCTTCCGGGCTTTTTTGTTGACTATGTTTCCTGCACTTGATTCCGTCGGCTACGTTGCACCGCTTGAAGTTGCTTTTGAGCAGCCGATGGTGTTTGCCTCCGGCGCGACGCTTGCCCGCTACGATTTGACGGTCGAAACGTACGGCGAGCTCAACGCTGCGCGAAGCAACGCCGTTCTCGTCTGCCACGCGTTGTCCGGTCATCACCACGTGGCCGGTTTCTACAAAGATGCGCCCGATCCGGCCAAGTCTGAAGGTTGGTGGGATAACCTGATCGGGCCCGGTCGACCGCTCGACACGCGCAAGTTTTTTGTGATCGGCGTGAACAACCTCGGCGGTTGCCACGGCTCGACGGGGCCAAGCACGATTGATCCGAAATCGGGGAAGCGCTACGGCAGCGACTTCCCCATTGTCACCGTCGCCGACTGGGTGCGCTCGCAAGCGCGGCTGGCTGACCATTTCGGCATCGAATCGTTTGCGGCGATTTTGGGCGGATCGCTCGGCGGCATGCAGGCGATGCAATGGTCGATTGATTTCCCGGAGCGAGTGAGGAACGTGCTCGCGATTGCCGCCGCGCCGAAACTCTCGGCGGAAAACATAGGCTTTAACGAAGTCGCGCGACAGGCGATTCGCACTGATCCGGATTTTCACAACGGCCATTTTTACCAGCATGATGTGGTGCCCAAACGCGGCTTGCGACTGTCACGCATGCTCGGTCATTTGACCTATTTGTCGGACGATTTGATGGGCGAAAAATTCGGCCGATCACTCAAAGGCGAAGACTATAAATTTGGTTTTGAGGCCGAGTTTGAGGTGGAAAAATACCTGCGCTATCAGGGTGACAAATTCGCTGGATACTTCGATGCGAACACATACTTATTGATGACGCGAGCCCTCGATTATTTCGATCCGGCGCAGGCGTTCGATGGCAATCTTGCAGCAGCGTTTGCCAAGAGCACCGCCAAGTATTTCATCGCCGCTTTCACCAGCGACTGGCGCTTTTCACCCGCGCGTTCGAAAGAAATTGTCAGCGCGCTGCTAGCGAACAAACACGATGTGAGCTTCGCCGAAATTGAGTCGGTGGAGGGCCACGATTCATTCCTGATGCCTATCCCGCAATATCACGCGCTGCTTCGCGCAACGTTTGACGGCATCAAGGTATGAGCGCCTACGTCCGCCCCGATTTTGATGTGGTCACGGCGTGGGTGCCGCACGGCGCATCGGTGCTTGATCTCGGTTGTGGCGACGGCGAATTGCTGGCACGGTTGCAGCGCGAGCGCGGCATCAAGGGCTACGGCGTGGAGATTGATGATGCCGGCGTGCTGGCCTGTGTCGGACGCGGCCTGAATGTGTTGCAAGCCAACATCGAAGGCGGCTTGAATCTCTTCGAAAACGCGGCATTTGACGTGGTGATCTTGTCGCAAACCTTACAGGCGACTCGCCACACCGAGGCGTTAGTGCGTGAGGTGCTGCGCGTAGGCAAAAGCGCCATCGTGACGTTGCCCAATTTCGGCCATTGGTCGGTCCGTTGGCAGCTCGGCGTCGGTGGCCGTATGCCGGTGTCGAAACGCTTGCCCTATCAGTGGTACGACACGCCGAACGTGCACTTTTCCACCATTAAAGATTTTGATGTTTTTTGTCAGGAAAAGGGAATTACAGTTGAGCGTCGCGCAGCGCTGGCGGGTGGTCATGAGGTGACATTTTTGCCAAACGTGCGCGGAGAAACGGCGGTGTTTCAAATTCGCGGTTCGCGCTAGCGAACCGCGCGATGGAGCTTACTTAACCGTGATCGTAATCCGCTCGCTCATCACCACCGGGTGATGCGGGATGTGATTTTGGTCGCCCATGAGCAATTGCAGCGTGTGTTGTCCAGGCTTCATCTCTAACGTGACTTCGGTTTGCCCGAGACCGAAATGACGCAGCTGATCGGAGACAGCAATCGGCGCGTTGACATCGAGTTCTGGCACGTCAATTAGCAGATGATGATGCCCGGTGCCGGCCTTTTCGACCCCGGCAGGTGCCACGCCCATGCCGCGCAATCCAAACTGGATCAACACCGGCGAGGCGAGCGTGTCGCCGTTTTTCAAATTGACAAAATACAGCGACGAGCCAGGCGTGGCTGCCACCTTTACGTAACCCGCTGCCAGCGTTGGCGTGCTCACGTTCACCTTCATCGGCGCGGTTGGCGCAACGCTCATCACCGGTGCCTGATTGTTGGCGCAGCCCGCCAAGACAATAACTGCGGCGACCGAAACGGCCACGCAACTCATCAACGAAAATTTCACTTAGAACTCCTTCTTTAAGCCCGCTAGCGTAGCAGGTGAAACCAGCCGCAGCAAGGTGAGGCGCGGCCGATTCATAGCGTGCTTCGACAAGAAGAATTTTGTCCAACCCGGTTTGGCAGTCCTGCGTTTATTTGTCGTGCAGCGTTTAGCATTGTGGGCTGCAAGCAAAGCCGCTGCTCTGCGCCACTCGCGCTACGCCGCCCAAAAAGGAGACTCCTCTGTGACCCAAAAATTCACCCGCACCGCTACCGCAAGCGCCGCCACCGCGGTCGCCGTCACCGTCGCGCTTCTTCTCTCTGGCTGCCAGACCTTGATGGACGAGAAAAAACCGGTCGTTGCCATTGCTGAAATGAAGCCGACCACTGCGGCTACGGCGGCGGGCCTCACGGCAACTGGCCTCGTCACGTTGACTCAAGTTGGCACTAATCGCGTGTTGGTAAAGGCGGTGATTAGCGGGCTCAAACCGTACGCCGAGCACGGCTTTCACGTGCATGCGGTGCCCGACTGTTCGGGCGATGGCACAAAGACCGGCGGGCACTTCAACCCCGACGGTCATCCGCATAACGACCCGTCGCACATCCTGCGTCACGCGGGGGCGATGTTCAACATCAAGGCCGACGAAAACGGCGTTGGCACCACGCGGCAGGAGGTCGACACCATCACGCTTACACCGGGTCGCTACAGCATCATCGGCATGCCGCTGATCACCCACCGCGACCCGGACGATTACGTGTCGCAACCGCTCGGCAATGCCGGTCCGCGCGTGAGCTGCGGCGTGATTAAACTGGAAACGGTGACCACTGCGAAGTAATCAGCTTTTGGCTGAACGCCCGGTTTAACGAGGGCTAGGCGCAAAATAAGCGATAAGTCGACTTTTGGCGTTTTTTACGTCTAGCCCACATGAAACAACGATTTCATCAATAAGCTGAAGGCTGTAGGGTGGGCAACTTGTTGCCCACGCGTCGCCCGCTTCCCGATCACTTCCGCCTCACGAAAGCGACGTGGGCAAAAGGTTGCCCACCCTACCGGCGACGAAGCGCCGGGGCGAGCTACGCCGAGTTTTTCACCGCAAACTGCGCCACGCGCGCGCCGAACGCCTCAGCCGTTTTGAAGTCACTGGCGGCGATGCCTTCCACGCCTTGATCGGCGTTGGCTTGTGACATCAGTCCAGTGGCCGAGCCCAAGCGATTTAAGTCTTCAACGCTGCCTTTGCTGCTGTTGTTGCCGGGCATCATGCCGGTGCCGACCCAGATCATGCCTTGCTGCATGGCAAATGTCACGAACTGATGCAAGGTCGACAACTTATCACCCGATTGCGAGGCCGACACCGTGAAACCGGCCGCAATTTTGTCTTTCCAGCCCATCGTGAACCACACTTTGCTTGACGCATCCATGAACGCCTTCATCGGGGCCGAGGCCGAGCCCATGTACGTCGGCGCGCCGAAAATAATACCGTCGGCTTTGGCCAATGTGTCCCACTGCGTGTCCACTTCAGTCACGCTAATGAAGTGCGCGGTGACGCCCGCGACGCTCGCAACGCCTTTGTTGACAGCCTCAGCGATGGCCTTGGTGTGGCCGTAGCCGGAGTGATAAACGATTGCAACTGATGTCATGATTGTGTTCCTTGGTGGTGAAAAAGTGACTTGAGATTGTGGGAGCAGTGTCACCGCGACATCGCCATTGCAAGGCGCAAGGCGCAAGGCGCATTTCGCGGTGGCACCGCTCTCACATAAATTGATTTCCGGTTACTGAAACTGCCCGAGATCAAACAGCAGCACTTCCGCCTGCTCGCCGTGCTCGATTCGTACGTTAGGCTCGTTTTCGATTTTGACAGCGTCGCCCGCGTTTAACGCCACGCCGTTGACCGTGACCGCACCACGCGCCACGTGCACGTAAACCTGCCGACCCGCCGCAACCGCATGCGTGGCCGATTCAGCGCCATCGAACAAGCCCGCGTACATCTGCGCATCCTGCTGAATAGTCACCGAGCCCAGCGCACCGTCGGGCGATGCGACGAGGCGAAGTTTGCCGCGCTTGTCCGCCGCGTCGTAAAACTTTTGCTCATACGACGCAGGCCCGCCGACGCGATTCGGCATGATCCAAATTTGCAGCAAATGCGTGCGCTCATCTTTGCGTGCATTGAATTCGCTGTGCCGAATGCCAGTGCCCGCACTCATGCGCTGCACCTCACCGGGCACAATTTCGCCCTCATTGCCCAGCGAATCTTTGTGCGCTATCGCGCCTTCGAGCACATAGGTGATGATCTCCATGTCCTTGTGGCCATGCGTGCCAAAACCTTGCCCCGGCGCAATGTAATCGTCGTTAATCACGTGCAGCGAACCGAAATGCACATGCTGGTCGTCCTGATATTCAGCAAACGAAAAACTAAATCGGCTTTGCAGCCAGCCGTGATCGGCATGACCGCGATCTTCGGATTTTCTAAGTGTCAGCATGATGATTTCCTTTCGGATTGCGTTGTTAGCGTTCGGGACAAGACCAATTATGGCGATCAACGAGCCTGCACATAAGCTTGCAGAATTGACGCAGTTGTTCAAAAATAGCGAACATGTTAAAAATCACCCTTGAAGCCCTGGAAATTCTCGACGCCATCGCCCGTCATGGCAGCTTTGGGCGTGCCGCCGACGAGCTCGGTCGCGTGCCATCGGCCATCACCTACGCGGTGCGCAAACTGGAGGACGGTCTCGACACGCTAATCTTTGACCGCAGCGGTTACCGCGCAGAATTGACCGCCAGCGGCAAGGTGCTTCTGGAGCAAGGCCGTGCGCTGTTGCAACAAGCCGATCAGCTGCAATCGCAAATAGCGCAGACCGCCGACGGCTGGGAGCTGGAGCTTCGCATCGTGCTCGACGCGATCCTGCCTTGGCGGTGGCTTCAAGTGCACGTCGAGGCTTATTTTCGTGATGCTTGTTCAACAAAACTGCGCATCAACGAAGAGGCGCTGGTGGGTTCGTGGGAGGCCCTGCTTGATGGCCGCGCAGACCTGGTGATCGGTGCCAGCAGCGACCCGCCGTCAGGTGCGGGCATCAGCACCCAGCCGCTGTTCGCGGTGCCGTTCACCTACTGCGTCTCACCTCAACATGCGTTGGCCGATCTACCTGATCCGATTACCGACGAGCAGATCAAAGCGCATCGCGCCATCGTGCTCGGCGACAGCGCGCGACATCTGCCGCTGCGCACCAGCGGCCTGCTGTCGGGGCAAGACACGCTGGTGGTGCCCTCGATGCAGGCAAAGATCGACGCGCAGGTGGCGGGCCTCGGTTGCGGCTATTTGGCCAGGTAGGCCGCGCGCCCGTACCTGCGCGACAAAACGCTCATCAGCAAACGCGTCACCGAGACCAAGCCGGTCGGCGACGTGGTTATCGCGTGGAAGAGCGGCAATCGTGGTCGCGCGCTGACCTGGTGGCGCGAGCGGCTGCGTGATGCGAAAGCACCCAAATAGCACCGAAGTAGTACCGTAATCGCACTGTCGACCCATGCAGCAAACGGCTGACTCACTTAACATCTTTACTCCGTTCGCACTGAGCTCGTCGAAGTGCCCGCCACCTCTCGCAACGCCGTTGCGCAAGCGTGGCCCCGCCTTCGACGAGCTCAGGCCGAACGGCTAGATTTACCACCGCTTATCTGGGAGCTTTGCTGTTGAAAGCCGCCGCATTTGAATACCAACGCGCCACATCGGTGCCGCACGCACTCACACTCCTGGCCCAACACGGCGATGCTGCGAAGTTAATCGCGGGCGGGCAAACGCTGATGGCAACGCTCAATATGCGGCTGTCTGAGCCCGAGCTTCTGATTGATATTTCCTCACTCACCGAGCTGCGCGAAATTACCTTGACCGACACCGCGCTGCGCGTCGGCGCGTTAACCACGCACCGCGACATTGAGCGCTCAGCGCTGGTGGCCGAGCGTGCGCCGCTATTGACGCAGGCCGCGCCGCACATCGCGCACATTGCCATTCGTAACGTCGGCACGCTGGGCGGTTCACTCGCGTTTGCCGACCCCGCTGCGGAGTGGCCGGTGTGCGCAGTAGCGCTGGACGCAGCCATCATCGTGATGAGTGCCACCGGTGAGCGGCGCATCGCCGCGCGTGAATTTTTTACCGACTTATACGAAACGCAGTTGGTCGCTGGCGAGATCATCGTCGCCTGCGAATTTCCGTTGCAAGCAGCTGGCACGCGCAACGTTTTCTTGGAGCTGGCGCGGCGTCATGGTGACTATGCCATCGTTGGCGTGGCTGCGGTGGGGCGCGCGTCAAACGACACCGTTCACGGGCTGCAATTGAGCTATCTGGGCATGGGCGCGACGCCGATTTTGGCGCGTGCTGCGGCGGCTGCAATTGACGGCAAACCGTTAACTGAAATCAACATAGCCGCCATGAACGCCGCTCTCAGCACCGAGCTTGATCCGAGTGCTGATCTCTACGCGCAGGCCGTCACCAAACATCACCTCGCCCGCGTGCTGACGCTGCGCGCGCTGCGTCAATTAGTCACCGGAAGCACCCAATGAGCACGCTACAAATCGACGTTATCGTCAACGGCGTCAGCACTTCCAAGGCCGTTGCGCCACGCACCCATTTGATCGATTTTTTGCGCGATCAATGCGAGCTAACGGGCTCGCACGTCGGCTGCGAACACGGCGTGTGCGGCGCGTGTACGGTACGCGTGAACGATGAAGTGGTGCGCGGTTGCTTGACCCTCGCCGTGCAATGCGACGGCAAACGCCTCGACACCATTGAAGGCTTGTCCGACAGCGGCGAGCTGCGCGAATTGCAAGACGCGTTTCACACCCACAACGCGTTGCAATGCGGCTTTTGCACGCCGGGTATGTTGATGATTGCGATGGAAGTGGTGCGCGATAAGCCGGATGCAACGCGCGATGAAATTCGCGAAATCATTAGCGGCAATTATTGTCGCTGCACCGGCTATCAGGCCGTCGTGAATGCCATTGAATCGGTGCTGATTGCAAGAAAGGTGGCCGCATGAATACGCGCGCTGAATTCACTCATCAACCACCTGCCGTGAGCGTTGACTCACCCGCCGCCAACGGCTACATCGGGCGCAGCATTCCTCGCGCCAATGCCAAACGATTGTTGCAAGGTCGCGGCACCTACACCGATGATTTGAAATTTCCGCGCCTTGCTCACGTGGTTTTTTTTCGCAGCCCACATGCGCACGCAAAAATCGTTTCACTCAATTTCGATGAAGCCCGCAAACAGCCTGGTGTGATCGCCATTTTTGATGGCCGCGCAATCGCTGAATATTGCACGCCGTGGGTCGCCGTGCTTGGACATTTGAAGGGCATCAAGTCCGCGCCGCAACACGCGGTGGCCATTGATCGTGCTTGCTGGCAGGGCGAAGCGGTCGCGGCGATTGTTGCCGAGACGCGCGTGCAGGCGGAAGATGCGCTGGCGCTGATCGAGGCCGACTGGGAGCCGCTGCCGGTGTTGGTGGATATGGAGCAAGCGTTGGCTCCCTACACGCCGCCGATTCATGCGGAATTAGGCGACAACCTGTGTTTCCATCGCGAGCTAGATACCGGTGGTGTGGACGACGCATTCGCGCGCGCTGATGTGGTGGTGGAAGGGACGTTTCACTTCGGCCGCCACACCGGCGTGTGCCTCGAAGGCCGCGTGATCGTGGCCGATTACAACGCGGCGGAACACACGCTCACCGCCTATCAAGCGACGCAAGCGCCGCACATGATGCAGGACATTTTCTCCAAGCATCTGGGTATTCCTGAAGGGCAAGTTCGCGTCGTTTCAAAAGACGTGGGCGGCTCGTTTGGCATCAAAGTGCATGTGTATCCCGATGAGATGGCGACGGCGGCGTTGTCGGTGATGTTGCGGCGTCCGGTGAAGTTCTACGCGGATCGGATGGAATCGTTTCTCACCGATATTCACGCGCGTGAGCATCGCGTAAGAGCGCGACTCGCCGCCACCAAAGAAGGCGAAATACTCGCGTTTGAAATCGATGATTTGACGGCCATCGGGCCCTATTCCGTTTACCCGCGAACCAGCGGCATTGAAGGCAATCAGGTGGTCAACTTAACCGGCGGGCCGTACGCGCACAAGCACTATCGCGCGAAGCTCGACGTGGTGTTCACCAATAAAAACGTGACTTGCCAATATCGCGCGGTGGGCCACCCAATTGCGGTTGCTGTCACCGAAGGTATCGTGGATAAGGCCGCACGTGCGCTGAACATGGATCCGGCGTTGTTCCGTCGCAAGAATCTGATTGCTGATGATGCGTATCCAACCACCAGCGCATCGGGCATGAAATTTGAAGCGTTGTCGCATCATCAATGCCTTGATAAGTTGCTCAAGCTGATGAATTACGACAAGCTGCGTGCTGAGCAAATCGAGCTGCGTAAAAAGGGAATTTTTCGCGGCATCGGCTTGGCCGCGATGATCGAAGTAACGAACCCAAGCCCTGCGTTTTACGGCGTGGGTGGTGCGCGCATTTCAGCGCAGGATGGCGCGACATTGCGACTTGAACCGAGCGGCATGTTGACGGTGATTGTGAGCGTCACCGAGCAAGGTCAAGGCACCGAGGCGGTGTTCGCGCAGATTGCCGCGACCATCGTTGGGGTGAGTATCGACAAGGTGCGTGTGGTGACCGGCGACACGCAAATTACGCCGTACGGCGGCGGCACGTGGGCGTCACGCGGCGCGGGCATTGGGGGTGAAGCGGTGCTGCAATCGGGCAAGGTGCTGCGCAGCAATATTTTGGATATCGCAGCGGCAATGCTCAACGTGGACAAAGGCACACTTGATGTGCGCATGAACGAGGTTTTCGACATCGCCTCGGGCGCAACGCGCATGCCGTTAAGTGAAATCGGCCGCGTCGGCTACTTCCGGCCCGACACGTTGCCAATGACGTTTCAGAGTGAGCTGACGGTCACGCGTCACTACACGCCGCGCACGTATGGCTTCACGTTTACCAACGGCATTCAGGCCTCATGGGTTGAAGTGGATACCGAAACGGGCTTCGTCAAACTGCTTAAACACTGGGCCGTTGAAGACTGCGGCACCGTGTTGAACCCGATGCTCGTTGACGAGCAAATGCGCGGCGGTATTGTGCAAGGCATCGGCGCAGCGCTGTTCGAAGAATGCAAATACGATGCGTACGGGCAGATGCAAAACGCGACCATGGCGGACTATCTGGTGCCGATGGCCGGTGAGATGCCGGACATGGTGATTGCCCACGTGGAGACACCGACCAAGACGAGCGAGCTCGGTGCCAAGGGCGCGGGCGAGGCAGGCACGGCGGGCGCGCCTGCGGCGGTGATGAACGCGATTAACGATGCGCTAGCACCGTTCAATGCCACCGTGAATGTACAGCCGTGTACGCCGGAGCGGGTGTTGCAGGCGCTGGGGTTGGTGTAGGGCAATCGCCCGCGTGACTTTGGCGCTACCGAACCAACGTGCCGCGCGACCCGATCACGGTGAGCTCAACGAACTGTCCACCGCGATGATTGTCACGGCTGTAGTTCACGATGAAGCCGCCCGCGTCAAATTCACCCAAGCCTTCAAGCGCTCGCGTCACCGCTTCCGGGTCGCCTGCGTCTTTGCCAGCGCGACGCAATCCGGCGACTAGCACCTTGGCTTCGATGAACGCCTCAAGGCCGTAAAACGACGGCGTGCCGCGGCCCAAATCTTTCAACGCCTCCATGTATTCCTTGGCGACTTTCGACTGAATGGACGTTGGCAGCGGCACAATCTGCGAGATGCCCAAGCCGCTGGCGTCCTTGCCCAATTCTTTGGTGAGCACCGACGCGTCCACGGTCGAAAATGTGTACAGCGACATGCCAGCCAAGCCGCGTTTTTTGATGGCACGCATGCTGGCGCCGGCCGGTCCTGACAGCATCGCCAAAAAGATGGCTTCGGGCTTGCTGGCCGCAGCCGCGTCCACCGCCGCCTCCGCATCCGATCCGTTGGAGGCAATCTTCACGTCAACGGTCGTCTTGATGTCCGCCGCGGCGAACGCTTTGACTAAGGTGTCACGCACCAGCTCGCCAAACGCATTGTCTTGATGAATGATGGCCACTTTGGCAAACGACAACGTCTTGATGTGGCGCACGATGTACGCGGCCTCATCCGCGTAGCTCGCGCGCACCGGAAACACATAGCGCTTGGTCGGCGTGCGTAGCGCGGGCGACCCGCTGGTGAGGCCCACTGTGGGGATACGCAGCTCTTCAATCACCGGCAACGCGGCGGCCACGGTGGGCACACCAAACAAGCCCAAAAAAGCGGCGGGGCGCTTTTCAGCCGCAATGCTCTTGATGTTCGCGACGACTTTTTTCGCGTCGTACGCATCGTCCAACGTGGTCAATTCAATTTTGCGACCGTTGATGCCGCCCGCTCGGTTGAGCTTTCCGATGTAGGCGTCGCCGCCGTCGCGCTTCGCCTCGCCGTATGACATGAGCGCGCCGGTCAGTGCGAGTGAGCGGCCCACCTGGATCGCATCAGCCGCAAAAACGCCCGTGCTCAACGCCGTTAAGCTCGCGCCAACTGCAATTACGGCCGCTAGTGTGCTCGCGAATTTTCGGTAAGGTCGCTTGACCTTAGCCCCTGATGAATTCATAACAATTTCCCCGTAGTAACGTTTTTATTTATGACTGATGGCTTTGCGGCCTTGCGACTATGTCATCGTGTGGCTGTATGACTGCATGATTAAAACGCAGGCCATTAAAAAAATGACATTTGCATAATCATACCGTGACCAGCCGGTTGCAAGCGCCGCTCAAAAGCAACCATTTTGTGCTGTGGCGGAACCGCAATTTGATTGGTTATGCGACAACAGCTTTTTTCTGTGTTACATATTTTGCTTGGGCTGTCACTTGTTTTTATAGAAAGTCGATTTATTGATAAATCGACGCTTAGCCCAGGTATAACGGCGCTGATACGCAAAAGCTGTTAACGCTAGTTTGCCGCCGTGTACCCGACTACACCGAGCAGTAGCGCTCCTGAATCGCCGCATCGGCCAGCAGATTTTGCGCCGTGTCGTGATGCACCACGACACCTTGATCCATGATGTAGGCGCGGTCAGAAATCGACAACGCACGCTCCACGTTTTGCTCGACCAAGAGCAGCGTGGTGCCGTGCTTTTTCATGGTGGCGAACAAGTCAAACATTTCGTCGACCAGCACCGGCATGATGCCCTCCGACGGCTCGTCAAGAAGGATCATTTTCGGCTCGGCCATCATAGCGCGGGCGATAGCGAGCATCTGTTGTTCGCCGCCTGACAACGACGAGGCCTCTTGCGGCAATCGTTCTTTTAAACGCGGAAAAATTTCTGCGATGACCTCGATTCGCTTCGCTTCCGTTTTGAGCGCGGCGGATGCGATCAGGCCCAATCGCAAATTCTCGCGCACCGTAAGGCCCGGCACGATGCGGCGCTCTTCGGGAACGTACGCGAGACCCGCGTGAAAGCGCTGGTGCGACGGCACGCCGAGCATGTCGACACCATCAAATTGCACGCGTCCGCTGCACTTATTCAAAAGGCCCATGATGCTGCGCAGCGTGGTCGTTTTACCTGCGCCGTTACGGCCCATGACGGTCACGATTTCGCCTGCGCTTACAGTCAGGCTCACGCCCTGAATAACGTGCGAGCGACCGTACCAAGCGTTTAGATTTTCAACGGTAAGTAATGGTGTGGTCATTTCGTTGCGCCCTGCCCGAGATACACGCGCTTGACGTCCGCGTTGCTGCGAATTTCGTCCGGCGTGCCCTCGGCCAACAACTCGCCGTGATGCAACACGATGATGCGTTCACACAAGCCCATCACCAGCTTCATTTTGTGCTCCACCAGAATCACCGTGCGCTCGTCAGCTAGCGTGCGAATGAGCCGCATCATCACCATCGTTTCTTCCGGCGACATGCCAGCGGTGGGTTCGTCAAGCAACAACAATTTTGGCGCGCAGGCAAGCGCCATTGCCACTTCTAAACAGCGTTGCTCGCCGTGCGCCAGGTCACGCGCCACACGATCACGCCGGTCAGCCAAGCCCACGCGTTCGAGCAGCGCATCGGCCTCATCGAGCCATGCGGTGAACTTGGCGCGAGGCGTGAAAATCGCGAATCGCGAGTAGCGCATCTGCACCGCAACGCGCACGTTTTCTCGCGCGGTGAGCTGCGGAAACAGGTTGGTGATCTGAAACGATTTTGCGATACCGCGACGCGCAAAATCGTGTTGCGCAATACCTGTGATGTTTTGCCCGTTGAACACAATTTCACCCGCAGTGGGCGCAAACGCGCCGGACAACACGTTAAACAAGGTGCTCTTGCCCGCGCCGTTCGGGCCGATGATGGCGGCGAGTTTGCCTGCGGCAAAATTCACGCTCACGTCGTTGACCGCAGTAAAAGCACCGAAGCGCTGCGTGATGTTTTTAGCTTCGAGAATGGGTGTGCTCATGAGCGCTTCATCCGCTCAAGCAACGAGCCCCAAAT
Organism: Burkholderiales bacterium; assembly: GCA_043721275.1. Taxonomy (GTDB): domain Bacteria; phylum Pseudomonadota; class Gammaproteobacteria; order Burkholderiales; family Casimicrobiaceae; genus Casimicrobium. Next base: position 22,870 of record JAYSRA010000083.1, read on the forward strand.
GCCCTTGGGAAAGAACAACACAAAGATGATGAACACCACACCGGTGACGAGCTGCCAGTGCTTGGTAACGTTAGTCGCGCTCTCCTCAATTAACAGGAACGCCGCTGCTCCGACGAACGGACCGAAGAAGGTGCCCATGCCACCGAGCAGGCACATCATGATGGCCTGCCCCGAGGTCAGATAGTGCAGCGAATCTATCGGCACGATGGACAAATGCAGCGCCCTCAAACCACCGGCCAAACCACAGATCGCAGCCGATAAAACAAACGCCAGCAATTTGCTGCGGGCCACATCAAAGCCACATGCAGCCGCGCGTTTTTCGTTCTCGCGAATGGTCTCCATCACAGCGCCAAACGGCGAGGCGAGCAGTCGCGACACAAACCACAGCGCGAGCGCAACGAAGGCGAGGATGAAGTAATACTTGGTGAGCGGATTGAGCAGATCAAAGGTGAATGCACCCATCTGCACCGGTTCCACTTTGATACCGCGCAAGCCGTTTTCACCACCGGTCCAACGCTCTGCTTTGTAGAAAATAAAGTACACGCACTGCGCCAGCGCCAACGTTACCATCGAGAAGTAAATGCCGCGCGAGCGGATGGCCAACCAGCCCATGATGAGCCCGACCAGCGCGCTCGCCGCGACGCCAATCGGCAACGCTAACCACCACGGCAATCCAAACGACAGCATGCTGATGCCGGTGAGATAACCACCGACGCCAAGGAACGCAGCATGACCAAACGAGAGCAAGCCGGTGTAGCCGAACAGCACGTGCAGACCAACCGCGAACAATCCAAATATCAGCACGTTCACGGCAAGCGCAGAGTACGGCATGATCAATGGAAACACCAGCAAAAACGCCACCACGGCGAGCACGCGATGGCGCGTAACAAAAGCGATGAAAGCGTGCATCATCTAGCTCATCAAACCGGGACGGCCAAACAATCCTTGCGGTCGCACTAAAAGCACCAGCGCCATCAGCGCAAAGATCGACATCTCGGCATAGTCCGGCGCGTAGAGCGAGGTAAGGCTGTACACCACACCCACCAACAATCCCGCGATCACCGCACCGACCAATGAGCCCATGCCGCCGATCACCGTGACCACGAATGATTCAGCGAGCACCGGTATGCCCATCTCCGGATTCACCGCGCGAATCGGCGCAGCGAGAATGCCGGATAGTCCTGCGATACCCGTGCCAATGGCGAACACAATGAGCCACACTTTTGAGATGTCTATGCCCAAAATGCGCACGATCTCCGGGTCGCGCGCACCGGCTCGAATGATGAGCCCGAAGCGCGTTTTTTCGATCACCAACCACAGCGCGAGCACGATGACAGCCGTTGCCACAATCAGGAATAAACGATACAGCGGAAACTGCCCCACGCCGATGTTCACCGCACCGCGCAGTGAGGCGGGCGTGCCCATCTGCAAGCCGTCAATGCCGAACACGATGCGCACGCATTCCACCAGCACGTACGACAATCCAAAGGTCAGCAGGAGCGGGTAATCAATGCCGCGACCGTACAACGGGCGCACCAAAAATCGCTCGGTGAGCAAGCCCATCACGCCCACAGCAATCGGCACAATCACCACCGACAACCAGAATTGGCCAGTGAGTCCGTACAAGTAAGCGCCAATCGATGCGCCGACCATAAAGTACGCGCCGTGCGCAAAATTCACCACGGTGAGCATGCCGAAAATCAGCGATAAACCGAGCGCGAGCAGTACAAAGACCGAGCCGAGGGCTAAGCCGGTGACGAGTTGGAGGAGGAAGAGATTGATGTCCATGCGTGCAAAAAAATAGGCTGCAGTTCGTGGCGAACCGCGTCGTCGATACCGTGCGGGCAGTTGGCAATCGAGTCAACGTTGTGCGTTCGCACTGAGCTCGTCGAAGTGCGCGTTGATGGCCAATGGTTCATCGGCGCATCTGCGGCCTGGCCTTCGACGGGCTCAGGCTGAACGGAAACGCGCCGTCGATCTGCGCGCTAAGCCTTATGCCCCAACTCCACGCAAGAGCGCAACCGAGCCTCGCCTGCCGCCTCAACGGAGACGATATTGAACACGTCGTTTTTGTCCTTCATATCTTTCGATTTCGATTCGACGATGAGCACCGATTGCACCGATTGATGGTCGCATTCGCGGTAATACTGGCTGCCTTTGTAGAAATCGTACTTGAGCTTGCGCATGGCTTCGATCACCTTGTCGGTATCGGTTGAGCCCGCGTTTTTAACCGCTGTGAGCACGCTCTTCACGCCTGCATAGCCAAGGGCACCGTAGTCTGACGGCACCGCACCTGCATAGGCTTTGCGATAGCGATCATTAAGCGCCTTGGCGCTCGGCACTGTGTCTTCAAGCCGCCAGTAGTAGGACGTGCCGCCAACAACGCCGTCGAAAGCTTCAGCGCCACCCGCCACGCGCGAGGTGTACAGCAACACCGGCGCGACCAATTTAGTCGTTGACTTGAGACCGAAATCGGTGGCTTGCTTGACCGAGTTAAGCAAGTCGCGACCAAAATTACACAGGCACAGCACATCAGGTTTCAGCGCTTGAATGCGCGGCAAAAAAGACGAATAATCGGCCGCGCCAATCGGGTGGCGAATGTCGGCGAGCACCTCAATACCTATTGGCTTTCCGGCGGTTTGAAAGCCGCGCACCATCTCGTGGCCGTACGCGTAATCGGCTGTAAGGAACACCACTTTTTTGCCGTATTTTGCAAACGCGTAACGACCCACCGCACCCGCCGTCATGTGCGGATTGAGCGCTTCATGGAACGTGTATTTGCTCCAGTCTTTCGCCTCGTTGATCGCATCGGATTGACTGATCGAGTTGAAGATTATTTTGCGATCTTTGGTGACATTGTTGATCGACAATTGCACGGCGGCGGATAGCGATCCGACGATGAAATTAACTTTGTCTTTTTCGATCAGCTCTAGCGTGCGCGTGGCGGCCTCGCCAGGATTTAGTTTGTCGTCGCGCACCAAGAGTTCCGCCATGCGGCCGTTGAAGCCACCCGCGTCGTTGAATTCTTTGATCGCCAACTCAGCTGCGCGCACTTGATCTTGCGCCTCAACGCCGAACGCGCCGGTGAGCGGCACCGGAAAGCCAATTTTGATGGTCGGCGTCTGTGCGCTCAAAAAATTGATGGCAAACGGTGAGACCGTGGTTGCACCAGCGGCAGCGCCCGCGAGCAAGATTTTGCGACGGTTGGCGTTAAGAGTGACGTGAGACATGAATACTCCAAGAGAGGCCATCAAGAAAGAAACTGAGTTGCGCGATGCACGCGTAACCGAACCGGGATGGATATTAGCGTCTCGCGACGAGCGACGCGAGCAGAATTCCACTACAGCGATACCGCCGTTTGCGTGAGCACGCGCTGTGGCGAGCGGAAGATGAGAGCATGTTCCCGTTCCACCGAAGACGAGGTTTGCGCCTGCATGTAGGCGCCCAGCTGTCGGCCACGTTCGACCACGGCGAGGCCCGCCTCGACACGCACCTGCTCATACTTTGCCAACGCCGCTGCGACGTTGTCGGGCGTGCCGCGAAGCGCATCGACCAACGCCATCGCGTCGGACGCGGCCTTGGTCACGCCCATGCCCACGTGCGGTCGCGCGACGAACGCCGCGTCGCCGAGCAACACCGTCCGGCCAAACACCAGTCGCTCCGATATGAGATCACTGATCGGCTGAAAAAACGGCTGCGCTGTTTGCGTAACCACTTCCGCAAATGCAGGGGACAACAGCCGTTGTGCTGCATCACGCATCGCCACAATCAGCTCGTTGCGAATCAACGGCGGTGCAATGCTCTCTGCATGAGCGAGCCCGTTGCCATCAGTAAGCATCGCGCGCAGCGCAGCGTCATCGGCGGGTCGATACCAGACAAAGTTGTAGGCGCGACTCGAGCCCACGCGCACCGGGTAGCCAAGAATCTGCTCACCTTCAGGCAGACAAAACCCAAACGTGTTGCCGAGTGCGGCCCAAGTTTCAGGCGTCAGATTCGCCTCCTCCACCAGGCCGCGCCATGCGATGTAGCCCGCGTAAACCGGGCGCGCGGCGGGTGCCAGCTGCGCACGAATCACGGAGCGCACGCCGTCCGCCGCCACAATCAAATCTGCTTGTTCAACGCTGCCATCGGCAAAGTGCGCGGTGGCGTTTTCGTTACTAGTTTCTACGCGCACGCAGTGCGCCGCATGCCGATAGCAGCGCTGTGGCAACGCGCTGCGCAACACCTCGAACACGCGCGGCCATGAAGCGAGCACCTGCGGGTAATCGCACTGCGCAATGATCGATCCGTCGCTTGAAAACACCCGTCGATCAGCAACATACACGCCGAGATCGCTATCAGCATGCGGCTCACGTGGATCGACGTTGACGCCCGCTGCTGCAAGTGCAGCGAACAGCGCCGGATGACTCACAAGGCCTGCACCACGACCCGACAACGCTTCACCCGCGCGCTCGCACACCAGCACCTCCCAGCCCGCTCGATGCAACAGGTTGGCAGCGAACAAGCCGCCAAGCGAGCCGCCAACGATCAGCGCGTTTGCCATGCGTACGACGGGCGCTAAGCCGGTGCCTCGCTGGCCGGATAGTTCAGCTCGATAGTCACACCACTCGGGTCTTCCATGAACACCTGATGCAAGCCGAGCGCCGGAATTGTGCGCTCACGAATGGCAATCTTGTGCGCATCGCACCGCGCGACCAATGCTGTGCGGTCGGTCGCTAAAAACGCAATGTGATCGACCGTGCCAGTGCCGTCTTTAAGCTTCTCCACGTCAACATCACCCAAGTAATCAACCAGCCCCTGCACATCGTTTAAGTCAATGCCGATGATGTGCACAACGCCGTTGCTGCCGGGCTGCGGCGCGCCGTTATAAAGCCAGATGCCGGGGAATTTAAACGGCGGACGCGGCCCCACTTCAAAGCCCATTACCTGCGTATAAAAGCGCTCGGATGAGGCAAGATCTAGGGTGCGAATGGAGTAATGATCGAGGCGGCCGATGGACATAGATTTAAAAATCCGAGAATGAAATTTGGAATGTGCGTTGCACACGTATTGATGCTATCGCAGCAACGCTGGCAGCCGCGTTGCCGCTATTTTTCTGCGAGCGCTGCGCGCCGTTTTGCGTCAAAATTGCGGATCGCTTTGCCGCCATCGGACGCATCATGACAAACCGCAGTTTCCGCCTTCAAATCGTCGCCGCCGTGGCGATTGCCAGCGCCTTGTTCGGCTGCGCAAGCATCGAGCCGACCGGTTCCGGCGGCTCCGCGGCGCGCGCAAACGGGTACGCGCTGCGCCTCATTGGTGAGGCCACTTTGCCGCATCGCATGGACGCATTCGGCACCACGCTTGGGGGTATTTCCGGCATTGATTACGATGAGGCGAGAGACGTTTATTACTTGCTCTCGGATGATCGCTCCGACTTGAATGCGGCGCGTTTTTACACCGCGAAAATCGCGCTGAGCGGCAGCACGCTCGGCACGCCAGAGATCAGCTCAGTGGTGACGTTGAAGCGCCCTGACGGCACGCCATTTGGCGGCAAGGCGGTCGGGGCAAAGGACATCCCTGATCCTGAATCGATCCGCTATCGCGCCGAGACCGACACACTCTTGTGGACAAGCGAGGGCGACAAAAAACTCGGCATTGATCCGTCGGTGCGCGAGGTCAAACTCGACGGCAGCTTCATTCGCGAATTGCCCACATTGCCGATGTTCAAAATGAAGGCCGGTGACAACGGTCCGCGCGACAATTTGACCTTCGAGGGCATGAGCTTGACGGTCGACTTCAAGGGCGTGTGGGTGTCGATGGAAGCAGCACTTTATGAGGACGGGCTTGAGCCCACGGTTGACGCGGTGGGCGGGCCCGCGCGCTTCACGCTGTATCACGCCAATTCCGGCAATCCGATCCGCCAGATTGCCTACATTCCAGACGCGATTCCGCTGCGAGCGACGGAGAAAGGCGAGGGCGATAATGGTGTGCCGGAAATCCTGATGATGGATCAATTTCGCATGCTGGTGCTGGAGCGAAGTTACTCGCCCGGCGCGGGAAATTCGCTGCGCGTTTATGTGATCGACACGCGTGACGGCACTGACGTGCTCAACGTGGCGGCGCTCAAGCCCGGTCAGTACACACCGGTGGTGAAACGGCTACTTCTCAATTTCGACACCCTCGGTTTGAACAAGCTCGACAACACCGAAGGCATGACGTTTGGGCCGCGTTTGCCGAATGGAAATCGCACGCTGCTGTTCGTCAGCGACGACAATTTCAGGAAGAGCCAAATCACGCAGTTTCTGGCCTTCGAACTCACTGAGCCGCGCTCGTCAGCGGCCTACGTGATTGAGCCGCAACCGTTGTGGTGGCCATATCCCCACTACGGGTTCCGACCGTGGTTTCCGCATCACCATCCGAGGCCGATTCCAAGGCCTAAACCTAAATCAGACGCACCATAAGCTTATGTAGTTGATTAATGCTCGACGACTACGCTTTGCAGCGTTTACAGCGGTACGCACATGACGTTCCCCTCATCAGCCCACCCTTGCAAGACAAGCAGCGCAACGTCGGTTTGTTCAGTCAAGTATCGATGATTTGAAACGTAGCGACCGTTTGATTTTGATGCGTTGTTGTAGACACGAAAAAGCGGTTTGCTGGACGCTGGACAGGTGGCAGCCGCGACCGGGTTTTTGTTGGGCAGCGGCATGTTCACGGCAAACGTTTGTCCCTCAAAGCTTAGCTGAGGATTAGCTTTGAGCGCAGCACATTCTTTGTCATCCGCGCTGTAAAAATGTGTGTTCGGCCCGCCATTTTTTCCGCCGTAAAAACGGCATGCACTCACGTATCCCCCGCTCTTAAAGCTTTTGCCTGTGCGCTGCCACGTAGCAATGGAGTCGAGCTGCGCTTTGTCTGAAGCTTGAACCGCGTAGAAATACTGGCCCCCAGGTTGAGCCGGAAAGTCGACACGGTTGACGTATTCGACAACGACCTCTTCGATCCACGGCGGTGGCAGCGTGGACAGTTCGAAGTCGTCCTTAGCATCTGGGAAACTTGGCCACGTGGCGAGCTCCGGAACCTTTGATAGATTTGTGGCGTCCCACGTCGCTGCACTTGCCACTAAGCCCAAGCGGTAGCCCCAGTAATAGGTTGTCCACGGCTGCCCGGTTCGCGTGATTACAGCGGGTGATGCGTCGTACTCTCCACCATCTAGCGCCTTGCGCCGCACAGGTGCCAAAAAGGCAATTCGTTGCGAAACCGTCCACGGCGGCGCAGTCTCAAATACGCCCCGCGTTCCGCTCCACTCGCGCAGGAAACAAGTTAGCTCCGAATCAAACCAATAGTCTTTTTCTAATATTTCGTGGCCTGCGCGAATTGGAAACAACACATATGTCGGAAAATCTCGACATGGCACGCGTGGAAATCGCGGTTGAAAGCCGATGCCATTGGGCGAAACAACGCTGTAAAACGCTGCGGCACTCGCTGAGCCAACAACACCAAAGTCGTTCAGTGGCAACAAGCTGGTGCCTCCACCCACTACCTCAATGCGAGGTGGTGCATCGGTACGGCGGGCAAAAACGTCCTCTCTTGGCGCACTCAGTCGGTTGGTAGGCAAGTAGTAAATGTAGTAATTCGATAGGTCAACTCCGCTGCCGACAACAGTAACAACCGGGACCGTGTTGGCCCAAGCCAACGACAACAACCCGGTGCTTGCCATGGCGGCACAGGCGGGCAGAAAACGACGGCAAGTTAAACCGAAATATGAAGTGGCGTGCCCGAACTGTCGGGCAAAAATGTGGGCTTTCATTTTTTGTATTGATCGCTACGGTAGCTGCACCATGAAAACCGGACGCCCCGCCGCATCGGTGTTGTTGTTGTACCGCGCCATGTAGGAGCGCACCTTGCCTTCAATAGCTGCTGGGGTGGTGAGGTTGAACGCGTCAGCAAGATAAGCTGCGGCACCTGCAATGTGCGGCGACGCCATTGACGTTCCTGAGATAAACGCCCACCCCTGATTGCCGACTGGCGAATTTCCTGCGTAGGGACTTGCCACGTTGACGACAGTTTGCGCATTGGGTGGGAATGTCGTGTGTAGTCCCCAAGTCGAAATAATTAAATTTCCGGGTGCCCAAACGTCTACACATGCTCCATAGTTTGATGCAGGCGGGGCGGGGAGCATGCCGGAAGGATAGCTTGCCGAAAACGGAACCGCAGCCGTAACGGGCGCGCCAGTGTGGTGAATGGCACCCACCACCATAATCCCGTCGTTGTCGACCGCTGTCCACTGCGGAGGCTGTCCGGGCACAAAGCCCGCGCCTGAGTTGTATGCATGCGAGTAGTTAGTGCCGAAACTATTGGTCAGATACCCGCATGCGTTTGCGTTCGCGTTTCCCGCAGATTGAGCCACGAAAGCGCCCTGATAGTAGGAAGTTCCACCTGAATTATTGACGTAGTAAGAAGTGGTTCAGCAAATTCAGACAGCGGTTTAAGCGAAACTTCAGGGCATAAGACGAGGCGTCAAGAGCGCTCGCGAACTGGAGTTTTTTATGTTGAAGAAGAAGTCATCCGTTGCCAAGAAGCAGCGCCGGAAATTGAGTGCGGAATTCAA
>JAYSRA010000084.1:0-84146 GCA_043721275.1 Burkholderiales bacterium
TGCTGCGCGCCGCGCGCCTTGCACTTCATCCCGAAAATTCGAATTTCTAGACGCACCCTGACTGATTTGGAAATAGAAAATTTATGGCCTCCGTATCCTTTCAAAAAATCGAAAAATCCTTCGGCTCAACGAAGATCATTCACGGCATATCGTTTGATATTTCCGACGGTGAATTCGTGGTGCTGGTGGGCCCGTCAGGCTGTGGCAAATCAACGCTGCTGCGCATGCTCGCGGGCTTGGAGCCCATCACTGGCGGCGAGATCGCCATTGACGGCAAAGTTATTAACGATCTCGACTCCAAAGATCGCGACATCGCAATGGTGTTCCAGAGCTACGCGCTGTACCCGCATATGACGGTGCGCGACAACATGGCCTTTAGTTTGAAGCTGCGCAAGGCCGACGCGACGATGACCAACACGCGCGTGGCCAATGCGGCGCGCATTCTGAATCTCGATCCTTTGCTTGATCGATTTCCGCGTGAGCTCTCAGGCGGTCAGCGGCAACGCGTGGCGATGGGCCGCGCGATCGTGCGCGACCCTAAAGTGTTTCTGTTCGACGAGCCGTTATCGAACCTCGACGCCAAGTTGCGAGTAGCAATGCGCGCTGAAATTAAAGCGCTACATCAGCGCCTGAAAACCACCACCGTCTACGTCACCCACGATCAGATCGAAGCCATGACTATGGCCGACCGCATCGTGGTGATGCACGACGGCATCGTCGAGCAAATCGGCACACCGCTTGAATTGTTTGATCGACCCGGCAATCTGTTCGTCGCACAATTCATCGGCTCGCCAAGCATGAATGTGCTTGAAGGCACGCTACGTCAAGCCGACGGGCGCGCGTGGGTGGAGGCGCAGGGCCAGCGCTGGCCCACGGTCACCCACACCCAAGCGCGCGACGGTCAGGCGGTGCACTACGGCGTGCGGCCCACCGACATCACTTTGTCAACGTCGAACGACGGTATTCCCGCCAAAGTGATTGTGGTGGAACCGACCGGGGCTGAGACCGAGCTGCTGCTTGATGTCGGTGGCTCGCAACTGGTAGTGGTGATGCATGGCCGCACGGCGGTCAAACCCGACGACATCGTCCACCTAGAAATCGCCGCCGAAAAAACCCACGTATTTGACGCCGCGAGCGAGCAGCGACTCGATTAAAGTTTCAGCGCGTGGCTCAATGCGCATGCCGATGATCAACATCGGGAAAGTGCGGATGCTTGTGGGTTATCGTGAAGTGTTCGTGCACATGTTCGTGTGCTGCGTTTTTGTTCCAATCGAAATCGTGCGCGTGATCGTGATGCGCGTCGTGGTCGTGCTGATGCGCGTGTGTCACCGCGTCGTGCGTGTGGTCGTGCTCGTGATGTTCGGTCAAATGCAGCCACACGCCCACCCCCATCAGCGCGGCTGCGACCCAGAACGCCGGGGCCGCCGATTCTCCGAGCAACAGCAGTGACACCGCGGCACCGATGAACGGTGCCGTCGAAAAATACGCACCGGTGCGCGCGGCACCGAGCCCACGCAACGCGAGCACGAACAACACCAAGCTCATGCCGTAGCCGAATAAGCCAAGCGACATCGCCGTCAGCGTTACCGATATGCCGGGCAGCGCCACACCTATCGCCACCGCCAGCATCGTATTGACCACTCCGGCAATCAAGCCCTTGCTGCTGGCAATAAATAGCGCGTCTGACGCCGACACTTTGCGCGTGAGATTGTTGTCAATCGCCCAGCACAAACACGCCGCCGCAATGGCCGCTAGGCCTAACCCATTTGACACGCCAGCGCCTGCTACCGGCCATGACAGCACCACACCACCCGCCACGATAGCGAGCATGCCGAGCACAATGCGCCGATCCGCGTTTTCTTTGAACGCAACCCACGCGAGCACAGCGGTCAACACTGACTCCAGATTCAACAACAGTGACGCCGTTGATCCGCTGATGCGCGTCAAGCCAAACATCAAGGCGATCGGCCCCAACACACCACCAAACAATATCGCGCCGAGCAGCCACGGCCATTCGGCGCGCGCAATGCCCGACGGCAGCCACGCCCGATCACGAACCAGTCGGATCACGCCCAAACCAAGGCCGCTGCCTAGATAAAGCAAAGCCGCCAACAGCACCGGGTGAACGCCACCGAGCAACTGCTTGGCAAACGGCGTGCTCGCCCCAAACAGCGCGGCGGCGAGCAGTGCGTACAAAGTGTTACGGTTCATGCTCGGAAGCCGTTCATTGTCAAAGCAGAATTATGCGTAAAACGGCGTTAGCGACACCGCAGAGCGCGCCAAGCGGTACGCGCAGGCCTAGTTAATTTTCCAGGAACACGTGCCGTGGTTCACCGTCGTCCACGCAGTGCCGTTAAAGCCGATCGGTAGCGCGGTCATCGAATCTAAACTGAGCCCGTTCGGGCGACATAATTTTTACGGCGTTGACAGCAAGGAATAGTTATCGGCAGACCTCAAATTCAGGATCAATAGGCCATCGTTTGATGGCCTATTTTTTTTAAGCACCGCGCCCAAAAGGCAAGCTGTAACTGACGCTCAACGCTTGCTAGACTCCTCTCATGCTCACCGTCGACCAAACCCTCCTCTATCTCCCTGCCGTGGCGATCATCATTGCTATTCCGGGGCCGGATATGTTGTTGTCGCTGTCGCGTGGGCTTACGCAGGGGCGCGGCGCGGGCTTGGCGCATGCGTTGGGTGTGGGCCTCGGCATCATGGCGCATTCGATGCTGGCAGCACTCGGCGTGAGCGCGCTGCTGACCGCGAGCGAGACGGCGTTTTGGGTGATGAAGTTGGTGGGCGGCGCGTACCTAATTTATCTCGGCGTGCAGCAGTGGCGCAGCGTCCATTCCACGGCGTTGGTCAACGCCGCCAAAGCGCCGCTCATGACGATTTTTTGGCGCGGCATGTTGAGCAATCTGCTGAACCCGAAAGTGGCGTTGTTTGTGCTCGCCTTCGTGCCGCAATTTGTGCGGCCCGGCGACGCCGCGAATCCCGCCGCAAGCCCGCTGGTGCAGATGCTTTTGCTCGGCGCGATCTTCTCGGTGCTGACGGTGATTGCGTACGCCGCGCTCGGTGCCGCGGCCGGCAGCGTGAGCCGTTGGCTGGCGGCGAACCCGGCGTACCTGCGCGGCGTGAATCGTGGCAGCGCAGGCTTGTTCGTAGCGTCCGGCGCAGCGGTTTTGCTGCTTGATCGGCGGCAATAGCTTTTAACTGAAAGCGCCACTCTACTAGGGATAACAGCCGTTTATACGCAAAATTGACTTATGAGGTTTATCGTAGGTAGCCCCAATTCAATGGGGCTTCTACCAAAAAGCTGTTAGCATTTTAGTTGACGTTTTCACGACAGGAATAGCAGTATGAATTTACGCCAAGGCATCATCTCTTCGTTAATGCTCGCGTTACTTTCGAGCGTCGCGCCGGTCGTCAACGGCCAAACGTCGCAGGCTAACGACGAGCCTGCAATTCGCTTCGCTCGTGTCACGCAAACCAAAGCACTGGCCGCCAACGATCTTGATCGTGTGGTGAGTTTCTGGACGCCGGACATCACCATTCGACGCGCGTTGGGGCAGCCGTTGTCCGGCGTGGCGGAGGCCAGAAAAGTGCTGGAGCCCGCGGTGCCGTCAGGTATCGCCGCAACGCCCGCCACACCCGCCATCATTTACCAACGTGAAGCCGTGTCGGTGGCGGTCAGCAGCAACTGGCCGCTGGCGTATGAAGAAGGCCGCTGGTCGGGCCACAGCGGCAGCGTGGACACGCCCGCGATCATCGGTGGTCGCTACTCGGCCCAGTGGGTGAAGCGGGGTGGCAAATGGCTGATCCGCTCTGAGGTTTTTGTGGCACTCACATGCGTAGACGCCGCGTGCAAATTCGCTGCGGTGCCTTAGTTTTCGCCACCACTGGCGCGACGCTACCGCTGCACTAAGTACCGAATCTCGTTACGCGTCGGGCGTCGCAGCAGCGTCATCTGCATACACATAGCGACCGCGTCCCGCCGCTTTGGCTTTGTATAAATTGGCGTCGGCCCGCGCCACAAGATCCGGCCAACCGGCCTCAAGCGATGCGCCAAAGGCAACGCCTATGCTCGCGCTGATGGTGAGTTGCAGCTCGCCGATGGCGAACGGTGTTTGCACCGATGCCAGCACTTTTGCGGCCACCGCGCCGGCCACCGCCGGATCATGAATGTCGGCCAACACGATGGCGAATTCATCTCCACCTACACGCGCCACGCCGTCGGTGGGGCGCACGGTTCGGCGCAGTCGCTCTGCGAACAATTGCAGCACTTGGTCGCCCACCGCGTGCCCGTGTTGATCGTTGATCGGTTTGAATTGATCGAGATCAACGTAGAGCAGCGCGAGCGATGGCCCACCGCCGTCGGCGAGCGCGCCGCCCAAATATTTTTCAAAGCCCGCGCGGTTGAGCAGGCCGCTCAGCGGGTCGCGCTGGCTGAGCTCACGCAAGCGCATCTCTTCGCGCTTTTGCAGCGTGGTGTCACGCGCCACGGTCACCACGCTATCCACGCGGTCTTGATCAACGCGCAGCGGTGCGTGGCTGATCGATAAATTGGTGCTGCCGTCGGCACCATCAAAGGTGCTCTCGAACGATACCGTCTCGCCGGCCAACGCGCGCGCCAGTTGCGGCAGGCTGTGCAAAAACGCGTCGCGACCGAGCACATCTCGCATGGTCTGACCGATGATTTGCTCGCGCGGAATCGCCGTCCACCGCTCAAAGGCGCTGTTGACAAATCGGTAGCGCAGGTCGGCACCCACCACAGCCACGCTTTCGGGGATGGCCTCGGTCACCGAGCGCAACGTGTTCATCTGGCGCAGCAGCTCAAGCTTCGCGCTGGTCTCCACGGTGATGTCGCGCATTACGGCGGAATAGCGCTCAATGCGGCCCTGCTTGTCACGGTGTGCAATCACCATGTGACTGACTGGAATCTCTTGCTTGTTCGCGCCGTACACGGTGCTTTCTCCCACCCACACGCCACATGCGGCAAGGGCTGGCAGGATCACATCAGCGTGCAGTTGCCGAGTGCGTGGCGTGTTGAACGCGGCATAGTTCAGTTCACCAAGCGGCGCGTCGAGATCGAAACCGCAGGCACGTCGCGCGGCTGGATTCATGTACGTCACTCGCCCGTGACGGTCAATCTGGCTGACGAAATCGGTGGTGTTCTCAATGATGGCCGTGAGCTCGCTGAGCGCTCGTTCAGCAGCAACGCTTTCCGTGACATCGACGCCACTGTAGCTGAAGCCAACCACGTCACCATTAGTGAGCACGTCAGGCGTCATGGTGCCCTCGATGTTGCGCAGCCCGGTGGGCGTCAGGTCTTCAAACTGAAACTTTTGCGCCTCACCGCGCAGGGCTGCCTGAGCTCTTGCCTCTAGGGTCGCATCGACGACGCCGTTTTTAAGCTCGGTTCGGGTGTGCCCCAGAATTTCAAAGCGCGTTAAACCATAGCGGTCACACTGCGCCTGATTTACAAACCGATATTTAAGCGACGCGTCAACATAGGCGATGCGAATCGGCACGCTGTCAGCAATTTGGCGCATGAAGCGCTCGCTTTGAATCAACGCGCGCTCTTGCACGGCGCGCACCGTCAGCGCTTTTTCGATCAGGTCGCGGCGCATCACCAACGTCTCGCTGACAATGCCTGCGAGCGCACGCAGCGTCGAAATCTGCGCGGCAGTGAGTTGCCGCGCTTCGCGGTCGAGCACACACAAGCTGCCCACGCGCTGCCCGCCCGCGAGCAGCAGCGGCGCGCCCGCATAAAAGCGGATGTTGGGGTCGGCCGTGACCAGTGGGTTGCTGCTGAAACGCGCGTCACGTTGAGTGTCTGGCACCTCAAAGACGGCGTCGCTGCGAATGGTGTGGTCACAAAAGGCGATGTCGCGCGGGGTGCCGGTGATGCCCGGCAGGCCGACGTTGGCTTTGAACCACTGGCGCTCGACGTCCACCAAGCTAATCAACGCAATCGGCGCGCCACACACCTCAGAGGCCATGCGCGCGATGGCATCAAACACGGCTTCAGGCGCAGTGTCAAGAATCACCAACTCGCGCAATCGGGCTAGTCGATCAGCCTCGGGGCTGATTGCGGTGCTGCTAGCGGACATGGCGCGGATGAGTCAAATGGATGGAGGCGGGTGGTTGCGGGTTAACGGTGAGCTCCGCGCATTATGTACGCTGCGTTTGCTACGGCGGTTTTGCGTGCGCAGTGGGTGCTGGGCTGCGAAGGCCATCCTGTGCAAACCCGATTGACAGTCAGCCATCGACATCGCTCGACGTTGGCCAACAGGCGAGCGTTCGGCGTGACATGAAGGCGCGCGATTGGCCGGTGACGGGGTCAACAAAGGCGATGGACTTTGCGAGCAATTGCAGTGGTTGGCTGTAGTTGGGCGCTGCTGCATCTGTTGGTTGCAACAGCGGATAGATGCGGTCGTTGACGATGGCGATGCCAAGGGCTGCCATGTGTGCGCGAAGCTGGTGTTTTTGGCCGGTGAGCGGACGCAGGATGTAGCGCGCCAGTGGGCCTCTGATCGCGTCGATTTCAATGCCGGTGAGCGCGTTGGCGTCGCCAACCTGCGCTTGCATTTGCATGAACGCAGCGCTGGCAACCAACCGACTGCGATACAGCGTCGGCAGCGTCAAATCAGCACGCCACGGCGCAATCGCCTCGTACGTTTTTTCGATGCGTTGTTCGCGAAACAATTTTTGATATGCGTCGCGCGCGTGCGGCTGCACGGTGAACAGCACCAGCCCCGCGGTGTCACGATCAATGCGATGCATGGGTGCCAGCGTGTCAATGCCGAGCGTGCGTTTCAGGCGCACCAGCAGCGTCTCTTGTACGTATCGTCCGGCGGGTGTTACCGGCAAAAAATGCGGCTTGTCGGCAACCACCATATGCTCGTCCTGAAACAGCACGGTTTCCGCAAACGGAATGTGCGGTTCGTCGGCAACAAAGCGGTAATAAAAAAGCTTGCTGTTCGAGCGGTACGGCGTGGTGCAAAGGACGGGGAAGCCGTGTTCATCAACCACATCACCAGCGCGGATTCGCGACTGCCATTCGTCCCTATCAACGTCGGGAAAACGCTGCGCGAGAAAGTCGAGGAAAGTTGCCCAGTCGCCCGCCACCGTTGCAATCACACTGGCGCTTACGCCGTCGCGATCAGGTGGCTTGCTGGTAATCATTGTTCGAGCTTCGCTAGCTTGCCGCATCAAGCCGACGCGCGCGCGCGATGCGCCATTGTCCGTCCGGCTCCGCGTCGTACACCTGCTCCAACGTAGTGTCGGTTTCTTGCAATTTCGTGTTGAGCGCGATGCGGTTGTCGAACACAAAACATTCGCCGTCCCAATCCTTTTCAGCGTCCGGAATCGACTGAAAATAATTCAATATGCCGCCCTCAAGCTGAAACACGTCAAGCCCCTGCTCGCGCATCCACGTGCTCGATTTTTCGCAGCGTATGCCGCCGGTGCAGTACATGGCAACGCGCTTGCCCTGCGCCTTCCAGGCTTCCGCGTTGGCTTCGATGTAGTTCGGAAAATCACGAAAATTCGCTACTTGTGGATCAATCGCCGACTTGAATTTGCCCAAGCGATATTCAAAACTGTTGCGGTTGTCGATCACCACCACGTCGTGCTGCGCGATGAGATCGCGCCACGCCTGCGGGCTGACGCTCGACACGGCTGAAGCCGGACTGACGCCAGCTACGCCAAACGCCACGATCTCTTTTTTGCAATGCACTTTCATGCGCGCAAATGGCGCGGTCTTGCAAGCGCTGCGCTTGAACACGGTACCGCTAAATTGGCTGGCAAACACGGCGTCAAAAACGAGCGCCTGCTCGAATGCGTCAAGCGCTGCCGCAGGCCCCGCCAGCACGCCGTTAACGCCCTCCTGCGCCACGAGAATGCTGCCGGTGAGCCCACGCGTCAACTCGCGCAGCCGAGCCGCCACAGCCTCAGGATCAGGCAAAGTGGCAAAGCGATAGAACGCGATGTGCCACCACGACTGTGCGGTGGCTGAGGGGATGGCGCTCTCGTTCATAGCCTGAATTGTCGCAAGAAGCGTGGGCGGCGGGCGCTTTCTCGTAGCCGAAGTCGCGTGAAATGCTAAAGTTCCGGCACTAACTTGAGGGAAAACTGTGGCCACACCCAATTACGGATTCGAGAAGCGCCAGAAAGAACTGGCAAAAAAGAAGAAAAAAGAAGAAAAATTAAAGCAGAAACAGGCCGACAAAGAGGCCGGTTTAGTTACGCTGCCTGACGGCGATGACGCAGCGGATGATGATGCTGCCGCCGAGCCCAACGCGCCCGACGCGCCCGTGGCGGCGCCGCCGCAGCCGTAGCAAGAAGGCACACGAACGTGGCTGACGTGACGCCGCCGCCCACGTGACCTGCACCGCAAATCATCTCGCCCGTTGGCAGTTAATGTGGCAACAGCTGGGCATAGCCAGCCCCGGTGAAACGCTGCTGACGGCGGTGATACAAAACTACGGCCAAGCGCAGCGTCACTATCACACGATGCAGCACCTTGATGAATGCTTTGCTAACTTCGACGCCATGAGCAGTGCGGCAACCCACCCCGCCGAGGTCGAACTCGCGCTGTGGTTTCATGACGCAATTTACGCTGTGAGAAGCCACGACAATGAACAGCAAAGCGCGGACTGGGCAAGGTCGGTTGTGCTGAATGCGGGCGGCACGCAAATGGTTGCCGAACGGGTGTACGCGCTGGTGATGGTGACCTGCCACAACGCGCTGCCAACCTCGCTCGACGAACGAATTTTGGTCGACATCGACCTGTCCATTTTGGCCGCTGAACCGGCGCGATTCTCCGAGTACGAGAAGCAAGTGCGCGCCGAATATGCGTGGGTGCCCGAAAAAACTTATCGCAGCAAGCGAGCCGAGATTCTGCAAACGTTTCTGGATCGGGAAAGCATTTACAACACAGCAGCGTTCAAGACGCGTAACGAAGCAAACGCGAGGCGCAATTTAGTAGGCTCGATTGCGCACTTGCGCCAATAGCGCGCGCAGACGCACACCTCTTAAAACTTGATCGGTTCGGCAATCGCCGTGATGCCCGACTTCGCGCAAACCGTGGCGGCTTGCGGTGCGGCTACCGCGCTGAAAGCCCTAAAAATACGAAAAAGCGCTCCTTTTTTGATCGACTTTTGCGCTTTTCATGGTCTTAGCCCAAGCAACACAAGGCTTACAGCAAAAAGCTGTTGACGTGAGCTCAGTCTATACGCGCACGTTTGAGCGTGAATTCACCGGTGCGCCGACATTCAAAAAAATGTTCCAACGCGGTCTTAACGGTGCGAAACGCGAGCTCGTTCCACGGAATCTCAGCCTCGGTAAAAAGTTTGATCTCTATGCTCTCGGGCGTGGTGGCAAATTTCGGTTCGGCCATAGTGCCCAAATACATCATGTGCACTTGAGAAATATGCGGCACCGAAATCACCGTGAGCAAAGGCCCCAGCGCAACGGTTGAGACGGCCTCTTCAAACAGTTCACGCTGTGCGCCCTCTTCAACCGTTTCTTCGTTTTCCATAAACCCGGCGGGCAATGTCCACTTGCCAAAACGTGGCTCGATGCCGCGGCGGCAGAGCATCACTTTGTCCTCAAACACGGGCACCACGCCGCAGACAATTTTCGGGTTTGAATAGTGAACGGTATGGCACGCGGGGCAGACGAAGCGCGCGCGTTGATCGTCTTTGGGCACGGTGAGCGCAATGTCGGCACTGCCGCAAACGGAGCAAAACTTCACAACAACGCCCCTTAAACCGTGGCAACCACAGGAAGTTTGATGAAGTGATCGCGGTAGTGCTTCAACTCATCAATGCTCTCGTACACATCAGCGAGCGCGGTGTGCATAGTCTTTTTCACGAAGCTTTTTTTCACCTCGGGGGCCCAACGCGAGGCGAGCTCTTTTAGCGTGCTGACATCGAGGTTGCGGTAGTGAAAATACGCCTCGAAAGTAGGCATGTAGCGCACCATAAATCGACGATCTTGATGCACGCTGTTGCCACATAACGGGCTCACGCCTTTGGGGATATGGTGGGCGAGAAACTCGATCAGTTGCGCTGACGCCTGATCCTCGGTCAGCGTCGAGGCCTTGACCTTGTCGATCAACCCTGAACGACCGTGCGTGTTTTTGTTCCATGCATCCATTGCGTCGAGCACGCCGTCTGCTTGATGAATCACCAGCACCGGGCCTTCAGCCACCGTATTCAGATCCTTATCGGTGATGACGACCGCCACCTCTAGCACGCGGCACACCTCGGGGTCGAGCCCCGACATTTCCATATCGAGCCAAATGAGATGGTTTTGGTTTTGCTGAGGTTGTCGGGGTTCAGACATGGGCGGCAATCAACTAAATTCTTGTGCGGTTTGCGGGGCGATTGTCGATGAAAATAGGGAAACTGACCCAATATCATCAACAATTACAACAATTCGATTTTCCCACAGCGCATGCCCACCGACGCCACCACTCTTCTGCCCGGAATTTCTGCCACGACCTTTGCGAATGTGATCATCATTGCGCTGCTCGCGCATTACTTCATCGAGCGCTGGCTTCTCGGGCGCCACCTGCGCTGGGTCGCGGCATTCCGCGACGAGGTGCCCGAACCGTTCGCGGGCCGCATCGCGCTTGCCGACCATCAACGCGCCGCCGATTACACCAAGGCCAAGGGCCAAGTGATGCAGGTGGAAGCGGGCGTCGGCGTGTTGGTGTCGGGGTTGATACTTTTCGGTGGCTTGAGTCGCTTGTGGCAGGTCACGGCACCGCTTGCCGATGTGCCGGTTGTGCGAGAAGTGGCGTTGATCGAACTGCTGTCGGTTGTCACAGGCTTGATCGGCATCCCGTTTAGCTACTACAACACATTCTACGTTGAAGAAAAATTTGGATTTAACAAGACCACGCGCTCTATGTTTTGGATCGATATGGTCAAGGGTTCGGTGCTGAGCGCCGCGCTGATCTTGCCGCTTGCTGCGCTGGTGTTCTGGTTGATGCGGAGTGCCGGGCCGCTGTGGTGGCTGTATGCGTGGCTCGTGTTCATCGGATTTCAGTTGCTGATGCTGGCGCTGTATCCGACGTTCATCGCGCCACTGTTTAACAAATTCAAGCCGCTAGATTCGGGCGAAACCAAGACCGCGATTGAAGGGCTGCTGGCGCGCACCGCGTTTAAAAGTCAGGGCCTATTTGTGATGGACGGATCGAAGCGGTCAGCCCACGGCAACGCGTATTTCACCGGCTTCGGTAAGGCGAAACGCATCGTATTTTTTGACACGCTTTTAGAGCGGTTGAGTAACGCCGAAATCGTTGCCGTGCTCGCACATGAACTGGGCCATTTCAAGCGCAAACACATCATCAAACGCATCGTGTTTATGGCGCTGGCAAGCCTTGCGTTTTTGGCAACAGTGGCTTGGGTGCTGCCGCAGCCTTGGCTCTACACGTCATTCGGGTTCGCTGCGGACACGGGCGCAACGGCTCCCGGCGTGTCGTTGATTTTGTTTTCGCTGGTGTTGCCGCCGCTGCTCTTTTGGTTGGCACCTATCGCGTCTGCATACTCACGCAAGCATGAGTTTGAGGCAGACACTTACGCTGCCGAGGTGGCCAACCGTGATGACCTGATCGCCGCGTTGACGAAGCTGTACAAAGACAATGCGAACACGTTGACGCCCGATCCGTTGTACTCGGCGTATCACCATTCGCATCCTCCCGCGATGATTCGCATTGCGCATTTGCAGTCGCTTTGACACACTGTAGGAGCGGCGCGAGCCGCGAAAAATCTGCGGTTAACGCCGCACTTTCGCGGCTTCTGCAACCGAACGTAAAAATTAATGAACACCACAACACTCGAATCCCTAGCCCACCGCAAAGCCGCGCCACAGCATGGCAATGCGGCATTTACGCTGGCGCAGATTGACGCGCATTTAGCGTTGCTGACCGGCTGGACATTTGCCGATGGCAAGATCGTCAAAACATTCAAATTCAAAAATTATTACGAGACGATGGCGTTCGTTAACGTGGTCGCCGCAATTGCGCATCAAACCGATCACCACCCCTATCTGTCGGTGCATTACAACCGGCTTGAAATTGCCTTCAACACGCACGATGTTGACGGTGGCAAAGGCGGTATCTCGATCAACGATTTCATCTGCGCGGCTCGTGTCGAAGCTGCAACCCTTCTCGTCTAGCTTCGGAATATTTGCATGCATCAAGGCTTGGTGATTGAAACTCAGCGACGACACACCGTCGTGCAACTCAACACCGGCGAGCGCATCCGCTGCCTGAGCAAAGGGCGCACCCTGCAATTTGCCTGCGGCGATACGGTTGCGTTGACGCGCAGCAATGATCGTGACGGCGTGATTGAATCGGTCGGCGAGCGCACCTCACTCTTTTACCGCGCTGATGCGTTCAAAGAAAAATTGGTGGCGGCGAACGTCACCCAAGTGGCCTGCATCATCGCGCCGCTGCCGGTGTATTCCGACGAGCTGCTCAACCGCTGGCTGATCTGCGCTGAGGCAAGCAGCGTCAAGGCGATCATCGGCCTCAACAAGATCGATTTGGTCGAGGCCGCAGCCACCGCCAACGCGCTCGCCCGCTATCGCGATATGGGTTACGACGTGATTTTGTTTTCGGCCAAATTCAACGACGCGCCGATGCGTGAACGACTGATGGGCGAGCGATCCGTGTTGATCGGCCAATCGGGCATGGGCAAGAGCAAACTGCTCAATGCGCTGGTCGGTGAAGAAGCGCAACGCACCAACGAAATTTCAATGGCGCTTGGCTCTGGCAAACACACCACCACCTTCACGCGACTGTTCACACTCGGCAGTGACGCGACCTGGGTGATCGACTCGCCGGGTATGCAGGTGTTCGGGCTGGCGCATTTTTCTCGACAAGAAATTGAGCGCGCGTTTCCCGAGTTTCGCGACGCATTGGGGCACTGCCGATTTCGCGATTGCAAGCATTTGCACGAGCCGAACTGCGCGCTGCGTGAAGCGGTTGCCGATGGCAAAGCTTCGCAAGAGCGCTTGTCGTTGCTGCGCAAATTTTGCAACGAAGGTGAAGCGGTGCCGCATTATCAGCGGCATTAACTGTAGTTTTTACTGCGTGCCAAACGGCTTTTGATCCACGCAATACGCATTCGCTAAGCCCGCCGCGCTTCTGCCGCGCACATCTTTTGCTGCGCGAATGTCGTTGACCATTTCGAGCGCGGTTTGCGTGCACGGCGCGAGCTCAACGTTGCTCACATCTTTAGGCGCTACGCGGTCACCCCATTCAGCGTAATGCGCGCACACGGTGAGGCCTGCACCAAAGGCCGGCATCAGTAGCTTAGCCTGCGGTTGAATGCGGCCCTCTTCCAGCGCCTCGACCAACGCTACGGGCACCGTTGCAGCACTCATGTTGCCGTATTTTTGCACCGTGAGATGCACCCGGCTCATCGGAATACCCGCGTATTTAGCCACCGATTCAATGATGCGCGAATTGGCTTGATGCGGCACCACCAAATCAATGTCATCCGCGCTAACGCCGACTTTGGCCAACGTTTTCGCGCTGGCCTCGGTCATGCCTTGCACCGCTTTTTTGAAAATTTGCGGGCCGTCAAACGTCCACGACATATCACCGAACGTGACGTTGGCGTTGGCGTAAGTTGCGCCATAACCGCCGATACGCAAGATGCCGCGCGCGTCGCTAATGCAGCCGAGCGTCTCCGCCAACAGCCCTGTTTTTTCTTCGGTCGCCTCAATCACGATGGCCGCGCAACCGTCGCCAAACAACACCGCCACGCCGCGGTTTTCCCAATCCATATAGCGCGTGATGATCTCCACGCCGACTACCAGCGCACGCTTGACCACGCCGGAGCGAATCATCGCGTTGGCGGTGCTCCAGCTGTATAAAAAACTGGTGCAAGCGGTGTTGACATCCATCGACGCCGCATTTTTTGCACCCAGTTTGTATTGCAAGCCGGACGCGCTGTTGGGCACCATTTCATCGAAGCTGCACGAGCCATAAACAATCAGGTCAATGTCGGTTGCATTCAGGCCCGCGCAGGCCAGCGCGCGCAGCGCAGCCACATAGGCGAGCTCGATGGCGTGCACATGCGACACGCGGCGCTCTTTCATGCCGGTGCGCGAGGTGATCCACTCGTCGTCGGTTTCAAGGAACGTGGCGAGGTCGGCGTTAGTGAGTACCGCTGGCGGCATGCATTTGCCCCAGCCGGTGATTGCTGCGTAGGTCATGATCGGCTCCCTAAAGTATCGTGAGTATCTTTGTATTTATTCTTTGTGCGTTATCGTGGTTGCATCAAGCAATGCTTCTCGACAAGAAATCCAACGACCGACCTCGCGCAAGCGCTGCTGCCTTCTGGTTGTACATCGCGCGGCCCCAGCAATTAAAGCCGTGATCAACGCCCGAATACACGTTGATGGCGACGTTATCGCGCCCTTTAAACGCGGCCTGCACCGATTCAACTGCCGACATCGGAATGTGGCCGTCTTTCTCAGCAAAATGCATGAGCATGGGCACCTTGATGTCGGGCGCGCGGTCAAGCATCGTATGAATGCCGCCGCCGTAATAGCAAACTGCGGCGTCCACGCTGCCGCTCGCCGCGCACAGATACGACAGCATGCCGCCCATGCAAAAACCGACGCTCGCGACTTTACCCACGCTCGCCGAATGCGTACGCAACACGGCCGCAGTAGAGGCCAAATCTTTCACTGCATTCAGACGGTCAAGCGCGCCCATGAATGCGAACGCCTGGGGGTTGTCAACCTCGTTGTAGCCGAGGTCTACGCGCGGCTGCTGCCGCCAGAACACGTCCGGCGCGAATACCGTGAACCCGTCCATCGCGTATTGATCGGCGACGTCGCGAATGTGCTGATTAACACCCCAGATTTCCTGAATGAGCACGATACCAGGCCCGCCAACCGTATCTTTTGGCGGCGTAGAAACATACGCGCCAAAGGTGCCGCCGTCGTGGGCCTTGATGTCAATCCAGTGTCCGTTCATGTGCGTGTCCTTATTCGATTATTTTGAGATGTGCGCGATAAGCAATCGCCGCGTCGATGTAGTGTTGTGCGCCGTGACGAATGCGTGCCACGTCGGCGTCTGTGAGCTCACGCACGACCTTGGCGGGTGAGCCCAAAATCAGTGAACGCGGCGGAAAAATTTTGCCTTCGCCAACCATTGAATTGGCCCCTACCAACGAGCCCTCGCCAATCACCGCGCCGTTGAGCACGGTCGCGTGAATGCCAATCAACGCGCCGTCGCCAATGGTGCAGCCGTGCAGGCATACCTGATGACCAATGGTTACGTTTTTGCCCACCACCACCGGCACGCCAAAATCCGCGTGCACCAGCGACAAATCTTGCACGTTGCTGCCTTCGCCAATGGTGATGAGTTCGCAATCGCCGCGCAGCACTGCGCCGAACAGAATGCTCACGTTGTCGTGCAACACTACCGAGCCAATGACCTGCGCGCTGTCCGCAATGTAGTGGCCGCTGCCGATCAACTGTGGAAAACGTTTGCCGAGCGAGTAGCGCATCGCGCCTCCTTTTTTTGCAGCCCGGATTATCGCCCACTGCGCACAATCTAAAATTGGGCGATGCCTGCCTTTCTGAACATTGCAACCTACCGCTTCGTCGCGATAGACGATCCCGCCGCGCTGAAAGCCACGTTGTTGCCGCGCGCGCAGGCGTTGGGCATTTCAGGCACCATCCTGTTGGCACCCGAAGGCATCAATGCATTTCTGGCGGGCGCTGAAACGACGGTGCGCAGTTTGTTGGCGTGGCTTGATGACGACCCGCGATTTGCGGGGCTCAACATCAAAGAAAGTTGGAGCGACACGGTGCCGTTCGCGCGCTTGAAAATCAAGCTCAAAGCGGAGATCGTAACGTTCCGGCAACCGGGCTTGAATCCCGTTGCAAACCCCGCGCCTGCGATGACGGCGATTGAGCTGAAACGACGTTTGGATGCGGGCGAAGCCATTGTTTTACTCGACACCAGAAACGATGTGGAAGTAGCCAAAGGCACGTTTAAAAACGCAGTATTCTGGGGTAATAAAAACTTCACTGAATTCGCAGATGTTGCTCGATTACATGTAGAAGATTTGCGCGGAAAAACGGTAGTGAGTTTTTGCACCGGCGGCATTCGCTGCGAAAAAGCGGCGCCATTTTTACAGTCGTTGGGTGCAGAAAACGTGTATCAGTTAGATGGCGGAATACTGCGTTATTTTGAAGACGTGGGACGCGATCACTTCAACGGCGACTGCTTTGTTTTTGACGAGCGCGCGGCGCTGGATTCATCGCTGGCGGCGCGCGGCGTTGAGCCCCAAAATGAGCCGTAGCAAACTTTACTTTGGCGGAAAGTTATAGAACAGCTTTTAGCTGTAACGCCCATTTTAGTTGGGCTAAGGAGACAAATGGCTGTTTATCGATAAACACAATTTTTAGGCGGTGGCCCCTTTAGGTAGTGGCTCTTGACCAGAAGCTGTTAGTGCTTCCACTTGATGACGGACCACAAATTATTGAAATCATCGGTCCACAAAGGCGCGCCGGCGCTGCGTTCCAGCCGTGTACCCGTGTCGCCGATGCCTTTCAGCGCGTCGGCGTTTCGCGCTAAAAGCACCCACGTGCTCGACGAATGCAGCGTGTTGTCTTTTTGTGCCGGATCGTCCACCACCACGCCCACCAACTTTTCGCGATCCGCGATTTCAGCGAGCACCGGCGGCAAATTCAGGAACCGATTTGACACGTGGTAGGCGAGGATTCCGTTGCTCGCAACATGCGCCATGAATGCGCGCACCGCCTCTTGCGTAATCAGATGCATCGGAATCGAATCGCCGGAAAACGCGTCCACCGCGAGCACGTTGAACTGATTACTCGCCTCGCGCTCCAACGATAAACGCGCGTCGCCGATGATCACCAGCGGCTTTGCTTTGCTGTCAGCGAGATAGGTGAAATGTTTGCGCGCCAAGCGCTCAACTTCTGCATTGATTTCGTAGATGCGGCACACATCACTTTCTCGGCAATACGCGGCAACCGTGCCCGCGCCGAGGCCGATCATGCCGATGCGCTGTTTGCTGTACGAGAGCGGCGCCATCTCGCGCTGCGCGTTCACCGCGCGACCAAATCCCGAGGTCGGCGTGTAATACGTCGTCGGTTGATAGCGCCATTTTTCGTGCGGATATTGTTCGCCGTGCAGGATCGCACCGTGCACTAAACGCAGCAAATAATTTTCGCTGCCCATGTCGTCGTACGATTTAACTTTAAGCACGCCATAAAAATTGCGTGTCACCTCAATGGCGTTGTTGTGCTCTTGTTTGACAAACCATGCGCCGGTGCCAACGACGCCGATGGCAAGCAACACCGCAAGCCATTGCAAAAAAGGATGCACAGCGCGCGCCACGGGCACAAACAGCACCGCAGCCACCAACAATGCGACCGCTGTTTCAAGATAAGTTGAAAACAACAGCGGCGCGACAACGCTCACCACCAATGCACCCAATGCGCCGCCAATCGACACCAACAGGTAGAAGCGCGTGAGCTGCGCGGGCGCTGGTTTCGACAGCACCAGCTCGCCATGACACATCATGCACACCACAAACAAGCCGACGCAAAACACGCTGGTCTGCACGATTAAATCAAACTGAAAATCTTTGTCCACGAGCAGAAAACACATGCCGATGACGAACACAAAAAACGCTGCGGCATAAGGGCCGCGTTTGTACCAACCGGTGCCGTCGAAGGTCAGAATAAAGGTCAACAAATACAGCGTCAACGGCAGCAACCACAACAGCGGCACGCTCGCCACGTTTTGCGTAATGTGATTCGAAACGGCAAGCAACAACATCGAACCTGCCGCAGAAAAAGCGATCCAGCGCAACTGTATGGCGAGCGCAAGCGGCTCAGGTTTAAGCACGGGGGTCTCATCGGCGGTCGCGGCATCAACGCCACTCACGCGCCACGCGAGCGTTGCCACCAACAACACAAACAGCGCAAACATGACCGACCAGCCAATCGCCTGCATCCGTGTGCCCACAAACGGCTCAATGACCACCGGATACGAAACCAGCGCGATCAACGATGCCGCATTCGACAACGCAAATAAACGATACGGGTCACGCCCCGGATTGAGTCGCGCGAAGTAACTTTGAATCAGCGGACTGGTGGTTGAAAGCAACACATACGGCAAGCCAATAGTGACGGCGAGCAACATGAGAATTCGCGAAATGGGTTCTTCGCCGCCCACCGGTTTCCAGCTCTCGGGCGCAATGATCGGCAGCACCACCAGTGCGAGCAGCGCGAGCACGATGTGCAAGCGCGGTTGCCGTCGCGGGCCAAGCGCGCGCGGGCTTGCGTCCGCGTAAGCGTAGCCTAGCAACAGTGCGCCCTGAAAAAACAGCATGCAGGTGGTCCACACCGCTGAGCTGCCGCCAAACCACGGCAAGATTTGCTTGGCGATCAGTGGTTGCACGAGGAACAGGAGAAACGCAGAGAGCGCGACAACCGCGTAAAAATGCATTGGAAAAGCGTGCAGTGAGGTGTTTCCGAATTATTACATCGCTTGCACGATGGCTGCGTGTTGGGCAGCTTGCTCTACAACGGCCAGTCGGCCGGTTTTCCCTGCTCGTTGACGGGGAGCGATGAACCAAACGCAAAGTGCTTAGGCTGAGCCTGTTGCGGCAAACTCTGCCGCAATGAAAACACTAAATCGTGCCTTGCCTGCTCAGTATCGCTGCGCAAAACAACAAACACTTTTATGCGCGTATCAGCGCCCGCAACGAAGGTTCGCACCGCGCATTCCGCCACGTTTTCTGCCTCAAAAATGCGCGCCTGAACCCACCCAGTGGATACGTTGTAACCACCGATTTGCACCGCGCCGTCGTGCCGCCGCTCAACGTTAAAGTGCGTGTCGGATTGCCAGTTCAACACGTCGGGCCACGCAAATAATCGATGCTCGCCGTCAATACAGTGACGGGCGAACTGGCCCGCCAGCTCAGTTCTGCGCCAGAACGGTAGCAACTCATAGGCGGCGTCCGGCGAGTCGCGCCACGCCACGCCTGCGGTCTCCGTTGAGCCGTAAATCTGCAGCAGCCGCGCTAGGCCGTTAGTCGCCACGGCGCGCGCGGTGGTGTCAGGCAACGGAGACGTTGAGCTGATGCCGCACACATCCGCCGCGAACGGAAATCGACTGTTCGCAAGATAAGTCCATACCGGCGGCACCGTCACCAGCAAGTCGCCCGGTTGCAGCACAGAAGGATGCAGCGATTCAACGTCGAGGTCAAGCACCGGCAGGTGCATCATCTGCGGCACCAACACGCCCCAGATGTAGCCGTAAATATGATGCACCGGACACACAACAACCACGCGTTTTCGGGTGGATAAATGCGTGCGCCAAGCGTCAACTTCTTGTGCCAACCATGCCGCTGGATGGCGCACTCGTTGCGGCGCGCGGGTGCTGCCTGAGGTGCAGAACGTCACCGCGCTTTCTAGCGCTGCCGCCTCGCTTTGTTGCAACGACGCGGCGACACGATCCACCCACGTGTTGAGCGTGCGGTCGCGCAGCAAAGTGTCCTCGCGACCCGTGTCAAAAAATCCGAAAAAGCTGGCGACCGTTGTGGCCAGCGCCATAAATTCAAGCGAATCAAGCGCCAGTGGGCCGTCTTTGATTGCGAAATCGTCGGCTAATTTGGTCCGCGATGGCGAGTCGTTTTGTCCCGGACGTAATGACTTGAGTTCAGCCGCAACGAGGCTTGCAATGACGCGAGCGAGCGCGGGACGATCAAGCACGGGCGCTGCGTCTACGAAAAATCGAAGTCCTCAAGCCCGGACGGCTTGCGCGGCGCGGGTGCGGCAGGAGCGGGCGCAGGCTGCGGAGCGAACGCGGGTGCGGGTGCGGGCGCAGGTGCAGGTGCGTACTGCGGCTGCATCGGGGGCTGCTGCGGGTAGTTCGGAGCCTGCGGATAGTTCGGCGGCTGCCCGTATTGTGGTTGCTGCGGTTGTTGTGGATACGGCGCTTGCGGTGGCTGTTGCGGCTGATATTGCGGCGGCTGAAACTGCGGTGGTGCCGGTTGGTACAGCGGCGGCTGCGTGGGCTGATATTGCGGCGGTGGTGGCAAAGGCGCTGGTTGCGGCACTTGCGCTGATTGCGCTGCGACTGGCGCAAGGTATTGGTACGGTGCCTGCGGCGGCGGCACGTAGCTTGGCGCTCGCGCAACGTCAACGGCTTGTCCCTGCAAATTCAAGCGGGTCACCATCAGCCACACATGCTGATTCATCTTGACCATGCGCACCCGAACGCGCGTTGGAATCATTTCAGAATCGAACAGGTAATCAAACTGGACGTTGAGCAAACCCTTGTCCACGCCTTCGCGAAAGCGTCCGTAGAACTCGGGCGTTTGCGTGCAGGTGGCCACTTCAAGGAAAAAGTTTTTTCCGATCACGGAGGCTGGCGTGAAGCCCGTCAGCGCGGCCTCGGCCATGTTGTACTCAAGAATTTTTCCAAGCGAATCGAGCTTAATCAAACCAAATGGCAGATCGTCGAACACTTTATCCGGGATGCGATTGACAATCGTACTGAGGTCAACCGAATCGTACTTCCACACTTCCATCAGAGCTTCTCAATATTCATTTCAAAAGGATTCGCAACGCCATTCACAGCGGCCTTCATTACGGCGACGGCATCATGCGGCGCACAAAGATCCACACGCTGCGACCGGACTTAAGCATTGGCCCCGTAGCGACACGAACCAGCATCACCGTCTCGGGCATTTGGTAGTGATACACGTAGGGGAAAATTTCGTCGTACTGCGACGCCAGCAACGCCTGCTTATAGCGCCCTTGAAACAGCGGGCCCACACCGCACACGGCCAGTTCAAGAAAGAAATTTCGGCCTAAAACCGAGCGCTGATCACGCCCGGTAATCTCGGCCTCGGTGCGGTTGTAGCGCAGGATCATACCGTCAGCGCCGACTAAAACCGCGCCGAAGGGCAGCGTGTCAAGCTGCACATCTGACATGCGCTCGGCTTGCGGCAATATGTCATTGCCGTCGACTAAAAAATATCGTAGGTAGGGTTTCATGAAACTAAGAAGCCCAAATTGAATGCATCAAAAAATGCGGTAGCGCGTTGCGGGCGGATGCGCGTAGATGGGCCGGAGCCGCCGCCTAAAAAACGCTGCGGCACCGTGAGAAAAGAATTGCGCGATGGTGACATGACAGCGTGTGCAAAGTCTACCTTCCACGACATGTAGTGCCAATGAAACATCATTTGCGACCAAAGCGCGCAAAAAAACTAGCCTTCGCGGCTGCGTCTGGCACACCGCCATTGGCGCTTTCAGCAGCCGCAGCGACGGTTTCTTGCATTTGAATTGAGCTCGCTGCAAGCTCTTTCATCAGCGCCTCAATCGATTCGGCATCCATGTGGTACGGGTTGAACACGCTGTGCGTTGAATGCTTCAAAAACAAGGCGCGGTTGGCGGCGTTGGCTGCGGCGAATGCCATCGACCATTCCGCGAAATCCCGCTGCTTGACGTTTTCGTATTTCAGCAACATTAGGTTTTTGTGCCGAGGGTCGCCAGTGAGCCGACTGTAGAGCGCATTGACAGCCACGCGGCTGCCCTCCAATGCTTGCAAAAAAACCTTGCTGTTAAACACCAGCATGCCGGTTAAGTCGTTTTGCACGTTATTGGCTTGAGCGGTTGCCAGAATACGCCGGAACTCGTTCATATCCACACCATCGGCCGCGGTGCTTGCGTAATACAGTCGAACTAACACGTTACAGTCTCCAATTAAACTCTTTAATACTCAGCAAGAAGCGCGCTACAACGCCAGTGCCGCGTCAATGCGCTGCATCAGACTGTGCAGGGGCGCTTGGCCCATGGCCGGTTCAAGCAACGCTTTCGCCCTCGGCAGCAGCGCTTTGAGATCGGCGACCAGCACGCAGCGCTCAAGCGCGAGCATCACCTCCATGCCGTCAAAACCGGCGTGCGCCGATACCGCGTCGCACAGCAGATCAGCGCCCAGCTTTAGGGCGCGCGATTGAGCGGCGAGTGACGGCGTGAACGATTGGGCCGCTGCAACAGTAGCCGTCTTTGTGGCGGTGCGCGGCGGCGGGGGCGGGGGCGGAGGCGGGCTTGGCGCGCGCGTGACAAATGCTTCGAAGGGCTCAAGCGAGGCAACCGCTGCGCTCGGCACCTTTGGCATAGCGGGCGCAGGCATTGCCACACGCGCCGTGGTCACTGGCGAGAGCGCCTGCGCGGGTAGCGCCGCTGTGGTCAGTGGTGCAGCCGACGGTGTGGTCAGCACCGCCATCGGCGTTGGAGTGTGTGCTGCCACAGGGACTAGAGCTGGGGCTGGGGCTGGGGCTGGCCGAGGTGACGGCGCAATCGCTGCCTGTCTAGCGAGCGGAGCTTGGGCGACGGCGGTTGGCGTTTGCGGGATGACCGGCAGCTCCCAATTCGCGGGGTCGCCTAATATCTCCGCTACCGATTGTCGTTTGCTCAACAAACTGCTACCCGTCGACGCGGACTGGGATCCTAGATGGGCTCGAGGCGATGCGACTACCTCCGCCGCATGCGACGTGATGGCGGCGAAAAATTTTGTTTTGCCCGTTTTCGCGATGTAGCCGGTGTCGCGCAGCAGCATAAACAGCTCGTCGACCGGCTGATAGGCTCGAAGCGAGCGAGCGAATGAGCCATACGGCGTTCGTCCGTCGATCAACATCAACACCGTTTTCAGCCGTTGCGGCAAGGCTGAGTCGCGGCGTTTAAGTTCGGTCTGGGCAAGCTCGGTCTTCGCAAAAACATCTTCGAGCGCGAGCGGTGCCGCTTCATTCACACCGAGCGAGGCTAATCTCTGGGCATCGGATATTTTTAGTTTTTTGTTATCCACGCCCACGGCTCGCAGTGTCTTCAATAAGTAGGTCCTAGGATAATAGACGCACGTGCAAGGTTCGATCCAATCGCGAAGTTGCCGCGCTAATTCCGATTATTCCGAGTCAG
The DNA here is from genome assembly GCA_043721275.1 of Burkholderiales bacterium. Lineage (GTDB taxonomy): Bacteria > Pseudomonadota > Gammaproteobacteria > Burkholderiales > Casimicrobiaceae > Casimicrobium. Next base: position 22,999 of record JAYSRA010000084.1, read on the forward strand.
GAAAAGCGTCGTACGGGTATGATGCCCGAGTGCACACCAGTGCGGCGCAGCGGTCAAACGAAATGGCGCTCGGTTAACACACCGCTACCAATTGCCACACCCCCGAGGCGCGCGAAAAATGGCAGCTGCCTGCCGTAGATCGTCAGCCGTAATTACATGCGCTGATTCGCCGCAAAACACCGACGCACGGTCTACACCATGAAAAAAGCCCCGCGAACGGGGCTTTTTTTCGTACCTCAGGCAGCTTTACTTCGCGCCCTCTTGCAACGCGCGAATCCGGTCTTCCATTGGCGGATGCGTGGCGAACAGCGAGCCCATCACGCCGCCGATTCCCATGGCCTTCATGTTGGCCGGCAATTCGCCCGGCGTCAGGCCGCCGAGGCGAGATAGCGCGTTGATCATCGGGCGACCGTTACCCATCAACTCAGCCGAGCCTGCGTCCGCGCGGTATTCGCGATGGCGCGAAAACCATGACACTACGATGTGCGCGACCACACCGAGCAACATGTCGAGTACGAACACCGTGACCATATAGCCAATACCGGTACCGGCGCGATCGTTTTTGAGCACCACCTTGTCGATGAAATAGCCAATCACGCGTGACAGGAAGATCACGAACGTGTTCATCACACCCTGCATCAACGCCATCGTGACCATATCGCCGTTCGCGATGTGGGCGATTTCGTGACCGATGACCGCCTCGACCTCTTCACGGTTCATGCTTTGCAACAGGCCCGTTGACACGGCGACCAGCGCTGAGTTTTTGAACGCGCCAGTGGCAAACGCATTGGCGTCGCCTTCGTAAATGGCCACGTCCGGCATGCCGATTTTTGCTTTGTCAGCAAACTTCTTCACCGCGCCAACGATCCACTGATGCGTGGGATCCGGCGAATCATTGATCATGGTCAAGCCCATCGTCCACTTGGCCATCGGCTTGCTAATCAGCAGCGAGAAAATCGCGCCAGTAAAACCCATGACCAGCGCAAAACCGAGCAAAGCGCCCAGATTCAGCCCGTTCGGCCCCACGTAGCGATTCAGACCAAAAATGCTCGACACAATGCCCAACACCGCCACCACGGCAACGTTGGTCAATACGAACAGAAGAATACGTTTCATTGCGAGTTTTTCCTTCAAGAAAACACGGGCGATTGCCCCTCACGAACCGAGAGGACTACCGCGAATATGTGAACGTTACAACGAAGTTCAAGAGCGGGTGTTGACGCTAACCCGGTTCACTTCATGACAATACAGCTTTTTTCTGAACGACCCGTTTCACTTGGGTAAGAACGAATATTTGCCTAAAGTCGATATTGCGATATTTCTCAAAAAAATACACGCTAGCCCACGATAAACAAGGCTTTCAAAAAAATTATCGTGAAAGCTGTATAAACCAACGATTGCTTTGCGGCGTGAATTTCGCCGCGCCACGCACCAGCCATCTCGCGAAGATTGCCTTGTGGCGCGGCATTGGGCATAATGGTGGGCTTCGCTGACAAATTTTAATTAAACGCGTCGGCCTGATTCAGCCGCTCAATCAATCCTTCGATTAAGCGAAAAACCTCACGTATCCTGGCTTATTTTCATCTTTTAGAAGTTGAAAATTCCGTCTCAGGGCGCCGTGAAAACACCAAGGACTCAACCGTTATGAAAACTGGAATCCACCCCGAATATCGCGACGTCGTTTTTCACGACACCGCCGCTAACGAAAAATGGATCACCCGCTCCACGCTGCACACGCCGCGCAAAATCACGATGGACGACGGCAAAGAATATCCGTTGGTGATCCTTGAGATTTCGAGTGCGTCGCACCCGTTCTACACCGGCAAACAGCAACGTATTCTCGACACCGCGGGCCGCGTTGAGCGCTTCAACAAGCGTTACGCGAAAAAAGCTGACGGTGCTGCTACCGCCGCTGAGTAAGCAACCACGCATTGCAAAACAGGCAGCCGAGCGCTGCCTTTTTTGTTGGTAGGGCGGCACTGCTTCGCCAGCCCGCCCCCGCATCATGCAACCCCGAATCAATCACCAACCCACCGACCGCAACAAGACGCGCTGGAAGGCGATCGCCTTGTTCGCGCTGATCGGTTTTTGGTTGCTCTCCGGCATCGTCGGGCGCGAGCCCTGGAAGCCTGATCCGGTTTATCTCGGCATTCTGCAAAGCCTGGTTGAGCAAATCACCAGTGGCGGCCGTGAGTGGTGGACGCCGACCGTGGCAGGCGTTGCGCAAGACAACGAAATCATCTTGATTCATTGGTTCAACGCGCCCGTCGTGTTGCTGGCCAAAATGCTGCTGCCGCTGCACGAGGCCGCGCGCGTCAGCTCAGTGATCTGGACCGGCTTGGGCATCGCGGCAATCGCGCTCGCCGCACGGCGCTGGAGCGGTGGCCACATCTCGTTTCTAGCGGCGATCATCACCATTGGTTGCATCGGACTTTATGACCGTGCGCACAGCTATGTGCCGGACATTGCAGTGTTTGCGGCGATGGCGTTTGCGCTGTACGGCACGGCTGAACTCGCCACCCATCCGCACCGAGCCACGGCGCTGATTACAGCCGCGATTGTGGTCGCCTTTGCGGCGCGATCAGCGCTGGGATTTGTGGTCATTGCACTGCCGATCGGGCTGCTCTGTTTCGCACCGGTTTTTTCGATGCATCGAGTGGCGCTCGTGCGGGCACTGTTGTTTGCCACGGTGATTTGCGGCTTTTGGATCGTTGCCTTTGCGCTGCGCGATTCGGTGGGATTTGAAGGCTGGATGGACAGCGATTTCGGCCTCAAACTTGAAGACCGCGAGCGTTTCGGCCCGCTGGCTTATCTGGGCACGCTGTTGTGGTTTGCTTGGCCCGCGTGGCCGGTCGCGGTGTGGCTCATCATCTTACGGGTGCGCGGTTTTGGTGGTGGCTGGCAGCGCGGCGAAGTGGTCGCACCGGTGATATTTTTCTTGTCGGGCTACGCGGCGATTGCGATTTTGACCGAGCCGCGCGATATTTATGCGGTGTATCTGCTGCCGCCGCTCATCATCCTCGCGTCCTTCGGCGTTGACACGCTGAAGCGCACTTGGTATGCACTGATCGACTGGTTCGGCATCCTCGTGCTCGGCCTCACCGCACTCCTTGCCGTGCTGGTGGCAAGTGCTGTTTATTACGGCTGGCCACCGATGATTGCGCAGCGCATCGCAATCTACGTACCCGGATTCAAAGGCGCGTCGCCGTGGTTTGGCTACGGCGTCGCAATGCTTTCGTTTGTCGTCTGGATTGCGCTGATTCAGCCCGCCCATCAGCACGCCCGCCGCGCCCTGATTAACTGGGCCGGCTGCGTCACTTTTTTGTGGGTCGTCGCGCAGGCACTGCTCGCCACGCCACACAACTACACCATCACTTACCGCAACGTGTTTACCGAGATGGTTAAAGTGTGGCCCAACGCAGGCTGCGTCAGCTCCATTGAGCTGTCCACCTCGCAAGCGGCAATGCTTTCGTACTACACCGGACGCATAACAGACCCCGTTGACACCGCTTCGGATGCACAATGCGCCTTTGTGCTGTTGCAACGCTATCGGAACGAGCCCGTTCCGCTGCCCGACTCCGAATACACGCTGCGTTTTCGCGGCAATCGTCCCGGCGACAAATACGAAGCGTTCGAACTCTACGAGAAGAATGAGCTGGTTCAAAAGGACATTGAACCTACTCCAAAGGTAAAAGCACCATGAAATTTATTGATGAAGCATTTATTGACGTCATCGCTGGCGACGGCGGCAACGGCATGGCGTCGTTCCGTCGCGAAAAATGCATCCCGCGCGGTGGGCCGGACGGTGGCGACGGCGGACGCGGCGGCAGCATCTATGCTGAAGCCGATGAAAACATCAACACGTTGATCGACTACCGCTTTGCGCGCATCCATCGCGCCGACAAAGGCGGCAACGGCAGCGGTGCGGATTGCTACGGTCGCGGGTCAGATGATGTAACGCTCAAGATGCCGATTGGCACCGTCATCACCGACATGGAGACGGGCATACAACTCGCTGATTTGTCGCATCACGGTGCGCGCGAAATGATCGCCAAAGGCGGCGCAGGCGGTCTCGGCAATCTGCATTTCAAGTCCAGCGTGAACCGCGCGCCGCGACAAAAAACCAACGGTGACGCAGGTGAAATTCGTCGCGTGCAGCTTGAGCTTAAAGTGCTCGCTGACGTGGGTTTGCTCGGCTATCCGAATGCGGGTAAATCAACGCTGGTGCGCGCCGTGAGCGCCGCAAAACCCAAAGTCGCTGATTACCCATTCACCACACTCGCGCCAAGTTTAGGCGTGGTGCGCATTGACTACGGGCGCAGTTTTGTGATCGCCGATATTCCAGGCTTGATCGAAGGTGCCGCAGAAGGCGCGGGCTTGGGCCATCAATTCTTGCGCCATTTGCAACGCACCAAACTCATTCTGCATTTGGTCGATATTGCGCCGTTCGATCCAGACGCAGACCCGGTTAAAGAAGCCCGTGCGCTGGTCGCCGAACTGAAAAAATACGACAAAGAATTGCACGGTAAACCACGCTGGTTGATTTTCAACAAGGTCGACATGCTCGACCCGGCGGAGGCCGATGCGCGCATCAAAGACGCCCTGAAACGCCTGCGCTGGACCAAGCCTTGGTACGCCATCAGCGGTATGAACAAAATCGGCACCACCGAGCTGGTGCGCGCGGTGGGCGAACATTTGGCGGCAGTGAAAGCAGCCGCCGAGCCGGAAGAGTTGGCGGTCGCGGCGTAATTAGCCGTAGCCGTAGGGTGTGCTCCAGAGCGCGCACCGTCCGTATTTTTGCTGCTCAACCGATACAGCGCGTGCCGCGGGGGGTGCGCACTTTGATGTGCACCCTACCCAATTTCTGAAATTTGCGACGTCGTAATGACTGATTTTTCAATCCTCAAACCCACCCGACGAGTTGTCGCTAAAGTCGGCAGCGCGCTGGTGACCAACGGCGGCGCAGGCATTGACCGCTCGGCGATTGCGCGCTGGGCGACCGACGTTGCTGCACTTCGCGCGCGCGGCGTGGATGTGATCTTCGTGTCCTCCGGTGCTGTGGCCGAAGGCATGGCGCGCCTCGGGTGGACTACGCGCCCCAAGGCCATGCCCGAGCTGCAAGCTGCTGCTGCCGTCGGCCAAATGGGCCTCGTGAACGTGTATGAGCAAGCCTTCGCCGCACACGGCCTGCACACCGCGCAGGTACTGCTCACGCATGAAGATTTGGCCGACCGCAAACGCTATCTCAACGCTCGGTCTACGATCACGGCCCTCCTCAAACACAACGTTATTCCGATCATCAACGAGAACGACACCGTCACCACCGACGAGATTCGCTTTGGTGACAACGACACGCTCGGCGCACTGGTGGCCAACCTAATCGATGCGCAGGTGTTGGTGTTGCTCACCGATCAACAGGGTCTCTACACCGCCGATCCGCGCCGCGACCCCGACGCACAATTCGTCGGCATTGGCCGCGCTGACGACACGCAATACGAGGCGATGGCCGGCGGCACCGGCACCGCCATTTCGCGCGGCGGCATGCTCACCAAAATCCTCGCTGCTCGACGCGCTGCGAACAGCGGCATTCACACCGTTATCGCCAGCGGGCACGAGCGCAACGTATTGCATCGGTTGCTCGGCGGCGAGGCAATTGGCACCCTGCTCTACGCGCCGGAGGCAAGCCTTGCCAAACGCAAAAGCTGGCTAGCCGATCACTTGCAATTGCGCGGCAGAGTGACGCTTGATGCAGGCGCAACGAAAGCGCTGCTGCATGGTGGCAAGAGCCTGCTGCCGATTGGCGTGATGGCGGTGGCCGGTGAATTCGAGCGCGGTGATGCCATCGGCTGCATCGACGAAGCTGGCCGAGAGCTAGCGCGCGGCCTCGCCAATTACTCCTCAAACGAGACCTTGCGGATCATGCGGAAGCCCTCATCTGAGATCGAATCGGTGCTGGGCTATGTTGATGAAGATGAACTTATTCATCGGGACAACCTCGTAGTTACAGGCTGATCTGTTCTTCCCCCTCTCCCCTCGCGGGAGAGGGTTGGGGTGAGGGGGCGGTGTAGAGCACTCGACGGTTATGTCCTCGTGCGTCACCCCTCACCCCGACAATTACTAGTGCCAAGCCTGGCACGCTCTCCCGCAACGGGAGAGGGGACAAACCCCGCGAAAGGTTTCATTTGATGCTGCGAAAACTTCAAGCCACCTTGGTTGCACTGGTCGCGATGCTGACCACAGTCGGCGCGTCGCTTGCCCAACCCGGCATGCCCCGCCAAGCCGCCCCCGGCTTTAACGGCGCGCTGCCGAGCCTTGCCCCCGTGGTCAATCAAACCGCCGCCGGTGTAGTCAACATCTCCACGCTGTCGCGCGGCAACGATGCCGACAACCCGATGTTTAACGACCCGTTCTTCCGCCGCTTTTTCGGGCAAGCGGATCGGCCACAACAGCGCGACGCACAGGCCTCTGGTTCCGGCGTGATCGTCGACGCGGCGAAGGGCTGGATTCTCAGCAATCATCACGTCATCAAGGGCGCAACCAAAATTGTCGTGACGCTCAAAGATCGCCGCGAATTCACGGCGAAACTCATCGGCAGTGATCCCGCCACCGACATCGCGCTGCTGCAAATTCCGCCCGAAAAACTCACCGCCGTGCGCGTCGGCGAATCGGACGCGCTGCAAGTTGGCGACTACGTGCTCGCCATCGGCAACCCGTTCGGCGTTGGGCAAACGGTTACGTCCGGTATTGTTTCAGCGCTTGGTCGCGCGGGCCTCAACATCGAAGGCTTTGAAGATTTCATTCAAACCGATGCGTCAATCAACCCCGGCAATTCGGGTGGCGCGCTGATCAATCTGCGCGGAGAACTGATCGGCATCAACACCGCCATCATCGGGCCGACTGGCGGCAACGTGGGCATTGGATTTGCCGTGCCGACCAACATGGCGATGCGCGTGATGGATCAGCTCGTGCGCTTTGGCGAGGTCAAACGCGGCGGCATCGGCATCTATGCCATCAGCGAGATCAATCAGGAAATCGCCAGAGAAAATCGCCTGCCCACCATCGAAGGCGCGCTGATCAATACGGTGATTTCCGGCAGCCCCGCAGATAAAGCGGGCATCAAAAAAGGTGACGTGGTGGTGGCCGTAAACGGGCGCACCGTGCGCACCGGTTACGACCTGCGCAATCAGCAGGCGCTAACACCGATTGGCCAGGTGCTTGACCTATCCATCATTCGCGCAGGCCAGCCAAAAAACATGCGCGTCACCGTCGAAACCCCGGCGCGCGCACAGGGTTTAAAGCCCGAGAAAATTGCTGAGTTGCCGGGTGTCGAACTTGCGAGCATTCCGAAAGAATTAAATCGCCGCGGTGTGTTCGTGTTTGAAGTGGATACCAAAGGCGAGGCCTATCAAGTGGGCCTGCGCGAGAACGACATTCTGCTTGGCGTGAATGGCGCTTTTGTGCAAACGCCCGATGACGTGCGCCGCGCAATCAAGGAAAGCAATCGATTCGTCGTATTCAATCTCGTGCGCGGCGATAATCGCATTGATTTGCGAGCGCGTAAGGGCGGCCCGCAAGGCACCTAGCGTCGGCGCGCGCAGCGCTCAACCCTCCTTGGCGTCATCCTCGCCGCAGGCGGGGATCCAGAAGACGCTGCACTGCCAGCATTCTGTATCCCCGACTGCGGCGGGAATGAAGCCATCAACTTTCACCAGGACAACACCGTCAATGCAATACCGTCGCCTCGGCCACTCCGGCCTCAAAGTTTCTGAACTCTCCTACGGCTCCTGGGTCACCTATGGCTCGCAGGTCGACACCAAGGCCGCCGTCGAATGCATGGCCGCCGCGTGGGATGCAGGCGTTAATTTCTTTGACAACGCCGAGGCGTACGCCAAAGGCAACTCCGAAACCATCATGGGTGAAGCGATCAAACAGCTTGGCTGGCGTCGCTCGCAAGCGGTGATTTCGACCAAGTTTTTTTGGGGTATTACTGACGGCCCGAATGAAAAAAATACGCTCAATCGCAAATACCTTATGCAGGCCATTGACGGCTCCCTGAAACGCTTGCAGCTCGACTACGTCGATCTCGCCTTCTGCCACCGTGCTGACCCAAATACGCCGATTGAAGAGACGGTGCGCGCGATGAGCGACATGGTCACGCAGGGCAAGGTGCTGTACTGGGGCACCAGCGAATGGACCGCCGACGAAATTCGCGCCGCGTATGAGATCGCCGAGCGTCATCATCTGCACAAACCGGTGATGGATCAGCCGCAATACAACCTCTTCGCCCGCACCAAAGTGGAGAAAGAATTTGCGCGACTGTACGGAGATATCGGCCTCGGCCTCACCACGTGGAGCCCGCTGTCATCCGGTCTGCTCACCGGCAAATACAAAGACGGCATTCCTGCTGATTCGCGCGCGGCGCTCAAAGGCTACGAGTGGATTGCCGAGCGTGTGATCGACAAAACAAAGGTAGCGGCGGTTGAAAAATTACGTCCGATCGCGGGCGATTTAGGCTGCACGATTTCTCAGCTTGCGCTCGCGTGGTGCCTTAAAAATCCAAACGTTTCCACCGTTATCACCGGTGCGTCACGCGTGAGCCAAGTGCATGAAAACATGAAGGCGCTCGAGGTCGTGCCAAAGCTGACGGCCGAGGTGATGAAGGCCATAGAGGCGGCGACGGCGGTGTGATGTAGGCGTGTGGGAGCGGTGTCACCGCGACACGCTACTGAGAGGAGCACAGTGGCAGCTACCAACTCCCGTTCGCGCTGAGCTCGTCGAAGCGCTGCTGCGATCAACGCCGAACACCGAACGCCGAACGCCGAACATTGTCTGAGCGCGCTCGCAGGCCTTCGACAAGCTCAGGCCGAACGGAGAACGGGGCTTACGCCGGCCCCACGTACTCCACCGCCGCCCCGTAAGCAATCAACGCGCGATCCGCAGTAATCAGCCGCATCTTTTCGGCCATCGCCTGCGACAGCAGCAACCGGTCAAACGGATCGCGGTGATGCAACGGCAGCTTCGCGAGCACGCCCGCATGCGCGGCGGTCAGCTCGACACGCTCCAAACCCGCCCGGGCGCAATCCGCCTCAATCGTTGCGTAATCAAACAGCACCACCTCGGCGTGAATGCTCTGCTTGATGCCCGCCTCCACGAAGCTGATCGCGCTGTAAAAAAGCTCGTTTTCGTCGTCGCCCAAAAGCGTGCGAGCCCGCGCGCTCAAACGCTCTGGTGCGGACATCGCCCACACCAAAATGTGTGTGTCCAGCAGCAATTGCATGGCGCGCCTAAGGTTTGCGAACGTCGGAACGCACCGCAGTGCCCGTCAAGTTGTAACAGGCGTTGGGCTGCTGCACCGTGGGTGGCGGCATCACCTCAGCAAACTCATAAAACATGCCCTCAACCTCATGATCCATCGCGTCGAGCACCTCCGCGGTCGGAATGCTCAAAAGCGCGTGGGAGGCCAATCCAAGCGTCATGCCGCCGCGTTTTTTGACGTACGGCACGATGCGCGCCACCGGCTTGCCAGCACGCGCCAGAATCACCTCGTCGCCGTTTTCGACCGACGCGATGAGGGCAGAGAGCTTCGTTTTGGCTTCGTGGACGTTGATTTGCACAGTGCGATCTTTCGTGAATCGGTAATTAGCTATGTTTAGCTAGTTTGATTTTGCTTGTCAAGCCGTAAACCTGAGCCGATTGACTCAACAGCTTTTATGCGAATCGCTTACTTCACTTGGGCCAAAGCACGTTTTTACTTTAAGTCGACATATGCCATTTTAAGCGGCTAGCCCCAACGAAACGGTATTTAAATAGAAAAGCTGATACAGTCACTTGGTCGAATGCTGACACACATTTCCACAGATTATGTGAAAATGTGCACTCATTTGCAGGATGCTTAGCATGAAAAACATCACCCTCTCAGTTGACGACGACACCTACCGCCTCGCCCGCATCAAAGCCGCCGAGCGCGAGCAATCGGTCAGCGCCATGGTGCGCGACCTGATTCGCGGGCTGGCGGCCAAACCCGCTGACGACCTCGCCGCGAAAAATGCGCGGCTGTTGGCGATTTTCAACCAATCCCGCAACTTCAGCGCCAGCACCCGTCTGACGCGAGAGGAGATGTACACCCGTGGCAGCCGTTCTTGACACCAACATCCTGCTCTACGCCATCTCCGTCGACCCTGACGAAGCAAGCAAACGAGACATAGCCCAGCGCCTGACCACCGCAAGCGAGTGGGGCACAAGCACGCAAGTGCTCCAAGAGTTCTACGTCAACGCAACACGCGGCAAAAACCCGACGTTAACGTTTGATGAAGCATCCGAAGCCGTAGATCTTATGATCGCCATGCACCCTTGCGCTGGCATGGACGCCGCCACCATTCAACAAGCCGTCCGCATTCACCAACGCTACCAAATCAGCTACTGGGACGCCGCAGTCGTTGCCGCCGCGATTGCGCTGGGTGCTAAGGTGCTTTATTCCGAAGATTTGAACCACGGACAAATTTACGAAGGCGTGCGGGTGGAGAACCCGTTTTTGTAAACGTCGCCCCAGTAACGTTTTTCCGTAGGGTGGGCACCCCGTGCCCACCATGAACGCACGAAAGCGGATGGCTCGTTTGCCAATGCTGGGTGGGCACGGGGTGCCCACCCTACGCATAATCTTCGCGCTGTCGCCTCGCCCGCTACATTCACACTATCGCCAACGTCTACGCACTCGTAACCCAAGCCATGCCCACTTCGCCTACTGTCCCGCAAACCTCTGCCGACCTCACCGCAGAACTCATCAAAGCGCTGCGCGAGCGGGTGCCCCACGTTTTTTCTGAGGCAGGCGTTGACCTCGACAAACTCAAGGCGGCGCTGGGCGAAAACGTTGTCGAGAGCAAAGAGCGTTACGGCCTGACTTGGGCGGGCAAGGCCGAGGCGTTTCGCAATGTGCAGAGTGTGTCCAGCGGCACGCTCGCCCCGATGCCATCCGAGAGCGTGAACTGGGATGCGACCGAAAACCTCATCATCGAGGGCGACAACCTTGAAGTGCTGAAACTATTGCAGCGCCCGTATCACGGCCAGGTCAAGATGATCTACATCGACCCGCCGTACAACACTGGCAATGAGTTCATTTATCCCGACAATTTTCGTGAGGGCTTAGCGGATTACCTGCGCTTTTCCGGACAGGTGGATGAGGCTGGCCTCAGTCAGAGCGCCAACAAAGACACCAGCGGTCGCTACCACAGCAACTGGCTCAACATGATGTACCCGCGCCTCTTCCTCGCGCGCAATCTGCTGCGCGAAGACGGCGTGATTTTCGTCAGCATCGACGACCATGAAGTGCACAACCTGCGGCACCTGATGGATGAGGTGTTTGGGGAGGAGAATTTTGTGGCGGAGGTAATCGTTCAGAGCAACCCGAAAGGCCGTGTCCTTGATCGCCATTTCTCGAAAACTCACGAATACGCTCTTGTTTATTGCAAAGGAGAAATGGAATACGACCTTGCGATACCGCGTGACCAAGAGGACGTCGCGCAAACGTACCCCGAGGTCGACTCGGACGGAGAATTTCGATCTGGTGAGCTTCGCAATACGCACCGTCAGTTTGGAAAACATAATCGGCGATTGATGGCTTTTCCACTTTACGTGGAGCCAGAATCTGGTCGAGTGAGTGATGTCGAAGCAGATGGTTGGCATCCTGTCGTACCAAATTGGGATGATGGGTTTGAAGGTTGCTGGACGTGGGGCCGCAAAAAAGCTCAAATCGATGCACATCTGTTGTTCGGGAAAAAGGTGAACGGAAAATGGAAGGTCTACCGCAAAACGTACGCACGAAATGAGAGTGGTCACATCAGTCGAAAGAAATTGAAGAGCATCATGCAAGATGCGGCGTTCAATACTGAAAAAGGGCAGGCCGCGTTTGATGCGCTGATGCCAACGCGAATGTTTGAGGCTCCAAAGCCCCCGGAGTTGCTGGGTACGTTCGCCGCATTGCTTGACGACCCCAACGCCATCATCCTCGACTTCTTCGCAGGCTCGGGCACCACCGCGCAAGCCGTGCTTGAACTCAACGCGAAGGATGGTGGCAACCGGAAGTTCATCCTCGTGCAGTTGCCCGAGAAAACGGACAACCCGAAGTTTCCGACCATTGCTGACATCACGCGGGAGCGGGTGCGGCGGGTGATTGCGAAGCTGGATGGTGTGGATGCGGCGAAGGCAAACAATGATGTGCAAGTCACCCTCCCCCTCTCCCCCAACCCCTCTCCCGCCAGGGGAGAGGGGAGCACGGCAGACCGGGGCTTCCGGGCGTTTCGCTTGGCGGCGTCGAACTTTCGGGTGTGGGACCCGGCAGGTAGCGATGCAAAATCGCTTGAAGAACAGATTGTTTTGCATGCCGACAACGTTAACGGCGCTGCGGCGTCTAGCGCGTTGTTGTATGAACTGATTTTGCGGGCGGGCTTGCCGGTGTCGGCGCGGGTGGTGCGGGTGGAGCTCGACGGTGCGGCGGCGTTTGACGTGAACGGTGGCGAGTTGATGGTGTGTGTTGAAGACGCCATCACGCTGCCCTTGATGCGCGAGATGATCGCGCACAAGCCTAAAAAAATCGTGTGCCTCGACAAAGCGTTTGCCGGGGATGATGCAGCAAAGACCAACGCCCGTCTGGAAGCAGAGAGCCACGGCGTGGTGTTTCAGACGGCATGAAAATCCTTTTCGACGCGGCGCAGCCGTACCAGCTTGATGCGATCAATGCGGTGGTGAATGTGTTTGCCGGACAGCCACGCACCGACGGCGTCACCTCGCGCATGGATTCACGGTTTGACATGGGCGGGCTGTGGAGCGAGATGGGCGTGGGCAATGGTTTGCAGCTGGGTGATGCGGCTCTGCTTGAAAACGTGCAGGCGGTGCAGTTGGCTAATGATTTGCCGGTGTCGGATGCGTTGGCGATGTTGAGCGCTGAGGAAACTACCTTCCCTAACTTCGCCATAGAAATGGAAACCGGCACCGGCAAGACCTACGTTTATCTGCGCACGGCGTTTGAGTTGAACGCGCGTTACGGCTTCAACAAGTTCATCATCGTGGTGCCGAGTGTGGCGATCCGTGAAGGGGTGATGACCAGCCTGCGCTTGATGCATGAGCACTTTCGCGCGCTGTATGGCAATGTGGCCTACGACACGTGGGTGTACGACAGCAAGCAGGTGTCGCGGGTGCGCCAGTTTGCGGCGAGCACGACGCTGCAATTGATGGTGATGAACATTGATGCGTTCAATAAATCGTCGAACGTAATCGCCAAAGAAAATGATCGTCTGTCGGGCCGCAAGCCACTTGAATTTGTGCAGGCGGCGCGGCCGATTGTGGTGATGGACGAGCCGCAAAATATGGAAAGCGAACAGGCAAAGGCGGCCATCGCGAGTCTGAATCCGCTGTGTACGCTGCGCTATTCGGCGACCCACCGCAATAGCTACAACCTGCTGCACAAGCTCGACCCGGTGCGGGCGTATGACCTGAAACTGGTGAAGCGAATTGAGGTCGACTCGGTGCTCGATCAGCCGGGGTTTAATCAGGCGTATGTGGCGCTTAGATCCATCACCGCCACCAAGAGCAAAATCACGGCGAAGATTGAGATCGACGTAAACAGCAAGGAGGGGCCGCGGCGCGAGATTGTCACGCTGCAAAGCCCGAAGCATCAGGCCGACTTATACGAGCTGTCAAAAGGCCGCGAGGCGTATCGCGGCTGGATCGTGGACGACCTGAACTTTGGCGAGAAACGCGTGAGCTTCACCAACGGCGTGGAGATTGGTGCAGGCGAGGCCACCGGCGCGCGGCAGGATGAAGTGATGCGGGTGCAGATTCTGGAGACCGTGCGCGAGCATTTTGAGAAGGAGCTACACATTTTGAGGACGCAACCGGACGGATTGCGACTGAAAGTGCTGTCCCTCTTTTTCATTGATCGGGTGGCGCATTACGCGGCGGACGATGGCAAAATTCGCGCGTGGTTTATTGCGGCGTACGCGCAGATTTCGGCACTGCCCAAATACGCGCCGCTCGCTCCGTTGCCGGTGGACAAGGTTCACAACGGATACTTTGCGCAGGTGAAGGGCGTGGCAAAAGATTCGCGCGGCGACACGGCGGCGGACGACGAGGCCTATGAACTCATCATGCGCGACAAAGAGCGGCTGTTGACGCTTGATGAGCCGCTGCGATTTATCTTCAGCCATTCGGCGCTGCGCGAAGGTTGGGACAATCCCAATGTATTCCAGATTTGCACGCTGAACGAAACCAAATCCGATATAAAAAAACGTCAGGAAATCGGGCGCGGGCTGCGGCTGCCGGTGATGGAAAACGGCGAGCGTTGTCGCGATGAACGCATCAATCGCTTGACGGTGATTGCCAACGAGAGCTATACCGATTTTGCAGCGAAATTGCAGTCAGAAATCGAGTCGGAATGTGGCGTCAGCTTTGCGGGACGCATTGCTGACAAGAAGACGCGGAAGACTGTCGGCCTTAAAACCGGGTGGCGTTTGAATGAAGATTTTCAGGAACTGTGGAAGCGCATTTCGCACCTGACCCGCTATTCGGTTGCGTTCAATACGGCCACTCTGATTACGAATGCGGCCAAGCGATTGGCGGATAGCGACAAACTGGCAGCGCCCCGCATTTCTGTGCAAAAAGCGGCGTTGACGCTGACCACGGGCGGCGCGGAAACCACGTTGCTGGTGGCGCGGCAAGATGCCCCGGCAGCGTACAAAAATTACACCGTGCCGGACTTGATTGGCTACGTGCAGCAAGCCACCGAACTCACTCGCAGCACGATTTCGCAAATTCTTGTTGCGTCGGGGCGGCTCGCCGAGGTGAGAACCAATCCGCAACAGTTTCTCGATCAGGCGCTGACTGCGGTGAAACTTGAATTACGCGCGTCGATGATTGACGGCATCAAGTACGAGCGTATCGAAGGCGCAGCGTGGGATCAAATGCTGTTTGAAAGCAAAGAGCTGTACGGCTATCTGACCAACACGGTGCCAGTCGCGAATTCGATCTATGAAGAAGTGGTGTTCGACTCGAATATCGAGCGTGCGTTTGCGGAGGCGATGAATGCGCGGACGGACATAAAACTGTGCGTGAAACTGCCGCCTTGGTTTTTGGTTGAAACGCCTATCGGCAAATACAACCCGGACTGGGCGATTGTGATGGAGCACGAGCAGAAGGTGTATCTCGTTCGTGAGACGAAAGGTACGTTGAACGTTGACGCGCTGGCACCGGATGAGCGCGACCGCGTGAAATGCGGTGGCAAGCACTTCGGCGCATTGGACGTGGACTTTGGTGTGGTGATGGTAGCTGCGGATGTAAAGTTTGTTGCGTAGTATTGGGGATCGCTTGTTGATCTCGAATAGTTACGGCAGATTTGTGGCGAGCACCATCCCCAACGCCTTCGCCCCATCATCGAGCCGATCATCAAAACAAACAAAGGTGAGCGGCTCTGGCATCAGCAGCAGCGAGATCGCTTCGGCCGCGGCAAGATGCACGCTGTCGTAGCCACGCAGGCCGAAGCGGTCGGCGAGGTCACCGGCGCGACGAATTATTTGTTCGGTCGTATCCATGACTTTGCAGGTGCGCCAGTCCGTCTCAAAACCGGCAATCACGACTGCTTTTTGTGCATTGTCAATTCGCCCCATCCGGCAGGCTTTGGCGAATGCTGCACGCATCTCGACGTAGGTGATCTGGTGCGACGCACAGCGGGCGGACTGCGCGATCATCCGTTCAACTAAGGCACTCTCGGCCTCGGGCACGTAGAGCTTCATCCATGCCGACGTGTCGAGATAAAGCGTTTCACCGGACACGTTTGCCCTCCGCGATTGCCTGGAGCAACGCGCCCTCAATCACGGTCATCAAGCACCATTTGCGACAGGCTTGGCCCGTCGCCAATCATGACAATTTTGTTGGCACCCAGCCCCATTGTTTCGCCCGGCAACCGCTTGCTCGTCGGCTGGCGAATCCACGAAATGTTGGCCAGCGGATCAGGCCGCTCGTGGGGCGCTTTGTCCGGTGGCGAGAGTTTGGCTATGGGCTTGCCGTGTGAGGTGATGGTGAGCTCTTCGCCGGCCTGCACGCGCTTCAGGTATTCCGACAGGTGATCCTTCAAGTCTCGGGTGGCGACATCCATCGAAACGCTCCAATGCGGCTACAATTCACAGATTGTAGCCGCAACATTCGAGATGACTACGCAGGTTGCAAGCCAAGCCGGTTTTCCGAAGCGTTGAGCGGCATGCATTCGGGTACGCTCCCGCCTTCGGTTGATTCCTCTAAGCCATTCCTGCGGCGTAATAACGCAATCAGCTTTTTCCTCAACCCGCCATTTCACTTGGGCTAGCGCCCGATTTTCTTATTTATCGATAATGACGCTTTTACGCAGTTAGCCCAAGTTAAACCGGGCTTTCAGCTTAAAGCTGTTACGCATTTCAGTAGTCCGTTTTGATCAATCTCACCCCTTACCGCACTCTCTTCGCCGATCATGAGCTTCGGCGCATCATCATTTCATCCGTGCTGCCGCGCTTGCCGATTGGCATGAATTCGTTGGCGTTGACGCTCTTGGTGCAATCGCAAACGCAGTCATTCACGCAGGCCGGGATGGTGAGCGCGGCGTACCTGTGCGCGCTGGCCGTTCAGGCACCGATTATTGGTCGCTATGTGGACAACAACGGGCCAAAAGCGGTGATGATGCCGTTGGCGGTTTTGCATGCGCTGGCGTTGTTGCTGCTGGTGTTTGCAGTGACGCAAATGGGCTCGCTCACGCTGATGTTGGCGGCTGCGTTTTTGGCCGGCGCGGTGTTTCCGCCGGTGTCGATGACGATCCGCGCGATGTATCGCAAATCGAACATGCCGGACGCGCAAAAGCTCTCCGCCTTCGCGGTGGAATCAGTGATCATGGAGTGCTCGTTCATTCTCGGGCCGCTGGCCGTGAGCTTGACCATGCTGGCCGGTTCGCCCGCATTCGCGGTGTTGGCCTCAGCGGTGTTAGGCGTGCTCGGCACGTGGCATTTTTCGCGCTCCGGCGCGCTCGCGCGCTGGGGGGACGTTGTGCGTGGCGAGCACGTGGTGCGGCATTGGCTGGGGCCGCTCAAAGTGCCCGCCGTGCGGCGCGCGTTGCTGCTCGCATTTTTCTTCGCGATGGGCATTGGCTTGAACGAGATTGCGCTGCCCGCCTTCGCCAACGCGAGCGGCCATCCGGCGCGCGTGGGCTGGTTTTATGCGGCGATGAGCATACCGTCGGCGATCATGGGTTTTGCGTACGGCTCGCGACATTTTTCGTGGCCGCTAAATCGGCAAATTATGGCCGCAGGATTGTGGCTCGCCGCAGGCTCGGCGGTCATGGCGGTGTGCACGCAAACGTGGACGTTTGTGCTGGCATGCGCGCTCACCGGCCTAGCATTCGGGCCGATGATTACGGCTCTATCACTGCAACTTGGCAAGCTCTCGCCGTCGGAGTATTCAACCGAGGCGTTCACGTGGAGCATGACGCTGTTCATGATCGGATTAGGCATCGGATTTTGGGCCGGCGGTGGCCTGATTGAGCAGCTCGGCTGGGCGAGCTCATTGTTGGCTTGCACCGGCTTGATGCTGGTTGCTGCGCTGTGTTGCCTTGCCGTGCCGGAGGTTCGCAATGCGCCGGAAGTTAGTGTCACAACGTAGGGTGGGCAACTCGTTGCCCACGTGCATTTCCACACCGAATCATCGACCCGTGGGCAAAAAATTGCCCACCCTACGCATAACCAGTTTTTACAAATGACCAGCACCCCACCCCAGCACCGTCGCGCCATCCTCATGATGGTGGTGGCCGCATTTTTGTGGAGCATCGCCGGTGTAGTCACCCGTCATCTTGACAGCGCCCGAAGCTTTGAGGTGACCCTTTGGCGCAGCCTCTTCTGCGCGCTCGCCATGATGGCGTGGTTTGCGTACACGCGCGGCTCAGGCGCGCTTGCCTACGTGCGCGCGAGCGGCAAAGCGGGCTTCGTTTCGGGGGTTATGTGGGCGGTGATGTTCACCTGCTTCATGATCGCGCTGACCATGACCAGCACCGCGAACGTGCTGATCGTGAACGCACTATCGCCGCTGTTTGCCACGGTGCTGGCGTGGGCCGTTTTGAAATCAACAATTGCAAGGCGCACGTGGGCGGCCATTGCCACCGCGATGGTCGGCATGATGATCATGTTTGCCAATCAGGCACAAGGCGGCGCCGGCGTGTGGCTGGGCATGGTGGTCGCGCTGGGCGTGCCGATTGCCGCTGCGATCAACGTGGTGAACATCAAAAAAACCGGAGCACGGGTGGATTTGGCACCCGCGGTGTTGATTGGCGCGTTACTGTCGTGTGCCTTCACCTTGCCGTTGTCGACACCGTTTGCAGCAACCGGTAAAGACGTTCTTCTGCTGGCAATTCTTGGCATATTTCAGCTTGCTATTCCGTGCGTGATGATGGTGCGCGCGAGCGCGCATTTGAGCGCGCCAGAGCTCGCGCTGCTCGGCTTGCTTGAGGTGCTGATGGGGCCGCTGTGGTCGTGGCTGGGTGCGGGTGAGGTGCCACCGGGCACTACACTGATTGGCGGCGCAATTGTGCTCGCCGCGCTGGTCGGTAATGAGATGGTGCCGAAGCGGCGCGCCACCTAAAAAGGGAGGTACGAATGAAACTCTACGGCTCAAAAAATTCACGCTCGCTGCGCTGCGCTTG
Organism: Burkholderiales bacterium; assembly: GCA_043721275.1. Lineage (GTDB taxonomy): Bacteria > Pseudomonadota > Gammaproteobacteria > Burkholderiales > Casimicrobiaceae > Casimicrobium. The sequence goes on from JAYSRA010000084.1 coordinate 41,699, forward strand.
GGCACTCGAAGAGGCCGGTGCAACCTATGATTATGAGCGGGTGAACATGATGAAAGGCGAAGGTCAATCGCCCGCATTCAAAGCCATCAATCGTGCCGGAAAAATACCGGTGCTGACCGATGATGACATGACGTTAACTGAGTCGATGGCCATCGTTATGTACGTCGCAGAAAAGTTTCCCGCGTCGCCGTTAATGCCAGCAAGTGCCGTGCAGCGCGCCCAAGTGTTTCGCTGGATTTTTTATGTGGTGAGCGAGGTTGAGCCGCATCTGTGGGCCATCGCGCAGCATCGATTTGCGCTGCCTGAAGACAAGCGCGTGTCCGCCATTGAGCCCACTTGCGTTTGGCAACTGCAACGGGAATTTCGGGTGATTGAGACAATGCTGGCGGAGGGTGAATTCATCGCTGGCGACGCATTCTCCGCCGCCGATATTGTGCTCACCCATTGCCTGACGTGGGCGCTATCGGCCAAAGTTGAAGTAGCGGGCGAGGCAAGTCGCTCCTACATCGAGCGCATGAAAAATCGCCCCGCTTTTCAGCGCGCCGTGGCTCGTGAACTAAAAGAAGCCGAACGCGCTGAGGCTGCTAGCGCCTAACTGAAAAAACGCAGTTGCGCTCAACTACGACGCTCGATTGCGTGCCACGCAAATGGCTGTGCCCAAATGCAAAACGTCGTGCGAGCACGACGTTTTTGGGGCCACGTTTCAGTCGATCTTAATCGTCGCCACCGCCGTGGCGCAGCGCTTCTAGCATCACTGATTCAATTTGCAACGCAGTGCGGCTGCCCGAGTCAGCGCCAACGCGCTCGGCGGTGTCAGATTGCTCAAACACTAATCGTCCGCTGATCACAATTGCAATCGACGGATTTTTCGACGCGCGGCGGGCCGCAGCGATAGTGGTCTTCAACCGTTCGGCCCAATCTTCGCGACAAAATGATGGGCTCATCGACAAGTCGAGCGAATCAAACCACGTGTCAGCCACCAGCGTTTGCAGCGCTTCGTCCGTCGCCGGAAATTCAACCCGTGTGTTCCAACCGGCTTGCCACAGCATTTCAGCATTGGTGGCAGCGCCCAACATGTGTGGCTCGCCGGGCTGAGTGGCAATCAACGCGCTGTGTGCGTTGGCCGCTTGGGTTGCCGGTGCCGCCTCGGACAAGTCAAGTCGTCGAATGGCGGTTTGCATGCGGCACAGGCCAAGCGTTACGTCAAGTTCTGAACATTCATCACTTTGCCACAGGTCGCCAAGCGAGCGCGCGGTGGGCTCAAGCAGCAATGCGCACAGCTCACCCAACGAATGGCGCTGTGCATACGCGTCAGCGATCAGTTTGAAGGCACGCGACGGCTCTGCTGCCAGCAATAAACGCGGCAGTTGCGACAGCTGCGATAAATGGGTGATCTCAAGCGGCTGGGCTTCGGAGCCGTCGTTTAAAGGCTGCAACAAACCATGCGCCGCTGCTAACTGCGGCACCGCCACGCGACGAATAACCTCGGTCAGCACGGCGCGATCAACGTCGTGCTGATCGGGCATGGTTACATCGGCGTGAGGGCGAGTAGGAGCCAGCATCGCAAGAATCGACGGCGCGGCGTACGGCGTGCGGTAGAGCAACTCGACCACGGCGGGAGCGACGTACATCGAGTCGGTGTAGACCGAGTTTACCGAGGTCAGTGACTGCGCGAGACGCATGTCCCAATCAGCGAAGAATCGGGTGGTGGTGGGCGAATTGCCCAACAATTCAACATCGGTGTGACGGGCGTCGCGTTGAATCGCGTCCCACACCATTTCGAGCGAATCTGACGGGCCTTCAAGGCACTGAAAAAATCGCCCGTTGTCGTAAATCAGTAAGCCTGTGATGTCGGCCGCTTTGTTGCGTGCTTGCGCTTTTAGTAGCAGCGTGTGTAGTTCGGCCTCGCTCAACAAGTTCACCGCGCGGCTTTGATAAGTGAGCGTTGCCAGCACCGTGGCGTTGGGCACGCCTGACGCTGATGCCGTACCCGCGACACTCGCGAGCGGTGCCTCGTGCCGTGAACGGCCTGGATGCGTAACGCTCTGTGACTGGTTTCCCCGTGCAGCACCCATAGTCCACTCCTTTTCGGTCTTTCCGCAAGCGTGACAAAAATTTTGTCCACCACAAAGACGCACGTAAATATTAGCGTGCAATTACACGTTCGTCCATTTATTTCTATGCTGCACCGCGACAACGCGACGTTCCGCTCAGCGCTTGTTTCGTGATCGTTGAACCCGATAAATCTGCGCCCGAGGACGACCGCGCGGTGGCAACCGATCGCGCACTGATGTAGCGGAATACACTGGCAAAGGCTGCGCGCGAGCGCCGCTGCGACTCTCGGGATCGGCGCTGCATTACAGCGCGGCAATGAGCGCGAGCGTTGGCGGATTTCACCGTCGCGTTGCAACGATGGCATCGGGAGGTTTGTCCGCAGGAAAACCGAGGGAAATTTGCTTTTGTCTAGGGCAAAAATAAATTCGTAGAACAATCACCACAAATTACAAAACGCGGTTGTCACACACAAAGCGTGAGCCGAACGCCTACGACGGCGCAGCGGGCTCATGATGATTAAACGGGACGCGGCGGGTTATCGATGGGTGCGGAAAACCGCGCACGACCACGTTGGGCAGTGCGCCGAAAGTCGTCGAGCGATGACTATTTATGGAACAACTTTGGCCCAAGATCGCCACATTACCAGGGAAAAAGGCGAATTATGGCTATAGTCGAAAGAAGGCCAATTAAGCACTCAGCCCGCATCAAACGGTTGTTTCAGCTAAAAGCTGTTAGCGATTTTGAACGGTAGCGGTGCGCCACAAACCGGTGTACTGCATCCAATTCACGGCACTGGCGAAGCGCTGCGTAAAGCCGCCCGCCGCACCGGCCCTGCGTCGCGCGCTTAAATGCAGGACAGCGTGGCCACGGCCACTTTGCCCGCGGCATCGAGCACTAAAACGCTCGACGTTTGCGCTTTGAGCATTTTCCATTTTGCGCTCGAGGCAAAGCTCACCGACACGCTGTTGCCGCCCGACAATGTCGCTGCAATTTGCGGAATCGAGGTGCTCACGATGTACGGCGCGGTGCCGCCGCTGATGGTGAATCGGGTGCTGCTCGATGAGCAATACGCGCTCAACGGATCGGCCGTGAGCGACAAAATGGGCGGCGACACGAAGAGATCGGTGGCAGCCGTTGGTCGCGCTGAGGAGCCCGGTGCGGTGGTGTAGGAGCCCGTGGCCGTGGCACCCTTTGCGTCGGTCACGGTCAGCACCGTGTTGCCGCTGGTGCAGGCAATAGAGTCAGCATTTTCGGTGCTGAAACGCGCGCCGGATCGTGCGACCGTAATGCCACTGCCCGCAACGGCGGACACCCCCTGCTCGTTGGTTAGCACCAGCGCGCTGCCCGCAGGCAAGGTGACCGCATACGGCGCGGTGCCGCCGTAAATATTGAACTCGCGACGCACGAACGGGCACTCGTTGGCATAAAAGCCGTTCATGCCGCCGGTGGTCGGCACAAAACTCAAGGCCGATGCGCCGCTGGTTTGTTTGAGCACGGTGAACCAGGTGTCGATGCGGTGCGTGCTCACGATGTCGGTGGCGCGGAGAAACGCCATTTCCGAGGTCGCCTCAACGTCAGCACGGATCGCAACCGTGGCGACCCCTTGCGCGTTGGTGTCCACCGACACGATGCGCGAGAACGACGGTGACGTGGCAACGCTCGCAACCGCTGCGCCGATGGTCAACATTTCGAAGCGCACCGAGCGGTTAGCAATTGCCGCACCGGTGCTGTCTTTCAACGTCACCGACGCCGTGCCGGTTTCGCCTTGGCACAACGTTACCGCCGAGTTCGCCGCGTTGTTCACCGGCGCGCAGGTGGAAGCGGCGGCGGGCGTGATGCTGATCAGCGCAGCAGAAATAGTTGCCGGTGTGATGGTCGCGGTGACCACCGAGGTGGCCGCAGCGCTATCGGTGACGGTCAGGGTGACCGGGGTTGCCGCGCTGACGTTGGCGGGCGTGAACGTAAACGATGCGCCACTGATGGCAGCGGTCACCGGTGCCAGCGCTGGGTTACTCGACACCACCGTGAACGGGCCTTTGCCGCCAGTGATGCCGATGGTGTTCGGCGTGTTGCCGAACGCGATGAATGTGGTCGGCCCGGCCAACAGCGTGCTTGGCACTACGGGCGTTGACGACGAACTACCGCCGCCGCAACCGGACAGCGCCAACAGCACCGCTGAGGCGAGAGCGCTGGTTGTGACTGTTAGTTTGCCAAAAAGAATGTGATTCATGCGCGAGCTTGCCATTGGTTTGCGTTGGTTTGCGTTATGTTGTGGGGTGATGTCGCTGCCACCGTGCGGTGGTGCAGTGCGACACCATTTTCTGAGACGGTACCTACCTACCGAGGTTCAGGCAAGGCGTTTGTGCGCGTAGGCACTGTCAACAAAATAAAAGATCAATATGCAGATTACCACTCAATTTTAACGGGCCGCTGATCGACGCCCTGCTCTCGCGCTGCCGAGTTTGGTCAATCGCAGCAACGCGGCGTCCAGCGTGGCCTCAGTTTTGGCAAAGCAGAAGCGAATGGTGTGCTGCTCGGTGGGCGTTGAGCAAAAGGCTGATAACGGAATCGGCGTCACCCCAATTTCACGCGTCAACCACTCGCTGCACGCACGTTCAGTCAAATCGCGCAGGGCTGGCATGTCGGCATAACTCACGCACTGAAAGTAGCTGCCCTCGCACGGCAACAAGCGCAACGGCGTTGCCGCAAGGCCCGCTGCAAAACGATCTCGCTTGGCCTGATAGAACGCGGGCAGCGTGAGATACGGCGCTGGATCGCCTAGGTACTCAGCAATACCGTGCTGCATGGCGCTGTTGGCGGTGAACACGGTGTATTGGTGCACTTTGCGAAATTCCACGGTCAGCGCTGCGGGCGCGCACACCGTGCCGAGCTTCCAGCCGGTTACGTGAAATGTTTTGCCGAACGACGAAATGATGAACGCCCGTTCGCGCAAACGCGGATTCAGCGCCGCACTTTTATGGGCCGCACCGTCAAACACCATGTGCTCGTACACCTCGTCGGAGAGCAACCACATGTCGCGCTTCACCATCAAATCAGCCAGCGTTTCCCACTGCGCGGCAGTCCACACGCGAGCGCTTGGGTTGTGCGGGCTGTTGACGATAATGGCGCGCGTTTTCGGTGTGATCGCAGCGGCAATCGCAGTGAAGTTCGGCGCAAACGTCCCGGCCATCAACGGCACCGGCACGGCCACGCCGCCTGCGAGTTCGATGTTCGGAATGTAGCTGTCATAGCACGGCTCAAGCACGATCACCTCGTCGCCCGCGCGCACCACCGCCAAAATCGCCGACAGCATGCCCTGCGTTGCGCCCGCCGTAACGGTGACCTCGGTGTTGGCGTCGTACGTGACGCCGTGCAGCGCCTGTACTTTCGCCGCAACACGCTGCCGCAGCAAGGGAACGCCGGTCATCAGCGGATACTGGTTGTGGCCTGCTTTCATGGCGACAGTGACGGCGTCAATGAGGCGCGAGTCGCAGTCAAAATCCGGAAAGCCCTGACCCAGATTGATTGCTTTGTGCTCGGCGGCCAGCGCCGACATCACGGAAAACACGGTGGTGCCCACGCGGGGCAATTTCGATTGCAAAAACGGTGCGGTCATGACTAAAAAATAAAAGTTACAAAGCGCTGTTCCGGCAACGAAACAGACGTCGGCTATAGTAGCGTTTGCTTTGTTACCTGACGCGCCGACACGCTGTGGCGACGCGCTCCCATTGGACGTTCTGTTAATTATCGGGCTCATTCTGGTGAATGGGCTCTTCGCGATGAGCGAGATCGCGCTGGTCTCCGCCAAAAAAATTCGCCTTGAACAATCGGCCGCACTGGGCGACAAAGGCGCGCTTGCCGCGCTCGCCTTGGCCGCCTCGCCCACCCATTTGCTGTCCACCGTTCAAACCGGCATTACGCTGATCACGCTGGTGCTGGGTGCCATTGGTGAAGGTGCGTTCACCGAGCCGCTTGAGCATTGGATCAGTCAATGGCCGTGGGCGCTGACGTATGCAAAACAAGCGGCCACAGGGATCGTGATGGCCGTTATCGGTATGGCGATGCTGATTTTTGGTGAGCTGGTGCCGAAGCGTATCGGTCTGTTATTTCCCGAGGCCATTGCGCGCTGGAGTGCGCAGCCCATGCAGTGGCTGGCGCGCGCCGCAACGCCGCTGGTGCGCCTGCTCGCGGCGACCACGGACGCGCTGGTCAAGCCGTTTGGCCGCAACAAATCAGATGATCCGCCGGTGACCGAGGAAGAGATCAAAGGGCTGATGCGCCAAGGCACTCACGCCGGCGTGTTTGAAGCGGGTGAAAGTCACATCGTAGCCCGCGTGTTTAACCTCGATGATTACACCGTGGATCGCATCATGACCCCGCGCGCCGACATGGTGGTAATTGACATTGAGGCCGATGCCAACGTGACGCTTGAGATGCTCAAGCAGAGCGATTTCACGCGCTACCCGGTGGTCAAAGATGACGTGTCCAACGTAATCGGTGTGATCGACTCGGGCGACCTGCTTGCGCACTATTTGAAGAGCGGCAAATTGATGCCGGATCGAGTGCGCAAAGACGCTGTGTTCGTGCCGGAGACGGTAACTGTACTCGCATTGCTGGAGACATTTAAGCGCACCGGTGAATCGCTCGCCTTTGTGGTTGATGAGCACGGCGAAGTGCTCGGCATGATCACCCAAACCGACCTGCTGGAAGCCATCGTCGGTGATATGGGCGACCACGATCAACCGGCAAACTCCGATGCGGTGAAACGCGCTGACGGCTCATGGATTGTCGACGGCGCGATGACGCTTGAGCGCTTTCGTGAGGTGTTCCCCGATGTGCCCGCGTTCGCAGGCGAAGTCAGCGGCGATTACCGCACGCTGGGCGGCTACGTGATGGCAGAAATTGGCCGAATCGCGGCGGTGTCCGACAGCGTTCACCATGCTGAATTTCGCATGGAAGTGATGGACATGGACGGCAAGCGCGTGGACAAGTTATTGGTGCATCCGCCGCGCGAAGACACGGGCGTTTAGCTCGACATTTATGCTTTCGACGGTCTCCGTAATACTGCCCGCCGCGATCATCGTGATCGCAGGTTTTGTGGCGGGCCGACGGGTACTTGATCCCACCGGAATCAAGGCGCTGTCCGACCTGTGCTTTCTGCTCTTTTTGCCGTGCTTGTTATTTCGATCAATGGCCACCGCGCGCTTTGGCGGCTCTGATTTGACGCCGCTTGCCGTGTACTTCGGCACCTCATTGGTGTGGTTTTTTTTCGTAGCGCTTTACTCGCGGCAGAACGCTGGGCAAAGTACGGCGGGAGCGATTGTAATGGGCCTAGGTGCCGTGTTTTCAAACACCGTGCAGCTCGGCATTCCGATTCAAAAATTAGCGTTTGGCGATGCAGGATTGAAGCTGCATCTGTCGATCCTCGCGCTGCATTCATTGGTGCTGCTCACAACGGCAACGGTGTGGCTGGAAGTGTCCCGCGCGCGCGAATCGGCGAACGACAATAGCTTGGGCCGGAACATTTTCAACGTGGTCAAAACGTCGGTTCTGCATCCGGTGATCCTGCCGATTCTGGTGGGTTTGCTGTGGGGATTTGCTGAGTGGCCGCTGCCGCCATGGGCCGATCAGCCGCTTGGATTTTTGGCGTCAGCAGCGGGCCCGCTCATGCTGGTGCTGATGGGCGCACAGCTGTCCACGATGAAGTTGTCCGAGCATTTGCGCGGTGCGTTTGCGATCACGATTGCGAAAAACTTCATGCATCCGTTGCTCATTTTTGGCGTCGCCTGGGCGCTCGGTTTGTCGCCGCTTGCCACCGCCGTGCTCGTCACGTGTGCGGCGCTGCCGATGGGTTCCAACGTGTTTTTGTTCGCGCAGCGCTACAGCGTGAACGAAAACGTTGTCACCGCTGCGACCGCAATTTCGAGCCTTGCCGCATTGGCTAGTTTGACCATCGCGTTGGCCATCGTAGCGCCGTAGTAACAATGCCGATCGTGTTTCCGACCGCGCTTTTTGCGCTGGGCGATTTCGCTTTCATCGACGTTGAAACCACCGGCATGAAACCGTTGGCTGATCGTGTGACTGAAATCGCCATCATTCGCTTTAGCGCAAATCACGCGCCCGAACGCTGGCAATCGCTGATCAATCCGGGCGTTGCGATTCCTGCTGAAATTCAGGCGCTGACGGGCATCACCAATGCGATCGTGCGCGACGCGCCGAGTTTTTTTGAGGTGCGCGATCAGGTGCGGCGATTGCTCGAAGGCGCTACGTTCGTGGCGCATAACGCGCGCTTTGATTACGGCTTTATCAAGAACGAATTTAGGCGTGTGGGCGAGGCTTTCACGGCTGACGTGTTGTGCACGGTTCGCTTGTCGCGCATGCTTTATCCAGACGCTGACGGACATGGCCTCGACGCGATTATTTCGCGGCACCGTTTGTCCGGATTTGACCGGCACCGCGCGATGGGCGACACCGAAGCGACCTACGCATTTGTGTGCAAAGCGGAGCGTGATCACACGCCAGAAACGCTTAAAGCCGCAGTGAAATCGCTGCTTAAAACGCCGTCATTGCCCACGCATTTACCCACCACCGCGCTCGCCGACATTCCCGATTCGCCAGGCGTGTATCTGTTCTACGGTATCAACGATTTACCGCTCTACATCGGCAAGGCGAAACACCTGCGCGAGCGCATCCGAGCGCACTTTTCGAGCGATCACATGACGCCGAACGACATTCGTCTGTCGCAAGAAATGCGCCGCATCGAATGGCTGCCCACCGCGGGTGAATTCAGCGCATTGCTGTTGGAGGCGCAGCTGGTGAAAGAACGCATGCCGCTGCACAATGTCAATCTGCGGCGACGCGAAAAGGTGGGGTTTTTTCAGTTGCAGGAAACGGACGACTGCGCAGCGCTCGCCTGGATTAGTGCAGCCAATTTACCCGATGCGCACGCCGATTTTTTTGGGCCGTTTAGCGACAAATCTTCCGCGAAAAAGTGGCTCATGTTTGTCGCACGCGAGCATCAATTGTGCGATCACCTGCTCGGGTTTTCAAAGCCGCGCACCGCCAACGAGCCGTGCTTTGCGCGTCAAGTGGGCCGCTGTTTTGGCGCCTGTGACGGCGCAGAAACGGTGGCAGCGCATCGTGATCGGCTGCGCGAAGCGATCGCTGCGAACGCCCTGCCCGCATGGCCATTCGCAGGGCCCGCCGTATACGAAGAAGTGGACGCTGCCAATGACCGCACCGACGCGCTGCTGTTCGATCAATGGTGCGCGATATCCGGTGGCGCAAGGCTGCCGTTCGATGCAGATGTGTATCGATTGCTGCGTCGAACGATGGGCAAAACGGCAAGCCGGTTTAGGGTGGTTTGCAACGAGCCGCCAAGCACGTGATTGATCGTTATGGCAACGCTGAGGGCCACACAAAAACTAAGTATCGGCGTGCCAAAAGTAGTTACAGCTTTTACGTCAAAGGCTTATTGCGCTAAGGCTAAACGCAGTTTACGTTGATTATCGACTTAAAGTCGTTTAATGTCCTTAGCCCAAATAAAACGGTGCTTTCAGCAAAAAGCTGATACCTAAAAACACCTCGAACTCACGCCGAGTTCCGATTCACCTTTTGCGAAAAATCACCACGTGTTGCCACGGCAATGTGTTCGCCGTGCGCTCGTGAACCAACGCGTGTTGCGCGGCCTCTTTGCGCACTTGCGCCTCGGTCATTTTGTGCACCGGTTTGATTGGCACGTTGGCATCCTCAGCACGATATTCAACGTACGCCACACGGCCTCCGGGTCTCAACGCACGCACGATGCTCTCCATCACTTCAAACGGAAATTCGAGCTCGTGATACACGTCCACCATGATGGCTAAATCGATGCTCGCGTCAGCCAATTTCACGTTGTCCACCGCACCCAAAACGGGCTTGATGTTCGAAAGCCCTGCCTTCTTGGCAAGATCGGTCAGCATTGTGATCATCTCGGGTTGCACGTCCACCGCAAACACGGTGCCCGCCGCGCCCACCACCGGTGCCATGCGCCGCGCGTAGTAGCCGGTGCCCGCGCCCACGTCGGCTACGTTCATGCCCGGTCGCAACGCCAGCTCGCGCAGCAGCAAGTCGCCACGCTCTTCTTTTTCACGCTCTTCACGTTCAAGCCAAGCCGCGCCCTGCCAACCCATCACCCCCGCGATTTCGCGCCCCATATAGCGCTTGCCGATGCCGTCAGCACTGGCCTTGATGCGGGTGTAGCGATCAGCGCTGTGGACAGCTGCGCTCAGCGTCAGGAGTAGCGCAAGCAGCGGCATCGCCCAATAACGAATTTCAAAAAAACAACGAAAATTCATGAGGAACCTATTTTGGGTTGGCGCAACGAAAACACGTCTCGTTGCGGCTCAATTATCGACGTTCTAGCGCAGGGCGGCGCTCGCGTAAGTCACGTAGGTTAAATTCACTCATACGTCACGAACCGTCCCGTTCGCCCGTTACCTGTGACTGCCGAACGCAACGCCGTTGTGCATTCGGTGCAAAAAGAAAAGTTATCGAAATGCAAGCCCCCGACCAACCCATCCTCCGCGACATCGTTCTAGTAGGCGGTGGCCACAGCCACGTCGGCGTGCTGAAAAGCTTTGGCATGAAGCCGATCCCCGGCGTGCGGCTGACACTGATCTGCACCGACATGCATACGCCCTATTCCGGCATGTTGCCGGGTTACGTGGCAGGCCATTACGACTATGACACGGTGCATATCGATCTGTCGCGGCTGGCGGTGTTTGCCGGTGCGCGGTTGTACCGCGATGAAGTGATCGGGCTTGATCGCGTCAACAACAAAGTGCTGTGCCGCAATCGTCCGCCGGTGCCGTACGATCAACTGTCGATCAACATTGGCTCCACGCCGCAGCTTGCGCAGGTGGCCGGGGCTGCTGATTTCGCGGTGGCGGTCAAGCCGATTCAGCGATTTAATGATCGATGGCTCGCGCTGCTAGCACGCGTGCAAAAAAGTACCGGCAAAACCACGATTGCCGTGGTTGGCGCGGGCGCTGGCGGCGTTGAACTGCTGTTGGCGATGCAGTACCGCCTTCGCAACGAATTGACGGCGCTAGGCCGCAATCCTGATGATCTGACGTTTCATCTGTTCACCAACACGCCGGGCATTCTGCCGACCCACAATGCGGGCGTTCGGCAGCGCTTTGACAACGCGCTGGCAGACCGCAAGGTGATCGTGCATCGCAGCGCCGAGGTCAAACAGGTGTTTGCCAACAAATTGCAAACCGCGGCCGGCGAAACCTTCGACGCAGACGAGATCGTGTGGGTGACCCGCGCAGGCGGCGCACCCTGGTTGAAAGCGACCGGGCTGGAGCTCGATGCGGAAGGTTTCATCAAGGTTAGCGACACGTTGCAAACGGTGTCTGACCCCAATATTTTTGCGGCGGGTGACATTGCCAGCATGGTCAATTACAAGCTCGAAAAAGCGGGCGTGTTCGCGGTGCGCCAAGGCCCGCCGCTGACCGAGAATTTGCGTCGCGCTGTTGAGGGCGCAGCCCTTAAGGCGTATCACCCGCAAACCACGTGGCTCGCGCTCATCAGCACCGGCGACAAATACGCCGTCGCCTCACGCGGTTGGCTCGGCTTTGCAGGGGCGTGGGTGTGGACATGGAAAGACTGGATTGATCGCCGCTTCATGGCGAAATTTCAAGACTTCCCGGCGATGGATTTAGCCGCGCCCGCGCCCACGTCGTCCGCGCAAAACTCCGTCAAACTCAGTCAGGAAGAATCGCTGCAAGCCATCTCGGCCATTGCTATGCGCTGCGGCGGTTGCGGTGCCAAAGTGGGCGCAACGGTGCTGTCGCGCGCGCTCAGCAATTTGCATCCTGTGGATCGCGATGACGTGATCATCGGCTTGAAAGACCCGGACGACGCGGCGGTCGTCCGCGTGCCGCCCGGCAAGGCGATGGTTCATTCGGTGGACTTCTTCCGCTCGTTTATTGACGACCCGTACATCTTCGGCAAAGTCGCCGCCAACCATGCGCTCGGCGACATCTGGGCGATGGGTGCGGAGGCGCAGTCGGCCACCGCAATTGCCACCGTGCCATCGGGACTGGAATCAAAAGTCGAGGACGTGTTGTTCCAGATGATGACCGGCGCGCTCGAAGTGTTGAACGAGGCCAACTGCGCGCTGGTTGGCGGGCATACGGGCGAAGGCAAAGAGCTGGCGCTCGGTTTCGCGGTGAACGGCCTGATCGACGACGATCCCGCCAAGATTTTGCGCAAGAACGGCATGCAACCGGGCGACGTGCTGATCCTCACCAAACCCATTGGCACCGGCACGCTGTTCGCCGCGCACGCAAGGCTCGCCGCGAAGGGCCGATGGATCGACGGCGCGTTGAAATCGATGGTCATTTCAAACCGCCTTGGTGCGAAATGCCTGACCGAGTTTGGAGCCACCGCGTGCACCGATTTAACCGGCTTTGGCCTGCTCGGACACCTTGTAGAAATGACCCGCCCGTCGGGGGTCGACGCTGAATTGAATCTGACCAATTTGCCATTGCTCGACGGCGCAGAAGAGTGCTTGGCGCAGGGCATCGTCAGCTCGTTGCAAAGCGCTAACGTGCGCTTGCGCCGCGCCATTCGCAATCAGGAGGCAATGGTCAAACATCCCCGTTATCCACTGATTTTCGACCCGCAAACCGCAGGCGGATTGCTCGCTAGCGTGCCGCCGGATCGGGTTGATGCGTGTATCAAAGCGTTGCGAGATTTGGGCTATGTACATACGGTCGCGATTGGCAAAATCGTTGCGCAGGGTGACGACTTGGAGCCTATTGTTTTGGTGGTTTGATTCACCCATTGAGTACACGCACTCGCAAACTTCACTTTCCAGTTCGCACACCTGAAGCCGTGCTGGCACATTCCGCGCCGCCAACCCCCTGACCTATGGCGATGCGCAGAATCGGCTGAAAAACCGTGAACGGCGGCGAACGACAGCACGACCCGCACCGCGAGATCGCTGCGACGATTGCCAACACATCCGCGCAATCTTTGGACTATCCAATTGACACAACCATCGGACTGTCATATACAGTAATGCAGTTGCAACCGTGATCGTTCTGAGATGAGTTTATGGCTAGTGTGACCATCCAAGGTGTGAAGAAAAAATTCGGTCAGACCGACATTCTTCATGGTGTTGATATTGACATTGCCGACGGCACATTTACCGTACTGGTGGGGCCTTCGGGTTGTGGCAAATCGACGCTACTGCGCATGATCGCAGGCTTAGAGGAAATCAGCGGCGGCGAGATTCGTATCGGTGACAAACGCGTCAATGATCTGCCGCCGAAAGAGCGCGACATCGCGATGGTGTTTCAGAACTACGCGCTGTATCCGCACATGACGGTGCGTGAAAACATGGCCTTTGCGTTGATGCTCGCCAAGCAAGACAAGTCCACAATTGACGCCAAAGTCGGTCGCGCCGCAGAAATTCTGGCGCTCGGCGCGCTGCTGGATCGCTATCCGCGCCAGCTCTCGGGCGGGCAGCGCCAGCGAGTGGCGATGGGCCGCGCGATCGTGCGCGACCCGCAAGTGTTTCTGTTTGATGAGCCGCTCTCAAACCTTGACGCCAAGCTGCGCGTCGCGATGCGAAGCGAAATTAAAGAGCTGCATCAGCGACTGAAAACCACGTCCATTTACGTCACCCACGACCAAATCGAGGCGATGACGATGGGCGACAAAATTGTGGTGATGCGCGAAGGCCGCATCGAGCAAACCGGCAGCCCACTTGAGCTGTATGACCATCCGGCTAATCAGTTCGTGGCCGGGTTTATTGGCTCACCTTCAATGAATTTTTTACCGGGCACGTTGCGCCGCAGCGCGGACAGCCTGCGCGTTGAACTCGCCGATGGCACGCAGCTCATTGCGCCGCCGCAGAGTGCGGGTATTGACGGTCAACCGGTGATTTTTGGCACGCGCCCGGAGCATCTGACGCTAGTGCCAGAAGGCGCTGCGCACGGGGGCATACCGTCGCGCGTCGTGGTGATGGAGCCGTCCGGCATGGATACGTTCGTGGCCTGTCGGCACGAAGGCGTTGAGCTATCAGCCGTGTTCCGTGAACGGCATGACTTCGCGCCGGGCAGCACCATTCATCTGCGGCCGGACATGAAATCCGCACATCTTTTCAGCGTCGATACTGGGCAACGACTGGCGGCCTGACGCAACACAGTGACGCATCGCAGCGGAGGCTCTGCAACGCATTCGTAGTTTGACCCTGAGTAATTGATTTGTAATCGTTCACAACATAAGGAGGCAACAATGAGTGAATTTAATCGCCGTAAGTTTTTGGCTAATTCTGCGGGTGTCGCCGCTGCGGCAACGGTCGGCGCGGGCAGCGCTATCTGGTCACCGTTTATCAACGCACAGGCGTTGTCGTTCAAGCCCGAAAAAGGCGCCAAGCTGCGCGTGTTGCGCTGGAGCCGGTTCGTGCAGGGCGACATTGATGCGTACATGATCAACGTCAAGAAGTTCACCGAGAAGACAGGCATTGAGGTGCGCGTCGACAACGAAGGCTGGGAAGACGTACGCCCCAAAGCTGCCGTGGCGGCCAATACCGGCGCTGGCCCCGACATCATTTTGTCGACCAACGATGATGCGAACTTGTACCCTGAAAAACTGCTCGATGTGACCGATCTGGCCACGTATTTGGGCAAAAAGTACGGTGGGTGGTATCCCGCTTGTGAAGCTTATTTGCGTCCCGATGGCAGGAAATGGATTGGCATCGGACTGGGTGCGGCAGGTGCCATGTTGGTGTATCGCCAGAGCATGGTGAAGGCCGCCGGTTTCGACAGCTTTCCAAAGGACACCACCAACTTCCTGAAATTGCTCAAGGCGCTGAAGGAGAAAAACACGCCGTCGGGTTTCGCGCTGGGTAATGCAACCGGCGATGGGCTATGGACAAACTGGTTGATTTGGTCGCACGGCGGCAAGCTGGTAGACGCCAATAACAAAGTGGTGATTGACAGCCCAGAGACGATTCAAGCGCTTGAATACGCCAAAGAAATGTATTCGACCTTCGTGCCCGGCACGCTTTCGTGGCTCGATCCGAACAACAATAAAGCGTTCCTCGACAGCCAGATCAGCTTGACCAACAACGGCATCTCTATTTACTACGCCACCAAAACCTCAACTGACCAAAAGGTTCGCGATTTGAAGGAAGATGTCTTTCACGCGCAGTACCCGATTGGCCCGGTGGGCACGCCGACCGAATCGCATCTGTTCTTCAATCAGATGATCATGAAGTACACCAAGTATCCGCAAGCCGCGAAGGAGTTTCTGCGCTTCATGATGGAACAGGAGCAGTTCGATCCATGGCTCACCGCAGCAGGCGGCTACATCGCGCCACCGCTTGCCGACTACACCAAGTCGGCAATTTGGACGTCCGACCCTAAGCACACGCCGTATCGCGACTGCGTGAAAAACCTGCGTCCTGCGGGCTATGCGGGCAAACTCGGTTACGCGTCAGCCGGCGCTGCGGCTGACTTTATCGTGGTCAACATGGTGGCCGAAGCCGCAAGCGGTTCAAAGACGCCGAAAGAAGCGGCCGAGCGAGCACAGAAACGCGCCGAGCGGTACTACAAAGTTTGATCGCTCAACTCGCCATGTAGAAGCGTGCTTCGGCGCGGAAATCGCTTCGAAGCGCTTCTACAGCTGAAACCTGAATTTCGGCGAGAGCCGCGCCTACATACGCCACCTCTGACCACCACACGAATAGATGTTTGACCGAATACAAAATAGCCGCAATGCGCTAGGGCTGATCTTCATGCTGCCAGCGGCGTTGTTGCTGCTGCTGTTTTTGACCTATCCGCTGGGATTAGGTGTGTGGCTAGGCTTTACCGACGCCAAGGTGGGGCGGCCGGGCGAATGGGTCGGTTTTGAAAACTATGTTTTTCTCGCCACCGACAGCGTCGCGCAATTGGCGCTGTTCAACACGCTTTTTTACACCACGATTGCCAGCGTCCTCAAGTTTTTTCTGGGCCTGTGGCTTGCATTGCTACTGAACCGAAATCTGCGTTTCAAAAGCTTTTTCCGCGCGGTGATTTTGTTGCCGTACATCGTGCCGACCGCGCTGTCGGCCATCGCTTTTTGGTGGCTGTTCGACGCCCAGTTTTCCATCATCAGTTGGGTGTTGGTGAAAATGGGCTTGATCGACACCTACATTGATTTTTTGGGCAGCCCTTGGAACGCGCGTTTCTCGGTGATTGCCGCCAACGTGTGGCGCGGCGTGCCGTTTGTGGCGATCACACTGCTAGCAGGATTGCAGACGATTTCGCCGTCGTACTACGAAGCCTCAGCCATCGACGGCGCGACGCCATGGCAGCAATTTCGCTACGTTACGTTGCCGCTGTTGACGCCGATTATTGCGGTGGTCATGACGTTCTCGGTGCTGTTCACCTTCACTGATTTTCAGTTGATTTATGTGATTACGCGCGGCGGGCCGTTAAACGCGACGCACTTGATGGCCACACTGTCGTTTCAGCGGGCAATTTCGGGCGGCGCGCTCGGCGAAGGCGCTGCGATTTCAATTGCGATGGTGCCGTTTCTGCTGGCAGCGATCATGTTCAGTTATTTCGGTTTGCAGCGCCGCGTATGGCAACAGGGAGGCACTGACAAATGAGCGCCGACAAAGACACGGGCGCGGGCACCGACACCGTCGGCATGACCTTTCTTGAGTCGACGCCGCGAAAGCTGATGAGCGCGTACCTGCCGCTCGGCGCGTTTTTGTTTGTGTTGCTGTTTCCGTTCTACTGGATGGCGATCACCGCGTTCAAGCCGGATAACGAGCTTTTGTCGCGCGATGGCAATCCGTTCTGGATCAATTCACCGACCTTGGCGCATGTCAAAAAACTGCTTTTTGACACCGCCTATCCCGAGTGGATGTGGAACACAGTGCTGGTGTCGGTCACCGCCACAATTTTTTCGTTGTTTGCCTCGGTGCTCGCCGCGTACGCTATTGAGCGGTTGCGATTTTCCGGCGCAAAACAAGTCGGATTGGCGATCTTCTTGGCGTACCTCGTGCCGCCGTCGATCTTATTCATTCCGCTCGCCTCAGTGGTGTTTCAGCTCGGGCTGTTCGACACGCGGTTGGCCTTGATCTTGACCTATCCAACCTTTCTGATTCCGTTTTGCACGTGGCTGCTCATGGGCTACTTCCGAACCATTCCGTTTGAGCTTGAAGAGTGTGCGCTGATTGACGGTGCGACGCGTTGGCAAATCCTCACCAAAATCGTCTTGCCACTGGCCGTTCCGGGCTTGATTTCAGCAGGCATTTTTGCGTTCACGCTGTCGTGGAACGAATTCATTTACGCGCTCACATTTGTGTCGTCGTCCGAGCTAAAAACACTGCCGGTGGGCGTGGTGACCGAGCTGGTCGAGGGCGACGTGTATCACTGGGGCGCATTGATGGCCGGCGCGCTGTTCGGCTCGTTGCCTGTCGCCTTCATTTACTCGTTCTTCGTTGAATATTACGTGTCCGGCATGACCGGTTCGGTCAAGGAATAGCACTCGCCGCGCCACAGAAATACAATACTAGTATCGCTTTTCGGTAGACCCACTATGTCTTTTCGCGGCCTCAATGTTCTCGGTGCGCCACTTAACGATTGCAGCCATGACCCGTTGACCGGTTTTACGCGCAGCGGCTGTTGCGAAACTGGGCCGCAAGACACCGGATCGCACACCGTATGCGCCATCATGACCGACGAGTTTTTGACCTTCAGCGCGTCACGTGGCAATGATTTGTCAACTCCCGCGCCGAGGTGGGGCTTTCCGGGCTTGGTTGCAGGCGACCGATGGTGCTTGTGCGCCGCGCGCTGGCTGGAGGCGTATGGCGCGGGCTGCGCGCCACAGGTGGCGTTGGATGCGACGCACGAAAAGGCGCTGGACATTATTCCGCTCGCGGCGTTGCGGGAGCATGCTCAAAAAGTAGAGAGCTAACGGGAACTTTATTGTCGGAGCGGTGCCACCGCGTCTGGTGACGATCAACGGGCCCGTCGCGGCGGCACCGCTCCCACATGTGGAGAATCGTTTACTCGACCTTCAACCGCGCATCCGCCACCAGCTTTTTCCACCCGTTGTAATCGTTTGCGATGAATGCGGCAAGACGCTCCGGGCCACCGGGCGTTAAATCAACGCCGTCACCAGCTAGCCGTTCCTGCACGTCTTTTTGCGCGAGAAACTTCTGCACTTCGGCATTCAGCCGATTGACGACAGCCGCGGGCGTTCCCGCCGGTGCCACCAACCCCCAGTAGTTGTAAACCTCGGTGCCATTCGCGCCCGCCTCCTTCGTCGTAGGCACGTCCGGCAGCAGCGGTGAGCGCTTGTGACCGGTCACCGCCAGCGCGCGCGCCTTGCCGCCTTTAACGTGCGGCAATACGGCTGGAATAGTGCCGGTGAGCAGCGCAATTGAGCCGCCGAGCAAATCGGTGGTGGCGGGCGCAATGCCCTTGTACGGCACGTGCAAAATGTCGGTGCCCGTTTTTAATTTGAACAATTCAAGCGCCAGGTGGTTGACGCCGCCCGAGCCCGCGCTGCCATACGCGAGCTTGCCCGGATTGGCTTGAGCAAACGCGATCATCTCGCGCATGCTGGTGAACGGCGCTTGGGCGTTGGCAATCCACACTAACGGCCCTGCGGCGATAAGCGCGATGGGTGCAAACTGTTTGATCGGGTCGTAGTTGGCGACCGTGGGCGTGGCGGCAGCGACGGTGGTGAACGGTGAGGCGACAAACAGCAACGTATAGCCGTCAGCGGGAGCGTTCGCCACAAATTGAGTCCCAATCGCACCACTCGCGCCGACGCGGTTTTCAACGATGACCGGCTGCCTCAACTGCTCTTCGAGCTTCTGTGCGGTGAAGCGCGCCACCGCATCGGTGCCCGCGCCCGCGGCGAATGGCACGATGATTTTGATCGGTTTTTCTGGATAGTCGGCGAACGCGAACGAAGAGAGCACAGCACAGAGCAGGCAAAGGGCAGAACAAATAATGCGCATGGAAACTAGGATTTTGAGAAGCCGCGCGGATTGTAGCTGCGGTTGTCCACCACGACCGTGACCGCTGCGTTACAGTGTCGCCTGATTCAGCCGCAGTTTCGCGTCGTGCTGATCGGCAACGTGACCAAGGGAGCCACCATGTCTGACCTGACCGTGATCGATAGCTCGGTACTGATCGCCTCGCCACATTCGCACCTCGCTGCACCGGTTGACCGCCTGTCGTCGCTATTCGCGCTGCGACTGGTGCTCACCTTAGGCCCCAAGTTCAATCTGCGGCGCGACATTAACGACGTGATGACGCTGTCAGCTCGGCACCTGGTGTGGCCGGTGTCCATCGCGCAAAAGGTGCAGAAATTTTTAAGCCATCGTTGCACTGAAATGCCCGCATGGGCCGGTGTCGGCAAGCTTGCGCCCGACGAATTTATCGCACGGCACGGCGTGTGGAACGGCACCTACGACGACACCACCCTGTTCTACTACCTTGATGAATTTTGCAAGCAGAATGGCAAGGATGTGCTGGCGCTGTTTCAAAGCACCGCGGACGCACTGGAAAAAATGACGCGCGACTCGTCGATTCGCCTCACCGAAAACATCGGCATGCTGGCCAAAGTGCTCGCGCTCAATGCGGCCGAAACGACATTGATCAAATGCGCGGCACTCGCCAAATGCACCCGCGATTTGCGGCCGGTGCTCGTCGATTGCAAAGCAGCGAGCGCCGCGGAGGCGCACGCGATGTTGGGTGAAGTAGCAAAGGTGTCGCCGAACGATATCGCCGTGGCATTGAAGCCCGGTGGACGACTTGAATCGCTCGCGCTGATCGATACGCCGATTTCTGAGCACAACATCACCGATCTCGGCGATTTGATGCGCCTATCGGATCGCTTGCTACCGATTCTGTTGGAGGCTTACGAGTCCGAGAGCGCGATGATGGCGGCCTTCACCAAACCAGCCACTGCGTCCGCGCTGACGTTGGCCGATTACCCGCATGTGGAGGCTGACGCGCGCTATCTTGCCGCGCTTTTAAAGACTGCCACAAAGCGCTCCGAGAAGGGCGTGAACGTGTTGATTTACGGCGCGCCGGGCACAGGTAAAACAGAATTCGCCAAGGTCATCACCGCGTTGTCGGGTGCTGAGTTGTACGAGGTTGAATGCTTTGATCGTGAAGGCCAGAGCCTGTCCGGTAAAGAGCGCTATCGATCGCTACAGGTGTCGCAATCGTTTCTCAAAGGTCGCAGCAACACGGTGCTGTTGTTCGACGAAGTGGAAGACGTGTTCCCGAGCAATCCATCAGAAATGTTGAACCTATTTTTGGGTGACGACAATCAACGCGGTAGCGTCAACGGCAAGGCGTGGGTGAATCAGACGCTTGAAAATAATCCGGTGCCAACGATCTGGATTTCAAACTCGATCAATCAGATTGACCCGGCGTATCGTCGTCGTTTTCAGTTTCATTTGGAGCTTAAAAATCCGCCGCAAAACGTCCGTGCGAACATCACGAGAAAGCATCTTGCGGGCTTAGACGTGAGCGAAGATTTCGTCGAAAAATTAGCGACTCGCAAGACGTTAACCCCCGCGCAAATCCATGCAGCGGCTCGTTTTGCGCAACTCACGCACGGGCAAGTAGAAGACGGCGTCGAAGCGCTGATGCTCAAGCAATTGGAGCGCAGCGACGAGGCGCTTGGATACAAAGAAGAGAACGATAAATCGCAATATCGACCGCTGGTGACGACGTACGATTTGTCGTTACTCAACATCGAAACACGGCATCCGGTTGAAAAGATCATCGCTGCGATTAAGAACAAGGGCACCGGTTCGCTGTGCTTTTTCGGTATGCCGGGCACCGGCAAAACCGCGCTCGGCGAACACATTGCAAAATCAATGGAGCGTCCGCTGATGATAAAAAAAGCGAGTGATTTGATGAGCAAATACGTCGGCGAAACCGAGCAGCAAATGGCCGCGATGTTCAAAGAAGCAGAGCAAGAAAAAGCGGTGCTGTTGCTCGACGAGGCCGACAGTTTTCTGCAAAATCGTGCACTCGCGCAACGCAGCTACGAGATCACCGAGGTTAATGAAATGCTGCAAGGCATGGAGCGCTTCAAAGGCGTTTTCATCTGCACCACCAATTTGTTCGACCGCATTGATGAGGCTGCGCTGCGTCGCTTCACCTTCAAAATTCAGTTCAAGCCGCTCACCCGTGAGCAGCGCGAAAAGATGTTTGCGACCGAGGCGCTAGACGGCAATTCAGCCAATCTCACCAGCAAAATTTCTGATCGGCTGAACAAGCTGCAAATGCTTACACCCGGCGATTTTGCAGCCGTGAAACGGCAGATGACGTTGCTCGACGAAACGCTCACACCGGATGAGTTTTTGGAGCAGCTAGAGCAGGAACACAAGGTGAAACCCGACATTAAGTGGGCGCGGACGATTGGGTTTTGACGGTCGGGTTTCGCTGCGTCTCGAAGGGGGCGGGCCTGCGGCCTTGTCCTGCTGCGCAGGCCCCTTCGTTCCTTGCACCCAACATCAAATGGGCGCGGACGATCGGGTTTTGACGGTCGGGTTTCGCTGCGTCTCGAAGGGGGCGGGCCTGCGGCCTTGTCCTGCTGCGCAGGCCCCTTTGTTCCTTGCACCCGACATTAAATGGGCGCGGACGATTGGGTTTTAGCGATCAAGCTTCAGCGACACCCCACCGCCAACGCACTAATCTGCGCGCCGGTGGTGAGCAGGCTGGTAGACGTTGTTGCGCCACCGGAAAGGGCGGTTCCGGTGAGGCCTCGCATCAAGCGCACTGCCAACAATCCGTCGGTGTAGCTGGACGTCGCGTTGTCGCCGTCTAGATCGTAGCGTTTGCTTGCGATGAATTGTTCAATCAACGAAGCGGTGCCGCGCAGCGCGCCTGCGAGCGGCACGCCTGCGATTAAATCAGCGCTGCGCAAACCGAGTAAATAACGCAGTAACAATACGCCGTCAGTTGCAGCTTCGACAGTGTTATTGCCGTCAATATCCAGGTCACAACTTTTGCTTGACGCCATGCCCGTCGGCAGCGTGTGCATGCTCCAGGCGGCGGGCACGGTGCTGTTGTTGTACGCGCAAACGGTGTTGCCATCGCGCGTAAAGTACATACGTGTGCAGCTCGGGTCGTAGTCTCTGATGACGCCGGTGGCATTGACTTTCCAGCCACTGAAATCAGACTGATCGATGTCAACCTGCGCGCCTGCGTTGACGAGCATGAAGTGAACGTGTGGGCCCGTGGACGAGCCGCCTTGGCACAAGGCCTGCGCCTGATTGTCGGCAAAGTCCGCAATGTTCTGGCCGCTGAAAACGCTGCTGCCGTTAGTGACGCGAATGTTTGCCAAATGGTAATAGTTGGTGGCCCAGCCATTGGCGTTGGTGATGCGCAGATTGCATCCTGAATAAACAGTGACTGTGCCGTCAATGGCGGCAAGCACCGGCGAGCGAGTCGTGTTGGTGCCCCACGCCGGCCAGCCGTTCGAGAAATCAATCGACGAGCGCGGCTGCGCGCAAACGGCATTGGGGCAACCACCCGACGACGAATGCACACCGTTAAACGACCAACCCTGCTGGCCTAGCAGCCACGGCAGACGCATGAAATTCGTCGGGTTTGCCACTGCGGTAATTGCACCGGATTTATGCGTTGAAGTGTCATGCACAAAGGGGGTACGAACTCCGAACCGTGCGACATAGCCTTGCGCGAGCGACGTGCTGCGGTGATCTCCCTTCAGCAAAGTTTCTGCCAGTGCGTTGACGCCTGCCGCCTCGGTCGAGGTCGCGTCTTCGGGTGACAAAGAGTAAGCTTCGCGCGCTGTCGACGACGCGTTGCGCCCCAGATAAAAAACGTGAGGCAAGGCGCTCAGGAAGGCATCAATGCGTGCGCCGATAGCGGCCACGTCGCTCGACGCAAATTCATCCAGCGTTCCGCTCGCGTCGAGCAGCAACGCGGCCAATCGAGGGTTGACGCTGTGCAGGCCGCACCGGTCAACAATCAGCGCTTGGTGCGCCGCAAGTTTGGGAAATTGCCCGATCGCTGCGTGTGCATCGTTGATAGACAACTCACGTGCATCCCACACGAAGTAGCCGTCGTTGAACGGTGCGAGTTGCGCACCCGACGCAAATGTCAACGGCGACGATAGCAGCGCGACCATCACTAGCACAGCGAGCATCAAACGCGTTGCGGTGAGACGAAAAATTTGCAAACTTGGCGAGGTGTTGTTCATCAAATGAAGCATAGGCGTTATGCGTTATTGCCGCAATTCGTACGCCTCAAATAGTTCTACAGCTTTTCGCTCAAAGCGCCATTTTTTTTGGGCTAAGCGCAGTAATACGCTTAAATCGACTTAGCGGTAAAAATCGCTCTTACCCCAATTGAAACGGGGTTTAACGAACAAAGTTATATCTGAAAAATTCAAATTATGTCGCAATAATTTTGCTCTCGAAAAGCACTTTCCCGGTGCTGTCCTGATACGCAACGGTGAGCGAATTCAGCTTGCCGTCATAACTCAGCAAACCAAAATTGAAGTCGTCGCCAAACACAAAGTGCGAGCCTTTGCTGTGCCGTTCGCGAGCCTCGGGCGATTTCTCGAAGGTGCGAAAACTGGCGAGCGGTCCCGCCATAAATTCGTAGATGCCGGTGCGCCGATTGCTCCAGTCGCGGGCAAAGTGATAGTCCGCTGAGATCATCACCACGTTGGCGATTCGTTCGCGTTTGATGAAGGCAACAATTTCGTCGCGCTCGGTTTTGTAATTGCCCCACGCGTCAGGGCTGCTGCCGTGAAATGGCACCGACGTAGCAACGATTTTGAAGGTGGCTTTTGATTGCTTCAATCGATCTAAAAACCACTGCTTTTGCCGCGCGCCGAGCATCGTTTTGTCAGCACCGTCGGCCGTCGCCTGCACGCTGCGAAAACGCCGCGTGTCGACGATGATCAAATCCACCTGTGGCGACAAATTCACCGCGCGATACAGGCCCGCTTTTTCAACCGTCGCAGAAACGCAAGGCCAATACTCGCGAAACACCTGCTCGGCCACGGCAAGCTGCGGCAGCCCACCGTGCGCGTCATTTTCGATTTCGTGATCGTCCCAAATGGCATACGTCACACATTGGTTCAAAAATGCCTGCAACGGACGATCCGCACGAATGTTGGCGTGCTTGCGGCGATAGTGCGACAGTGTCGGCGTGAAATCACGCTTGGGATGATCGGCATAAACCGTGTCGCCAAGATGCACGAAAAAGTCCGGCTTAGCGGCTGCCATGACGTCGAAAATGCGAAACGGTTTGTACTTCTCCTCCATATCCCCCGAGAACGCCAGCACAAAGTTTTGCCCGGCGATGCGAGGCGTATTAAAGCGGCCTGCATCCGGCAGCGCCTTGTCACCCGCGTACGCACGAAAATGAACGGTGCTGCCCGCGGGCAGGCCCTGCAAAGTCACATGCCCCGTGAAATCGCGAGCGGCATCAAGCACCAGCGCTGCGCTCCGCTGCGTCAACGCATCCGGCGTCAAACCCCAGCGCACATGCACGCGCAATTCTTCGTTTGCTGACAGCCAAATGAGCGCGCGATCTGCATGCACATCAAACACCGCTGGCGCAAATGCGAGCGGTGCGGCCTCAACCCACGGCACCGCTGCGCTGAGCGGCAGCGCCCCTAAGCTCGCAACCGCCTGCAGGGCGCGACGCCGAGCGGGCGCAGCCGGGTAACCGGAATCAGGATCGAAAAGCATAGAGATGACAAAATGTCGAATGACCGCAAACGCTATCCTACCGTGACTCTGCAACCGCCACTTACACCGCGCGAAACTTTCAGTGCGGGCAACCCATTGTTTGCGCCGAGTTCGACGAAGACTTTTCGTCCACCCGTTGTGGCCGCTATTGCCGCTATCGCATTGGCAACGCTTATCGCGTTCATCGTGCAACTGGGGCTGCTCGGCGCGCTTGGTGTTGGCAATATCAACACCGATCTGACGCTCGAAGCGGCCGCAAATTCGCGCGCGGCAACGATGGGCGAAACGACCGGTTTGCGCTTTGATCCGTCGCGCGGCGCGGCTGTTGCTCAGGCGAAATCGCTGCGGCTTGCGGCGAGCGACGCACTCGCGGTAATCATCAATACCGAGGACGTGACGACCAATTTGCGGCTCACGCTCGGCTGGTTGAGCACGCAAGACATTCGTCGTCCGGTGACCGCCTCGGCGCAGCTCATTGCCAACGTCGATCCACAGCAAAACATTGTGCTGCTCGCGGGGCATCCGCGATGGCGCGACACCGTCACGCAAGTTGCGCTCGCGTTAGAAAATGCGGCACCCAGCAACGTGCCCGCCGGTGCTTTCGTTGCCCGCACCGAACTGTTGCCGGCAAACCCCATTGGTGCCACGCGGCTGTTGGTGAGCGCGTGGTTTGATCGCGGTGGCAACATCATTACACCGACTGAATCAGCGTATCGCCTGCTGCCGCTCGCGCTGTGGCTCGCTGTCATTTGCGCGAGCAGTGTGGTTGCTGTCGCGTTGTTGTTCCGAAAAAAACCCGAGCAGCGGGCGGAAGCGCTGCGCGTGTGTGCCACCGTGCTGGCTGTTGCCGCAATTCTGCTGACGGTGCTCGCCAATCGTTGGCCGGGTTGGACGGTGCCGCTCGCTGGTGGCATAGCCGCTGCCTTTGCTTTGCTGTTGCTTGATCGCAGCATTGCCTTGCCGCTGAGCACGTCGCAACGCGCGGCCCTTGCGATGTTTGCGGCAGGTGTATCGGTGCTGCTGACGCCGCTGGTGGCAGCGGTTGCGCTGGTGCCCGGTGTCATGTTGGTACTGGCGCAGTGGCAACGCGCGCCGCTTGCCCAGCTTGACCGGGGGCTGCGCGCTGCGGGCTTCGTGGCGTTGCTTCCCGTCTTGCTGCTCGCCGCGGTTGCACAGGGCTTGATACCCGCGCCAAGTGTGCTCAACCCATTGACTGATCCCACAAAAACGTTGGCGTTAGTGGCAACCAGCGCGGGCGGTTTGCCGGGCATGGCCCTTGGCATGCTTGCCATGCATCAGTTGTGGCCAGCGCCGGCGCAAGGCAGGCGTTGGTCGAGCGGCGCAGTGGCAGCATTGGTGTGGGCGTTGACCGGCGCGGTGGCCGTGTTGGCGATACCGAAGCTTGCGGTTTTAGCGGTCGGCAGCAGCACGTTTATTGCGCTGTTTTTACCGGCGCTGGCGTGTCTGGCGCTTGCCATCATGCCCAAGCTGCAAACGGTTGCGCGCTCAGTAGATGAAACGATTGCGGTCAACGCGAAGTCGGAAGCGGACCTTTCTGCGCAAGCGCTGACGCTACTGGAAAGCCACGCTGAGCGCGTGATGGCAACGTTGTCGCGGCGCGAAACTGGCGCGGCGCGGCAAGCCTTAGTGCAGATGGAGCGCATCGCGCCTGCCGCGCACGCAACCGCCCTCGCCCGCCTGCGCATCGCGCTGGTTGAAGGCGACTTGACCAGCGCCGACGCCGCAGCCACGCAGCTTGAAAACAGCGGCACGCTAAGCACGGTCGATCACGATGCGTTACTCGAACTCGCGCATCGCATGAGCCTGCAACCGCGCGTGATCGAGCTCGCGCCGGGCGCATCACACACCGAAGGCAATGCGCGCGCGCTAGCCATTGCGCAGTTGTTCACGCACGGCCCGACGCCTGCGCTGCAGACGCTCGCCGCGTGGTCGAACGAGCGCACGTTCGCGCGCGAAATTGCCGAGTTGCATTTGCTCAATGATGATCTGATGGCAACCCAACAGGCACTGGTTAACAGCGGCATTGCAATGACCGATCCGTCGGGGCAGGCGTACATCGCGCGGTTGGGCATGCGCGCGCAGGGGCCTGAGGCGCACGCCAAATCGATCAACAGCATTGCCACCTGGCATCCGCAACTCGGTGCTGCGCAAGCCGCGCAGGGTGAATTGTTGCTGCGCCAAGGCAATGCGTCCGGCGCACGCGCGCGCTTTTTGCTGGCGATGAAACTTGATGCCGCAATGTGGCCGCTGCGGTATCAGATGCAACGGATTGATGCTGCTACTACGGTACCGACAAACGCACCAACAAACGTAACGGCAAACGTGGCACAGAATCCGAATCCATCCGGCGCGTAGCGCTTCGCGATGCCCTAAGCTTTGCCATGACCACCCGCTTACTGCTTTATCTCGCCCACGCTATCGACCATTTGGCGCTGCTGATCTTTGCCACGGCAGTAAGCGCCATCGCGCTCGATTTCGGCATTGCGCGATGGGAAGATTTAATGCCCTACGCCACCGGCGCGTTCGTGATGTTCGGCGTCGCCTCCTTGCCCGCGGGACGCTACGGCGACCTGTGGGGGCGACGCGCCATGATGCTGGTTTTTTTCTTTGGCATGGGCGGGTCGTTGTTGTTAGTGTCGGTCACACAATCCCCGTTGCAAATGGCGATTGCCCTCACGTTGATGGGCGCGTTCTCCGCGATTTATCATCCGGTCGGCATTCCAATGCTGCTGCAAAACGCACCGAAAGCCGGTGCCGTAATTGGCGTTAACGGGCTCGCGGGGAACCTGGGAATCGCGGTTGCCGCATTGCTCACCGGCTACTTGGTCACAGTGGCCGGCTGGCGCGCCGCGTTCATCGTCCCGGGCATTGCCGCGTTGCTGCTCGGCGTTTATTTTGCGATCAACGTGCCGAAAGAAAGCACTGCGCCCGGCAAAAAGAAAAGCGTAAAAACGCTGCACGTAGACCGCGCCACAGCCGCCCGCGTGTTCGCCGTGCTTACGTGCACCACCACACTCGGGAGCCTGATTTTTAACTTCACGACCAACGGCAATGGCGAGCTGCTACGCGAGCGCATCAACACCATCGCCAGCGACCCGGCCACGCTCGGCATGCTGCTCGCGGGCGTGTATGCGATTGCCTCGGTCGCGCAGGTGATCGTTGGGCGACTGATTGATCGGTTCCCGATCAAGCGCATTTTTTTGCCAATTGTTGCCGCGCAAGTGGTCGCGTTTGCGCTTGCCGCACGCGCCGACGGCTGGGCGTTCTACGTGTTCGCCATCGCCTACATGACGTTTGTATTCGGTGCTATTCCGTTCACCGACGCCATCATCGCCCGCTTCGTCGACGACAGCATGCGCTCGCGCGTCGCGGGCCTGCGCCTCGCGGTGAGCTTCGGCATTTCGTCGGTGGCAGTGTGGGCGCTGGGGCCGTTCGTCAAGGCAAGCGGATTTTCAACGCTGCTATTGGTGATGGCCGCCATCGCAACGCTCACCACGGTGGCAGTATTCTTTTTGCCGGCGCATGATCCCGAGCCCGTGGTTGCGTAGGGCCTCGTCTTAGCTCAACGCTGCTTTCGTGCCGTCACCTCGATTTCAATCTTCATGCGCGGGTCGGCAAGACCTGCGGAAATCATCATCGCTGCCGGACGCACCTCGCCCAAATATTTGCGCAGGATCGGCCAGCACGGCTCGAAATCCGCGCGATTCGGTAAAACGTAGCGCACCCGAACTACATCGCTCATGCTTGAGCCCGCTTGCTGCAATGCGGACAGGATATTTTTGAGGCACTGCTCTGTTTGTTCGAGCACGTCATCGGATATCGTCATCGTCGAATAGTCAAAGCCGGTGGTGCCCGAAACAAACACCCAGTCGCCGTCGACCACAGCGCGCGAGTAGCCAATGTGTGCTTCAAACGTCGAGCCTGAACTGATGAGTTGTCGGGCCATGGTTACTCTAGGATAAGTGTTTGCGCGCGGGAAGGTTGTCCAAAAATTAGCGGCTCACCCGCCCGTCGCGACGTTAAACCTGCGATGGGCAAATCATCGAACGCACGGTTAAGTTCGTTGAGCACTTTGAGCGCTGCGTACGCGTCGTTCGCCGCATACAGCAGCTGCTTTGGCGACAGCGTTTGCACCGACCAGTTCGATGTGGTGACCGCTTTTGATTTGTGAAATTTTTGATTGAACACGAGCGCCACCGCCGCTCTAACGCCGGTGGTGTTGCGATGCCCATCGGCGCGAAACACTAGATTCAAATCAAGCACCGCTCCCAACGTCACACCCAGCTTCGCGTGAATCTGGCCGCGATCAGACTTGAGATCGAAGCCCACTTTGAGCACCGCTTCAGACTGCAAAAGCGCAGCCAAAAACGGGCGGCATTCAACGCGATGCGGTTGAAACAAATAGGCACAGTCGGCGAGCGAAAACTGAACCACGTGCGGACCGTCGCTCGCCACGCCGCGATCAAAAACGGGCTTTGACTCGGTATCAAAACCCGCCACGCCCGCAACTCTAATTTCAGCAGCGGCCGCCGCAAAATCAGCCGCTGTGACGGGCACATAAATGCGTTCAAGCGGGAGGCCAACGAACGGCTCGAGCAACGCTGATTCGGCTTTGGACGGGGTGAGTTTTCGTGTGTTCAACTCGCGAGTTTAGCTTGCGAGTTCGCCTTCGCAGCAACGCGAGTTCACGGTCGCCCTAAAAACAAATAAGCACTTCTGCGCGAACCGGTCGCTTGGCCGTAGCCGATGTAGAAAGGCCCAATCGATGTGTCGAGCCCAATGAAAAGGCTTGCGGCATTTACCGAGCGGCCTGGGGCGATGGTGCTGTTGGGCGAGTCGGTGCGGCCTGCTTCTAACGAGCCACCCACGTAAATACCGCGACCAAACGCGGGCAGGTTACCGATCTTTCAAAAGCCCATCAAACGTGCAAAAGCGAATTGATCGGCGCGCAATTCGCCCGCACGCAAGCCGGACAATTGCAGAAATCCGCCGAGATCAAAATACGGATAAACCGAAGGCGCTTTGCTATACAGCCCGCCGAATTTAAGCGCCACATCAAACGTGTTTGCGCCGAAAGTTTTGGCGTATTCTGATGACCATTGGTAGCGTGAAAAATCGTCGCCTGCGCCAAATGCGGTCAACGCGCGATGCAGGCTCGCCTCCACTCGGTAACCACTGCGCGCAAAGGTGGCCGAATCGCGTTGATCGACCACCACGCTCGCCTGCATGCCCGACTCATTGGCGCGCACGCCGCGCAAAGCAAGATCGGCAATGCGGGGCGAAATGCTCACCCGTTCGTACAGCGGCCCGATGCGAAATTCGCCGTAGCGTCCGAACGCCGCGCCCACGTCAAACGAGACCCGCGTGTTCACGCCAACGAACTGCGCAATGGGCCGACTCACGCTGCCGTCTGGCAACGGCACAGAGATTTCGGCGACGCGTCGGCGCTGCTCGGCTCCGAGGCTCGCGAACAACGTCTCCGTTGGCAGCAGCGGCTGATACAGCTCGGTGCTGATGCGTTGTGAACGCCCAATTTGCAACTCATTTCGCCATTCGGCACCGAGCGAATTGACCCAGCGCCGGGTGTGATTGCCGATGAAATTAAATTCGCCGACTCCGCGAAAATCTGTGTCGAGATTCAGGCCAAAACGAAAGTAATTCGGCCCCCAACTTTTCTCCTGCACGTTGACCAACAACACGTTGCGATCACGCTCAGTGACCACACGATAGTCGAGTCGCTCAAAGTCGCCGCGGCCGACCAGCCACGCTAAATCGCGCTCAATTTCGCCGCGATTAAACGGCTTGCTGGTGAGCGTCGAAAGTTGTGCGCGAATGGTGTCGGCACTTGCATACTTATTGCCCTCGATACGAATTTCGTCGATGCGCGACGGGCTGGTGACACTTCGCTGCGCGACCAGTTGATTGGCGTAATCGGCGGGGCTCAACGCGTAATTCAACAGCAGCGGCAACGCGCCGCGCGTGGCCTCGGCACCGCGATTGATCGCCTCCGCGCCGAGTTTGAAATCGGTCGAGGTCACCTTGGATAAATCGGGGACGATCAGCACATCGGTGGCCTTCAATTTAGCAATCGACATGCGCACGTTTTGCTCGGTCAAAATATTCAACATTTGCACCCCGATGCCGAAAATCGAGCCCAAATCTTCGCGCGCCAAGAGCGGTGAACCAATGTTCACCGCGATCACAATATCCGCGCCCATTTTGCGCACCACATCAATCGGCAGATTGTCGACCAGGCCACCGTCAACCAACATGCGGCCACCGATTTCAACCGGCGCAAACGCGGCCGGCACGCTCATGCTGGCGCGCATGACGGAGGCGAGCTCGCCGCCGTCAAACACCACCGCCTCCCCGGTCACCAGATCAGTGGCGACGGCACGAAACGGAATCGGCAATTGATCGAACGCCACGCTGTTCGGCATGCCCTCGGTCAGGCCTTTCAACATATTTTCAAGCCCGGTCGAGCCGACCGCAGCGCGCGGCCCGCGCAGCTCGCCGTCGCGCATGCCAAACTCAATCGGCAGCGACAAGCGCAGGTCGTCAGCTTTGCGCCGCAGCGAGAGCTCCTCGCGCGGCGGTCGATCCGCAAACATCAAATCCCAGTTCATCGCGAGGATGCGCTTTTCGAGCTCGGCGGGCGTCATGCCCGCGGCGTACAGCCCGCCGATGATCGAGCCCATGCTGGTGCCCGCCACGAAATCAATCGGGATTCGCGCCGCCTCCAGCTCTTTCAACACGCCGACGTGGGCCAAGCCTCGCGCACCGCCGCCGGAGAGCACCAAGCCGATTTTGGGGCGATTGTGCGTGGGTGGGCGGGCCACCGCTGCCGTTTGGTCGGCGGCGGGATTGGCGGACGGCAATTGCGCCCGATTTTCGCCCTGCGCGAATGCCGTCTGGGCCGCAACCAAAAGTAAAAAACAGGCTATAGCTTTTTGCTGAAACGCCCGTTTTACTTCGGCGTGGATGCTTAAAAGGCGCATAGTCAACTATTCGCTTAATCGGGCGCTAGCCCTCGTTAAATAGGGGATTGTGGTGAAAGCTGATACTTCGATTTCAGCCAATTACACAAGCGTACGCGAACCAAAATCCACCCACTAGCGCATCAGAGCGACGGCTGCGCGTAGGACAACTGCCCGACCTCACGCCACGGCACGAAGCGGCAAGAACGCACAACGCAGCATGGCACGGCCAGCGCCAGTGCCAGCGAACGACTACCCGGCCACCGCCGCCGCAATCGCCTGCGCCCCGGTCTTGGCCATGGCGGCATCTTCCGCCTCAACCATCACGCGCACCACGGGCTCGGTACCCGAGGGCCGCAGCAAAATGCGCCCGTGCCCGGTGAGCTTGGCTTCCCAGTCGGCGAGCACCGCTTTCACGCCCGCTTTATCGGCCCACGGCGAGGCTTTATCGATGCGCACATTGATCAATTCTTGTGGCAACAATTGCACGTCTTGCGCGGCCTCAGCCATCGACACGCCCTGCTCCACCAACGCTCGCAACACCTCAAGTGCGGCAATGATCGCGTCGCCGGTTGAATGCCGATCTAGGCACAAAATATGGCCCGAGTTTTCGCCGCCGATACGCCAATTATTTTTGCGCAACACTTCAAGAATGTAGCGATCACCGACCTTGGCGCGCTCGAACGCAATACCTCGTTTAGCGAACGCTAATTCAAGCCCGTAATTAGTCATTTGCGTGCCCACCACACCGCCGCCCAGCTCGCCTTTGGTGGCTCGGTGCGCGGCGATGATGTAGACCAATTGGTCGCCGTCGTACAGCCCGCCATTGGCGTCCGCCATGATTAAGCGATCTGCGTCGCCATCCACCGCAATGCCCAAATCAGCTTCGTGCTTGACCACCATCGACGACAAATATTCGGCATGCGTTGCGCCCACGCCTTTGTTGATATTGGTGCCATC
This sequence comes from Burkholderiales bacterium, assembly GCA_043721275.1. GTDB lineage: Bacteria > Pseudomonadota > Gammaproteobacteria > Burkholderiales > Casimicrobiaceae > Casimicrobium. The sequence goes on from JAYSRA010000084.1 coordinate 74,468, forward strand.
GGGCGACACGCCCAAGCTCACCACCTCCGCGCCCAATTCATGAAACACCGCGGGCGCCACTTGGTACGCCGCACCGTGCGCGCAGTCGACCACAATCTTTAAACCACGCAACGACAGCTCGGTGGGAAACGCGCGCTTGCAAAATTCAATGTAGCGACCGGGCGCATCGTTCAAGCGTTTAGCTTTGCCCAATTCACTGGACGACACGCAACGCAAACCGCGATCAAGCTCGGCCTCAATGCGCAGCTCCGCATCGTCGGAGAGTTTGTCGCCGTCGCCGTTAAAAAACTTGATGCCGTTGTCGGCAAATAAATTGTGCGACGCCGAAATCACCAAGCCCGCCTGCAAGCGCAGTGCACGCACCAAGTACGCGATAGCAGGCGTCGGCAGCGGACCGGTAAGCAGCGTGTCCACACCGGCGGCTGACAATCCGGCTTCAAGCGCCGACTCAAGCATGTAGCCCGAAATGCGCGTGTCTTTGCCGATCAGCACGGTGGGGCGTTTGCCTCCCTGCGCTGCTTGCCCACCCGCCGCGCCGGGCATCTGCGCGCGCAGCACGCGGCCGGTGGCATGGCCCAATTGCATGATGAAATCAGGCGTAATCGGCGCAACGCCCACCTCGCCACGCACGCCGTCGGTGCCGAAATATTTTCTTTGGTTCATGAGGGCATTGTAGGGAGCATTTGGCACAGCGGGGGGGGGGTTGGGGTGGGGGAACGTGGAGCACGCAGCCGGCAGCACGTTTCAAGTAAGTACCCTCACCACCGCCCTCCCCCGCTGGGGGAGGGATTCAAAAGTTATTACCCCGAAAACGCCCGCCAAACCTTCAACGCATCCACCGTGGCGGCCACATCGTGCACGCGCACGATTCGCGCGCCTTGCGCCACGCACGCGAGCGCAGCGGCCACGCTCGCATGCACGCGCTCGGCGGCTACGTCCCGCCCCGTGAGTATGCCTAGCGTGCGCTTTCGTGACCAGCCTGCGAGCACCGGATAGCCCAACGCAACGAGCTTATGCAATCGCCGCGTCAAGGCAACGTTGTGCGCAAACGTTTTGCCAAAACCAAATCCCGGATCGAGCGCGATGCGATCACGCGCGATGCCCGCCGCTTCACACAACGCAGCTCGTTCAAGCAAAAACGCACCGACCTCACGCACTACATCCGTGTATTCAGGTGCCAGCTGCATGGTGCCCGGTGCGCCCTGCATGTGCATCAGCACCACGCCCACGTCACTGGCCGCGCACAACGCCACCGCACCGGTGTCTGCGAGTGCTGTCACGTCGTTGACGATTGCCGCGCCCGCAGCAATCGCCTCGCGCATCACCTCGGTTTTGCGCGTGTCAATCGACACGCAATGGCCGCGCTTGGCAAGCTCAATGACGACAGGCAGCACGCGATCAAGCTCCTCCTGCACGGCAACCATCGGCGCGCCTGGACGCGTTGATTCGCCGCCAATGTCTACGATGTGCGCGCCTTCCGCTAGCAAACGCTCCGCGTGCAGCAGTGCCGAATGTGTTGAATTATGTTGACCGCCGTCAGAGAAAGAGTCGGGCGTTACGTTGACAATGCCCATCATTACAACCGGGGCTTCAGCGTCCAACGCCCAGCGAAAGCGCCCCGCGCGCCACTGCAATGAGCGCGGCGGTTCCGTCTTATGGCCCTCATTAGGTGCGTCAGACGGGCTTTGCGCCGTAAAATTATGAGTCAACTTGGAAAGCACTGCTGTTTTGATCCGCTCTTCTGATTACCCCACCCTCTTCGCCGCACGCATCGATGCATTGAAGCGTGAAGGCCGCTACCGTATTTTCGCAGAGCTGACGCGCCCCGCGGGCCACTTCCCTCGCGTGCAATGGGCGGGGCCGAACGGCTTGACTGAGGTCGTCACCTGGTGCTCGAACGATTACCTAGGCATGGGCCACAACAACAAGGTGCGCAGCGCGATGACGCAGGCCATCGAGGCCGGTGCCACCGGCGCTGGCGGCACGCGAAATATTGGCGGCACCAACGCGCTGCACGTTGAGCTGGAGCGCCTGCTCGCCTCGCTGCACGACAAGCCCGCCGCGCTCACCTTTACTTCGGGCTATAGCGCTAATCTGGCCTCGCTGTCGGTGATTGGATCGCTGTTGCCAGACACCGTGTTTTTGTCCGACGGTGACAATCACAATTCGATGATCGAAGGCATTCGTCGCGCCGGTTGCGACCGCGTGGTGTTTGAGCACAACAGCGCCGCTGATTTAGAAACCAAGCTCTCCGCCATCAGCCCGGATCGTCCAAAGATTGTCGTGTTCGAAAGCGTGTATTCGATGAGCGGCAACATCTCGCCGATCGGCGAATTTGCCCGCATCGCCAAAAAATATGGCGCGATGACCTACCTTGACGAAGTGCACGCCGTGGGCATGTATGGTGCCAAAGGCGGTGGCGTGTCGCAAGAAATGGGCGTGGCCGATCAAATCGACATCATCCAAGGCACGCTCGGCAAAGCCTTCGGCATGCAGGGCGGCTACGTCACGGGCGACGCCGCTGTGATCGACTGCATCCGCAGTTTCGGCGCGAGCTTCATCTTTTCAACCTCGCTCGCGCCGGTGCTCGCTGCGGGCGCGCTGGCGAGTGTGGCGCACTTGATGAAATCCACCGATGAGCGCCGCCTGCAACGGCAACGCGTCGCTGACGTCAAAGCCCGCCTGCTCGACATTGGCCTGCCAGTGATGCAAAGCGCGTCGCACATCGTGCCCGTCTTCGTCGGTGATCCGCTGCATGCCAAAGCCCTCACCGACCGTCTGCAAGACCATCACGGCATCTACATTCAACCGATCAACTACCCAACCGTTGCCCGAGGCACCGAACGCCTGCGTATCACGCCAGGGCCGTGCCACACGGCAGCGATGGTCGACGCGTTGGTGGAAGCGTTGGACACCGAATGGACGGCCCTCGGGCTGGCGCGGACTCGGCAGGCTATTGCTGCCTGAAGTTCTTTATAGCTTTTCGCTACAAGCCTTGTTTCATCGGGGCTCGGCGCGAATTTTTCACAATATTGACTTACGCACGATGTTGGTTCTGAGCCCTTATTGAACGTGCGTTCCAGCCCAAAGCTATGTGCGGGCTGTTTGTACCCAACACCGATCAGCGGTACGCACTTAAAAGCGGACATGCCCCGCGTTGAATTTGCCAAACTACTGGACAACACGACGTTATTCGTGATCGGTCGCGTCGGCTAGCTGGGCTTTAGTGTCTGCGAGATCGGCCTTGGTTTCGGTCAGCCTCTTTTCTGCACTCTTGCGCCGCGCCACTTCGTCGGCGAGCGCCTTGTGCACGTCATCGAGATCCTCGGCGACTGCATCCATATTGCTTTGAATAGCTTCGCTGCGTTCAAGCGCAGCTGCGACATCGCCCGTGGATTTGACCGGGTCTGGAATTTCCTGTTTCAGCACTTCGTTGACCACAAAAAGGTCGCGCGCGTCAGATTCCAGTTGCTCCTTCGCCTCCTGCGTTTTTTGCAGGACTTCGGGCAAGGGGGAGGTATTGGGTGTGTTTGACATGATTTAGCCCGCTATTTCCGGGCTTCGTAGTGCAGAAGGGTATTTTATTACGTCTAGCGGCGTAGCCTACCGCAGCGGTGATTCTGGGTGATTCCAGACCTCGTCATCCAAAACCGTTGACGATCGGCACGTAGGTCAACGAAGCCAACGCAATGGCTTCGAAAATTCACAACAACCAGTCCCGGGACTTGGCGTCGTCGTAGGTCAAGTCCAGGCACTTGACGATCAGCGCCATCATCTCGTCAATCTGCGCGCAAGTTGTGACCAGCGGTGGGGCGATGATCATGCGGTCACCGACGGCGCGCATGATGAGGCCGTTGCCGAAGCAGTGGCCGCGGCAAACCATGCCTACGTCGAGTGACGCGTCAAACATCGTGATCGGCGACTTTGATTTCACCAGCACCAAGCCCGCCATCAGGCCACACGCTTCGGCCTCACCCACCAGCGGATGATTGATCAGCGCTTCGAACTTTTCTTTAAGGTACGGGCCGGTGACGTTCGCCACCTGCTCGATGATTTTTTCATCACGCAGGATATTGATGTTGGCAATCGCCACCGCTGCCGCGACCGGGTGGCCGGAGTAGGTATAGCCGTGATTGAAGTCGCCGTGCGCAATCACCACATCCGCCACGCGATCACTCACCATCACGCCGCCGAGCGGCACGTAGCCGCTGGTGACGCCCTTGGCGAAGGTCATCAAATCGGGCTCGATACCGAACGTCTCGCAGCCCCACCAATTGCCGGTGCGACCGAAGCCGCAAATCACTTCATCGGTGACCAGCAACACATCGTATTTTTTGCAGATGCGGGCAATCTCAGGCCAGTACGTTTTTGGCGGAATGATCACGCCGCCCGCGCCCTGCACCGGCTCACCGATGAACGCCGCGACCTTGGCCGCCCCGATGTCGAGGATCGCTTCTTCCAGCCACGACGCGGCTTTGAGGCCGAATTCGTCTTTGCTCAGATCAGGAAATTGCGTGCGGCCAATCTCAAACCAATACGGTTGCTGAATGTGCATGATGTCAGGGATCGGCAAGCCGCCCTGCCTGTGCATGCCTTCCATGCCGCCGAGCGACGCGCCGGCCATGGTGCTGCCGTGATAGCCGTTCCAGCGACCGATGATGGTGGTTTTTTTCGGCTGCCCGAGGCAGCTCCAGTAATGCCGCGCGAGGCGCACGATGGTGTCGTTGCCCTCCGAGCCAGAGCCTGAAAAAAACACGCGTTTGAACTGCGGTGGGCTGACGTCCGCCAGCAATTTTGCGAGCTGAATTGACGGCTCGGTCGTCGTCTGAAAGAAGCTGTTGTAGAACGGCAGTTGCATCATTTGCGCATACGCCGCGTCGGCCAATTCCTTGCGCCCGTAACCGACGTTGACGCACCACAAGCCGCTCATAGCGTCAAAAATTTTGTGGCCCTCGCTATCCCAGATGTAGACGCCCTCGCCTTTGACGATGATGCGCGCACCTTTTTTTGCCAGCGCCGCAGTGTCGGTGAACGGGTGGATGTAGTGGGCGCTGTCGAGCGCTTGGAGTTCTTGGGTGGATAGTTTCATGGCGACGCGCTCACACATGCAACAACAAATGCTCGCGCTCCCATGGCGAAATCACTTTCATAAATTCGGCGTATTCAATCTCTTTGACCTCGGCATACACGGTGATGAATTCGCGACCGAGCACGTCGGCGAGCGCCGGTTCATTCTTCATCCAATCAAGTGCTTCGCCCAAGCTGCGCGGCAGGGCAAACGGGCTACCGTAGGCGTCGCCTTTCATTTCATCCGTGGGCTTTAGTTTTTGCTTCATGCCGAGATAACCGCAGGCGAGCGTCATCGCCATTGCGATGTACGGATTGGCATCCGACCCGATCACGCGGTTTTCAACGCGGCGTGCTTCTGGCCCTGAAATCGGCGAGCGAATACCGACGGTGCGGTTGTCGTAACCCCATTCGATGTTGATCGGGGCGGCGGTGTATTTCGCGAGTCGCCGATACGAATTCACGTACGGCGCAACCAGCGCCATGGCCGCCGGAATGTACTTTTGCAAACCGGCGATGTAGTGAAAAAATTTATCTGATGCGCTGCCATCGGCCTTGCTAAAAATATTCTGTCCATTGGCGTCAACGATGCTTTGATGAATGTGCATCGCGCTGCCCGGCTCGCCAGCAATGGGCTTAGCCATGAAGGTGGCGTACATGTCGTGACGCATCGCGGCCTCGCGCACGGTGCGCTTGAAAAAGAACACTTCATCCGCAAGCGACAGCGGATCGGCGTGAAAAAAGTTGATCTCCATTTGCCCTGCGCCGAGCTCGTGAATGAGCGTGTCTACGTTCAGCCGCATCTTGCCGCAGTAGTCGTACACATCTTCAAACAGCGGATCGAATTCATTCACCGCGTCAATGGAATACGCCTGCCGCGACGTCTCCGCGCGACCGCTGCGACCAATCGGCGGCTTCAACGGCAAATCAGGATCGGTGTTGCGCGCCACCAGATAAAACTCCACTTCCGGCGCGACGATGGGGAACAACCCCTCAGCGCGATAAAGCTCAATCACGCGCTTCAACACCGAACGCGGCGCATACGGAATCAGCCCGCCTTCGCGATCAAAACAGTCATGCACAATTTGCGCGGTCGGGTCGGCCGCCCACGGCACTAGGCGCACGGTGCTCGGGTCGGGCACCAAATGCATGTCTTTATCCGTGACCGAAATCACATCGAAGTACGGCCCTTCGGTGGGGAATTGTCCCGTCACCGAACCGGCAACCACCACCTCCGGCAGGCGCATGCCGCGATCCTCAGTGAATTTTTCGCGCGGCAGAATTTTGCCGCGCGCCACGCCCGTGAGGTCGGGCACGAGGCATTCGATTTCAGTGACGTGCCGATGATTGAGCCACGTTTCGAGCTCAGCAAAGGTTTGCGGTTGTTTCATGTCCATCGTAGCTCTCCAATTGCCCCCATTCTCGCCTACGGCGGGAATCTAGAAAGTTGGCGATGGCTATTCGCGCTCAATTGCAGCGATAGAGGGTAGCGCTCTGGATACCCGCCTTCGGCGAGTATGACGCCAAAAAAAAAATTATGCGACGTTTACAACCTCCCGCCCTGCCACCCACGCCCGACACGCGTTGCCGAACGCTGCAAAAATCTGCATTGAGGCCTCGCTCTCCCGGGGTTTCCACTCCGGGTGCCATTGCAGCGCGAGCGAAAAACCGGGGTGTGACGCGATGGTGACGGCTTCAATCTGACCGTCCGGCGCGAACGCCTCGGCCGTCAAGTCGGACGCTAGCCGATCAATGCCCTGCCCGTGCACCGAATTAACGTCCACCGGGTGCGCGCCGATGATGTCGGCCAAATGACCGCCCGCGACCGCGGTGACCGGATGTGCCGCCGCATACGCCTCGTCCGTAGTGGCCCCAGAACGGCCCTTGGCGCCGCGATGATCGTCGCGCCCCGCTACCGCCTGCACCGCCTGATGCAGCGAGCCGCCAAGCGCGACGTTGATCTCTTGCAGTCCGCGGCAAATACCAAGAATCGGCAGACCGATTTCGATGGCGCGATGAATTAGCGGCAACGTAATCGAATCGCGCGCCGGGTCAAGCGGCAGCGACGGGTCGAGCACGTCCTGTCCGAAATGCGACGGATGCACGTTCGACGGCGAACCAGTCAGCATGATGCCGTCGGCGAGCGCGAGATACGCCTCCACATCTTCCTTGCCCGTGCAGAGCAACGGAATCGTCAACACCTGCGCCTGATCGCGCAGCGCGTCGGAATAGCGCTGCAACAACACCTGCATCGGCCGGTCGCCGTAGTCGCGGTTATCGCAGGGCACGAGAACGATGGGTTTGCGGGGGGCGGGCCGTTGCTGGATGGCGGCAAGACTGCTCATGGGTCAATTCAGTTGCGGGAAAGACGTATTTTCGCATTCGGCGGATTGCACCTGCCCGCTCACCCGTCCGCAGCGCGCTTTTGCAGAACTTAACCAGAAAAATTGCGACTAAATTTCCTCGGTCAGCAGATCAATCACGATTTCAAAACGCGGGATTTCACGCCACTGCGAACGCTTGGCGAACATCGATTCATCCGACACCATTGAGATCACAAAATCTTCGCCCCGAGCCGACCTGAACGACGCGGGCGGTGAATCCCATTGGCAGCAAGATCGTTTGAGTTTGTTCAACCCCAAAGACACTCTAAGCGCCGCCTCCACCCGCGCCGCATGCACACCGCTGACGTGGTACGTAGCGCGTAACGGCTTGCCCTGCCGATCTGGCATGAAAGTGCATGTGTCAAAGATTACGTACGCCGGTTTTTTTTTCAATTGCGCTAGAAAATCCGAGCAGACTGGCGACTTTGTGGATTGTTGGCGCGCAACCGCAGCAATCTCAGTGCCAAGCGCGACCGCAGACCATGCCGACACCAAACAGGCGGCCAACAAACTTCGCAATACGCTCATGGACGCACCGGGGCAGGTTTCACCACCAACATGGAGCCAATCCGTCGCCCCGCAGTTCCGGGCGTTCGATGGGAAATGAGATAGGTGTAGAGCGCCAGCCATTGGGTCAGTTGATACACGGTGACGCATCCCTCGGACAGATGACCGATGTGGATGTAGCGGCTGCTATTCTGGGCGGACCCGCGCAGGCCAATTGGAAACCACACGTCATTGCCCGCGCAACCAGCGCGTGACCGCAACATATCCAGCCGTGGAGATCTTTGCATGCGAGTAATCCGGCGCAAGAATGGCATGCGTCCCTGGCACTATCGGTGAGTAGGTGCCGCCCCAAACGCTGTTCAGGGTGACCCGCGCGGTTTGCCCATTGAACGAAAGATCGGCCCATTGCTGAAGCAGCTCTCCCTGAAACGAGGACAGTGCTTTAACCGGCTCGCCGACATATGTCACTCTGATTGCGGCAGCGCCCGCCGGCCCCGTCGAGTCCAGATAGAGTGCTGCGTTGGCCGACGCTAGAGACGCTTCTTCACCGACCGAAATTGTGCCGTCCATTATTTTGAAATAGGTGCGTCCGCCTTTTTCGGCGGTTACGTTGACTTGTGTGTACTCGCAGAGCGCAGCAAGCTGATTGGATTTCGTGAGTCGAACCGACAACCAACCCGTGCTGTCCGCGCGACGGGTGTATTTTTTGACGGTGATGGCATAAGTTTTTTGAAAAGTTAAAACGAAGTTACCCTCTGGCCCCTGAAGGGAGACACTACATTTTATAAATATGAGGCGGAGGTCAGCGCTGCGCCACTCTCATGCCTCTTGGCAAAACGACTATGAACGGAGCAGATATTAAATTTACGGCAGTGCGGTGGCCAGGACGCCGTTCGGCTAGCACAAGTCTCGGAGGGCGCTTCGCTTTTCCGACCTAGCGCCTGCTTCTTGGAATCATCAGCTTTTCGCCACACGGCCCACCACATTGGGTCTAAACGAGTAAAACGGGGTTTATCGACTATAGCCAAAACACAGCTTCAGCCCGCATTTAGTGGGGCGTACAGCCAAAAGCTATACGCCATCCTGCGCCGGTTAACTCATGTGCTGACCGCCGTTAATGGCGATATTTGCGCCGGTCAAAAACGCGGCTTCGTCGCTTGCCAAATACGCAACTAGTCCCGCAACCTCTTCCGGTTTACCGAGGCGGCCCATCGGAATTTGCGGGATGATTTTGCTCTCCAAAACGTCGGTCGGAATCGCCATGACCATCTTGGTGCCGATGTAGCCGGGGGAAATGGTGTTGACGGTCACGCCTTTGCGCGCGACTTCAAGTGCCAAGGCCTTTGTGAAGCCGTGCATACCGGCCTTTGCTGCCGAATAGTTGGTCTGGCCGAACGCGCCTTTTTGGCCGTTCACCGACGAGATGTTGACGATGCGTCCCCAGCCGCGTTCGAGCATGCCGTCGCAGACCTGCTTGGTCATGTTGAAGGTGGAATCGAGGTTGGTTGCGACGACTGCATCCCAATTGATTTTGTCCATTTTTTTGAACGTCATGTCGCGGGTGATACCGGCGTTATTCACCAGCACATCGACCGGGCCGACTTCTTTGACGATTTGCGCGACACAAGCCGTGGCCGAGTCGTAATCCGCGACGTCGCAAGAGTACGCGCGAAAGCCGTAGCCCATTTTGTTCATCGAATCGAGCCACTCTTTCCACGTTT
>JAYSRA010000085.1:0-31261 GCA_043721275.1 Burkholderiales bacterium
GCTCTGGGCGAATCTGAAGCGTCAGTGGCGAAACAATGCCCATCTCTCGCTTGATGAGCTTATCGAACAGTGTAATTATTATTAGGAATAGCTATATCGTGCCGACCTATTCCAACGAAAGCAATTCATGCCAAGTGGACTTAATCAAACTTATCTGTACGTTAAAGGGTTCGATCAGACAAAGCTGCGGGAAGGCATTTTCAATTTTTTACCCAAGCATCAACCCGGTTACGCACCCACCGCTGCCGAATGTGCAGCCACGTTGATTAATCGTCTTGCCGTGGATCCGCGCGTGCGCGACATTCGCTATATGGCCTACATGCTTGCTACAGCCTGCCACGAATCACGAGAGATCAGGAAATTTATGGTGCCAAAGGTCGGCAAAGGCGGCAAACCTGTGATCGACCCAAAGACCAAGCTGCAAGCGGTAAGCGAGAAAAAGTTGTGGACGATTTTTAATCCGATTGATGAGCTGGGCCAGGGTAAGGGGCTTGGTTACTTTGAACCGGTCAAAGTGCTTAAAACAGCCGATGGGGCGTTGGTTACGGAGAAAGATGGCAACCAGTTCAAAGTAAACACGCAAGGGAGCTTCTCTGTATTAACGGTAACAAACCCACCGGCAAGACCAGGATCACCTTCTGGTGGTGCAGTTTCTAAAGAGTATCTGGAAGCATCTGGTGTTGAGCACCAATACTTTGGACGTGGCTTGGTTCAGATCACCTGGTGGCACGGGTACGCGAAATCAGGGGTTGATTTCGGGTATGGGCTCGATTTGTTGTTGAATCCTGAGAAAGTAAAAGACTACGAGACCGCATACGAAATTATGGTGCAAGGAATGACTACGGGTGGCGGATATGCAAACGATAAGAAGTGCTCTAAGTACTTTACTGATGGCAACACTAATTACGTAGTCGCCCGCGCTATGGTGAACGGGCGTGACAAAGCTAAGGAGATTGCGGATTTAGCGGCAGCTTTTGAAGCGCTGCTGCTAGCGGCACGCTTCGCATGAGCGCGCACTCGAGCGTTTGGTTGGCGGGTACCCTATTTGTCCGACTATTCTTTTTAGCATTAGCGCTGTCGAGTGCGGTCGCGGCAGCATCAGCGTCGGTCTCACCGCTGCAGTTTTTGGGCGACTGGGAAGCCACTCGGCTCATTGTGACCGATGGCTTAAGTAATTCTCAGCGATCCATGAACCCAGATGATGCGCGTATCGTAGGGCGTAAGTACAGCTTTCAGTCTGACGCTGTTACTTTCTCAAACTATGTATTTCGCTGTACGCTTGACACGTCATCTGCCAACAAAACTTTCTCTATGAAGGTGTTGTTTGCAGGCGAACGCATACCAAAACCAAAATTAGTCCGCGACAGGTTCTACCGAAGCGCTTCGCAATACGCACTCGGCCCGCTCGTGCGAGAACGAGTCACAATTTACGCTTATCGATGCACGGCGCAAAACAGTAGTCTGACTCAAACTGGTAATTGGTTCGCCGTTACCAAAGATTCGATTATTTGGCCCGAAGCATCAGACGTGCTTGTCATTCTGAAGCGCCAGCCAAAGGTAGCGCCTAAGGAGCAAATCGCATTTTGCAACGCTGCGCAAACAGCAAGTGACAAGACAATTTGCGCAGACCGTGAAATGTGGCTCATGAAAACTTACGTGGAGACAGTGCATGATTGTGCGATTGCTTACACTCGACAATTGCCCGAGAGAATGCGCGAAGATTTAAATGCGTTTGTTTCGAAGCGCGCCGCGTGCGAAGGCGCTCGTGACTGCATTTACAGCGTGTTGCAAGAGCATGTTTCCATATTGGGGCAGCGCGTTGCATCCGTTCCCGATTGCCTTGAATCAAAGAACGAGAAAAAATAGTGCCGAATGCACAGCGCTTGGTACTGTGAAGTGTGAATTGCCGTGAATAGGGCGTAATTTTGCGCTGCCGACGCTTGCTTGACGCAGTGCTGGCCATTACTGCATTCCTGTGGACGAATACCGCTGTGGGGGCACCAATGTTGCCGCGAGAACTGTTTGGCGACTGGGAGGTAACGCGGCTGCTGGCGACTGCAGGTTTCAGCAATTCACAGAGGTTTATGAACCCAGATGATCCGCAAGTCATGGGGCGCAAATATAGTTTTCAGGCGGACTCCGTCACCTATGACAACGAGACGAAGCGCTGCAAACTCAATGCCTCTTTGGCGCGGCAAACGTTGCCGATCAAGGCCCTTTTTGTTGAGGAACCAATACCGCGCCCAAAAATTATTCAAAAAAGGTTCTATCGGCGTGCCGCGCAATATGAACTAGGCTCCCTGGCGCGGGAATCGGTCAGGATTTATGCCTATCAGTGTGAAAAGATCGATGGCAACGACACGAAAATTAACAACACCGGCAATTGGTTCGCTGCCACCAAAGATACGATCATTTGGCCGCTGGCCTCCGATGCGTTGGTGGTGATGAAGCGGCAGCCGACCCGACCCACCACCGAACAAACGGCTTTTTGCAACACCGCAACGCACGCAAGCTACAAGACCATTTGCGCAGATCGCGAGATGTGGTTGATGAAAACATTCACTGATATTTCGCGTGAATGTGCCATTGCCTACGAGCTGCGAACTCCAGATACGCTGCGCCAGCAGATTGATGTGTTTGTCGCTAAACGAAACGCCTGCGAAGGCGCACGCGCGTGCGTCCATGCAGCGCTTGACTCACATGTCTCGTTGCTGGCGCAGTATGTGCACTCTGTTCCCGATTGCCTTGAATTGAAGAAAGAAAAGAAATAGCGCCTGATGCGCAGCGATTCGTTCAGCTCGATTGTCAATTGCGGCGCGCCAACCATGCGTTGCCAACGCGGATTAGGTCGACTGCTGGCCGCAGTTGCACCCTTGTGGATGGGAGTTGCTTTTGCAGCACCCATGTCTTCACAGCAAGTGCTTGGAGACTGGGAGATCACCGGTTTGTTAGTTACTGACGGGTTCAGCAACTCGCAACGATCTATGAAGCCCGATGATGCCTATGTGATGGGGCGTAAGTACAGTTTTAAGGCTGATTCAGTCACCTACGACAACGAGGCGAAGCGCTGCAAGCTTGACACCTCTATGGCGCGGCAAACGTTTCCGATCAAGGCGCTTTTTGCTCAAGAACGGATACCGCGCCCCAAATTGATTCGGGACCGTTTTTACCGACGCGCGGCGCAATACGCGCTGGTCCCGTTAGCCCGCGAATCGGTCAGGATTTATGCGTACCGATGTGAAAAAGTCGACGATTTTGAGTTGCAACTCAACAACACGGGCAATTGGTTCGCTGCGACCCAAGATACGATCATCTGGCCGCTGGGCTCCGATGCATTGGTGACCATGAAGCGGCAGCCCACTGAGCCCACTGCTGAGCAAAAAGCGTTTTGCGGTATCGCGACACTCGCGAACGATAAAACTATTTGTGCGGATCGTGAGATGTGGCTGATGAAGGTTTTTACCGAAACGGCTCGAGACTGCGCGATTCACTTCGAGCTGAGAACGCCGGACGAGCTTCGTGCGCAGCTCGATGCCTATATCCTGAAGCGAAACGCATGCGACGGGGCTCGACCATGCGTGTATGAGGCGCTTAGCGAGCACGCTTATCTGCTTGCCCAAAAAATTCCGTCACTCGAACAGTGTCGCGAATTGAAGCACGAAAAAAAGTAAACCGTCAGCTTCGGGGAGGATCGCGAAACACCTGTTTGGGCGACGGTGAGAGGCATCAGCTTTTTCGCGTAATGACCGTTTGGCGAGGGCAAGCGCTCGAAAATAGCGTTAATCGACAATGCCGCGAAATTCGCGCTAGCCCAGACAAAATAGACGTTTCAGACAAAAGTTGTTACGCTTTTTTTATGTGTTCATCGCGCGCCGCAGCCGATCACTCAACCAGTCCACGAGCGCCACCAAAATCAACATGCTGATGAGCACGGTGCCTGCGTCGCTGAAGTGAAATAGCGCGAGGTGGTAGTACAAAAGCTGCCCTAAACCGCCACCACCGACCACGCCTAAAACAGCGGCGGCGCGGATATTGTTTTCCCAGCGATACAGCGTGTAGCTCACCAGTTGCGGCAGCACGGTGGGCAGGGTGCCGTACCAAAACGCGTTGGTCGCGGTTGCGCCGTTTCGCGTGAGCGCGAGTGCGGGCTCGGGCGGGGCGTTTTCGAAGGCGTCAGCGAACAGTCGGCCGAGCACGCCTGCGGTGTGCAGCGCGAGTGCAAGCGTGCCGGGGAACGGGCCTAAACCAGCGGCAATCACCAACAGCGCCGCCCACACCAACTCTGGCACCGCGCGCAGGCCGTTGAGCAGCAGACGGGCAAGCGTGCGGCGTGGGCCGTGTGCGGCAGCGGGCCGTGCCAGCAACAGCGCGAGCAGGATGGCGAGCAGCGTGCCGATGACGGAGATAGCGAGTGTTTCAACAAAGCCGAGCGCGACTTTTTGCAGAAAACTAGCGCTCATTTCAGGCGGAAAAAACTCGCCAAACAAGCCGATCATTTTGCGTAGAGATTCGACTGAAAACAGCCCCGACCAGTCGCCTTTTAACGTGACGAAACAGGTGATGACGAACACCGCCACGCCGAGTAAAAACAGGCGTGGTATGCCTTGGGCATCAGGTTTTTTGGGTGGCGATTTTCGGCTCATTGCATCCATGCGCGCAACCGTTTGCTAACCAGATCAGCGAGCGACACCAATGCGACGAAAGCGAGCAAAAACATCACCACTTCGCCGCCCGCGAGCATCTTCATCGAGAGCTCCATTTGTTGGCCCAAACCACCGGCACCAACGAAGCCCAAAATCACCGATGAGCGAATCGCGCATTCCCAGCGAAACACCAAGTAGCTCGCGAGCTCTGGCGCGCAGGTGGGCAACGTGCCGTACAGAAACGCGCCGAGCCGCGAGCTGCCGTTGTTGAGTAGCGCGAGCGTGGGGCGGCGATCCACGCTCTCGAACACTTCGAGAAACACTTTGCCCATCATGCCGCCAAACGTAAGCGCGATGGCGAGCACGCCGGCGGTGTCGCCCAAGCCCACCGCACGCACAAAAATCAGGCCCCACACCAGCTCCGGAATCGAGCGCAACACAATCAGCACGGCGCGCACCAAGCCGCGCACCGCACGACCGAAAACGCCCATGCGGCCATGCGCGAGCGCTGACACCGAAAGCACGCGATTGCCGATGAGCGCAGCGGGAATAGCGACGACAAGCCCGAGCGTGACGCCGGTGGTGGCAACGGCAATCGTGTTCCACGTCGACGACACCAGCAAGCGCAAAAACTCCGCATCATGCGCCGGTGGCCAGAACGATTTGATGAACGAGCCACCCGCCTTCAAGCTCTGTTGATCAAAAAATATCCACGGCTTGAATTCAACAATCCACAGCGCTGGAACGAGCAACAGGAGCAGCGCCGCCGACCAGCCAAGACGCTGGTGCCACACGGGGTCGTGGAGGGCATTGCCACTGATGGCCAGCGCGCTCAACCGCAGCCCGTCACGATCATATTTTGTTTCGAATTGTCGGCATCGGGCAGTCCGAAATTTGCCACCGCGATGCCGAATTCTTCGCCGTAAAGTTCGCGCAGGCGATCCTCGGTGACCTCAACGGTGGGCAGATCAAATTGCAGCAGGCCGTCCTTCAAGCCGATCAGTCGGCTGAAGCGTTCGCGCGCTAAATTCACGTCGTGCAGGCTGACCAGCATGGTGGCGTTGCGCTGCGCGGCGTCCGCTTGAACGGCGCTGAGCGAGGCGGCACCGAGCACCGGGTCGAGTGACGACACCGGCTCGTCGAGCAGGTTCACCGGGCTCGCCGCCACAAACATGCGCGCCAATCCGACCCGCTGTCGCTCGCCGCCCGACAGGCGGTCACAGCGCAGCCACAGTTTGTCTTCCAGGCGAAACGCGGTGAGCGCTTCATACGCATCGCGTACATCGGCGTCGGTGGGCGTGGTGAGCAGCGAGCGCAGCGCGGGCCACGTGCCTGCGCGCGTGAGGCGCGCGGCGAGCACGGCGTGAACCACCCGCTGCCGAGGCGGCAGCGGCGGTTGTTGTGGCGCCAGAAAGCTGCTTGCGCGCAGTTGGTGGCGTGCGCGGCTAGCGAGCGTCCACGGGTCGCTGCCGCCCCACGTGAGCGTGCCGCGCGTGGGCTCAAGCGCGAGCGCGAGGGTGTGTAGCAGCGTGGTTTTGCCCGCGCCGGACGGGCCGATCAGCGCGACCTGCTCGCCCGGCGCAATGACCAGATCAATATCCTTGATCGCGCATCTGCCTTCAACGTAGCAGTGCGATAAGGCCTTTAATTGCAGCCGATGGCCCATCGGTACAGCGCGCGTAATTACTTCAACAAGCCGGCTGATTTGGCAGCGCTTTCGATGCCTGCGTAATTCTCAACTTTGGTCGGCACGAACTTGGCGGCGCGTTGCAGTTTGAGAATTTCTGCGTGCTCGGGGTTCTTCGGATCAAGGTCTAAAAACGCTTGGCGCAGCTTGGTAACCAAGGCCGGATCAAGGTCGCCACGCACCGTCCAGTTATAGTCAAAGTACGGTGGCGTGGTGTAGAAAACGCGCACTTGGCTGGTGTCAATTTTCTTGTCGGCAACCATTTTTTCCCACACCGAAATGTTCAACGCACCGGCATCCACTTTGCCGCCCGCGACTTGCAATGCGGTGGCGTCATGCGCGCCAGAAAACGCCACGCGCTTCAATGTTTTGTCGGGATCAATGCCCGCCTGCAACATGAAGCTGCGCGGCATCAGATGGCCGCTGGTGCTTGATGCTGAGCCGAAGGTGAAGGTTTTGTCCTTCAGATCAGCGAGCGTTTTGATGTCCGGGTTGGTGGTGATGAACACGCTTTTGAATTCAGCGTCTTCGGCGCGTTGCACCAGCGGAATCGCGGTCTTATTGCTGCGCAAATACGCCTGCACGAAAGTGAAGCCGCCGTACCACACCATGTCGATTTTTCCGGCGGCGAGACCTTCAACAGTCGCGGCGTAATCGGTGACCGGAATGAACTCAACTTTCATGCCGGTTTTGGCTTCAAGATATTTGCCGAGCGGGGTGAACTTGCGCTGCAACTCGGTGGGGTTTTCGTCGGGAATAGCAGAGACTTTTAATGTCGCTTGAGCGAATACAGTGGTCGCGAACGCGGCGACTGCTAACGAAAGAAAGGTTTTGAACATAGTAACGTCCTTGTAGAAAAGCGGAGAACACAATAATCGATTGTAGGCGGTGGTACTCACGCTTTACGCCGCGTTTGGCAAACGAGTTTTGAACGCCGCAGAGCTGGCCGTAACATCCGGCATGCCTATCGACCCGAAGCTTGCTTCGCCCACCCTACCCGTGTCCCGCGCGGACTTTGCTCGCTTGCTGTGGTGCGCGCCGTTTGCGGTGATGCTGTCGTTATTGGTGATCGAGGCGGCGTTGTCGGCTGCGACCACGTACTTGGTGATTCAAACCAGTCGCGATGTGGCCAATGATGAGTTCAAGTTGTCCGACTTGGGCTGGATTTTGGCGGTGCAGGCGAGCGCCTACGTTGTGGGCGCGGTGAGCTGGGTGTTTGCCGAGCAGGCGGGTTTTGGCGCGTTTGGCCGCTTTATGCATCGCTTTGCGAAGCACAACAAAACGCGCACGTTGTTGTTCAACGCAAAAGATGCGCGCGAAGCGGTGGAACCGTTTTTAACCGGCGAGGTGTTTCATATATTTTTCGAGCTGATGTATGAGCTTGAATCGGACCTAAAACTGGTGCTGCTGCTGATCTTTAACGCCATCGTTTTAGGGCTTGAAATTGATGCGCAATTGCCGGTGGCTTACGCGCTGATTTTTGTGATTTGCATGGCGCTGCAATACGCGCTGCGACACCGCGTGACGGCCGCGTATCTCGGCAATCAGCAGCGCACCAACAAACTCACGGCGCACACCTATACCGCGTGGGACAACGTGTTCAGCGGCAACAGCTACAACTACGGCGTGTGGAACCGCGAGTTCAAGGCGCGGCTGCGTGCGGCGTTGAAAGCGCAGATCGCAGCGATCGTCACGCGCGAGGGTTTGAGCAGCGCGAGTGGCGTGATTAGCTTGGTGATTGTGTTCGCGGCGATTGCTTTGATTGCGGCGCAAAATCACGGCGACACGGCGGTGTTGATTGCGCTGGCGGCCACCTTGCCGCGACAAATTGATCTGGCGCACAGCGTGCTCGGATTGGCTGAAGGCTGGAATGACCTGCTCGCCATCTGGACACGCATTGGCGGGGCTGTGGATCATTTTTCGCCGGAGGCAGATGCTGCGTTTGCGCGGCGGATCAAGTTCAAATCGTTGCGACTGACGGATGCGGCGACTGGAGAAAAGGAGCCTTTGTCTGCCAAAGATTTTCCCGCGTTACTGGGTGTGCTGTATGCGATGCAGAATGGTCGCATCAACGTGCGTGGCGGCAACGGTTCGGGCAAATCATCCTTGTTGGCGGCGCTTAAAAATGAGTTGGGCGGGCAGGCCTATTTTTGGCCGACGACCGATAAATTGGCGTTCAAATTTCCGCGCGCGATGGCAGAGAAAACGGCAACGAGCGACGACCCAAGCGTTGATGAACCGGACGAGATCGACGAACCGCCACCGATTAAAAAGTTTGGATTTTCGGCCGGTGAATGGCAGATCAAAACGCTCGAAGAAATCGCGGCCAACACCACCGCGCGTTACTATTTTTTGGACGAATGGGATGCAAATTTAGACGCCAGCAACAAGGTGCGCGCCGAGGCGCTGATCGCGGGAATCGCGGCACGCGCCGTGGTGGTGGAGATTTCGCATCGTGATGCGGCGTAGCGAGCAGTTTTGTGGGCGCGATGCCATCGTGATGGCGTCGCTCCCACAGTGGACAACTGTCCTACAGCTTTTCGCGGTAAGCCTTGTTTAACTGGGGCTAACGGCGCAAATCTATATAAGTCGATATCGCCACTATCGGCACGTGAGCCCTAGTTAAATGGGCATTTCAGCCAAAAGCTGTTCCTGCCATTTACGGTTTCAACGCATCAATCGCCAGCACCACGTCGGCATCGGTTCGGGATGAATTTTTGGCACCTTGCGTGATCGCTGCAGCGTCCGTGATGCCGAGCAAACGGCGCAATATCATGATGCCGTCGGTGGTGGCCAAGGTGCTGCCGTCTCCGTCCACATCGAAGCGCGTCAGGTTCGCAGCGATGTGCGCCGCGATTTGCGTGGCATTGCGCCGTGCCGCCGCGCTGATCGCGCCGGAGATCAACGCGTCGTCACGAAAGCCGAGCAAGTAGCGCAGCAACAGCACGCCGTCAGTGGCGGCGTCATACGGCGTGGCGGGCGCGCTGTCGTCGATGTCGAGCGTGGGCGCGTCAAGCAACATGCCGACCAACACCGGGTCATGATCCGACGAGCGAAACGGCGTCGGCGCGAAGTAATCAGGCGACAGGCAGCTCACGGTGCAGGTGAGCGGGCTTTTGAATTCAAGGTTGTAATCGAGGATGATCGGCTCGTCAGCATTGATGTGCCACACGCCCGTGTTGGTGATCTGCGCGACCAAGCTCGGTGTGGCCAGTGCATGGTCTAGCGAGCCGGTTTGCGCGTCGAATACGTAGGAGTAGCCGCCGCTGTCGAGCTTGACCAGCCCGCCCGCGCGCAGGATGTCGATCGGGTCTTCCTCGCTGTACGAATTCAGGTCGCCGATCACCAGCACATCCGGATCGTTGGCTGCGGCTTGCACGGTGGTGATGAACGACAACAGCGCGGTGGCCTGCTTTTTGCGCGCGTCGTTGAAATTAGCTTGGCCGTCGCCTTGATCGGCGTCCAGGCCGGTGCCGACGCCGCCCTTCGACTTGAAGTGATTGACGATCACCGAGAGCGTTGCGCCACTGCTCGCACCGCTGATGACGCGGAACGTTTGCGCGACCGGCGCGCGTCCCTGCGTGAAGGCCGGGTCGTTCGGCGACAGTGCTGCGCCGACTGTAGCGACGGCGGTGTTGCGATAAATCAGCGCCGGGCGAATGGCATCGGTGCTGCCGGGGAAGCTGCCCCAGCCGACGGGATTAGCGACGAAGCTCCAGGCGCCGCAACCGTTGGTCGCGCTGAGCGCAGCGGTTAATTCGTTGAGCGCAGGCGCTGCGGTGGCGGCATCATTTTCCATTTCCATCAGGCCCACCACATCGGCACCGAGCCCGCACAAGGCGGCCACGGTTTTGGCTTTTTGACGATTGAATTCAACCAACGTATCGGCACCTCGCGCGGTCGGGAAGCCGCCGCCTGCGCCGTCGCCGTTGAAGAAATTGAGCACGTTGAACGAGGCCACTTTAAGTGCGCCACCGACCGCCGGTGGCGTCAAAGGGCGCGCCGCGTACGCGAACACCGGTGCTGTCGTTGGGTGTATGGCGAAGTTGCCGAACGACTGGGTGAGCACGCCCGAGAGCGACGCGAGCGTGCTGCCCACGCGCAGCGTTTTGTCCACCGGATCCAAGAACGGAATGACCGGCACGTTTTGCGTGGATTTGGTGTCGGCCAGCAAGATCGACGAGCGCTTGTTCAAATCAATTTGCGCGGTGATCGCGGCGACATTACTGGTGCCGCTAGAGGTGGTGCCCGAGGCGATGGCGTCGTTCGGGTCGATGAAATTGGACGGCTGCGGCAGGCGGCCATTGGCCGACAGGGTCAGCTCGCCGAAGCGCGCCAACGCAAAGTTCTGCGACACGGTGAGCGTTTGCGCGGTCTGCACGCGCATGCCCTCAAAGCGCTCAAGATCGCCTTGGGCTGCCACCGGCAAGGTGAGCGTTACGGCTGCTGGCAACGGGTTGCCGCTGGAGACAATGCTCACGGTGGCGGTGGTGATTTCGGTGAGCGTCGCCCCGACGGTGGTGCCCAATTCAGTGACGGTGCCGGTGACACGCACCTTGTTGCCAGCGGCCACGGGTGTGGCGGTGTGAAACACAAAAATGCCTTCCGAGGTGAGCGGGTCGGCGTCCGCATTGGCGTCTTCTTCCTGCACAAAAAAACCGCTCAGTTCGGTGGTGGCTTGAAACGACGCTGTGACGATGCCCTCGATGGTGACGACTTGGCCGACCAACGGGCTCGCGCTGCCGCTGCCCTGCACGGTGTGAATGCGGGTAATGCTGGTCGGGCTGCTGTCGGCGACGGCCACGTTGCCGCTGGACGGTGCGCCGAGGGTGATGCCGGCGGACGGCGTGGTCAGCGTGATGATGGCTGTCTCTGGGCCCTCAGCGACGCCGTCGTCGACCACGGTGAAAGTGGCGGTGCCGGTGGTCTGGCCCGCCGCGATGGTGATGGTCGTGCTCGACAGCGTGTAGTCAGACGGCGTGACGCCAGTGCCGCTGATGGCCACCGTGACGGTCTGCGCGGTGGCGACCGCGCTGGAGGCAGTGGCGGTGAGGGTGACGACAGTTCTAGCCGCTTCGGACGCGGAATTGGTGGAGACGGACAGCGTGACGGTGGGTGTTGTCGGCGGCGTGTTGATCGGGGTCAGAGCGACGCCACGAAACGAAATATTCGCAGCGGCGGTGGTCATGAGCGTAGGGGTTGCGGCAAACGCTCCGTTGTAGCCGCTGCTATCTATGATGGATACCAGTTCTCCCCCGCCTGCTGCGGCGAGGCCACCTTTGCGTACGGCATAGAGCGTGACGGTGCCACCACTGACGACGCCTGTGACACCACGGTAATCGTCGGCGTTTGCGCCGATGAGGCCATTGCTGACCCAGCTTCCGGCGACCAGCGAGTACTTGGTGAGTGCGCCTGCGTCGTCGCTGGCCACGTAGAGCGTATCTACGCCCGGTACGGAGGGTGACAGATCAGCAAAGAAAAACGCGTACGGTTCGCCGCTGGTTGGGACACCCGGCAAGATTGCAATTGCGTTGCCGGACGTGGTCGGCAAGCCAGTGCCGACCATGCCTACGCGAACTGCGGTGCCCGAGGCGGTGGAAATGTAGAGTTGTCCGGCAGCGATGCTGATCTGACGCAGGTTGGTGATAGTGGTGCTGACGATGCTGTTGCCTGCGTTGGCAACAGCGGTCGAACCCAGTGCGACGTAGCCGACGCCGGTGTTGCCGCCCGCGATCCACGCATTGCTGCAATCCGTTGCGGCGGCAGCGCGAATGCTAACGGTGCTCGCGAAATCGGTGAGTGCTGTGGTCGTGTTGATCGTGCCGTCTGCTGCGACTCTACCCACGACGCGCGGCACCGCGAGCGCCGTAGTGCCAGAGATGCTGCCAGTGCCACCAACATCGCGCGCGTAGCCCGTGAGCCACAAGCACTGACCGTCAACGCTTCGCGTCAACAGACCCTCGCTGGCCGCGGTGCCGCTCGCGATCAGTTGTTTGTTCGCGCCCGCCACAACGGTGGGTAGCGCGATGCTTTGCACCAACGCTCCGCTGGGCGAGTATTCGTCAATAAATACGGCGTTGCCGGTGTTGACGAGCGTGCCGCCGTCGCCCACGCGATAAACGGCCAGGTTGCCTGCGGTGAATGCGGCAGCGCTGGCCACAGCGCTTGCGCACAACGTTAACAGCAGACAGAGGGCGCGCGAGCGCGCAAAGCGAAAGACAGACATAAAACAAAATCTCCGAGCGAAAGTGCCGATGGTGCAGATTGTGCAGAACGGTATGACGGGCTGATGACGAAACCTTGTGAGCCGCGCCCGCGGGGCGTTCAGTGCCGACCTCGCGACGCGCAATCGCCACGCCAATGTCATAAGTATGCGTCAGCACAGGGCAAATGCGAAGCGATTATTTGCGCCGTACAGCGTGGCTCACCGGTGCGTGGCGATGAATAGCTTTTCGCTACAGCCGCCGCGCGGTGTGGGCTAAGGCACTAAAAAGCTGTTAGTCGACTTACGATGTTTTATCCGTTCTGCCCACGTATTTTGGGCGTTTTAGCAAAAAGCTGCTTAGCGTTTCAACCGCGCAATCAGCCCGTCCAGCTGATCGAGGCTTGCGTAGCGAATCACCAGTTCGCCTTGCCCGCTGGCCTGATGCGTGATTGCGACGTAGGTGCCGAGCGTGTCGGCGAGTTCGGTTTCCAGGCGATCTAGGTCGGCGTCGCGTGCCATCACCAGGCCGAGTTTTTCCTGCTTGTTGCGATGGGTCGGCACGCCGGGACGATTTTTATTCGTAGCGCCGGTTTCCGCTTTCACCAGCGCTTCGGTGGCGCGCACCGACAGGCCGTTGATCGCGATGTTTTCGGCGAGCATCACTTGGCGGTCTTTCGGCAGCGGTGCCAACGCGCGCGCGTGGCCCATCTCCAGCGTGCCCGCGATCACGCGGTCTTGCACCGGTGCGGCCAGCTCCAACAAGCGCAACAGGTTCGACACCGCACTGCGTGATTTGCCGACGGCGTCTGCCGCTTGCTCGTGGGTGAAGCTGAATTCGGCAATCAAACGTTGCAGGCCGAGCGCCTCTTCAATCGCGTTCAAGTCCTGGCGTTGCAGGTTTTCGATGAGCGCGAGGGTCAGCGCGGTGCGGTCGTCGACGTCTTTGACGATTGCCGGAACCTCGGTCAAGCCTGCGAGTTGCGCGGCGCGAAAGCGACGTTCACCGGCGATGATTTCGTAGGCGACACGCTTGTCGCCGTTGGCTCCGCCGGACGCGGTTTTGCGCACAACGATCGGCTGCATGATGCCCTGCGCCTTGATTGAGGATGCAAGCTCTGCAAGCGACGCATCATCAAAACGACGACGCGGCTGGAATTTGCCGGCCTGCAATTCGGCGATCTTGAGCAACGACATACCGTTTGCGGGCGCGTCAACCGGCGTCGGCTCCGGCATCAGCAAAGCATCAAGTCCGCGGCCGAGGCCTTTTAGTTTAGTTGCCATGTTTTTGTAAGTAGAGTGTGGTGACGTAGCCTCGATGCAGCGCAGCGGAATCGAGGGCGGGCGGCGTTAAAGTGGCAGTCCGCGATTTCACTTCGTTGCATCGCGGCTACGCGAGCGCGGGTTGCGAGACTGCGGCCTCGTGCTTGGTCAACAGCTCGGAGGCCAGTTGCATATAAGCCTGTGATCCCTTGCTCGCTTTATCAAGCAGCAACACTGGCAAGCCATGCGACGGCGCCTCAGCCAGCCGCACGTTGCGCGGGATGATCGTGGCAAAAAGCTTGTTGCCGAAGTGCTGTTCGAGTTGTGCGGCGACCTGTTGGCACAGCGAAATTCGCGGGTCGTACATAGTGCGCAGCAGGCCCTCGATTTCGAGCGTCGGGTTCAGGTGTTGCTGCATTTTGCGCAGCGTGCCGACGAGGTCGGACAAACCTTCCAGCGCGTAATACTCGCACTGCATCGGAATGAGCACACTGTCGGCGGCGCATAGCGCGTTGAGCGTGAGCAGATTCAACGTCGGCGGGCAGTCGATCAGGATGTAATCGTATTGATCGGCCACGGCGGCAATCGCGGCTTTGAGCGTGTGGATCGCGTCTTTTAATTTGGTCTCGCGATCCGGCATCGACACCATCTCGATCTCCGCGCCCGCGAGTTCGCGATTGGCCGGGATCAGGTCGAAATCGCCCTTCGCTTTCACCCGCGCATCAAGCATCGACGCTTCGCCTAGCAACACCGTGTACACGCTGGTCTCCAGCGCGTTTTTGTTAATGCCCGCACCCATTGTGGCGTTGCCCTGCGGATCAACATCAATCAGCAACACGCGACGGTGGTGAGCCGCGAGCGAGGCCGCGAGGTTCACGGCAGTGGTGGTCTTGCCGACGCCGCCTTTTTGGTTGGCGATGGCGATGGTTCTAATCATTGTTTTTCTCGAAATGTAGGAGCGGCTCTGCCGCGACCCAACGAGGCTGCGGTGCGGCGTTGGGTCGCGGCAGAGCCGCTCCTACAGGCACGCTTCATTTCTGCAACGCAAACTTGACGCTAAACCCAATCAACGCCACGCCAGCCGCGCGCTTGAGCCACATGCTCGCCGACGGAAACCGGGCGAATATCCGCTTGGCGATTTGCGCGGCGACGATTAGCCACATGCAATACAAAAACACGATGGCCAACACCAGCGCCATCATGCGCGCGTACGTTGCGACGCCATCAAACGAACTGGTGTCGATGAACAGCGGAAAGAACGCGACGTAAAAGCCGATCACCTTTGGGTTCGCCAGCGACACCAGTGCCGCTTCGCGAAACCATTGCCAGGCACCGCGCCCTTGCTCCGTTGACACCACGCCTTCGCCCATAGTTTGCTTCGAATCGCGAATCAACGTGTAGCCGATCCACGCGAGATACGCGGCACCCGCGTAACGAAGCAGGTCGAATGCACGTGGATACGCGGCGGCGAGTGCAGCCACACCGGAAAGCGCGAGCACCATCCACACCGCGTCCCCCGCCATCAGTCCTAACGTGCTCCAAAAGCCCGCGCGCGGCCCACCGTTGTTCTCCGCCATCGAAGCAAAAATCTTGATCGTTCCGGGGCCGGGAATGGCGAGGAAGATGAGCGTCGCGATGACGAGCGCCCAGAGGTCGTTGATGCCGGTCATGGCGATTCGCGCGTCACTTTAGTTTGACGGAAGTACTCTGTGACGCTGCGCTTCGAGTAGGGAAGATACGGGTCCTGCACGTAGACGCTGCTATAGCTCTCCGACAAGAACACCATCGCGGACTCGCCTGTGTCAAACAATTCAAACATGTGGTCGCACACGCTCATCGTCTGCTGCAACGTGCCCGCTGGGGGCAGAGAGCCTTTGTAGGACTTTTGTAACTCGTAGCGTACTGTGCGTAATTTCTTTTCGGGATTTGGTGTCACGGAGATGACGCGAATGTCGGCGACGTGAGTAGCCAGCGAGTAGCTCATTGCTGAGAAATCGGGTAATAGTGGTTTGACATAGTCTGGTGGCGGCACCAATGGCGAGCACGCAAATGCGACGTGCGACGCAACAAGACCGACAGTAGCAAACAGGTGCCTAATCACGACCTACGCCCGTTCCAGCCAAATCAAACACCGTTCCGCCTCAAGAAACGGCACAGTAAGCGCTCGCTTGCGGTCTACGACCCAGCCGGTTCCGGCGAGGTCTGAGATTTCTTTGTTGGGGGTTTTGCCTTTCATGGCGAGCATTAGGCTTTCGTCGTCTTCTACCAAACAGTGCTCGGCGCTGGTCACAAAATCTTTGAGCGAGGCATAGGCGCGGGAGATGACCACGTCGTAGGTGACCGGGTGATCTTCAACGCGGCTGTGAATCGCGCTGAGGTTGCCGATGCCTAAATGGCTCGCAGCCTTGGCCAGATAGTCGGTTTTTTTGCGTACTGAATCGACGGCCACGACTTCAAGATCAGGCCTCATCACGGCAATCGGCAGCGCAGGAAAGCCGCCGCCTGAGCCGACATCGAGCAACGTGGTCGACTCTTTCGGGATGCAGTACAGGATAGAGAGCGAGTCCAAAATGTGCTGCACCAACTGGTCGTGTGGGTCGCGGATGGCGGTTAAGTTGATGACTGCGTTCCACTCGTTCAAAAACGCGAGCGATTCGATGAGCGTGCTTTTTTGCTTGTCGCTCGCGGTCAGGCGAAGTTCGCTCAAACCCGCGTCCAGCTTTGCACGCAGCTCGGCGCGCAGCTCGGAAGTGAAGTCAATTTGATCGCGCTTTAACGGGCGGTCGATCACGGGGCGCAGCCCTGCGGAAGTGGTCATGCCTTGGCCTTGTGGGTTGATGCCGGGGCGCACGGAAGGGCGCGAGCCGGTTTTGTTTTCGTTATTCATGTGTGTAGGGTGGGCAACTTGTTGCCCACGCGGTTCTTGGCGCGCATAAAGTGTTGGTCACGCCACCATCTCGGCGAGACGGCCTTTTTTCAAATGGACGAGCAGCAGCGAAATGGCGGCAGGTGTCACGCCCGAGATTCGGCCTGCTTGCCCGAGCGTGTCGGGGCGTTGCGCCGAGAGTTTGCTTTGCACTTCTTTCGACAGGCCGCGCACCTGGGTGTAGTCGAGCTGCGGCGGAAAGCGCAGGTTTTCGTTGGCGAGTTGGCGGTCGATTTCGTCTTGTTGACGGTCGATATAGCCCGCGTATTTGGCGGCGATTTCGACTTGTTCCTCGACTTGTGCCCTCTCCCCTTGCGGGAGAGGGTTAGGGCGAGGGGTGGTTTGGCTTGGAGAGCCAGCCTGGTTCGGAGAGGCGGCTCCCCCCTCACCCCCACCCTCTCCCGCTAGGGGCGAGGGGGTCAAATCCGACTTGGCCTTCAGGCCTAGCTCCGAACGCAAGCCGTCGATCGCGGCAAACGTCACGCCTGGTCTCCGCAGCAAATCAAACAAGCTGTATTCCCGCTCGATGGTCGTGCCGAGCAGCGACACTGCCCGTTCATTCGAGAGTAACGCTGGGTTCACCCACGTCGATTTCAGGCGCTCTGTTTCACGTGAAACACTGTCGCGCTTGCGGTTGAATGCGTCCCAGCGCACGTCGTCCACCAACCCGAGCGCCCTGCCCTGCTCGGTTAAGCGCATATCGGCGTTGTCCTCACGCAGTTGCAGTCGATATTCGGCGCGACTGGTGAACATGCGGTACGGCTCGCTCACGCCCTGTGTGGTGAGGTCGTCGACGAGCACGCCCAGATACGCCTCGTCCCGGCGCGGGCACCAGCCGTCTTTGCCCTTGGATTTCAGCGCGGCGTTCACGCCTGCGAGTAAGCCTTGCGCTGCGGCCTCTTCGTATCCCGTCGTGCCGTTGATTTGGCCGGCCATAAACAGGCCGTCTAAATACTTGGTTTCCAGCGTTTGTTTGAGCTGGCGCGGATCGAAATAGTCGTATTCAATCGCATAACCGGGTCGCAGGATATGCGCGTTTTCTAGCCCCAGCATTGAGCGAATCAGCGCGAGCTGAATGTCAAACGGTAGGCTGGTTGATACGCCTGCTGGATAGTATTCGTGGGTGGTCAGGCCTTCCGGTTCCAGGAAGATTTGATGGCTCGTTTTGTCGGCGAAGCGGTGAATTTTGTCTTCGATGCTCGGGCAATAGCGCGGGCCGACGCCTTCAATCACGCCGGTGAACATCGGCGAGCGATCAAGCCCGGAGCGCACAATGTCATGGGTGCGCTCGTTGGTGTGCGTGATGTAGCACGGCAGCTGACGCGGATGCATCGCGCGATTGCCCATGAAGCTGAACACGGGTGCCGGATCGTCGCCGGGCTGAATGCCTAGCTTCGAAAAATCAATGGTTTTGCCGTCAATGCGCGGCGGCGTGCCGGTTTTGAGTCTTCCTTGCGGTAGCTTCATTTCTTTGAGTCGCGCACCGAGCGTGGTCGCCGCCGGGTCGCCTGCGCGGCCAGCGGTGTAATTTTGCAGGCCGATGTGGATCAGGCCAGACAAAAAAGTGCCCGCCGTGAGCACAACGGTTGCCGCCTTAAAGGTCACGCCCATCTGCGTGCGCACGCCCGTTACGCGCTCTCCGGTGACGCAAACGTCGTCTACCGGCTGCTGAAAGATCGTCATATTCGGCTGGTTTTCGAGGCGGGTTCGGATCGCTTGACGATACAAAACGCGGTCGTTTTGCGCGCGCGTGGCGCGAACCGCAGGGCCTTTGGATGAATTCAGGATGCGGAATTGGATGCCCGCCTCGTCAGTCGCAATGGCCATCGCGCCGCCGAGCGCGTCCACTTCCTTGACCAAGTGCCCCTTGCCAATGCCGCCAATCGATGGGTTGCAGCTCATCTGGCCGAGCGTTTCAACGCTGTGCGTGAGCAGCAAAGTCTTGGCTCCTGCGCGGGCGGCGGCTAGCACAGCCTCGCTGCCAGCGTGGCCGCCACCAACGACGATCACGTCAAAGCGTTCGGGATAAATCATGGTGGGGTGTGGGAAGCCGTTGTTTCACGTGAAACGCGGGAAAAGAACGAAGAGGTATTCTACCGAGGGCGCGTGGCGAGGTGCAGCTCGCTCAGCGGGCGAGCCCGTGTTTCACGTGAAACATTACCAATCTTGCGATTTCACCTGAAGTTCGCTGCGCCGCACCTCGTCTGTAACCTCAACAAAGGCACCCGCTCGCCAATCGAAAAAGCGAGCGCCGGGTAGCGCTGCGACATCCTTTGCGGGCAGTCGGTAGCGATAGCGAATACTGCTCCAAACGGCATCCGACTTCTCCGTGCCGTCCGGATTGGTGATGGCGCGCAGCGGCAAATCGGTAGGTGTGATAGCCGCAGGAAATGCGAACAGCCACGGCGTGCTCTCGGTCATTACGTAGCAACGCCACGTTTGTTCAGGCGCTACCGTGCGCGCCTTCACGGTTACGTCGGCGAACATACGAAAAAACGGATGTTGAGTTTGCGTGCCCAGGAAAACGTACACGCATGGCGTGGCAGCGCTTGCTTTTGCGCCGTCTTCAACGATCTGGGTCGCGGCGACCGCCACAGGTGAAATCTGGTCGCGGGTCCAGTCGGCAAATGACTCGGGCAGCGACCGCGCCGATATCGCCGCCGCGACCGTCACCACAACGAGCGTGAGCGCGACTACGCCGCTGAGTCGCGCGCGCGCCACCGTCGCCGCCACCACCACGCAGGCGACCAGCCAAGGCGCGTAGTAGAAGCGCGCAAAGGTGACGGTGCCAAACGGCCCGTTCTCGAGCATCGGTGCAAACGCTTTGGCGAGCGGCGTTTGCACCACGAATGCAGCGAGCAGCACGAGCGTGCTGCCGCCGAGTAAACGATTTAATGGCGCCGCGCCGCGCCGCGACCACAGCAGCGCGGCGACCAATGCACCGAGCACGCCCCAGCCGAACCACAGCGACCATTCTGAGCCAGCAATCAGCCCGTTCAGTCGCGGTAGCGAGGAAAACATGGCCATCGCGCCGTCGGCAATTTGCGTCAACGGATAGGCGCTCGCCAGCACATACGCGTTGGCAACCGTGACATGGCGAACCAAAAATGCGCCGCCGATCGCGCCGGCCAGCAGCGCAAATAGCAAGGCTCGGCGCTGCCACGGCACGCCGACAACCGCCAACGCCACAAACGCCATCATGGTCGAAACCGGGTACGCCAACTCTTTGCTCCAGCAGGCGGCAAGCGCGGCAAGCATCGCCAGCGGCATCGCAAACGCGTTGCCTTGCAGTGCGCGCAGCATCGCAATGGCTTGCGCCAACAAGAATGCGATGGCCAGCACATCAAAACGGTTGGACGGCCAGAGCATGGTTGCCACGGCAAATGGGCCAAGCGCGAACAGCACAGTGCCCGCAATCACGGCGCTGGCGCGAAGAGCGAGCGCTCGCAACAGCCAAAACAGCAGGCCCGCGTTAGCGCAGTGCAGCACCAGGTTGATTAGGCTGTGCGCGCTGTATTCGAGCCCGAACAGCCGAGTGGCCAGCCACCACGACAACACGCCCAGCGGTCGAAAGTAGTACGGCTCGTAAAAATGGCTTTGCCAAAACGCGGCCAGCGGCGTGTCGACCATGCGCGCGGTGGCGATGAAAACGTAGTCGTCCGCCACAAAGTCGCCGTGCGTCACCGGCACATAAATCCAGGCAAGCAACGCAAATAATGGCAACAGCACAATAAATGCTAACGGACTGCGCCTTTGTGCGGGGCGAGCGGAAAAGTAGCGTCTTTCTTTCATCAGCTTTTACTTGCTTGCTCGATTGTACGTGCGATCAAAGCGTATTACGACTATTGTCGACTTAGAGCTAAAAATCAACTTGGCCCCAGTATAGACGGGCTACTTCACAAAAAGCTGATACCATGTTTTGCGTTACGAAATCTCTCATAGTGGCGAACAATGGTGCTTTGCCAGTGTCCTGCGCGACCAAACGCCACGCGTGGCGCGAAAACTAACTCCGCCCCGCCGCCACCCTTCTCCCATTACCAACACATTGAATGCCAAAAGCATGAATTTTCCGGAAACTGCCGCGCCGGCCAGTCACGGCCCGCCGCGCCGGTTTGTGCTGTGGCTGGCCGCAAACCAGCTCATCAGCTGGGGCACGTTGTACTACACATTTGCGCTGCTGTTCGAGCACTTCGAGCGTGACCTCGCATTGTCGCGCGTTGACGCTGCCTTCGCGCTCAGCGTGGCGCTGTTGGCGGAGGGGTGCGGCGGCTTCATGGTGGGCCGCTTGATTGATGCCGGACGGGCGCGGGTGGTGATGACCGGTGGCTCGTTGCTGGCCGCATGCGGGCTCATTGCCCTGTCGTTTGCGCAGAACCAATGGCAACTTTACGCGGCATGGATAGTAATCGGTGCGGCGATGTCGGCCACGTTGTATCAGCCCGCTTTCTCGGTGCTGATTCGTCGCTTTCCAACGGATTTTCGGCGCGCCATCATCACCTTGACCATCATCGGTGGCCTGTCGAGCACGGTTTTTATTCCGCTCACCGCGTGGCTCATCAGCGCGTTCGGCTGGCGCGACGCGGTGGGTATGTTGGCGCTATTGCATGTGCTGGTATGCGCGCCGATTCACGCCTTTGCGCTGCGCTTTGAGCCACCGGCGCGGTCGGCTAGCCCGAGCGCTGCGGCCAACGAGTTAGGCGAATTGACGCGGCAGCTACCGTTCTGGGGCTTGGCGGTGTTTTTCTTGCTCTTCACCGGTATCGCCAGCGCCATGGCGGGCCATCTGGTGTCGATTCTGCGCGAACGGCAACTGCCAGAAGCGTGGGTGATTGCGGTGCCGGCCTCAATTGGTTTGCTGCAAGTGGCCGGTCGGCTGGTGCTGTTCGTCACTGAAAAACATGTCAACCTGCATCAGGCTAACCGCTGGATTGTGCTGCTGCTGCCCGCAGCGCTCGGCGTGTTGGCGCTTGGCCTGCATTCGCCGTGGGCGGGGCTCCTGTACGCGTTGCTCTACGGCTTGGCCAACGGCATGATTACGGTGGTTAAGGCCACCGCAATGGCAACGTATGTGTCGCAACCGCGTGCTGCGTCGTTGAACGGCCTGCTCGCGTTTCCGACCGCCATCGCCCGCGCCGCCGCGCCGTCGCTGCTGGCGGTGATGTGGACGGCCACCGGCGATTACGCGCTTGGGTTGGCGGTATTTGCGCTGTTGGCGGGCGTGTCGGTGGCGGCATTTTGGTGGGCGCAACGACGCGCGCTGCAGCCGGTTTGAGGCGATTAAGCACATACAGCTTTTGTGCAAAACGCCCATTTAAAGAGGGCTCGTACGCTAATTACTTGATTATCGACTTATGCCTAATACCGAACTTAGCCCCAATGAAATAAGGCGTTCAGCCCAAAGCTGATAGCATTTCAGCGTGGAACAAAACGGTACTCACGGCACTGTAGGCGAATCAAAAAAAGCGGACGCGATCAGCAGCGCCCTGCCCGCCTTGCCAGCGTTAATCCCCGCCAACGTCGCCAACGTTGCCCATGCGCCGCGCGGTTTCGTGCTCTGGTTGTCGGTCGCGCAACTCATCAGTTGGGGCACTTTGTTCTACATGTTCTCGTTGCTGCTAGAGCATTTCGAGCGCGACCTTGCGTTGTCACGCGTTGACGCGGCGCTCGCGTTCAGCCTAGCGCTGCTGATGGAAGGCGTGCTCGCTATGGTCGTCGGACGTTTGATCGACGCCGGCTGGGCGCGCGCGGTGATGTGTGCGGGGTCCACGCTGGCTGGCGTGAGCTTTATGGGCATCTCGCAGGTGCAGAACCAGTGGCAGTTGTATGCAGCGTGGATCGCCATCGGTGTGGCCATGTCGGGCACGTTGTATCAGCCCGCGTTTTCGGTGTTGATCCGGCGCTATCCGGCCGATTTTCGTCGCGCAATCATCACGCTCACCTTTCTCGGAGGCCTTGCCAGCACCGTGTTCATCCCGCTCGGCGCATGGCTGATCAGCGCGTTTGGCTGGCGGGTGGCGGTAATTGCACTGGGCGCGCTGCACCTGCTGATTTGCTTGCCTATTCACGCGTATTGGTTGCGCGGTGAGCCCGCAGCGCAGGCGCATCATCACGGCATCGGTGCCAAAAAACTAATCGAATTCACCCACCATTTTCCGTTCTGGGGACTGGCCGCATTCTTCGTGCTGTTCTCCGGCATCACCACGGCGATGGGCGGGCACTTGGTATCTATTCTGCGCGAGCGTAACTTGCCGGAGGCGTGGGTGATCGCCATCCCGGCCTCCATCGGCGCGCTGCAAGTGGCGGGCCGATTGCTGCTGTTTTTCACCGAGAAAAGCATGGATGTTCACAAAGCCAATCGCTGGATTCCGACGCTGTTGCCCGCTGCGCTTTTTGTCTTGGCGCTAGGGTTGCAATCAACGTGGGTCGCGATCTTTTACGCCCTGCTGTACGGCATGGCCAACGGCATGATCACCATCGTTAAAGCCACCGCGATGGCCACCTACGTGTCGCGCGAACGAGCCGCGTCATTGAACGGCCTGCTCGGCCTGCCGACGGCTATTGCGCGTGCGGTTGCGCCGTCGATGCTCGCCGCGCTGTGGGTGGCCACCGGCAATTACACGCTAGGCCTAGCGGTGCTCTGTGCGCTCGCCGCACTGGCCGTGGTGGCGTTCTGGTGGGCGCAGCGGCGGGCGCTGGCGTGAGCTGTCACGCGCACGCGCGTCGCGAGACTCGTCGTAATGTGTTGTACATCCGTGAGTTTCAAAAACACCCGTTGCCATCTCAGCTTTACTGGGTAGCGAGTACACTGCATCGAAGAATTGTTGAAGCGCCGCGCATCGTCACGCCGTGATTGCGCCCTAGTTCAAGCGGCCTGAAAAAGTCGCGCTTTCAACATCATGGTCGGAGGCCCTTTGTCTGCTGAAATCATTCTTGAAACGCGCGGCCTGAGCAAAGAATTCAAGGGCTTTGTCGCCGTTAATAGCGTGGACCTAAGAGTTCAGCGCGGCCACATTCATGCGCTGATTGGGCCGAACGGCGCGGGCAAGACCACGTTCTTCAACCTGCTGACTAAATTTCTGCATCCAACGCGCGGCAGCATCGTCTTTAACGGCACCGACATCACCACCGAACAGCCCGCGCAAACGGCGCGGCGCGGCGTTGTGCGATCGTTCCAGATTTCCGCGGTGTTCCCGCACATGACGGTGCTTGAAAACGTGCGCGCCGCGTTGCAGCGCAATCTCGGCACCTCGTTTCATTTCTGGAAGCCCGAGCGCACGCTGTTTCATCTCCATGATCGCGCGCGGCAGTTGCTCGCCGAAGTTGATCTGCAAGACTTTGCCAACGAGCTGACCGTGAACCTGCCGTATGGTCGCAAACGCGCGCTTGAGCTGGCCACCACGTTGGCGCTAGAGCCCGAACTGATGCTGCTTGATGAGCCAACGCAGGGCATGGGGCATGAAGACGTAGATCGTGTCACACAGCTCATCAAAAAGGTTTCGGCTGGCCGCACCATCCTGATGGTGGAGCACAATATGAACGTTGTTTCCTCCATCGCAGACCGCATCACCGTGTTGCAACGCGGCGCGATCATTGCCGACGGGCCCTATGCAGATGTGGCGAAGAATCCGCTGGTAATCGAAGCGTATATGGGCAACCTGGAAACACTTCAATGACCGCCGAGCTGCTGCGCATCGAAAATTTGCACGCCTGGTACGGCGAATCGCACATCCTCCACGGCGTGAATCTCACTGTGCATCAGGGCGAAGTGGTCACCTTGCTCGGGCGCAACGGCGCGGGCCGCACCACCACGCTGCGCGCCATCGTCGGCTTAACCGGCAAACGCAAAGGCGCAATCCGCATCAACGGCACCGAGACAATCACGTTGCCGCCGCATAAAGTCGCGCATCTGGGCGTGGGTTATTGCCCTGAAGAGCGCGGTATTTTCGCGAGTCTCACGGCGGAAGAAAATCTGATGCTGCCGCCCACGCTTGCGCCCGGCGGCATGGGCGTGGACGAAATTTACGTGATGTTCCCCAACCTGAAAGAGCGTGCATCAAGCCCCGGCACAAGGCTGTCGGGTGGCGAGCAGCAGATGCTCGCGGTTGCGCGCATTTTGCGCACCGGCGCGCGCTTGTTATTGCTCGACGAAATCTCGGAAGGGCTCGCGCCGGTGATCGTACAAAAGTTGGGCGAAATGATTTTCACGCTCAAAGCCCAGGGCTACACCATCGTGTTGGTCGAACAAAATTTTCGTTTTGCCGCGCCACTAGCGGATCGCTTTTACGTGATGGAACACGGCATGATCGTGAAACAGTTTGCACAAAATGAGCTGACCCAAAACATGGCCATGCTGCAAGAGTATCTGGGTGTTTGATGACTTTTTTTATCGAATACTCGCATCAAATTAACAGCGCTTTTTAATACAAAAGTAACCGCACTCAAGTTAGCAACAGGGAGATAACACATGAAACTTAACGCACTCGTGGCCGCAGTGGCCATCACATTGGCCACCGCCACATCGGCGCAAACGGCAAACACCGGCCCCGTCAAAATCGGCTTCATCACCGATATGTCGAGCCTGTACGCGGACATCGACGGCCCGGCGGGCGGCGAAATGATCAAGTGGGCAGTCGCTGATTTCGGCGGCAAAGTATTGGGCCGTCAGATAGAAGTGCTCACCGCCGATCATCAAAACAAGGCCGATATCGCGAGCTCCAAAGCGCGCGAATGGATGGATAAGGACAACCTCGCCATGCTCGTTGGCGGCACCAGTTCCGGTACCGCCATTGCGATGTCAAAAGTCGCCGCTGAGAAAAAGCGCCCCTTCATTGCTATCGGCGCGGGCTCTGCGCGCTTGACCAATGAGGACTGCACACCCTACACCGTTCACTACGCGTACGACACCGTGGCACTCGCCAAAGTTGCGGGCTCAGCGCTGGTCAAGGCGGGCAATAAAAACTGGTTTTTTCTGACCGCGGACTACGCATTCGGCTACTCGCTTGAAGGTGACGCAACCGCTGTGGTCAAAGCTAACGGTGGCACGGTGGCGGGCGCAGTTCGACATCCGCTGAATGCGTCGGATTTCTCGTCGTTCCTGTTGCAGGCGCAATCAAGCAAGGCGCAGATTCTCGGCTTGGCTAACGCCGGTGGCGACTTCACCAACGCGATGAAAGCGGCCAAAGAATTCGGCATCAACAAGACCATGAAAATCGCCGGGTTGCTGGTGTTCATCAACGACGTGCACAGCCTAGGTCTCGCGAACACTGAGGGCTTGCAGCTCGCGGATAGCTGGTACTGGAATCAGGACGACGCATCGCGCGCGTTCGCCAAAAAATTCTTCGACAAATACAAACGTCAGCCATCAAGCATTCAAGCCGCAGACTATTCGGCCACGACCAGCTACCTGAAAGCGGTGCAGGCTGCAGGCACCACCGGTGGCGACAAAGTGATGGAAAAGCTCAAGAGTATGGAGGTGAGCGACTTCTACAACAAGGGCAAAATCCGCGCTGATGGCCGCATGATTCACGACATGTATTTGTTCGAAGTGAAGAGCGCCAAAGAGTCGACCACGCCTTGGGATTACTACAAACTGGTGTCAAAAGTGCCGGGCGATCAGGCGTTCACAACGGTTGCTGAATCGAAGTGTTCGTTGTTGAAAAAGTAGTCGCAGCTGCGTGAAGAAGCAGCCGACGTCAGTTCGCTGCAACGTTGCTTCAACCAACAGGCATTCATGGAAATATTCGGCATTCCACATCAGGCGTTTCTTGGTCAATTGCTGCTCGGATTGGTGAACGGCGCGTTCTACGCCATGCTGAGTTTGGGCCTCGCCGTGATCTTTGGTTTGCTCGACATCGTAAATTTTGCGCATGGTGCGCTGTACATGTTGGGCGCTTTTGCGGCTTGGATCATGCTCGACACATTCGGCGTGAATTATTGGTTCGCGCTGATCCTTGCGCCACTCGTTGTTGGCGTTCTGGGCGTGTTGATTGAGCGCATTTTTCTCAAGCGGCTGTACGGCCTCGACCCGTTGTATGGCCTGCTTTTGACCTTCGGCCTCTCGCTCATTTTTGAAGGCATTTTTCGCGAACTGTTCGGCGTGTCCGGGCAGTCGTATCCAGTGCCGGAGCTGCTGTCGGGGGCGACCAATCTCGGCTTTATGGTGTTGCCAAATTACCGTGCGTGGGTGGTTGTCGTGTCGCTGGTCGTTTGCATCGGCACTTGGTTTCTGATCGAGCGCACGCGCCTTGGCGCGTACCTTCGCGCGGGCACGGAGAACGCTAAGTTAGTGCAAGCGTTTGGCGTGAACGTGCCGTTGATGGTGATGTTGACGTACGGCGCTGGCGCAGGTCTCGCGGCCCTCGCAGGCGTGCTCGCTGCGCCCATTATTCAGGTCAATCCGTTGATGGGGTCGAACCTGATCATCGTGGTCTTTGCGGTGGTGGTGATCGGTGGCATGGGCTCCATCATGGGCTCGATTTTGACTGGGCTCGGGTTGGGTGTCGTCGAAGGACTGACGCGCGTGTTCTATCCCGAAGCGTCGAGCATCGTGGTGTTCGTGATTATGGTGATTGTGCTGATGATTCGTCCTGCAGGCCTCTTCGGCAAAGAGGCGTGAGCGATGAGTAAAGCTGCCAAGCTGATCCGCGTTACATATTTCGGATTGCTGATTCTCGCGCTAGTCGCGCCGATGCTCGGCCTGTATCCGGTGTTCGTCATGAAGCTGTTGTGCTTTGCCCTGTTCGCCTGTGCTTTCAACCTGTTGCTGGGCTTCACTGGCCTGCTTTCGTTCGGTCACGCCGCGTTTTTCGGCTCGGCTGCGTACGTCACCGGCTGGCTGATCAAGTCACAACATTTCACGCCCGAACTGGGCTTGCTGGCTGGCGCTCTCGCGTCGGGATTGATTGGCCTAGTGGTAGGTGCGGTGGCCATTCGCCGTCAGGGCATTTACTTTGCGATGATTACACTGGCCATCGCGCAGATGGTTTATTTCGTGTGCCTGCAAGCCCCGTTCACCGGCGGCGAAGACGGGTTGCAAGGCGTGCCGCGCGGCGCATTGTTCGGCTTCATTTCGCTGGAGTCAGACACCACCATGTACTACTTGGTCGTCGCGATATTCGTGGCCAGCTTTCTTGCAATCTCACGCATCGTGAACTCGCCGTTTGGGCAGGTTCTCAAAATGATTCGCGAGAACGAAGCACGCGCTATTTCGTTGGGCTATCAGGTCGATCGCTACAAACTATTGGCGTTTGTGCTCTCCGCTGCGCTCGCCGGTATGGCAGGTTCACTGAAAACACTGGTCATGGGATTTGCCACGTTGTCGGATGTACATTGGTCGATGTCCGGTGAAGTGATTTTGATGACGCTACTCGGCGGCGTCGGCACTTTCTTCGGCCCCGCGTTTGGCGCGGGCATTGTCATTTCGCTACAAAACCTTCTGGCCGACAAAGTCGGCTCTTGGGTCACAGTGATCATCGGTGTAATTTTCGTACTCTGCGTGCTCGCCTTCCGCAAAGGCGTGGTCGGGGAGTTGCACGCGTATCTGGAGCGACGTCGTACGCTTTGATGCATCGCGCGACTTGCCGCAATGCGAGGCCCGGTTTGCAACGCCGCGCGCGTACGACTACAGCGGCTGCACCGCTACAGCTGTCACTTCGGTCGTGGTTGTCGTAGTGCCAGCGGCTACCGTGACGGTGTCACTGGTGGACGATTTAACAATACCCACACCAGGCGCAACCCACGTCGTTGCGCGTGCCACTGACGTGCGATTGACGGTTGCGAATGCGGATGTGATTTCGCTGGTGAACTTGCATGCCGTGTACGTGCCTGCACCTACCGTCACCGATTCGCGGCCAACAAACCTGAGGTATCCGTTCGCGGACGCGGAGCCGGTAGTCTGCGCTGGGTCGTAGGCAGTCGCGCGACTGATGTCAATTTGCTGACCAACAGTCATCCGGCGTGGGACTACCGTCGCTGGATTAAAAAACGTGTCGAGTGTCGCGCCGCTATCGTCTTGTGTGCTGGTACCCAAGTCCGACCAAGTGTCTGTTGCATCGCCAATCAATATCTTGCCGATTGATCCCGTGTAGCGGTCGACCACAATGGTGGCGTCGGCTCCGTTAAACGGCGTTTTGGAGTCTGTTTTAAGGCGCAACCAGCTATTTGGCACGCCATTGTTGGTCAACGATTGGTAGCTCACACGAACGGCTGGAAAGTAAAACGTGCCGCAATCTGCTTGCGCCACTGGCGTGATGTCGGTGGCAGCGGTGGCACAAAAAGCCGCCTGCTCGCCGTTGTACCCGGCGCTGGTCGCAGCAGAGTAACTCGCGGCGCTTGCGGTGTAGCGATGGTTGGGCGTCTTGCCGTTTGCGGCGGGTCGGAAGCTACGATAGATCGTGGTGGTGTTGGTTGGGCATACGCCGCTGACCGGTTGCGCCAACGCAAAGTCGTAGCCCTCGTACGAGAAACCCGGCAAATTCCGCCCAAGCAGCAACTCGCAATCGGTGCCCTCCCGACCGTAGTAATGCGAGCTGGTAAACGGTGCAGCCGTGCTGACATAGAAGCGGCAGATACGCGTCGTGGCGGCGGCTGCGTTGGTGGCAACAATGGCCTGAAAGGTCATTCCGGTGCGCAAAAAATCGCTGTTCGCATCGAGCGTTTGTTGCTCGGTCGTACGGCCCGTTATGAAATACGCATCCAGTGGTTTGTTGTAATACTCGGTGACCGTTACCGACTGCGCCGACGCACTTGTGATTGCGCTGTTTGCCGCCATAAACGCAAGTGCAGCAAGAATAAATCGCGGAAATTTTTTGAACATAATGCTCTCTCTTATCGTTATGCTGTGACGCAGCGAGTCGCGCGCTTATTGGCAACCGCCGCTCAAATGATGTTAATAACGTGCCGTGCCAAACAACGTAGGACGACAACTCACACCGTCGTCGGTCCACACCACAATCATGCGCCCCGCTGGCGCGGCAGGCGCGCGGCAAATGTATGCGGGTGTAAATGTGCGAGATGTCAGTCAGCCCCCGTTCGTGCGACCTCGTTAGATGCGCACAACGAGCAGGTTGTGCCTTTGGCGCAATGGGCTCGCGATACAAACCTAACCTGTCTGACCGGAGAAACTAATGAACACACCCCTTCGCGCCCTCGTATCCGCCATCGGCCTCACGCTCGCCTTTGGCGCGGCTGCACAGCCCGCGACGCCCACGATTGATCAACGCCAAGCCAATCAACAGACTCGAATTGACAACGGCAAAGCCACCGGCACCCTATCAAAACGGGAAGCAGCCCGAATGCAGGCCGGTCAGAACAAAGTCGCGGTCATGGAAGCCCGCGCAAAAGCAGACGGTAACGTGACGCGCGCAGAGCGCGCCGCTATCAAGAAAGAGCAAAGCAAACAAAGCCGCCGCATCAAAACGCAAAAGCAAGACGGCAATAAGCGGTAGTTCGCGTTGAAAGCATGCCGCCCTTCCAGCCTAGCGGCGATGCTTCAGCTTACGTTCGTTTCAGATGGGCAAACGCAGCCGCCATCGCGTTTTCAGATTGCGCTGCGGGACGTTGCGGGGGTTGCCGATTCATCGAGCCGTCCCGTCGGTCGCTGCCTCGACCGTGGTGATCCTCGGCGGGCACCGGCGCCGCATCAAGCCGCATGGTCAACGCGATGCGCTTGCGTGCAACGTCCACCTCAACGACTTTCACCTTCACGATTTGTCCGGCCTTGACCACATCCTTCGGGTCTTTCACGAACTTGTTGGCGAGCTGCGACACGTGCACCAAACCGTCTTGATGTGCGCCCACGTCAACGAACGCGCCGAACGCCGCGACGTTGGTCACGGTGCCCTCCAAAATCATGCCTTCAACCAAATCTTTGATGTCATTCACGCCATCATTGAACTTCGCGACCTTGAATTCTGGGCGCGGATCGCGACCCGGTTTTTCCAGTTCGGCGAGCACGTCACGCACCGTG
The DNA here is from genome assembly GCA_043721275.1 of Burkholderiales bacterium. Taxonomy (GTDB): domain Bacteria; phylum Pseudomonadota; class Gammaproteobacteria; order Burkholderiales; family Casimicrobiaceae; genus Casimicrobium. Next base: position 30,688 of record JAYSRA010000085.1, read on the forward strand.
ATTTCGCCCACGCCGTCGGCAGTGAATGCGTTGGCGGAAACAGATTTCAACGCGGTGGCGTTACCCAGCAATTCCGACAGCGGCTTCTTTGCACGCTCGATAATTTTCTGCACCAGCGCGTAACTTTCCGGGTGAACCGCACTAGCGTCCAACGGATTCGACCCGTCCCGAATGCGCAAAAAACCCGCGCACTGCTCGAACGTCTTCGGCCCGATGCCGGACACTTTGCGAATCGAATCACGATCCGCAAATGCGCCATGCTCTTCGCGATGCGACACGATGCTGCGCGCATTGCTCGCGGACAATCCCGCGACACGAGACAGCAGCGGAGCGGATGCGAGATTCACATCCACGCCCACCGAGTTCACACAATCCTCAACCACCGCATCGAGCTTTTTCGCGAGCAAAGATTGATTCACGTCGTGCTGATACTGGCCGACGCCGATGGACTTCGGATCAATCTTCACCAGTTCTGCCAGCGGGTCCTGCAAGCGCCGTGCGATGCTCACCGCGCCGCGAATGCTTACGTCGAGATCGGGCAATTCCTGCGACGCGTATTCGCTCGCCGAGTACA
>JAYSRA010000086.1:0-31243 GCA_043721275.1 Burkholderiales bacterium
CCTTCATCGTGTCGATTCATCAGCCATCAGCCCTTTCTTCATCTGCTTCAGGAGCCATTCCCATGACCTCACTTTCTCGCGAACAACAAGTTGCCACCATCGAAAAAGACTGGGCCGAAAACCCACGCTGGAAGGGCATCCAACGCAGCTACTCGGCGGCTGATGTCGTGCGCCTGCGCGGCTCGGTGCAGGTCGAGCACACGCTGGCCAAGCGCGGCGCTGACAAGCTGTGGGACTTGCTGCACACCGAGCCTTTCGTCAACACACTCGGTGCACTCACTGGCAACCAGGCGATGCAACAGGTCAAGGCCGGCCTGAAGGCGATCTACCTGAGCGGCTGGCAGGTGGCCGGCGACGCCAACCTGGCCGGCGAGATGTACCCAGACCAGTCGCTGTACCCGGCCAACTCGGTGCCGATGGTGGTCAAGCGCATCAACAACACCTTCACGCGGGCCGACCAGATTCAATGGTCGGAAGGCAAAAACGACACCGACTTTTTCGCGCCCATCGTGGCCGACGCCGAAGCCGGTTTCGGCGGCGTGCTGAACGCCTTCGAACTGATGAAGTCGATGATTGACGCGGGCGCTGCCGGTGTTCACTTCGAAGATCAACTCGCGAGCGTAAAAAAATGCGGCCACATGGGCGGCAAGGTGCTGGTGCCAACGCGTGAAGCCGTTGAAAAACTCTACGCGGCGCGTTTCGCTGCTGACGTGATGGGCACGCCGACGGTGTTGCTCGCGCGCACCGATGCGGAAGCGGCTGATTTGCTGACCAGCGATGTCGATGAAAACGATCGCCCGCACTGCACCGGTGAGCGCACCGTTGAAGGTTTCTACAAAACCAAACCGGGCTTTGATCAAGCGCTGTCACGCGGCCTCGCGTACTCAGCCGTCGCTGATTTGATTTGGTGTGAAACCGGCAAACCTGATCTCGAATTCGCACGCAAATTTGCTGAGGGCATTCAAAAGCAATACCCCGGAAAAATGCTCGCGTACAACTGTTCGCCATCGTTCAACTGGAAGAAGAATCTCGACGAATCGACGATTGCCAAATTCCAACGCGAACTCGGCGCAATGGGCTACAAATTCCAATTCATCACGCTCGCTGGTTTCCACAGCTTGAATTACTCCATGTTCAACTTGGCGCACGGCTACGCGCGAAACAACATGACGGCGTTCGTTGAATTGCAAGAGGCTGAATTCGCAGCGGCTGCACACGGCTTTACCGCAGTGAAGCATCAGCGCGAAGTAGGCACCGGTTACTTTGATGCGGTCACGCAAGTCATTCAAAGCGGCAAGAGCTCAACCACGGCGTTGCACGGCTCGACCGAGGATGAGCAATTCTTTGACGAGAAAAAGCCGACGCTCAAGTTGGCTGTCGGTCAAAACGACTAATCAGTTGGTCGATTCGACCTTCGTGAATATAGGGTTATCCGCACCAAAAAAGAGAACAGCGCCCAAAAACAGCTTGCAACTCTTATAGAAGACCTTATAATTTGCACTGATTTCCTTGAGGAGGAGGGAACCCTTCAGCCCGCGCCGCGTTTTAGACGCTCCGCGGGCTTTTTTCTTTTTGGGGGTTGGTTACGCTATGTTTTTGTGAGGGCGGTGTCACCGCGACAGTGCGGTCGAAGCATGGCCGTTTGCGCTGGCACGGCTCCCGCAGGTGCGCTCCTACAGCGCCGTCGCAACAGGTGCCAGCGCCTTCAACCACCGCTCAAACGGCAACTTGTGCTCCGCTTGCAGTGCCCGCGCTCGGGCTTGAATCGCTCGGCTGTCCAACGCGGGTAGCGTTGATTTGGTGGCAATGACCGTCACGTTTTCGGTCGCAATCGCGGGCAACAACACGATGTTGTAGTGCCCAAAAATAGCGCGCAGCCGCCGCAGGCCGCCGCGATACCGCGTGACGCTGCTCCACATGTTGGCGACAAAAACGCCCTTCGGTTTCAGCGCCGCGTGCGCGGCAGCGTAGAACTCGTCGGACTCGAGCGCGCCCACTCGCCCGCGACCGTCATAGCAATCCACCCACATCCAGTCCACGCTCGCAGCCGGTCGTTCGGTGATCACCTTTGCCGCGTCGCCCAACGTCAAGACCACGCGCGGATCATCCGTTGGTAACGGAAACGCGCCACGCGTCAGCGCCAGCACGTCGGGCCGCAGCTCGACAATTTCCATGCGCTTTAAGCTCGCTTCCCAGTTTGCAAGCGCCCAACGCGGCAGCGAACCCACGCCAAGGCCCGCCACGTACACCTGCTTCGGCGCAGGCACCAGCAAGAGTGGCGCGCACATGTCCTGCGCATAGCCCAGCATCAGCTCAGCGGGGCGGCTGATGCGCATGCGGCCCTGCACCCACTCGGAGCCGAAATGAAGGGTGCGCAGGCCATTTTGTTCAGAAATCAGGAGTTCGGACATGTCGAGCGAGGCGCGGTGGGGTGAAGGATTAACCATCTATTTTCGCTCGCGTGTGCAGCGTTGATCGTACGCCAGTCAATAAGCCACTAAAATCTAGGCTTCTCTTCACGAGACGTGCTCTTTTTATGTCAGCCTCCAAGCCTACGCTCGTCGCCGTTTCAGGCAACACTTCACCTGCATCCTTCCTCGCCACCGTCCCAGAAATCATCACCGAGCTCAAAGCCGGTCGCATGGTTATTTTGGTCGATGAAGAAGACCGCGAAAACGAAGGCGACTTGGTGCTTGCCGCCGAATTTGTCACGCCAGAGGCGATCAATTTCATGGCCAAACATGGTCGCGGGTTGATCTGCTTGACGCTGACCCAAGAGCGCTGCGCGCAGCTTAATTTGCCGCTGATGACGGCGAGCAATCGCTCCGGTTTTGGCACCAACTTCACCATGTCGATTGAAGCCGCTGAGGGCGTCACCAGCGGCATCTCCGCGGCCGATCGCGCGCGTACCGTGCAGGTGGCTACCGCCTTCAATGCGAAGCCCAGTGACATCGTGCAACCGGGCCACATCTTCCCGATCATGGCGCAACCGGGCGGCGTGCTCATGCGCGCGGGGCACACCGAAGCGGGCTGCGATTTGCCGCGCATGGCGGGGCTCACACCTGCGTCGGTGATCTGCGAAATCATGAAGGACGACGGCACCATGGCGCGGCTGCCGGACTTGCTGATTTTCGCGAAAGAACACGGCCTTAAGATCGGTGCAATTACCGATTTGATCCAGTTCCGCGCGGCACAAGAAAACCTCGTCGAATGCGTGGGTGAGCGGCCTTTGCAAACAGCACAGGGCGCGTTCACGCTTAAAGTGTTTCGCGAAAAACTTACCTCAGCGACGCATCTCGCCATCATTAAAGGCACGCCGGTTGCAACGGTTGAGACGGTGGTGCGTGTGCATGAGCCGCTCTCTGTCATCGACACGCTTGACGCCGACAGCTCCGTGCATTCGTGGAGCATTCCGAACGCGCTAGCTCGGCTGCAACAAGCCGATGCGGGTGTGTTGGTGTTGCTGCATCAAAGCGAATCTGCTGACACCTTGCAAGCTCGCGCGCTAAACGTCAAGCCCCTGAACGCACACAAGATGGACTTGCGCACCTACGGCATTGGCGCGCAGATTTTGCGTGCGTTAAATGTCGGCAAGATGCGCGTCCTTGCCCGCCCACGCCGCATGCCGTCCATGACCGGATTTGATCTGGAAGTAGTGGCTTACGAGGCGTCGTAGCCACCCTACAAAACTGATTACAAAAAGAGAACAACATGGCACTAGAACCCCTCATGAAACTTCGCGGCGCTGGCTTGCAAGTAGGCATTGTCACCGCGCGTTTTAACGCGCCGATCTGCGAAAAATTGTTGGTCGGTGCCAAAAAAGCGCTTGCCGAAATGGGTGTTGACGGCAACGAAATTGCTGAGGTAACGGTGCCCGGTGCGCTGGAAATTCCGTTCGCGTTGCAGGCCTTCGCGGCGACTGAGAACTTTGACGCGTTGGTTGCACTGGGCTGCATCATCAAGGGCGAAACCCATCACTTCGAGATCGTGTGCAACGAGTCCGCAGCGGGCATCTCGCGTGTGGGCCTCGATCACGATATTGCAATCGGCAACGGCGTGCTCACGAGTTACACCGACGATCAAGCCGACGCACGTGCGGAGCAAAAAGGCTTTGAGGCCGCACAAGCCGCCGTTGAAATGGCGCTCTTGCAAGAGTGGACGCACGCGAATTTCGGCGAGGCCTGACCTCGTAGGAGCGGCGAACGCCGCGATAGGTGGCCGCTACGCATTCGCGGCTCTCGCCGCTCCCACGAGACTGATTCTTGGTTCACACGACCCCTATAACACCTGTCGCGGCAAGCCGCTCCTACACAAAAACAAAAGACCGCATGACCGCTCCCGAACTTCCCTCCGTCGCTGCGCCTGACGCAGCCAAAGCCAAGCCCAAATCTGCCCGCCGCTGGGCGCGTGAATTTGCACTGCAAGGGCTCTATGAGTTTTATGTGGCGGGGCATGATCCCGTATCCATTCGTTTAGGCGCGGAAAAGCAAGACGACTTCAAGCGCACCGACAAAGAGTTTTTTCGCGAAATGTGGCGCGGTCTCACCGAGGACTGGGAGGCATTGGTGCTCGTCGTGCAGCCGCACATTGACCGGTCGTTCGCGCAGGTCAGCCCGATTGAGCGCAGCGTGATTTTGATCGGCGCGTGGGAGCTCAAAAATCGCCTCGACATTCCGTATCGCGTGGCAATCAATGAGTCGGTCGAGCTCGCGAAAAGCTTCGGCGGCACCGACGGCCACAAATGGGTCAACGGCGTGCTCGATAAGCTCGCGCCACTGCTGCGTGCCGACGAGGTGGCGGCGGGCCCGCGTTCGCGCTCGAAACCGACGCAGTAGACGCCGCGTAGTTGCCAGACAGCACCGTTTTCGATACTTGAAAAACGCAACAACTTTTGTGTTAAACCGCCATTGCAAATGGGCTGAACGCCGATTATGGCTAATATCGACTTTATGTGAAATTAGTGCTTCAGCCCGAGCAAAATCGGCGTTTCATCAAAAAGCTGATGCTTCCAAATTCACGCAAAATCGAGTTCACGCGTGACCGAATTTGAACTCATCGCGCGCTATTTCACACGGCCCAATCGTACAGCGCTGCTTGGCAATGGCGACGATTGCGCGATCATCGCGCCGAGCACCGGTAACGCGTTTGCCGTCACCACTGACACGCTTATCGAGGGCCGTCATTTTTTGCCAACGCTTGACGCGGCGAAGCTGGGCCGTCGCATCGTGAACGTGAACTTCAGCGACTTGGCCGCGATGGGCGCGCTTCCGCGCTACGCCTTGCTGTCACTCACGTTGGCGCAGATTGATGAGGCGTGGATTGCGCAATTTAGCAACGGGTTGTGGTCGGCGCTCGATGCGTACCACGTCGAGTTGATTGGCGGCAACACCACGAAAGGCCCGCTCGCAATCGCCATGACTGCGTTCGGTGAGTTGCCACCTGAGGCGGCGCTCACACGCTCTGGCGCGCGCGTCGGCGACGAGCTCTGGGTTAGCGGCCCGCTGGGCGACGCCGGATGGGCGCTTTCGTCCTTGACGGGGGCGAAGTTCGCGGCCACGCCCGAGCAAATCGCGAAATACGAATGCCCGGAAGCGCGCGTGTCGCTTGGCCTCGCGCTGCGCGGCCTTGCCACCAGTTGCATTGATGTTTCCGATGGTTTGTTGAGCGAAGCGACGCATCTTGCACACGCGTCCGGCGTGAGCATCGAGATCAACGTAGCTGCCATTCCGACCGGCTTGACGGCTGCGCTGCATCACCCGCAACACGCCCGCCAAGCGCAGCACTGCCTGCTCGCCACGGGCGACGCCTACGAGTTGCTATTCACCGCGCCGCGCGATCAACACCACATGATCGCTGCGATTTTGCAACGCGAAAAGCTACCCGGCGCATGCATCGGGCGCGTGACCGCGTTGGACGCTGTAAATTCCGTCCGCGTGCTCGATGCACAATCACGCGTGATGGACATCGAAGTTAAAGGCTGGGATCATTTCGCATGAGCAACGTTGCCTTCGTCACATCCGAACTGAAAAAGCCCACGTGGCGCTTCATGCTGTCGCATCCGGCGCACGTGATTTCTCTGGGCTTTGGCAGCGGTCTCGCACCGTTCGCGCCGGGCACATTCGGCTCGCTGCTAGGCTGGTTTGCCACGCGCTGGTTGCAGCCAATGTTGGGCGACGAAGTGTTCTTCATCGGTCTCGCGTTCGCGCTCATCATTGGCACGTGGGCGGCGGGCGTCACCGGTCGCGCGCTGGGGGAGAGCGATCACGGATCGATTGTGTGGGACGAGGTGATTGCGATGGCGCTGATCACGGCGCTGTTGCCCGGTGCGATGTGGAAACAAGCGTGGGCGTTCGTGCTGTTTCGCTTGCTCGACATTCGCAAACCGGGCCCGATTGGCTGGGCAGATCGCAACGTCAAAGGCGCGTTCGGCGTGATGCTCGACGACCTGATTGCGGCAGCGTTGACGCTGTTTATTGTGGCCTTGTGGGTTCGCTTGCTATGAGCACGTTATTTGATGAATGGCTTAAATTTGCGGCGCACATTGGCAACGTCTGCGTCGCAGAAAAGCGCATCATCGCGGGTGCTGAGAGCTGCACCGGAGGCTTGATTACCGCCGTGCTCACCAGCGTCAGCGGCTCGTCGGCATGGGTGGATCGCGGCTTCGTCACTTACAGCAACGAGGCGAAAATGGAGATGCTCGGCGTAGCTTCAAAAACGCTGGATACGTTCGGCGCAGTGAGCGAAGAAACCGCGCGCGAAATGGCAACCGGCGCGCTAAAGGCCAGTCGCGCCACGATGGCGTATTCAGTCACCGGCGTCGCAGGGCCGACCGGCGGCAGCGACGACAAGCCCGTTGGCATGGTTTGCTTTGGCTTCGCGACTGCTGAAGGTGTCAGCGCATTCACGCAGCATTTCAAAGGCGACCGCAGCGCCGTGCGCGAGCAGAGCGTGAACTTTGTGCTGGGTGAGCTGGCGGGCTCAGCGCGTCGTGCGCTATAAACTGGGTTCTGTTTACAGTTCACGCATCAGCCCACCATGAAGTGCCCGTTCTGCGGCTCCCTTGAAACGCAAGTGATTGACTCGCGCGTCTCCGAGACCGGCGACGCGATTCGTCGTCGCCGCAAATGCATGGCCTGCGACAAGCGTTTCACTACCTTCGAAACGGTAGAAATGCGCATGCCGCAGGTGATCAAGGGCAACAGCACGCGCATTGATTTCAACGTAGAAAAAATTCGCACCGGATTTAATCGCGCGCTGCATAAACGCTTCGTGCCGACCGAGTTTGTTGATCAAGCCATCGCCCGAATCGTGGCCAACATTCACAGCCTCGGCGAGCGAGAAATCCCGTCACGCAGCATTGGCGAGATGGTGATGGCCGAGCTCTACAAGCTCGATAAAGTGGCCTACATTCGCTTCGCCTCGGTCTACAAATCGTTTCAGGATGTAGAGGATTTTCGCTCGGCGCTGCATGAGGTGGATCGGCCCAGCGCCCCGAAAAAACCTGCCGCGAGAAAACCTAAAAGTGCTTCGTAGTGTTTAGCCCAGCCGATGAAACTTTCATGCGCCGCGCGCTCGAATTGGCGGCACTGGCGATGAATCACGCCACCCCGAATCCACGCGTCGGCTGCGTGTTGGTGCGCGACGGATTGATTATTGCCGAAGGCTTCACGCAGCGCCCGGGTGAGCTTCACGCTGAGGCGCATGCGATAAAAAATGCGCGGTCAAAGGGTGTGAACCTTGAAGGCGCCACCGCCTACGTCACGCTCGAACCGTGCAACCATTTCGGTAAAACGCCACCGTGCACCGAAGCGCTGCTCGGCGCCGGAATCACGCGTGTGTTTGCCGCGATGGAAGACCCGAATCCGATGGTCAGCGGCACTGGACTTGCGCGACTGCGCGACGCGGGTGTGGACGTGCGCGTGGGCCTGTTGTCGCATGACGCGCTGGAGTTAAATATTGGCTTCGTTAAACGCATGACCACCGGTTTGCCATGGGTGCGCGCCAAGGTTGCCGCCAGCATGGACGGTCGCACCGGTTTATCGAGCGGTGAATCTAAATGGATCACGGGCAACGAAGCGCGGCTCGATGGTCATCGTTGGCGCGCGCGGGCTTGCGCGATCTTGACCGGCAGCGGCACGGTGAAGCACGATGATCCGCAGATGACCGTGCGCGGCGTGGAAACGGTGCTCGCGCTGCGACAGCCAATGCGCATCGTGTTCGATCATTTGGGCGAGTTAAGCCCGAACGCGAAGGTGCTGCAGGGCGGTGCGCTGGTGTACTGCGCTGACCGCGTGCCGGCTGATTTGGACGGCAACGTGGAAGTGGTGAAACTGCCTGATGCAGCGCGTCCAGGCAAGATCGATTTAGCTGCCGCGTTGCAGGACATGGGCGCTCGCGGCGTCAACGAATTGCATGTGGAAGCGGGCGCTCGACTCACCGGCCCGATGGTGGCCGCAGGGCTCGTCGACGAGCTGCTCATTTATCTCGCCCCGAAGTTGCTTGGCCGCGATGCACGAGAAATGTTCTCGTTCAACGGGCCCGAAAAATTGGCCGATGCGATGCAGTTTGACCTGCACGATGTGACGCGTATCGGCGACGATATTCGTGTGATGATGCGAGCGAAATAGTTGCTCACCACCCCGATAAACAGGAAAAATATGTTCACAGGCATCATCTCAGGCCTTGGCCGCGTCACAGCACATGAGCCCATCGGCGACGGCCAGCGCATCAGCATTGCCTGTGGCGATTGGCCATTGGACGACGTCGCAATTGGCGATTCAATTGCCCATTCGGGGTGCTGCTTGACCATCGTTGAGAAGGGCGCGGGCGTGCTGCGCTCGGATGTGTCCGCGCATTCGCTCAGCATCGTGGCAGGACTTGGAATCGGCGCGCTGGTTAACCTGGAGAAATCACTCACGCTTGCCGACAAATTGGGCGGTCATTTGGTGACCGGGCACGTGGACGCAACGGGCACGATCACGCAATGGAAAAACCTCGCCGAGAGCTGGCTTATGGAAGTCGAGGTGCCTGCCCATCTGGGCAAATTCATCGCACAAAAAGGCTCGATCACGGTCAATGGCGTGAGCCTCACCGTAAACGCCGTTGCGGACGTTGCAACCGGAACCCGCTTTCAGGTGAACGTGATTCCGCACACGTATCAAGTTACGAACTTCGCGGAAATGGCCCACGGTCATCGCGTGAATATAGAGGTCGACACCATCGCGCGTTATGTGGTGCGCATGAGGCAATTTGCTTAGCTTTGTGTCAATCAGCAAACTCCATGCGCTATCGCTACTTGCCCAAATTTTCGAGCGCAGCGGATGATTTGTTTGATAACAGGTCAACAGCGTCACTTTGTTGTTGGCTACTGCGTTCAATTCGGTACACGGCGTTCAGACATCGCTTCGCCCGCGCGGGGCGCACGAACGCAATACGTTTCGACGAGCACGCCTCCACGGCCAACCTAGACACCACAGAAACACCACGCTCAGCGGCGATCATGCTGAGTACTTCTTCGATGTCTGAGAAATGGTAATCGCTCAGTAACAGCGGCGGCGGGCCATCGAAAAATGTCTGAAACCATCGGCCATGCGCGTAAGCGCCTTCGTCATACTTTACAAAAACAATCTTGCTATAAGTCTCGAGCAAGGACCAACGATATTTTTTAAGCCACGGCGTAGGAATAGCCAAAACCAATTCTTCGTCTCCAATTCGCTCCGTGCGAAACAAATTAGACACGGGCTGTTGATACACAAATCCAACGTCGCACTGCCCCTCCAGCACGGCCGCTGCGATAGATTCATTTGCCCTGAATCGCAAATCAGTACGCATTGTCTTGAAGGCCGCTTGCCTGAGCAGCGGCATCACGACATGCCGCCCGAAACTCTCATAGGTACCAATGTGAATTTGTCGCAGGGCGTGATCTTCTCCGCGACGCAAGCGGTTAACCGCAACCCCCAGCTCGCTATCAATTTGCGCCGAAATCGCGGCAAGGTAGCGGCCCGCCTCCGTGATGCGAATGCCGCGTCCCTCACGCTCAACGAGCCCCACTGCGGCCCACGCTTCAAGCTGTCGCACTTGATAGGCGACTGCGGGTTGCGTCAGATGCAGTATTTCTGCGGCAGCTCGGTAGCTGCCCGCATGGCAAACCGTAGTAAACGTATGTAGATAGCGAACGCTAGGGTGCATAGCGAATAGCAAAAATGGTTTTGCTTATCAAGTTAAATCATTTCAATCGTATTTGGGTCGTGCAGCACTTAACGTACGTCCCCTATCGCTTGTCCGCACGCAATTTTATGAATCAAATCAGACAGCTATTTCGGTTGGCCGTCAAACGCTTTGATCGCGCTTGTTTGCCGCCGCTAACCGTCGCAATTCGCGATGTCGAAAAAATTACCCTGCATCACTCGCGAAATTTGAAAAGAGCGCATACCAGCCCCTACGTAAAAAGCCAGAAGCGTTCCAACGGCGCGCTTAACAGTCATGGGCTCATGCAAGTGATAGGGAAACAGTAGGATGGATGCAACATTAATTGGCTTTGCAACAATGACGATCATCGCATCGCTCACACCGGGGCCAGCGATCTTGGCAGTCTGCGGAACAGCCATCGGAAGTGGTACGCGTACCGCGCTCGTGCAAATTATGGGTACGCAACTTGGCAACACACTGGATGCGGCCATCGCGCTGCTCGGCATCACGACATTGTTGTCCGCTGATGCGCGTTTTTTTGTGGGCATGCAGGTGGCGGGCGCGTCCTATTTATTCTGGCTAGGCTTTCAATCGATCCGCAACGTGTATGGACGTGATGGCGAATCGAACCCGACCGTTGCACCAATCTCAATTAGTGCAATGGAGGCAATCAAGCGCGGATTTTTGGTGCAACTTTTCAATCCAGAAACGATGCTGTATTGGTTTGCGCTGTTACCCCCGTTTTTGTCGAACACATCAACGATAAGCGCACGTGCTTTGCAATTGGTTGGGATCGGAATGGCCATTGACGCGGTTGCGATGGGCCTCTACGCCACGTTGATAGGCAGTGCACGTAGCTTGCTCGCGAGCAGCACGGCGGCAAGGCGTTTTCAATTGACCTGCGGCATTGTTTATGTGTTGGCGGGAACGCTGCTCGGAATTCGAGCGCTGATTTAGCTAGGTTTGATGTGATGATCTTGACACGTGCTCCCAGCACTCAGTTGGCGCTTGCGCAGCTTACGCATCTCGCGCGCGTGCCTATCAGTTTTGAGTTGGCAACCATTCAACATCAGCGCTACTGCGCAGCGCTGAGTCGACTAATGCCGAGTGTTCAAACGCTCCCTGCGCTCATCGGTTTTCCTGACGCTGTATTCGTGGAAGACGTACTAGTCTGCTTGCCTGAAGTTTCGATACTGTGTCGGCCTGGTGCGATTTCTAGACGTGGCGAAATCGAGGCGATTAAAGAATGTATCCCCGCTGATCGCCCAGTGATGCGCGTCGAGCCGCCCGGCACCATTGATGGCGGTGACGTGTTGGTTATCGGCAAAAAAATCTTCATCGGCCAATCGAGCCGCACCAATGACGCAGCGATTAAATCAGTGGCAGCAATAGTTGCCCCATTCGGCTATTCCTTGAATGCGGTCAAAGTAATGGGTGCGCTACATCTGAAGACTGCTGTGACCGCGCTAAGCGATGATTTACTGGTGATGAATCCACGCTGGATTGATAGCAGTTTTTTCGCAGATTGGCGGCACATCTGTGTTGCTGACAATGAACCGTTCGCGGGCAATGCATTAAAAATTGCAGGGTCAATTTTGATGCAATCGGCGCATGTCGACACAGCCAATATGATTCGCGAAGCCGGGTTTGACGTGCAGCTCATCGACATCTCCGAATTCGCGAAAGCCGAGGCGGGACTGACGTGCATGAGCCTTTTCATCCGGTAAGCAGTAAACGTGTCAGCGCCCACGCAAAGGGCCCAAGCAAGAAATGCGGAGAAATCAAGTGAGCTTAATAAATAGCGAAAATACATCAGTGATTGATCGACTCGTAACTGCTTACAACCTGCACGATGCACGCGATTTCGCGGACTGCTTTAGTAAGAATGCCGTGCACGGGACGCTCCATGCCGAAACTCAACAACAAGGGCGCGAGGCCATCTACAGTCGCTACGTGGAGGTTTTTTCCTTACACCCAGAAAATCGCACGGAAGTTGTACATCGAATCGCGTTTGGCGCATTCGTCATCGATCATGAACGCATAAAGCGCAGCGCCACGGTCGAGTCCTTTGATGTGGTCGCAATTTATACCGTTCGAAACGGTTTGATTGATCGATGCGAATTCGTTAGAGAGTAATTGGTTCGAGCATTTTTTATTGAGCCAGAAATAACTCAATCGCTGATCGGATCGTACAAAAAAAGAGCCGCAAACGCGGCTCTTTTTCGTAGCAATGCAGCGAACGATTAGTTCGGTGCCACGCCCAGTGCTTTCACCGTTTCGATGTTGATCACGCGACCATCATCGACCGGCAGACGCTTTGACGCCTGATAGCCAGCGACTGCGGTCATCATTGATGCCTTGATTCGACCGTCGATTGCGCCCGGATCAAAACCCGCGGTTTTAAGCGCGGTTTGCAGTTCGCGGATCTTGGTTGCCGTGGCGTTTGATTCGCACAACACCGCGCGACGCTCCACGCGTCCATCCGCCACCTTAACTTGCGTCGAGATAGTTTCGTACACCGCTGGAACTTCGATTTCTCGCGTTGCCGCAGCGCGGTCAACCACTTGCCGCGCCTCTGACTTAAACACTGCGGGCACGACTTCTTCACGCACTGAAGCCGGCACATCCACGATTTGGCGCGCCTCCGTCTTGTACACGGCGGCAACGGTTTCCTCGCGGAATGAAGCGGCTTTATCAACCACTTGACGCGATGCAGTCTTGTAGATTGCTGCGATCGGCTCCTCGCGGAACGAAGCGGGCGTGTCAACAATTTGCCGCGACACGGTCTTGTACACAGCGGGCACCAGCTCCTCACGGAATGATGCGGGTGTGTCAACCACTTGCTTTGCCACCTGCTGCATCACTGCCGGAACAGCGATACGACGGGTGGACGCAGGCGTGTCTTCAACGCGACGCGTCATGGTGCGGTATTCAGCCGGAATTGACACATCGCGTGAGCTCGGCGCGCGGTCAATCACTTCGCGCGTCACCGTTTTGAACGTCGCCGGGAACACCACTTCTTCGGTGCGTGCGGGTGTGGTCACCACGCGCGTCTTCACGGTCTTAAACGTTGCTGGCACTTCGAAAGTGCGTACCGTTGCAGCACGATCAACGGCCTGCCGCGTTTCAGTTTTGTAGACGGCGGCGACCTTCACTTCGCGCACATAGCCTTCAATGCCGGACGCTGCGCCCGCAGTATTTTTGGCGGTTGCGGCTGAAACACCCGCTGCGGCGCCGCGCGAAGCGGAACCGGTCGAAGATGCGCGCGAACCCGCCGCACCTGCAGACACCGTTCCCTGCCAGCCATCAATAGAGGCTGCGCGAAGAATGCGGTCGCCGTTAGGCATGGCCACCAAATCACCTTTGTCGTCAAACTTGTAGCCACCGGTACGCAGCTTGTCGACGTCGATTTCTTGACGCGTGACGGTCTGCAAGGTGCCCGGAATGTCCACCGAGCGGCTGCTGGCGGCTTTGTCGAGCACTTGCCGCGGCACTTCTGCAAACTGCGCGGGAATCTCGACCTCGCGCACGGCGGCGGCAGTTTTCAACACTTGCCGCGTAATGGTCTGGTACTGCTCGGGGATTTCAACTAAACAATACACCTCGTCGTCCGCGCCGATCTGCACGTTGGATGCGATCAATGCAGTTTGCGCGGCGGTCGTCCCAGCTCGGGTCGTGCCGTAGCTTGCGTTAGTGGTGGTCGTGTCAACTTTTGCGCCGTCAACTTTGCCGTCAGCACCCACGGTGAAACCGCTGGCTGGACGAACATTGATGGCCTTACTGATCCAGCTGCTGCCCTTTTTCCATTCGCGCGTCGCGTCAGATACTTTCACCCGTTCACTGGTGGTTTCGAACACGGCGGGCACGGTCTCAAGACGCTTGCTGGCTTCACGCACCACCATGCGCTCGGTCACGGTCTTGTACGTGGCTGGCACTACTTCCAGGCGCGCGCTGGCCGCAGCGGCTTGCACCTGCTCGGTCACAGTGCGCAGCGGAATTTGAATCGGCTCGTAACGCAGCGATTCCGGCGTCACCAGCACTTGCTCGGTGGTGGCGCGGAAGGTTGGCGCAATGGTCTCAGTGCGCGTCATAGCGGGCTTGTCGATCACCGTTTCGACAACCTCACCGTACACCGCCGGGATCACCTTGAGCTCTTTGCGCTCAGGCGTCACCATCACTTGCTCTGACGCGGTCTTGAACGTGCCGGGCAGAACTTCAATGCGCTTACTTTCAGGCTTTACCAGCACCTGTTCTGTGACGCTCTTGTACGTTGCGGCAATCGGCTCCTCACGGAACGATTCAGGCTTGACAACAATCGTCTCGCTCAGTGTCTTGAAGGTCGCGTTGACCGGAATTTGCCGTTTGAATTCGGGGCTTACGAGCACCTGCTCAGTCACCGCTTTGAAGGTGGCGGGCACCGGAATGAAACGCTTGGACTCAGGCTGCACCAGCACCTGTTCGGTCACTGCTTTGTAGGTGGCGGCAACGGGAATCTGGCGCTTGGTTTCAGGCGACACCAACACCTGCTCGGTTACCGTTTTCATCGTGGCGTTGATCGGGATGAAGCGCTTGGTTTCGGGCTGCACCAGCACCTGCTCGGTCACCGTGCGGTTGGTCGCCGGGATTACCTCGAAGCGTTTGGTGGCAGGCACTTTCACCACCTGTTCGGACTTGGTTTCGAAGCGCGGGCCAATCACGATATTGGCAAAACAGTCGCTGCTACCGGTCAGGACAGTGATGGGCCGCGGGAAGTTGTCACCGAAATTGTTGTCGCACTTTTGCATGCTCACGCGCACCAGCTTGCCGGCGGCGTCTGAGTACAGATTGATAGGCATGTCAGGGCTGTATGGAACGTACTTGCCGATGAGCGGGGCGCTGACCCCGTCGCGCCCTTCGGAGCGACCGACACCAATGTCGCACGCGCCTTGGCCGTACTGCGCACCTGCATCGCTTAGTTTGCCTTGCTTAACGCTGGCCTCACCATCGCGTTGCAGCGGTGGGTGGTCGGTGAACGGCTCGTAGAACTTGGCCGTTCCTGCGCCGACTGCGGCATCGCATTCGGCAGCGGTTGTGTAGCCCACGTTGCCGTGGCGATCAGTGGCCGCAAGTAGCGGCGTGGCGAACATGAAGGTCGTGCCGAATAGCGCTAATGACAGCGTTCGGTTGAGGGTTGCGTGATGACTCATTTTGAAATTCCTATTAGTTGGATCTGAGTGCCAAATACGAATGCTTTTTGGGGCAACACATTTTGTACGTGTCAACAACTGATAAGTGCTGGTATTCATGACATTAGCATATATTTGGCTAAGATTAGACTGAAAGGGTTTGTGATTCAGACGATTCCTCATCAATAAACGCTCGATTTAAGCGGTCGCACGAACAATCGTGAAAATGGGTGGTCGGTGAGGCTCGGCAATTGAGCGTGCGGCGTTGCCAAAAAATGTTCCTAAAATGGCACTCCACTCACCCGTTTGTTGTGTTCCATCATGCAAGTGTCCCAGCCCACACAGTCCACCAAAGTCAGCTTTAACTGGGCCGACCCGCTGCTGCTAGATAAGCAACTGAGCGAAGACGAACGCATGGTTCGCGACGCAGCGGCGGCCTACGCGCAAGACAAACTGCTGCCGCGCGTGGTCGAGGCGTTTCGCAATGAGCACACCGACATCGCCATTTTTCGCGAGATGGGTGCGCTCGGTTTGCTCGGGCCAACCATTCCCGAGCAGTACGGCGGCGCGGGGTTGAACTACGTGGCGTATGGGCTTATCGCGCGCGAGGTTGAGCGAGTGGATTCTGGATACCGCTCGATGATGAGCGTGCAGAGTTCACTGGTGATGGTGCCGATCAATG
Source organism: Burkholderiales bacterium (assembly GCA_043721275.1). Classification (GTDB taxonomy): domain Bacteria; phylum Pseudomonadota; class Gammaproteobacteria; order Burkholderiales; family Casimicrobiaceae; genus Casimicrobium. The sequence continues at coordinate 16,036 of JAYSRA010000086.1, forward strand.
CGTTCGGCAGCGAGGCACAAAAGCAGAAATATTTGCCCAAACTGGCCACCGGTGAGTGGATCGGCTGCTTCGGCTTGACCGAGCCCGATGCGGGCTCCGACCCGGCGAGCATGAGCACGCGTGCGAAGACGGTGCCCGGTGGATTTTCCGTTTCAGGTTCGAAAATGTGGATCTCGAATTCGCCCTTTGCAGACGTGTTTGTGGTGTGGGCAAAGAACGACGAAGGGCGCATTCGCGGCTACATCCTTGAGAAGGGCATGAAGGGTTTGTCAGCGCCCGCGATCAAGGGCAAGATTGGTTTGCGCGCGTCGACCACGGGCGAAATTGTGATGGATGGCGTGTTCGTGCCGACTGAGAATGAGCTGCCGAATGTAGAGGGCTTAAAGGGCCCGTTTACGTGCCTGAATTCAGCGCGTTACGGGATTGCCTGGGGTGCGCTGGGTGCTGCCGAAGATTGCTGGTTTCGGGCGCGGCAATACGTGATGGATCGCCAGCAATTTGGTCGTCCACTTGCTGCCAATCAGTTGATTCAAAAGAAGTTAGCCGACATGCAGACTGAGATCACCATGGGCCTGCAAGGCTGTCTGCGCTTGGGTCGCATGAAAGACGAGGGTACCGATTCGGTTGAAATCACCAGCATCATGAAGAGGAACAGCTGCGGCAAAGCGCTCGACATTGCCCGCATGGCGCGCGACATGCTCGGCGGCAATGGCGTGAGCGATGAATATGGCGTAATGCGCCACATGGTGAACCTTGAAGTGGTGAACACCTACGAGGGCACGCACGACATTCACGCGCTGATTTTGGGCCGCGCGCAGACTGGAATTCAGGCGTTTCAGTAGCCGAATCATCGACCGATGAAGCTCTACAACTACTACCGCTCGTCCGCCGCGTATCGGGTTCGCATTGCGCTGAATTTGAAGGGACTCAAGTGGGATCACGTTGGCGTGCATTTGCTCAAAGGTCAGCATCGCGCGGATGCTTATTTGGCGGTCAATCCGGCAGGGTTGGTGCCCGCGTTGGTCGAGGACGACGGCGCGGTGCTCACCCAGTCGTTGGCGATCATTGAATATCTCGATGAGGTCAAAGCAGGCACCACGCCGATGCTGCCTGCGGGCGCGCTGGATCGCGCCTATGTGCGGGCGCTGTCGCTGTCGCTCGCGTGTGATGCGCATCCGCTTAACAACGTGCGGGTGTTGAATTATTTGTCGAATGTGTTGAACGTAACGCAAGATCAAAAAGACGCGTGGGTGACGCACTGGATTACCACCGGTTTGGCGGCGTTTGAGCAGATGCTCGCGCAGTCGGGCAAGAGCGGTCAGTTTTGTTTTGACAACATGCCGACGATGGCGGATTGCGTGCTGGTGCCGCAGGTGTTTTCAGCGCGGCGGTTTAATGTGGATGTGTCGATCTACCCGCGCGTTGCAGCGATTGATGCGCTGTGCAACACGTTGCCAGCGTTTATCAGCGCGCATCCAAAAAATCAACCGGATTTCAGTCCGTGAACCATGTTTGCGTGATCAACTTTTTGGTCAAAGCCCTATTTCACCGGGGCTAGCTCCGTATTTAGCTTAAAGTCGACTTTTAACGTTTTATGCACAGTAGCCCAAGTTAAATGGGCGTTTCAGTGAATAGCTGATAGACTAATTTATGCCTGATTCGACGAAAAATCCCTTCCCGGCCAACGTGCTCGACCAGCTCGCGTTCGACGCTAACGGCTTGGTGCCCGCCATCGCGCAGGACGCCTTGACCAACGAGATTTTGATGGTCGCATGGATGGATCGCGCGGCGTTTTTGCGCACCCTAGAAACCGGCAAAGCGTGCTATTACTCGCGCTCGCGCAAGTCGGCGTGGATGAAAGGTGAATCGTCCGGGCACCTGCAAATCCTGCGCGAAGTGCGCATTGATTGCGACGGCGATGTGGTGTTGCTCAAGGTTGAACAATTGGGCGGCATTGCCTGCCACACGGGGCGCAGAAACTGCTTTTTCCGCACACTTACGAACGGCTCCTGGGTCACGCAGTTCGAGCCGATCAAATCGCAAGTGGAGATGTACGGTGAGCACTGACAACGGCGCGATTTTTGCGCGTTTAGCGCACACGTTTGCGTCACGCGAGGGCGTTGATCCGGCAAGCTCATACGTCGCCAAGTTGCTCGCTAAAGCGCCCGACGCTGCGCTTAAAAAAGTAGGCGAAGAGGCCGCAGAATTCATCATGGCGTGCAAAGACTGCGAGGGCGCAGCATCTGATCACTCGCGCGCCAAGGTGATTGCCGAGGCTGCCGACCTGTGGTTTCACATGCTTGTAGCTTTATCGCGCTACGATGCGTCGGGCGATGACGTCTTGGCAGAATTGGGCCGACGTGAAGGGTTGTCCGGCATTGATGAGAAAGCTGCGCGACCAAAATAGATCCCAACATGCTTTGTGGCAGCGCTCCCACGGGAAACGTGCAAATAACTATGACTATGGACAACGACTGCATCTTCTGCAAAATCATCGCGAACGTAATCCCCTCGACTCGGGTCTACGAAGACGAAGACGTGCTGGTGTTCAAGGACATCCATCCGGCGGCCCCCGTACATCTGCTGGTGATCCCGAAACGCCATATTACGGGCCTCTCGGCGGCGCAGGCAGCAGATCAGCAGGTGCTCGGTAAAATGATGTTGGTCGCGGCACAAGTGGCAAAAGCGGCGGCCTCGAGCGACGGGTTCCGCACTATCATCAATGATGGGCGAGTCGGTCGGCAAGACGTGTTTCATCTGCACATGCATGTGTTGGGCGGGCCAGAGCCATTGGGTCGTATGATTGCAATCGACGACAAGACGTAGCGAATTTAGGAGATTTTTATGGGTTCATTTTCAATTTGGCATTGGCTCATCGTTTTGCTGATCGTGGTGATGGTGTTTGGCACCAAAAAACTGCGTGGCGTGGGCAAAGACTTGGGCGGTGCCGTCAATGATTTCAAAAGCGGAATGAAGGGCGGCGAAGAGGCTGCCAAAGGCACGACCGATGTGCCACCGACCGCTGCACCCAACGTGATTGAGGGTGAGGCAAAACGCGACAAGGTCTGATTGGCGCTTTGGTCATGATGGTTGCGCTGTGTCGCGTGCAATAGATGTTTGAACTCTCTTTCGGCAAGATGATGATCATCGCGGTGGTCGCGTTGATTGTGCTGGGCCCGGAAAAGCTGCCCAAGGTCGCCCGGACGCTTGGCCACTTGCTCGGACGCGCGCGTGGCTACGCCAATCAAGTCAAGCAGGACATTGATCGCGAAATGCAAATGGACGAACTGCGCAAATTGCAAGAGCAGGCGAAAGACGCCGCGCGCAGTTTTGAGACCGCAGTGAACGACGCCGGACGAAGTGTTGAACAGGAAGCTGCGAGCGTGCATGCCAGCGTCAACACGTCGCTGGCGCAGGCCGAGGCAACCGTCGGCAGCGATGCGACACACGCCGCCGCGACACACGCAGTAGAAAACAGCATCGCCCCGCCGCACGCAGCGCTCACCGCCGTGGACGAGGTCGCGGCGCTCGAAACTTCAATTGCTGAACAGGCGCAGGCGCAAGTTACAAAACCGCTAATTTCTGCCGAGCAAATGACGGCCAGTTTGCCGCACGTACCACCGGCAAGTTTGTCGCCGCCGGCCAACGGCGCTGATGCCGCTAAAAAAGTTGCCTGACGTACCTCGTGCCCCTGTAGGAGCGGCTCCACCGCCACCCGCAAGGTGCGTGACGCCCGCGCTGAGTTACGTAACCATCGGTCGCGGCAGAGCCGCTCCTACAAGTAGACCGCTAACCCATGTCCACTGAATCCGTACAAGAAACCTTCATTTCGCATTTGGTCGAGTTGCGCGAGCGGCTGGTCAAAGCGGTGGTCGCAGTGTTGATCGTCACCTTCGCGCTGATGGCGTATCCGGGCATGAAGGAACTGTACGCGCTGGTCGCCGCACCAATGCTTAAAGTGTTGCCCGCAGGCACTTCGATGATCGCCACCGACGTCACCGGCACCTTCTTCATTCCGCTCAAAGTCACGCTGATGGCGGGCTTTTTGATTTCGTTACCGGTGGTGCTGTATCAGATGTGGGCGTTCGTAGCACCGGGGCTCTACAAGCACGAAAAAAAGATGGCGATGCCGATCATTGTCTCAAGCACGTTGCTGTTTTTCTGCGGCATGGCGTTCGCGTATTTCGTGGTGTTCCCATCAATCTTTGGCACCTTCGTCGGCTTCACGCCGGCAGGCGTCAACATGACGCCGGATATCGATAAATATTGGAGCTTTGCGCTCACCATGTTCATCGCGTTTGGCATTACGTTTGAGACGCCGGTGGTGCTCGCCGTGCTCACGCGCGCGGGCCTCGTGACGGTAAAGCAGCTCGGCGAATTTCGCGGCTATTTCATCGTCGCTGCGTTTGTGATTGCGGCAGTGGTGACGCCGCCGGACGTGTTGTCACAACTATTCTTGGCGGTGCCGCTGGTGGTGCTCTACGAAGTTGGCATCATCGTCAGCCGGTTCATCACGCCGCGTTCGCGCGCTGAGGCGGACGAGGCCGCGGCGTAGTCGTCGACCGCACGCACTTACTAGGCGATTTAAGTTCGCTTAATCGCGGGCCGTTTCCCCAACGTCACCTTGATATCGAGCATTTCGCCTTGGCGGATGATCTTGAGCGGAATGGTTTGCTCGGGTGACGCGAGCGCGATGGTGTTCACCGCCTCGGTGCGGTCAAGGGTTGCCTTGCCGTTGATTTCTACGATCACATCGTTCACCCGCAAACCCGCACGGCTGCCCGGTGCGCCGTCGATCACCGCACCGACAAACGCGCCTTTGGCATCCCGGAGCGACAGTCGCGCCGCGATGTCGGGCGTAATCGCGCCGAGGTTCACGCCAAGGTAGCCGCGTTTCACCTCACCGGTGGCAATCAGTTGCTCCATGATCGGTCGCGCCAGCGCGCTCGGGATCGCAAAGCCGATGCCGGAGAAGTCGCCGGTGCGCGTGAAGATGCTCGAGTTAATGCCCACCAGCTCGCCTTTGGTATTGACCAGCGCGCCGCCCGAGTTGCCCTGATTGATTGCTGCGTCGGTTTGAATGAAGCTCTCGAACGGGCTTGATTCCGACACCTGCGTGCGACCGAGCGCGCTGACGATGCCCATGGTTACCGTGTTGCCGAACACGCCAAACGGATTACCGATGGCGAGCACCACATCGGCCACTTGCAACGCTTGTGAATCGGCAAATTCAATGGCCGGAAATTGTTCGCCTTCGATCTTGATCACAGCGAGATCAGATTCAGGATCAATGCCGATCACTTTGGCCGGGAACACCCGTTTGTCGGTCAGCTCCACCTGAATTTGTTGCGAGCCTTCGACCACGTGGTTGTTGGTCAAAATGTAGCCATCGGCACGCACGATCACGCCGGAGCCTTCGCCGAGCATTTGTTGCGCATTGCCTTCTTCGCGTTGCTTGCCAAAAAAGCGCTGAAAGGTCGGGTCATCCATCATCGGGTGGCTTTTGCGCCGCTGCGAGCTGGTCGCGATTTTCACCACCGAGGGCAGGGCGCGCTTAGCGGCGTCGCTGAAACTATTCGCCTGCTGAGTGGCTGCGGCAGGCGACCCTTTCGACGCTGAATTTGCAACCGGCATTGCCGCTGCCGCGGTTAACGCGCCGCTAGCCGCTGACGGCAACACGCTGCCCGTGCGCGCCAACCATTCAGGCCGCAGCGTGCTCACGGTAAACAAAATTGCGACACAGATCGTGCAGACCTGCGCGAATACAAGCCATAATCGCTTCAGCATATCGGTGGCGCTCTCAACATTCTTGTGGTGCTCTCAACATACGCGGATGTTGGCGGTTGTTCAATTCAAAAAATACACGATAGTTGCGTCAAAAATTGCGTGCGCAGCCTTGACCCACAACATTTTATTCAACATCTTGAGACTCGAACTTTGAACCCCCAGACTGTCGGCTCGGTGTCACGCGGCGTTTTGACGCATCATCTCAATACCTATCTCGATAGCCGTCGCTTCAAAGATGTCGCGGTCAACGGCCTGCAGGTAGCGGGTCGCGACACAATAGCGCATATTGTGGTCGGCGTCACTGCAAACAAGGCCCTGATTGATGCCGCCATCAATGCCAAAGCCGACGCGCTGATCGTTCACCACGGCTTATTCTGGAAAGGCGACTCCCCCGCGCTGGTCGGCTATCACCGCGAACGTGTGGCCTCGCTGCTCGCCGCAAACATCAATTTGTACGCATATCACCTGCCGCTTGACGCGCATGCCGAGGTGGGCAATAACGTCTGTTTGGGGCGCAGACTGGGCTTGTCGACCATGGGTGTGGCGGGCGAGGCAGGCTTGGTGATGCTCGGGCGGCTGGGTGTGGATGTGGCGGTGCGCTGCACTGTGTTGGCGGCCTACGTTGCCCGGCACTACGGTCGCCGCGTGACGCTGTTTACGCACCCCGAGCGCATGATCAAGACGATTGCTTGGTGCACCGGTGCCGGCGGGTCACTGCTCGGCGACGCCATTGAGGCGGGTGCGGACGCGTTTATCACCGGCGAAATCAGCGAGCAGCATGTGCATCACGCGCGAGAATCCGGCATCACCCTGATCGCGGCGGGGCATCATGCGACCGAGCGCGACGGCGTGGCCTCTTTAGCGGCACACCTGGTGCAGCAGTTTGGCGTGACTTACCAATTTATTGACATCAGTTCGCCGGTGTAGCGTCGACGCTATTAGGTCAGGCCAATGGCCACAATCTCGCGAAAATTCGGCATCGCGTTTAACTGCGCATACCAGCGGTCAACGTTTACCATCGGCACACGATGTTGCTCAAGGCCTGCCTTCGCTAGCGGCAGCTCAAACCAAGTGTAGGCAAGGATCGCCGCGGGCACGTCGCCCGCGGTGAAGTCCTCGCCCGTCAGCCATTGGGTTTTGCCCAATTGCCGGTCGGCAATCTTCCAAGCTTGCGCTACTTTGGGAATATTGGCGGAGATCATTTTCATATCCCACTCGTCTTGCGGCGAGCGCACCAGCTGCATGAACGCGGGGCCGAGCGGCGGGCCGAGCGTGGTGCATTGCCAGTCCATCCAGCGGTCGGCCGAGGCGCGCATTTTGGCCTCAGCGGGCCAGAACGGAGCCTTGGGATGTTTGCCGCACAGGTAGCGCATGATCGCGTTCGATTCCCACAAAATAAAGCCATCATCGTCAATCACCGGAATCATTCCGTTGGGATTTTTTTCGCGGAAATCGTCGGTGGTGGTGATGCCGAAATGCAGCCCCGCGTCGATGCGTTCGTACGGCACGCCGAGTTCAGCGCAGGCCCACATTACTTTTTTGACGTTGGATGAATTTTTGCGGCCCCAGAGTTTGAGCATGACATTGGCTTTGCGAATGATTATTGGACACACGCGCAATTTTCTGTGCGCGGCACAATCGGGTTAAATGGCTGTTAATCGTAATAGCTATTGGTCAATGAACCGCGCAATTGTTCTGATCCTGCTCGCAGCGTTGCTGTGCTTTGGCGTTGCTCACGCGCAAACCCGCGTGACCGACGCCGAGCTCGCGCAGCTGCGGCAGCTCAGCGATCAGGGCAACCCAACGTTTAACGCGGCACTGGTTAGCGCCATTGCGCGGCTTGACGCCGCAGACGCGCCGTCACTCATCACCGAGGTGATTTTTTTGTTTGGCGAACTGCGCTTTGCATACGGCGCAAGTCAGTCGGCGTTGGCCGCGGTCGAGGCGGGCTACGTGCTCGCGGTGAGCACCGGCGACGCGGCAATGGCGGCCTCGCTTGACGGTCTGGCTGGGCAAATGCAATTCGCGTCGGATCGCACCTCTCAGCCCGCGCGCGAGCGCATCATGCGCGCCCTGACGGCGCAACGCGCCACTGGGCAAAAGCTGCCGCTGGCGCGCCAGTTAAGCGCGTATGCAACGCTACTGCAAGACATCAACGAGTTTGCCTTTGCGATGCGCATGAGTAACGAGGCGGTCACCATTGTTGAGCGCAGTGAACCCAATACGGCGGCCGCAACTTCGGCCTTGGGCCTCGGTGTTTACTACACCCATGCCGAAATTCTGCGCGCGGTGGGCGACGCCAAAGCGGCCATTGCGGCGGGCGAGAAATTGCTCCGTTTGTCGCTGCAATCGGGCAATCAAGAATTCGCGGGCTACGCCGAATTGGCGCTTGGTCGTGTCTACCAGCGCGCGGGCGAGCTTGATCGCGCAGCGGCATTGATCGAGGCAAGCTTTGAGCGGTCCAAGCAGTTTGACGACGCAATGGGGCAAACCGTGGCGGCACTTGATCGCGTTGATATTGCGTTGGAGCGCTCGCAATTTGCAGTGGCTGAAACGTGGTCGCAAAAGCTCGCGCCGCTGATCGCGCGCATCGATGATCCGGTGTTGCGGGCGCGCCACGATCTGCACGCCACGCGGCGCTTTGCCATGCACGCGCAACCAAAGCTCGCGCGGCAAGCGTTGGAGCGCGCAAAGGCCGCCGTATCGAGCGTCAGTCTGTTGTGGCTGAAAGCGTTGCTGCGCTTGGCTGAGGCGGAGGTGCTGGCGAGCGAAGGGCAACCCGCCGCCTCGTTGCAGGCAATGCGCGAGGGCACCCAATTAAACACCGAGAGCGAGCGGCTGATGCTGCGCGATGTGGTCGCGGCGCAGGCCGATTTGTATCGCTTGAACGAACGCGAATTGCGCGAAAGGCAGCTTGAACAAGAATCAAAGCTGCGCGAGGCGCAGCTCGATGTGGCCGAGCAGCGCATGCTCACGCAGTGGCTAGTGGTGGCGCTGGTGGCCATGGCCGCGTTGGTGGCGGCGGCCGCAGCGTTCTGGCAATTAAACCGCGCGCAGCGCTTCCGGCGCCGCGCCGAGGTTGATAGCCTCACCGGCATCAGCTCGCGCTCGGCCATTGAGCACCGCGCCGTCGCAGCGTTTGATCGGGCCACACGCGAGCACACACCGGTGTCGCTGTTGATCGCCGACGTTGATCGATTGAAGGCGGTGAACGACAGCCGCGGTCACGCCGACGGCGATATTTTGCTGCGCGACATGGCCGCGCTGATCGCGGCAAGCCTGCGTCAACAGGACGCGCTCGGGCGTTGGGGTGGCGACGAATTTGTGTTGTTGCTCGAAGACACCGACGCGAAGGCCGCCACAGAAATCGCCGAACGTGTGCGCGTGTCCGTTGCTAGCGGGTTAGCCGAAAAATGGGCAGGCCTAGGCGCATGCAGCATCGGCGGTGCAACGCGCTCGACCGATGCTGAAACATTTGCAATGACATTGGCGCGAGCCGACGCCGCGCTGTATAGGGCGAAAGAAGCGGGCAAAAATCGGGTGGTGTTTGCAGCGAATTAGTGGCCGAAAAAGCATGCATCGGTGACTCCAGGCGCATACAGCTTTTTCGTACAAGCCTTACGTCACTTGGGCTAACATGCTTTTAAGCCTAAAGTCGACTTCGTCATAATTGAGCGTTTAGCCCTAGTTAAGTGGCGGTCACAGCGAAAAGCTGAACGATCAGCGGCTACTAATTCGCCGCCGCAGCATTCACTTCATTCATGCCGTCGCGCGCCTGCCGTAGCCAATCCTTTTGCAACGATTTGGTGTGTGACGGCCAATGCGCTGCGTCTTTAATCACCTGCGCGTACAGCCGCCCGGCATCTGCGTTTCGGCCTTTATTCTGCAACCACTGGCCATAGCGAATCAGCGGCTCCGGACCGTTGCCGGTGAGCACCGCGTGATGAAACGCGGCCTCGGCGTTCACCGGATCAGCCACGCTCAAAACGCGTGCATTAAGTAGCGCCGCAGCACCGATGTTGCGCACAGCATGGTGCTCAAAAAGCGTCTTCAACGCAGCCGCAGCGGCGGGTGCGTTGCCGCAGGCAAACTCCGCTTCAGCAAGGCTCGTGAGCACGTCGGGATCATTGGCAAAAGCGCCTTGCGCGCACTCCCGAAACTGCGCCGCCGCACCGGGTGCATTGCCCTTACCGAGCAGCGCCTGCGCCAAACGAATGCGGTGCGCGACGGTGGGCACCTGGTCATACGCACGCTGCGCCTCGCGCATTTCACGATCAGGGTCAACGAAGGACTTAACCGCCTGCGCCGCACCACGCGCGGTGCGGTTAAAGCGCAGTTCGGGCAAATACTCTGCAAAAAAATACACCACACTACCGAGCAACGGAAAGGAAAAAAGGATGAGCAACCAATACATCTGCCGCCCGCTGCGCACCGCGTGAATGGCGAAAAAAAGCGCAATGATGACGTGCAGCCCCAGCCCAAAATATGGCATCCCAACCCCCGTATGCAGTGACGATAAAGAACGGAAGTATAGGCAGAGCTTACGTTGCCAGAATGTTAAAGTCACACCTCACATTTCTGATTGTTTGCTGCCATGAACGCACCCGTTTCTCCTTCCGTGCTGGCGAAGATTGACGTCGCCAATCACTTTCATCCGTACACCAATCTGCGCGCGATTGAAAAAGACGCGCCGCTGATGATTGTTGAAGGTGATGGCATTGAGGTAGTTGATGACGCGGGCAAGCGCTACATCGAAGGCATGGCGGGCTTGTGGTGCGCGTCCCTCGGCTTCAGTGAAAAGCGTTTGGGCGAAGCGGCCAAGCGGCAGATGGACGTGTTGCCGTATTACCACTCGTTCTCTGGCAAAGCGCACAACGTGGTGGCCGAGGTCAGCGAAAAATTGATCTCGCTGGCACCCACAGAAGCGCTGCGCGATGGCCGCGTTGTCTTCGCCAATTCAGGCTCGGAGGGCAACGACACCGCCTTCAAACTGGTGCACTACTATCACAACGCCATCGGCAAACCAGCGAAGAAAAAAATCATCGCGCGGGTCAAGGGCTATCACGGCGTGACGGTCGCGGCGGCCTCGCTCTCGGGCATTCCGACCATGCATCAGCATTTTGATTTACCGATTGACGGCGTGCTGCGCGTGAGCTGTCCGCACCCGTATCAATTTGCCAAAGACGGTGAATCGGCAGAGCAGTTTGCCACGCGTTTGGCGGAAGAATTAGAAGCATTGATTTTGCGCGAAGGGGCGGACACCATCGGCGGCTTTATCGCCGAGCCGGTGCAGGGCGCGGGCGGCGTGATTGTGCCGCCGCCGACGTATTTTGCGAAGATTCAAACGATCCTGAAAAAGTACGAAATTTTGTTCATCGCCGACGAGGTGATCACCGGCTTCGGCCGCACTGGAAATCGCTTTGGCTCCGAGACCTATTCGCTGCAACCGGACATGTTGACCACCGCCAAAATGATCACCTCAGCCTACGTGCCGTTCTCAGCACTTTATGTCAGCAACAAGATCTACCAAGCCTGTGCCGATGCGAGCGCAACGGTCGGCGTGTTCGGTCATGGCTACACCTATTCGGGCCATCCGCTCGGTTGCGCCATTGCGCTCGAAACGTTAAAGATTTACGAGGAGCGCGACATCGTTGGCCATGTTCGCAACGTGTCGCCCGCGTTTCTTGCGGGGCTGCAAAAATTTGCCGATCATCCGCTGGTGGGCGACGTGCGCGGCGTGGGGCTGATCGGTGCCGTGGAGCTCGCTGAAGATAAACATGCGCGCAAACCGTTCGACCCGAAACGCGCGGTTGGTGCGTATCTGGTGCGCCGCGCGCAAGAGCACGGCCTGATCCTGCGCGCGATGGGCGGCGACATCATTGCGTTTAGCCCACCGCTGATCATCACCGAGCCGCAAATCAATGAATTGCTGAGCCGATTTTCCAACGCGCTGGACGACACCACCGCGTGGGTTGCGGGCGCCTGATGGAGCTGAAAATTACCCTCACAGCAACGGCGCAAAAACTCATTCGCACCACCGAATTTACGTTCTCAACCAACGCTGAAACCGGCATGTCGATGCCGCAAGTCGGCGACATGCTGCGCATCACGATGGATGAACCGCCGGTGTTTTTTAAAGTGATTCAGCGCGCGTACGATTTCACCACCTCGCCGATCACGGTGACCCTCGTGCTCGGCGCGCCGGACTAAACGCGCGCCGCCGGTTACAACTACTTACATTCGCTCTCATCAATCGAGCCCTTACCCGCTGACATTGCGGAACTTTTCTGCGCGGCAGACTCGAACACTATTGCCCGTCTTTCGTGCTCCGCCTGAATCGAAATCACATCCATGCCACCTTTCTTTCTCCGCGCGGTGTCGCTGTCGCTGCTAGCTTTGCTGAGCGGCGTCGCTGCCGCCCAAGACGTAGCACCGACGGTGCCGGTTCCAACTACGGATCCGGTTCCCGCACCCAGCACCGCGCCGCAGCGGGTCGATCAAGTTGAGGTCACCGGCAAGAACTCGGCAAGTGACGAACGGCGCAATTCCAGTGCGTCAAAAATAATCATCACGCGTGACGACATTGAGCAGTACGGCGACAGTAATTTGGGCGACGTGATGCGCCGCTTGCCGGGCGTGACCACCGGTGGCAGGCCGGGTCGTCCGGGTGCGCCGCGGATGCGTGGCATGGGCGGTGGCTTCACGCAAATTTTGCTTGACGGGCAGCGTATTCCACCTGGTTTCAACATCGAAGAGATCACGCCGGATCAAGTGGAGCGCATCGAAATTTTGCGCGCACCTACGGCTGAAACCGGCGCGCGCGCTACTGCCGGCACCATCAACATTATTCTGCGTGAGCCGCTGCGACAAACCAGCAACGACGTGAAAATTGGCGCGCAAGTAGAGCGCGGCAAATATTCGCCAAGCGCGTCATGGTCGGGCAACGGCGTGCTCGGTGAAACGGGCACCTACAACGTGAGCGCATCCGGCGGCGCGACCAATCCGATCACCGCCGATCGTTCGCACACCACCTACGATTCAATCAACACGGGACAACGCTTGCTTGAGCAGTTTTCGCAGGGCGACACGTTCGCGCATCGCGAAAATTATTTTGTGAGCGTGCGCACCCAGTGGCAGTTGGGCGCGGGCGAGCAGTTTGGCATTCAGTCGTTCGCCGCACACAACAGCGCAGAATCAAATTCATTCGGCACGCTCACGCAAACCATTGGCGCGACGCCTGCGCCGTACGCAACGCGCGAAGGTTTCTATCGCGGACGATTTGATGTGAGCCGCATCGGCCTTAATTTGAACAAGCGCTTTGACGAAAACACGCGTTACGAGGTGCGCGGTGGCTACGGCAAATTTTGGTCGAACACCGACACCAATGTCGATCAATTTGCAGCGAGTGGCGCGCGCAATTTGACGCAAACCGCACGCAGTGACGTGCGCGATAACTCGGGCAATTTCAGCGGAAAAGTGATTCGCAATTTCACCGATTCTTCGCATGCAGTGACTGCCGGTTGGGAGTGGGAGGCGAGCAATCGCGACGAGCAATCGGTGACTCGATTAAACGGCGTGCAGCAGCTCGCTGATTTGGGTGAGGCGTTTAACGTGCGCACGCGACGGCTCGCCGCGTACGTGCAGGACGAATGGGACATCACGCCGCAGTGGGGCGCTAACGCCGGCTTGCGCTACGAGACCATTCGCACCCAGAGCGGCAATGCGCAGGACACGTTTGCCAACACCAGCAGCGTGCTCTCTCCGCTCGCGCATTTGGTGTGGCGTTTTCCGGCGCCGTCGCGCGATCAATTGCGACTGAGTTTGACGCAAAGTTATCGCTCGCCCAACGTCGGGCAACTGAGCTCGCGGCCCTCACTCAACACGCTGTATCCGGTGCCCGGCAGCAACACCAACTTGAGTCCAGATCGCACCGGCAATCCGAGCCTTAAACCCGAGCGTGCCAACGGCATTGATCTAGCGTTTGAGCGCTATTTCACTTCGGGCGGCGTCATGTCAGTGAACTTTTTTGTGCGCGACATTAAGGATTTGATTCGCAATGTGACCACGCTCGAGCCCGTGTCGTACGCGCCGTTGCAGCGCTTTGTGAATCGTCCGGAAAACTTGGGCAAAGCGCGCACGTCCGGCATTGAGTTTGATGCCAAATTTCAGCTGCGCGAATTGATCACCGATGCGCCGCCGTTGAGCGTGCGCTTCAACATGAGTGTTTACGATTCGAAGGTGCAAGCCGTGTCGGGGCCGTACAACCGCATCGATAGCCAGCCGCGCGCATCGGGCAATTTGGGCGGCGACTACAAATTTCGCGGCATGCCGGTGACCGTCGGTGGCAACCTGAGCTGGACGCCGGCTTACACCACGCAGCAAACCGACAGCACGGCGCAGGCGTTGTCGACCAAACGCGTGTTCGATGCGTACGCGTTGTGGACGGTGAACCCGTCGACCAAATGGCGGCTGTCGCTGTCAAACATCGGCCCGCAAGACAGCCTGAGCACCAGCACCGTGATCGACGGCGGGCAGCGGCAAGTGATCGTGAGTAACGGCCGCACCGATATGTCGGTGGCGCTGCGGCTGGAGATGCGCTTGTAGCGGCGGGCGGCGACCGAAACAGTGCGTTCAACGCAGCACAGCTTTGCGCTGAAACCGCCATTCAATTGGGGCTAGCCGCGAAAATATTCATAAGTCGTGTTTATGCTTTTTAAGCGGTCAGCCCAGGTATATTGGCGCTTACAAGAAAAAGCTGTTAACAAAACTCAAGCGCGGCCAGCCAAGTTGCGTGGGCCGCCGCAGGACGCGCCCGCGACCCTACAATCAAGGCCATGACACCCACCAAAAAAACCTTGCTCCTCACCGGCGCGTCGCGCGGCATCGGGCATGCAACGGTCAAACATTTTCATGCGGCTGAATGGCGTGTGATCACGGTGTCGCGCCAGCCGTTTGACAAAATTTGTCCTTGGCCGCAGGGCGAAAAAGACCACGTTCAGATGGATTTGAACGACATGGCGCGCTATCCCGATGCCATTGCGCAAATTAAAGAGAAGCTGGCAGCTCCTGAGACCGGTGGCAGACTGAGCGCGTTTGTAAACAATGCAGGCATGTCACCGAAGGTCGATGGCAAGCGAATGGGTGTGCTTGCCACCGACCTCGCGGTGTGGCAAAACGTGTTCAACGTTAATCTGTTTTCTACAGCGTTGCTGTCGAGCGGGTTGTTCGATGAATTGAAGGCCGCGCAGGGCAGCATTGTGAACGTTACCTCGATTGCTGGCGTCAAGGTGCATCCGTTTGCTGGCGCTGCTTATGCGGCATCCAAAGCGGCTTTGGCTGCGCTGACACGTGAAATTGCGTTTGACTTTGGGCCGCATGGCATTCGCTGCAACGCCATCGCGCCGGGCGAAATTGACACGTC
>JAYSRA010000087.1:0-30962 GCA_043721275.1 Burkholderiales bacterium
TTGGCGATCCGACAATGCCGGTACATTCGTAAGTAGCGAAGCATGTCGAGTGACCTCATGACGATCTGCACGCCAAGCGATCACCAGTGCTGCCAAAAGGATAACTGCTACCAAAGGCGGCAGGCATCCCTCTTCCGAACCGATTTAGTCAACTAGCGTTCCTCATGCCTAGTTCTCGAACGACAAAATTATCGACCGGCTAATCTGCATCGCTACACATCCAAATTCCGCACACCCAAAGCATTGCCTTCAATAAACGCCCGACGCGGTTCGACTTCTTCACCCATCAAGGTTGTAAAAATTTCGTCCGCTGCAATTGCGTCTTCGATTTGCACTTTGAGTAGCGTGCGAACTTTCGGGTCCATCGTGGTTTCCCACAATTGGGTGGCGTTCATTTCGCCGAGCCCTTTGTAGCGCTGGATCATCAGATTGGCGCGGGCCTTGTCGAGCAGCCAGTCGAGCGCGAGCTTGAAGCTCGGCTTTGCCACTTCGTCGCGATTGCCTTTGCTGTCGGTGCGGGCAACGGTTGCGCCCACGCCCACCATCGATTGCAACTCGGCGGCCTTCTGAATTTGCACGTAGTCGCCGCTGTTCAAAAAGTTCGCATCGAGGATGGTCTGCGTAGTGCGTCTATTGTGATCACGCTTGAGCAGCAGAATCCATTCTTCGGCCTTTTCATCGTAGAACGGCACCACCGTCAATTCGGGGTCGGTGATCAAACTCTGCATCGATGCCGCACCTTCAGTGGCAGACACTTCATCGGTGAGCGATACCTTCGCGCCGAGCAACAGGCAATCGAGTGCGCGACGATCAATGGTGCGCGCGTTGCGCTCGATCACGGCATCAGCCACGAGGTATTGCCGCGCCAAATCAGCGAGAGCGGTTTCTGACAACGGCGCTGCATCGGCAGACGGTTTGAACTCCGCGCCTTTGAGCGAAATGCGCAACAGGAATTGTTTGAGTTCCAGCTCGTCTTTCAGATACTGCTCTTCCTTGCCGACCTTCGCTTTGTACAACGGCGGTTGCGCGATGTAGATGTGTCCGCGCTCAACAAGATCGGTCATCTGGCGATAGAAGAACGTGAGCAGCAACGTGCGGATGTGCGCGCCGTCAACGTCGGCATCGGTCATGATGATGATGCGGTGATAGCGCAGCTTGTCGGCGTTGTAATCGTCCTTGCCGAAACCGGTGCCCATCGCGGTGATCAACGTGACGATCTGCTCGCTCGAAATCACTTTGTCAAAGCGCGCTTTTTCAACGTTCAAAACCTTGCCGCGCAACGGCAAAATGGCCTGGAATTTACGGTCGCGACCCTGCTTGGCCGTACCGCCGGCGGAGTCACCCTCCACCAAGTAGAGCTCGCAAAGTGCCGGGTCCTTTTCCTGACAATCCGCAAGCTTGCCCGGCAAACCCATGCCGTCCAGAACACCTTTGCGGCGCGTCATCTCACGGGCTTTACGCGCTGCCTCACGCGCACGTGCTGCGTCCACAATCTTGCCGCAAATGATCTTGGCGTCGGATGGATATTCGAGCAGGAAATCAGCGAGCTTATCGGCGCAGATTTCTTCAACGACCGGACGCACCTCAGACGATACGAGCTTGTCTTTGGTCTGCGAACTGAACTTGGGATCAGGCACTTTCACCGACAAAATGCAGGTCAAGCCTTCACGCAAATCGTCGCCTGACACTTC
The DNA here is from genome assembly GCA_043721275.1 of Burkholderiales bacterium. Taxonomy (GTDB): domain Bacteria; phylum Pseudomonadota; class Gammaproteobacteria; order Burkholderiales; family Casimicrobiaceae; genus Casimicrobium. Next base: position 1,692 of record JAYSRA010000087.1, read on the forward strand.
CACTTTGGCTTTTTTGTCAAGCTCGTTGGACGTGATGTATTTGGTGATGGTGCGCGTCATCGCTGCGCGCAGGCCGGTCAAGTGAGTGCCGCCGTCGCGCTGCGGAATGTTGTTGGTGAAACACTGCACGCCCTCGGAATAGCTGTCGTTCCACTGCATGGCGACTTCAACGGTCATGCCGTTCTTCTCGCCAATCGCGTGAAAGATGTTTTTGTTCAACACAGTCTTGGCTTTGTTGACGTATTCGACAAAGCCCTTGATACCGCCGGAGAACGCGAAGTTTTCGCTTTTTCCGGTGCGCTGATCGATCAGTTCGATCTTCACGCCGTTATTCAAAAACGAGAGTTCACGAATGCGCTTGGCAAGAATTTCGTAATGCCACTCGATTAGGGCGAACGTCTCAAGCGACGCGAGAAAGTGAACTTCGGTGCCTCGACGATTGCGCGTCTCGCCAATGATGCGCAGCGGCGCAACAGCGATGCCGTTGCGAAACTCCATCTCATGCACTTTGCCTTCGCGCCAAATCTTGAGCTTCAGCCAGTCGGATAGTGCGTTCACCACAGACACGCCGACGCCGTGCAGACCACCAGAAACTTTGTACGAGTTTTGATCGAACTTGCCACCCGCGTGCAACTCGGTCATCACAATTTCAGCAGTGGAGCGCTTGAATTCGTCATCCTGCTTGATGCCGGTCGGAATACCGCGGCCGTTGTCCGAAATCGAGATCGAATTGTCCGCGTGAATGGTGACCTTGATGTCGTCGCAATGCCCGGCGAGTGATTCATCAATCGCGTTGTCGAGCACCTCGAACACCATGTGGTGCAGACCCGAACCGTCGCTGGTGTCGCCGATGTACATGCCAGGGCGTTTGCGAACGGCTTCTAGGCCTTTGAGGATTCGGATCGAATCCTCGTTGTATTCCTTGCCGTCTTTCGTTGAGGCGGATTGCGAGGGGACTTTTTTTTCTGAATCTGACATGAGTTTCTACTTATCTTTTCTTTGCACGATAGGAGCGGCGTTGCCGCGACCCAAGGTGCGCAAGTGAAGTAGGTCGCGGCACAGCCGCTCCTACAGGTGACGCTAAATGCGCATCGGCATCACCACGTACTTGAAATCGGTCCGACCCGGAACGGTGAACAGTACGCTGGCAGCGGAGTCTTGCAACGCGAGGGTGATTTCGTTGCTCGAAAGGGTGGCCAATGCATCAAGCAAATAGTTGATGTTGAAACCAATATCCACCGCGCCGCCTTCGTAGGCCACCTCGATTTCTTCTTCGGCTTCTTCTTGCTCGTTGTTGGTACAAGCAATCTTCAACACGCCGGGTGCCAAGCCCACGCGCACACCCCGGAAGCGCTCGTTTGACAAAATAGCTGCGCGCTGCAAGGTGTGCAACAACAGCAAACGATCCATAGTGACCAGCTTGGTGTGCGCCGTGGGAATTACCCGGTGGTAATCGGGAAATTTGCCATCGATCACTTTGCTGGTCAGCTCGATATTGCCAAAGCTGAAACGCACTTGGTTGGCAAGGATGTCGATGGTGATCGGCTCATCGGTGTCCGCCAGCAACTTTGACAGCTCGGTCACCGTTTTGCGCGGCACGATAATTTCTTGTTTAGCAAAATTACCTTCCACCGGCATCACGGCGTAGCTCAAACGGTGACCGTCGGTGGCAACGCACACCAGCTGATCTTTCTCCAACACGAACAGCATGCCGTTTAAATAAAAGCGTATGTCCTGTTGCGCCATGGCAAATTCGACCAGCCGCAACGTTGCCTTCAACAGTTTCTGCGGCAACGAGAAGCTTTGCAATTGCTCTTGGCTCATCGTTAAACGCGGATAGTCGGCCGCAGGCAACGTCTGTAGATTAAAACGGCTTTTCCCGGCCTTTACAGCCATCTTGCCGTCTTTGGCGTCGATGGTTACCTCGCTCGTATCAGGAAGCGCTCGCAGCAGGTCTTGGAGCTTTCTAGCGGCCACCGTGATCGATTGGTCGCCCGCATCAGGCACGGCAACCTTGGCCGTGATCTGCAATTCAAGATCAGTAGCGATGGTGCTCAACGTATTGCCTCTGTGCTCGAACAGCACGTTGGCCAAGATCGGCAACGTTTGCCGCCGCTCAACGATTCCCGATACGGCCTGCAATGGTTTCAACACCAGATCGCGAGGTATGTTCTTAAATTGCATATAAACCTAATCCTATTTAATAATGTGCAATGATCTGTGTGAATAACTATAAAAACTACTTATGGAACAAACAGTTATCGAGATGGCATACATATGTTTCACAACCAGTAACAAAGGCTAGTCGTTTGTGGATGAGAAATTTTTCACGCCGAAATATGGCACTTATCCACAATCATTATTTACTTATCAACATCTTTTCAAAGATGCAAATCTCTGACTCACTCACGCTACTAGCCACGTAACACCTGCAGCAAAAACGAAAAATCATGCTGAATCTGCGGCGTGCTTTCACGCAACGTGGCGATTTGGCGGCAGGCGTGCAACACCGTCGTGTGATCGCGACCGCCGAAGTTTTGTCCGATTTCTGGCAGCGACATCGGCGTTAATTCTTTCGCTAGCGTCATCGCCATTTGTCGTGGTCGTGCCACGATGCGCGAGCGCTTCTTGGAATGCATATCGCTGGTTTTGATCTTGTAGTAATCAGCCACCGTTTTCTGGATATTCTCAATCGAGATTTGGCGCGACTGCACTGCGAGCAAGTCACGCAGCGCTTCTTTAGCGACCTGCGGAGAAATCGCCACGTTATGAAAGCCCGCATAAGCGATTACGCGCTTCAAGCCGCCTTCCAGTTCGCGAACATTGGAGCGAATGTGTTTGGCGATGAAGAACGCCACCTGCTCATCAAGCACCATGCCGACCTGCTTGGCTTTGGCCAGCAGAATGGCCACGCGCATTTCGGTCTCTGGCGGCTCCACCTGCACTGTCAAGCCCCAGCTAAAGCGGCTTTTCAGGCGATCCTCGATACCCTCGATTTCTTTCGGGTACGTGTCGCAGGTGATGATCACCTGTTTTTTCGCTTCGGTTAGCGTATTAAACAGATAAAAAAACTGCTCTTGGGTGCTGCTTTTATTATTGAAAAATTGAATGTCATCAATCAACAAAAGATCGAGCGAGGAATAGCTTTGTTTGAAAGCGTCCCACGCCTTGTGCTGATACGCCTTGACCACGTCTGACACGTAACGCTCAGCATGGATATAGCGCACGCGGGCTAGCGGACGCTCACGCAGCAACTCGTTACCGATGGCTTGCAGCAAATGCGTTTTACCCAGGCCGACGCCGCCGTAGATGAATAGCGGGTTGTAGGCATCGCCCGGATTGCTAGCCACCTGCTGAGCGGCGGCGCGGGCTAGTTGATTGGCTTTGCCAGTGACAAAACTGTCGAAGGTAAAACTGGAGTTCAAGGCTGTTTCACGCGCGGGCTTGACCAATGCGGTGACAGTCTGTATTGCGGGCGAGTAGATCTCCGGCGCAGCGGTGTTGTAGCTCGATTCGACCGGTTGTTGCACAGTCATAGGCGCTGAGCTGGTCGACAGGAGGGGCGATACTTGCGTGGCCTGTCCGTTACCTACTGCGGCGACTGCCAGCCGAATCGTCCGTGGCTCGGGAAAATAAAGCGCCGCCAACGAATCGATTGTGCCGAGATAACGATCCCGCACCCATTTGCTGATGAACGCGTTTGGCGCAACCACTGTCACCGTGGAGTCCGTCTCCTCCGCACTCAACACGCGGAACCAGGTGGCAAATTGTTGCGATGACAGCTCCCGCTCAAAATGAGCGAGGCAGTGCGACCAAAATGCTGAGTTCACAGGCGACGGAGACGAGGGCATGGGCAATGACGACAGCGGTGGCGAACAGGTTGACGGATACGGCGGCATTGCGATGCTGACAACCGCTTAAAGTGGAGGGCAGTCGAGGAGAAAAAAACTGGAAATGAGCCGGAAAATCGAGATAGAGAAAATCTGGCGTTACGTCATCATTTTACCGCGAAAACGGGTCGCGTGGCGAGACTTATCCACAGGTCGAAACTAGCATTAATAAATCCAGCTTACGACTGTTTTCCCGACAGGGTAATCCACGCACCTGACAGCGCAGTGGCAATGCCAACGCAAGTGAGCGCTTGCAGTTGCAATCCCTCCCAAATCAATGACACGAGCACTGCGCCAACCGGAGCCAGCACCGAGATGTACATCGTACGCGCAGAGCCTTCGCGTTTCAGAAGCGTCAGGTAGCACAGGAAGGTGACGATGGTGCCCGCGACCGTCAAATATGTAAACGCTACCCAGAAAAAAGGGCGGGCATCCAAGTGCAACGGCTGGTTGGAAAGCAGTCCATAGGCAAAGGTTGCGGCAGCACCATAGGCCATTGCCCACGCCGTGTAGGTGACCACCGGAGTGCCCGCGCGATTGAGTTGAATTGCGCATACCGCAGCGATGCTGGAAGCCAGCGCTGCAATCATCATCGCAGCCATGCCCCACACGAACGCGGCAGACAGTTGCGCGTTCAGGACGTCGGGCAAAAAACACATCACTACTCCCGCAACGCCCAAACTGCCGCCTAGCCAAGTGAGTCGCGTGATCGGCGTGCCGTATGCGATGCGGGTCAGGGCGGGTGTCAGGAACACCATCAAGGTGAAAGCGATGGCGACCAAACCGGACGGAATACTAAGCTCAGCAATGTAGGTCAACACGTAGCTGATGCCGTACGCACAAATGCCCGACGCGGCTGTCCACGCATGCAAATTCAACGTTAACCGCAGCGGCTCACCGCGAAGCGCCAGCCATACGAACAGGATCAATGCAGCGCAACCGAAGCGCAGCCCCACGGCGTACGTTGGCGTTGTTACGCTGCCTAGTTGCAGGGTGATGGCGTAAAACGTTGTCGACCAGATGACAACGGGGACGAGAAACAGAATCCAGCTTCGGCGAGACATTACAAGTCGGGGCGAATGTTAAATCGCCCGAGACGACAGCGGGCGGAAGGTGCTTACGACGCGACCGGCACGCGGCGCGGAAAGCGGATGTTGAGCTGCTTCAATTTCCGATACAAGTGCGTGCGTTCAAGCCCTGCTTTATCAGCCACACGACTCATATTGGCGGACTCGCGACCGAGCAGATTCTCGAAATAAATCCGCTCGAAAGCTTCGCGCGCTTCACGAAGTGGCAGCTCGAAAAATTCCGGTGGCAATGCTGGACGATCGGGCTCTACCGAATCGCGCAAATCGCCCAGAATCGCCTGCAAATGATCGACTGTGATGTCATCATTGTTCGACAACAGTAGGCTCGACAACACGCTCTGCAACTGAATCAGATTGCCCGGCCACGGCGCTGCTTCAAGCAGCTGCCGAACTTCCGGCGAAAGCCGCGCCGGTGCTTCTGGCGAAAACGCTAACGCGCAGCGTTCGATCAGGCCACTTAAATCGGTGCGACGCGCCCGTAATGACGGAATTACTACCGTGCTTGACGACAAGAGTGCAAATAAATTCGGATCGAAACGTCCTTCGCCCGACAACTGGCCAAGCGGCTCGCTGCTGGCGCAGACGATGCGCACGCTGTAAACGCTAGTCTTGCCCAACATGAACGCCAGTGAGCGCTGTTCGCTGCGTGACAGGTGCGCAATTTCAGGGCAATACAACGTGCCGCTGCGCGCGCTTTCCAGGATTTCCAGCGGCGAGCTGATCAGTCGCTGCCCACTTTCAAGCGTCAACCACGGTGTGTTCGGCTCATGCAGCGCGCGCGCACATTCGATAAAGCCAACACCCACTTCGCCGGTCAGCAATACGGTTCTGCGCTCGGTGATCAGCGATTCCAGCCGCGAGCGCAACTCGTTGATCACTGTGCTTTGCCCCAATTCGCCAAGGCTGATCGTGTTGCTGCGTTTCGGATGTCCCACTTTCAGCGCGCGCTGCACCGTGCCCAATAATTTCTGCAAGCCAATCGGCTTTTCCAGAAAATCGAAGGCACCGATGCGGGTGGCCTCCACCGCAGTTTCGATAGTGGCATGGCCGGACAACATCACCACCGGCATCGTGAGTTGACCCGCCGCTTTCCACTCCTTGAGCAGCGTCACACCATCGGCGTCTGGCATCCAGATGTCAAGCAGGATAAGCGACGGCGTGTGTTTGCGCCGCATTTCGCGCGCAGCGGCGGCGTTCTCAGCGAGGCGAACCACGAAGCCTTCGTCTTCGAGAATTTCTTGAAGCAATTCGCGAATGCCGACTTCGTCGTCGACAACCAAAATTTCTGTGGGAGCGATCAAGCGTCTATCTTTTCTGGAGCCATGAGTGGAAATATGACGGTCACTATTGCGCCGCCGTGGACGGAGTTATCAACACTAATTCGGCCCTTGTGTTCATCAATAATTTTCTTGACGATCGCAAGGCCGAGCCCGGTGCCTTTGGGTTTGGTCGTCACGTACGGTTCAAACGCACGCTGCTTGACGGTGTCAGAAAAACCAGCTCCATTGTCGCAGAATCGCAGCAACAGCTCACGCTCGGCGTCAACCTTGTCTTCTTGTCCCAGCACGATGCGCTCGCTGGCCTCTACGGTCACCGCGCCGTCAGGGCGGTCTACGCAGGCGTCGACCGCGTTCTGCATCAGGTTATGCACCACCTGACGCAGCCGAGTCGATTCGCCACGAATCGTGCGGCCCGAACTGTGCCAATCGAGCGTTAATTTGACCGGATACGACGCATAAAGCTCCAGCGTTTCCTTGAGCAGCGCCGCCACGTCGATGGCCTGCAAGCTGCCCGCACGAGGTCGTCGCGCATAAATCGCAAAGTCGTTGACCATGTTTTTCATGGCCGTGACCTGGTTGACAATCGTGGTGGTGCCGCGGCGCAAAATCTCCGCGTCCGGCTCCGACAAACGCGGCGAAAGTTTCATCTCCAGTCGCTCGGCGGAGAGCTGAATCGGCGTTAACGGATTTTTGATCTCATGCGCCAACCGTCGCGCCACTTCGGCCCATGCAGTGTCGCGCTGCGCTTGCAGCACCTCGGTAATGTCATCAAAGACTACGATGCGCGCACCGACATCAGCGACGACCCGCCTCGCGCCACGCAGAATGAAGGTGCGTGCATTACCGCTCACCATAAGTTCTTGCTCGCGTTGCCAGTCGTGCTCGCCGCTGGCGGCGAAATTGCGTGACACGATGTCGGCAAACACCGTCAGCGACGGCTCCGCGACCGGCCATGTCGAGAGTGCCTCGCCGACGCGCTCATCAATGCGCGCCTGCAAGATCACCGCGGCCGCCGCGTTTGCCACGCGCAGCACAAAATCATCGGTGAATACCAGCACGCCCGCGTTCAAATTCTTAAGGATATTTTCAAGATAAAGATTGCTGGTTTCAATCTCGCGACGGTTAGCCAAATCGCGGGTTCGCGCATCGGCCAACTGCGAGGTCATAGTGTTGAACGACTGTGTTAAAACCGAGAGTTCATCGCGGCCTTCGACCGGCTGCCGTCGCGAAAAATCGCCTTCCGCGACCGCCAATGTGCCCTCCGCCAAACGCGCAAGCGGCTGCGCCAATCGCTCCGAGAAAACAGAAGCCAACGCCAACGCGGAGAGCAGCGCCAACATCAAAGTCAAGGTCAGCGTGAAGGCAAACAAGCGCTTCAACGCGTTACGTTGAAATGACAACTCCTGATAGTCGCGCGAGCCTGCTTCCACCCGTTCCGCCTGCTCGCGCAGCGCCGCAGGCACAGGCTGCGTGACGAGCAAGATGCGAAACGGTGAACTCGCATCACTGCCGCGCACCGGGACGATCACTTTAAGTTGCAGGTCATTTTCTCCGGCGGATTCGACCAGTGTGATCGTTTGCTGCGCCCGCACCTGACGGAGTTCCATGGCCGACGGCGGCACTGGCGGCAGCGCCAGCACACTCTCGGTGGCCTGCGCAATCAGCCCGCCAGTGGACGTGAGCAGCGACACGTTGGCCACCCCTGTTTGCTCGCGCAGCGCGGCCAGTGTGGTGCGCGCCGCCGAGGGCTCGCTCGACGCTAATGAGCCCGCAATAATCTCGGCCTGCCGGGACAATTCTTTGAGCGGTTGATTGAGCGCGGTGCGGCCCAGTTGCAAGCCGGTCTCCAACGCTTTGTCGATGCGCGTGTCGAAATAACTCTCAATTGATGACGACAAAAACTGCACCGAAATGCCGTACACCAGTGCGCCCGGCAGCACCGCCACCACCGCAAAAAACATCATCATCCGTGTCGTCAATTTCGAGCCGAACACCTCGGCGCGACGCGCCCGCAGCAGCAGCACAATTTGATAAACAACCAGGACGGCGAGACCCACCACAATCAGGGCATTAGCCACGATGAGTTCAGTGTAGTAGCGCGTGAACAGTGCTGAATTCGCCGAGCCTGTCGCCAGCAGCGTGATTAGCACCGCGCCCGCTATCGCCAGCACCAACCACGCGACGCGCATCCAGCGCGGCGCAGCGAGGCCTAAGGCGGCCGCGCGGTTTGTCGCAAATGGATCTTGACTGGCCGCTTTCATTTCGCACTCATGGTGTGAGCACCACGCGATACCAATCGCTGATTAGCGTCCATTCGCGCGACACCAGCGTGTTCACTTGCAGCGGTTTCGGTAGCTGCGTGGTGTCCAATTTCAAGCGCAGCGACAACTCGTAGCGCTCTCCGGCGCGTAGCTCGCGTTTGTCAAGCAGCGTGCGTCCGCGCACCAAGCGAATCTGGCGCAGCGCCTCGTCGAGCGTGGGGTAGCTATTCACGCCACTACTGGTGCGACCGGTGTCGATGCGATACGAATTGGTGAGCGCGGCGTAGGTCAAGCGGCGCACGAACTGGGGCGAACTCACGACCTCATCAAACCAGTAGGAGCGACTACGCGACATCTCGGTTTCGAGCACGAAATACAGCGGCGTGCCGCGCAGCAGCGCTTCTTCCAACGGAGCGGTCAGCGAAAAATCAAACTCTGCGTCGAGCACAAACGCGTCTTCCTGCGCGCGCACCACCGCGCTTTTAACCGTGATGATTTCTGCGGAAACTAGCGTCGCGAGTGATGAGAACGACAACGCGAGCAGCCACAGCAACGCTGCCCTTGCCCATCGGCGCACACCAGTTTGACGTACAGACATCACGACGCGATTTTTTCCAGCAAGGCGTAAAAGTAGCCGTCGTGATTGTGGGTCTTGCGGTTGCCGCCGGGCAACAATTGACCACCGCTGCTCGCCGGGTCGCCCGGCAATGTGACGCGAATACGACGCATGTCGGCATGCCGCGCCAACGCAGCATCCACCTGCAAACCGTTCTCCAGCTTGAACACCGAGCACGTTACATACAGCAACCGGCCACCGACTTTAAGCATCGGCCACAAGCCATCGATCAAGCGCTTTTGCTGCCCTGCCAACTGCGCCACATCGCTCTCGCGCTTAAGCCATTTGCCGTCCGGATGACGCCGCACTACGCCGGAACCGGTACACGGTGCGTCGAGCAGAATTCGATCAAACGGCGTGCCGTCCCACCAACTTTTTGGATCAGCCGCATCCGCCGCGCGAGCCTCGGCGTTGAGCCCCAAACGCGCAAAATTCTCGCCCACGCGCTTGATGCGCTCAGCGTCGACATCCAGTGCTAATAATTTGCAATCAGCCAGCTCCAGAACGTGCGCTGCTTTACCGCCCGGAGCCGCGCAAGCGTCGAGCAAGCGCATGCCGTCCTTCGCATGCAACAGCGGCGCGGCCAACTGCGCACCGGCATCCTGAATCGAAAACAAACCATCGCGAAAACCGGGCAAACGCTCCACCGGACGCGGTCGCTTGAGCACAATCATTGTCTCTGACAACGCCTCCGCCTCAATCTTTTTTTCATCAAATGAAGCGAGCACTTGAGCCACGGTCGCGCGGCGACGATTCACCCGCAGCGTCAGCGGCCCGTGGCCATTGCCACCACGCAAAATCGGCTCCCACCATTCCGGCTGCTCATTCCTCAGCCGCTCTACCCACCACGTGGGGTGGTTCCACATACCCTCATCGCGCTCCATCGCCTTGGCCAGCGCGGCTTCTGGCGCACGCAGGTAATTTCGCAGCACGGCGTTGGAGAATCCTTTGGCCCCACGGTTGACCGCCTCAACCGCTGCCACGGCTTGCGACACCACCACATGCGACGCCGTTTTTCCATGCGACAACTGATAAATCGCCACCCACAAAATCGCCTCGATCAGCGGTTCCGGCTTGCTATGCACGAACTGGCGAACGATGCCACGCAGCTCGCCCAAAAAGCGCAACGTGCCGTAGGTGAGATCGGTCAACGCCGCCCGCGTCATGCCATCAAAACCGGTCGTATCAACGCGAGCCAGTGCGGTGTCAGCATTGTTACCCGAAAGCACCGCCAACACGGCCTCACCAGCACGGCGCTGCACCAGCGCCAGCGCAACAGAAGGAGGTTTGACGAGTCCACGCTCCGCCGCTGACCCGGAGGCGGCGGTGGGGGGCGCAAGAGGAGCGGACGGGGAATTCATCGCGCGAAGGTGTGGCGCAAAAAGCGCTGGTCAGGAGATGCGACGCAGTGTAGCTGAGAGAAACAGCTTTTGCGTGAAAGCCTTATTTTGCAAGGGCATAGAGGGGTAAATGGCTATTATCGACTTATGCTTATATAACCCTCAGGCCCTAATACAACAAGGCATTGACGAAAAAGCCATAGCCATTGTGGGGGCGACCCCGGCCAGAGCCGCTCTTACAAATAACGCGGTCACTCCAGCGTTTCGCATCGGTTTTTCGCTCTGAGAATCGCACGGAGGCGGCGGCTTGGGTACTACCTACTTAGGTGGGAGTTGCGTTGATACGCGCTTGAAAAGAGGCGAATAGGTAGAAAGCACATTAAGGCGTGAACAAATCAATGTCGTTCATCGGGTAATGGTTGCGATTGCCCGTCCAAAGTGGGCAACGATTCGCGCGGGCCATCGCAGCAAGAAAAAAATCTTCGAGCGAAATACCCTGAAACGCTTTGCGGTACTGCTGCGCATACACACCTGCTGCGCGCCCGGTGTCGCTGTCGGCGTCTATGCATTGGCACAGATCAAAAAACGCTTCAATGTCCTTGTGCTCGCGCATGTAAGCACCGGCGTAGACCTCCGCGACAACAATTGGGCTGATCAAAAACATCGTTTTGGCTTCTATCAACTCAAGAAAGCGCGTCACAATCGTCGGTTGCTTTTTGAGCAGGTGGATGACGATGTCGGTGTCTAGCACCAGCCGTTCGGGTGTCATTGCGACGTGTCGGAGCGCAGCAATCGGCTGCGATTGCGCAGCTCGCGGACATAAGCTTCGACGTCGGTGTTGGCAAAGCTTTCGAGCGGTGCGATGCGATCAAAAAAAGCGCGCGCATCAGACACCGGATCTTTTTTGATGTCGCGTTCCAAGGTGCGGCGAATAAGCTCGGACACGCTCACACCGCCGCTGCGGGCGCGGGCCTTCAGGTTGTCGTGAAGCTCGTCTTGAAGGTAAATTTGAGTGCGATGCATGATCGTCCTCGGATCCATGTAATGTACATAAACGTACATCACATCAATGTGTTCGCTTACCCCGCGTGGCGCGGATCCTTGCCTTGCACGATGTGAATGACGTATTCGCCGATATTTTTTGCGTGATCAGCGACGCGTTCAATCGCTTTGGCTAAAAACGCCACGTCCAGCCCGGCGCTGATGGTGCGTGGGTCTTCCATCATGTAGGTGACCAGCAGACGCATGATGCGCTCGAACTCTTCGTCGACCGCCTGATCCCGTCCGATTACCTCGGATGCTGAAATCACGTCGAGCCGGGCAAACGAATTGAGCGACTCCTTGAGCATGTCTTGCGCCACGATGCCGATGCGTTTCACCTCATTCAAGCGCAACGTTTGGAAGCGTTCTGAGGCCTGAAATTGCCGTGCGCGCTGCGCGATTTTCTTGATCTCATCGCCGATGCGCTCGAGATCGTTCACCGCTTGCATGGTGCAAATGATCTGCCGCAAATCCACTGCTGCGGGTTGCCGCTTGGCGATGATTTCCATGCTCTTGCGGTCAAGCTCGATTTGCTTGTCGTTCACACGTTTTTCTTCACGTAGCACCACTTCAACCAGCTCCTCGTCGCCCGAGGCAATCGCCTCCAGCGCGCGCTCAAATTGTGCTTCTACTAAGCCGCCCATCGCGAGCAGCCCGCTGCGCAGGTCTTCCAGCTCGATCTCGAATTGTTTTGAGGTGTGTTCCATTAGCCAAACCTTCCTGTGATGTAGTCCTCTGTCCGCTTGTCTTTGGGCTTAACAAAAATCTGCGCGGTGGGGGTGAATTCGATGAGCTCACCTAGATACATGTACGCCGTGTGCTGAGACACGCGCGCGGCTTGCTGCATGTTGTGGGTCACCATCACGATGGTGTAATCGGTGCGCAGCTCGCTCACCAACTCTTCAATCCGTGCGGTCGAAATCGGGTCAAGCGCGGAGGTCGGCTCGTCCAGCAGCAGCACCTCCGGTTTCACGGCGATGCCGCGTGCGATGCACAAACGTTGCTGTTGGCCGCCGGATAACGACAAGCCGCTTTGATTTAATTTGTCTTTTGCCTCGGTCCACAGCGCCGCTTTTTTCAGCGCCCATTCGACGCGCTCATCCATGTCGCTTTTGTTCAAACTTTCGTAGAGCTTCACGCCAAATGCAATGTTGTCGTAGATCGACATCGGGAAGGGCGTGGGCTTTTGAAACACCATGCCGACCTGCCCGCGTAAGGCATTTAGATCATGCTTCGGGTCGAGCACGTTCATGCCGTTGAGCACAATTTCGCCTTCAGCGCGCTGGCCGGGATAGAGCGAATACATGCGGTTTAAGGTGCGCAGCAGCGTGGATTTTCCACAACCGGACGGCCCAATAAATGCGGTCACCTGACGCTCAGGAATGTCGAGCGTGATGTTGCGCAAGCCCTGAAACGTGCCGTAGAAAAAATTGAGGTTCTTGATGCCGATTTTGGTTGCTGCGACTTCTGCGACCGCTGTGTCACCGAGGGCTACTTGAAATGCCATGCTTATCTTCTTGGTTTTGTTGGAGCGGCCTTGGCCGCGATAGATGCGTGCGAATCGCGGCCAAGGCCGCTCCTACAGATCATTGCGATTTCTGCCGGAACAACGTGCGCGCAATAATATTGAGCACCAGCACCGTCAACGTGATGAGCAGCGCGCCGGCCCACGCTAGGCGCTGCCACTCTTCATACGGACTCATCGCAAACTGAAAAATCACCACCGGCAAATTCGCCATCGGCGCGCTCATATCGCTGCTCCAAAACTGGTTGTTGAGCGAGGTGAACAAGAGCGGTGCGGTCTCGCCCGAGATGCGTGCGAGGGCAAGCAACACGCCCGTCACCACGCCGCCTTGCACCGACTTCAATGTCACCATCAACACCACCCGCCACTGCGGCGCGCCGAGCGCCACTGCGGCTTCGCGCATGCTGTTCGGCACGAGCAGCAGCATTGTCTCTGTCGTGCGCACCACCACGGGTACGGCGATGATCGCGAGCGCCACGGCACCCGCCCAGCCCGAGTAGTGCTTCACGTTGGCAACGATCAGCGTGTACACAAACAAACCGATCACGATGGACGGGGCCGATAGCAAAATGTCGTTGACGAAACGGGTGACGTTCGAAAGCCAATTGGTGCGCCCCACCTCTGCGAGATAAATGCCCGCCATGATGCCGATGGGGGTGGCGATAAATATCGCCGATCCAACGATCATCAGGCTGCCAAAAATCGCGTTCGCCAAACCGCCGTCTGCTCCCGGCGGAGGCGTCATTTGCGTAAACAACGCGGGCCCAAACGCAGCGAGCCCTTTGCTGAACAGAGTGAACAAAATCCACAGCAGAAAAACCATGCCAAAAGCCATTGTGGCCAGCGACATCAGCATGTTGATGCGGTTAACCCACACACGACGACGATAGATCGGATTGTCGGGTGTTGCCAGTGAGCGGCTCATGTGCGCTTTCCCTCACGTTTGGCAAGCGATGAGAGCATCCAGCGCGACGCAGCCAGCACGCAAAACGACAGCGCAAACAACGTCAGCCCAAGCGTTATCAACGCAGAGAAGTGCGCGGGGTCGGAGGCCTCGTTAAATTCGTTAGCAAGAGACGAGGCAATCGAGTTGCCCGGCTCAAACAATTTCGCAGAAATGTTGTACGCATTGCCGATCACGAAGGTCACTGCCATCGTCTCGCCGAGTGCACGACCCAGGCCGAGCATGATGCCGCCGATCACGCCCACTTTGGTGTAAGGCAGCACCACATTCCACACCACCTCCCAAGTTGTGGCACCGAGGCCGTAAGCTGATTCTTTAAGGATGGGGGGCGTGGTGTCGAACACGTCGCGCATCACCGAGGCAATAAACGGAATGACCATCACCGACAAAATTATGCCTGCAGTAAACACACCAAAACCCATCGGCGTGCCTTGAAAAATAATGCCAACCACCGGAATTTTCCCTAGCGTATTGATCATCACCGGCTGCAAAGTCTCTGCAAATAAAGGGGCAAAAACAAACAAGCCCCACATGCCGTAAATTATTGATGGAATCGCCGCTAACAATTCAACAGCCGTGCCTAGCGGGCGCTTCAACGCGGGCGGGCACATCTCCGTCAAAAAAATTGCGATGCCAAAGCTCACCGGCACGCCGATCAAAAGCGCAATGGTCGCAGTGATGATGGTGCCCCATAGCGGGGCCATGCCGCCGAACAAGCTGCGCACTGGGTCCCACACGTCGGTCACAAAAAACTTAGGTCCGGTTTGGGTCAGCGTTTGCCATGACCCCATAACCAACGAGATGATGATGCCGACCAGGGTCACCAGCACCAGCAGCGCAAAAAACTGCGTGCTGTAGCCAAAAATTTTGTCTTGCAACGCAAAGCTGTTTGCTTTGCTGCTGCTACCAACGTCCGTTGACATTGCGTCCCCTAGATTTATCTTTTCGGCGCGCACTCATTAGAAGAAGTGCGCGCTGAAAAAACAGCGACTCGTTGCTGTTGCGCTAACGAGTCGCCAGTCTTGTGCGATCAACTAAATCAGAACACAGCCTTGCCAGCAGCATCCGAGATTTTTTTCCACTCCGCTTGAACCAAAGACACCGTGGCTGGCGGCAGCGGCACGTACTCAAGGTCGGTCGCGGCTTTCTGTCCGTTCTTCATCGCCCAGTCAAAGAACTTCAGTACCTCGCGTGAAGCCTCCGGTTTGGCCGGTTTGGCATGCATCAGAATGAATGATGCGCCCGACATTGGCCAGCTCTTGGGGCCCGCTTGATCGGTCAACACCACCGCCATGCCGGGGGTGTTTTTCCAGTCAGCGCCTGCCGATGCGGCAGCGAAAGATGTGTCGTCAGGCTGCACAAATTGGCCGTCTTTGTTCTTCATCGCGATGTGGTCAAGGTTGTTCTTTTTGGCGTAGGCGTATTCCACATAACCAATCGAGCCCTTGATGCGCTGCACGTACTGCGCCACGCCTTCGTTACCTTTTCCGCCCACACCTTCTGGCCATGCCACCGCAGTGCCAACGCCGACTTTGGATTTCCACTCGGGCGAAACTTTTGCAAGGTAATCAACGAACACAAACGTGGTGCCTGACCCATCCGAGCGGCGAACCACGGTGATTGGACCGTCAAGTTTCAGACCGGGGTTCAAGTCCGTGATCGCCTTGTCGTTCCACGTTTTGATCTTGCCGAGATAGATGTCAGCCAGCACCGATCCGGTCAATTTCATCTCGCCCGGTTTCACCGAATCCATGTTGGTCACTGGCACTACACCACCAATGATGGCGGGGAATTGCACCAGACCGTCTTTGGCCAACGCATCAGCGGCCAAAGGCATATCGGACGCGCCGAAGTCCACCGTCTTCGATTGGATTTGCTTAATGCCACCGCCTGAGCCGATGGACTGATAGTTCACCGAGGTGCCAGTGGCTTTTTTGTACTCATCGGCCCATTTGGCGTAGATCGGAAACGGGAAGGTAGCGCCTGCACCGGTGATGGTGGTCTGGGCGAACGCGACGGAGGCCGACGCGCTGACGGCCATCGCCGCAGCGAGGCCGAGAATCTTGTGCGAAAAACGCATGATGTGTCCTTTACTGGGTTTCGAAACTGCGGTCGCTGCCGCTTGCGTTTCCTGGAGGAGGAGGGAATACCTTCCCTTTTCTAGTCCGTGAAGTTTGACTCAGTTTTGTGACAGCAATATTGCAGGCGGCGCGCGGTCACGTAAGAGCGCCAATTCGTACTATCCGCAGACGCACGAGACGTCATCAACAAATCGCGGAATCGCTTGTTTTACATGGGCTTGAGCCCTGAAAATGTATAAGTCGATAATTGCACTAAAACATCGCTAAGCCCAGTGCGAACGGCATTCTTCACGAAAAGCTGACTAAGGCTGTGGCACCGCGCCCTTGATTCCAAGCTTCCTCGTTTTGTCCCACAACGTCTTGCGGCTGATGCCCAGTGCTTCTGCGGTTTGTGCCATTTGTCCGCCGTGATGATCGAGCACCTGCACGATGTAGCGGCGCTCTTGTTCACGGTTGTAAGCGGCAAGTGTCACGATGTGACTGCTAGCCGCGCTAATTTTCTCTGCGTTGGTGCGCACGTTTGAAGCAGCACCCAACCACGACGGCAGCGCGACCATTTCGTCTTGCGCTTCAAAATCATCAGGTCGTAACAACGGGTGTGCTGTGAGCACACAGGCGCGCTCGATGGCGTGCTTCAACTCGCGCACGTTACCGCGCCACGCGAGCCCACATAAAAACCCGAGCGTGGGCTCGGACAGCATCCGTGGGGACGCCGGATGCGCTTGATTCCAGCGCTCGATGAACAAGCGCGCAAGCCACGCCACATCTTCGGTTCGCTCGCGTAGCGGCGGCACCCGCAGCTGAATGATGTTGATGCGGTAATACAAGTCTTCACGAAAGCGCCCGGTTTTTACGTCGTCGCGAATGTCCCGGTGCGTGGCGGTAATCAGGCGGAAATTCAGCTTGATAACTTTTTCGCCACCCAGCCGCGTCAACGAGCGCTCCTGCAAAACGCGCAGCAAACGCACCTGTGCGGCAGGTGTGAGCTCGCCGATTTCGTCGAGAAAAATGGTGCCGCTATCGGCTTGTTCAAAGTAGCCGCGATGAGCCCGTAAAGCTCCAGTGAACGCACCGCGCTCATAGCCGAAAAGCTCCGCCTCCATCATGCTCTCAGGCAGTGCGCCGCAGTTCACGGTGATGAAGGGTTTGGCCACGCCACTGGCATGTCGATGCAACACATGCGCAAGCTCTTCTTTACCCACACCCGATTCGCCGGTAATCAATACCGACGACCACTGCGCCCCCATCTTCACCGCCATCTCTTCAAGCCGCCGAATCTCACGTGACACGCCGAGCGTTGGCGGATTGCTAGCGGAGGCGGTGCCCGCGCGACCGGCAGTTAGCAATCGCAACTTGCCAATCAAGTGCTCCAAATCAAGCGGCTTCACCAGATAGTCCGCTGCGCCGTTGGCTAGCAGTCGTTCTGCTTGCGGTTGCGTGCCGTAACCGGTGATGAACACGGCCGGATAGTCGAGCGAAGCATGCTCTTTCGCACGCTCGAATAACACTTCGCCGCTCAAATCCGGTAAGCGAATATCGCTAATCAGGCAATCAAAACGGCGCTGTTTCATGCGGCTCAGCGCAGCGGTTGCCGATTGCACCCATTCGTGATCGATTGACTCCAAAACGAAGCGGTCGCAGATGGATTCACCCATGATCGGATCGTCTTCAACGAGCAACACACTAGGCATTTGCGGTTTCACTTTGTAGCGGGATGGTTAATGTGGCAAGGGTGCCGCCTTCGGCACTCGTCGCCTCGATGCTTAGCGTGCCATCAAGCTGCTGCGCCAGTCGAAAACATACCCACAAGCCAAGTCCCAAACGACCATTCGCATCGGACTCCGGCGCAATGTCAGCGGTGGCGGCAACACTGAACGCGGCACCGTCGTTATGCACGGTCACACGCAGCTGACGCTCGGCAATTTCCGCGCGCACTGTGACGTGGCTCTCGGCCGCACGAATCGCGTTGAGCACCAGATTGAGGATGATTTGGCGAACTGGCACCGAGCGGATATTGAGTTCATCTGCGCCCAAGTTCACCCGCCAGTCGACGCGGATGCTTCGCTGTTCGGCCAGCGGAGTGGCCAACAATTGCAGGTCATCAAAATCCTGTGCGGTGAGCAAAGTGTGCTCACGTCGGGCCTGCGCCATCAGGGCAGCAACGGACTCTTCAATCTGCCGCAAGCCGCGCTCCAATAAGCTCGATGTTTTTTCAATGAACGGATCGTTGATACCGCGCAAGCGTAGGTTGCTGATGGCGTTCAGCATGCCGCCCAGCGGGTTGTTCACCTCGTGCGCGAGGCTCGCGGTGAGCTTGCCGACGAGGGCCATGCGCTCTGCCGCCTGCATCTGCGATTCCAGCGCTTGATTGCGTGAAATTTCAGCGCGCATGAGGGCGAATTGTTGCCCCAATTGCGCAATCTCGTCGGTTCCACGTTGCGACTTGGCGCGCTCGATGGCCGATGGTTTCGCCTCGATGTCAGTCATGGCCAATCGCAAGCGATTCAATGGATCCACCAACGATCGCCCGAGCCACCAGCCGAGCGGCACGATCACCGCGAGCGCCAGCGCACCAAGGCTCGTCAGCCGCGCGAGCAATTCGCGCAGCTTTGGCAACGTCGCGTCTTGGGCTGCGTAGGCGACGACAGCACCCAGCCGTTCTCCGTCTTCGGAGCGCACCTGCGACGCGCTGATAAATGCTTTGTCGGCGCTGCCATTGTTTAAAGCGAACAGCCCACTGGTTCGGTTCGGCGCACTTGCATCGACCGCTTGTTTGGCGATGGCCGCGAGTGCTGTGGGCAAGGTGCTGGCGGCGGTGGCAAGCGGATATTTGACCGGATCGGAAGCCACCAAAATCGTGTCGTCGCGCGCCACCACGATGATCTGAGTGGCGGAATCACGATCCACCAGCGCCGCGATTTGTTGATACACATCCCAAATCTCATCGCGCGCAATCGCGCCGCGCGCGGACGTTGCCAGCGCGCCCGATAGCTGCTCCACGCGTGCCAGCAACTCCGCATTGATGTGCGCCGCAATGAGGTAATAAGTCACCGCAAACACGCCCAGTGCCGACATGATGCTCACCAAGCACAGCGCCAGTGGCACTTTGACCAGATAACTCAAACGATCCAGCCGCAGTCTTTCGAGCACGCGCATTCGCTACAGCCCGACTCTGCGCATCATGGCCGCGATGCTGTCGAACAGCGCGGGCTCGCCGGGGATAAATCCATCGAGCCGCAGCTCTTGCAACAGTTGACGGCCATTGGTGGAATCCTTCATGCCCACCAACGCCGCGCGAAGTTTCAACTGCAACTGAGGATTCAAATTCTTAAGCGAAACAAAGGGCGGAAAACCGAACTCATCGGACTTGAGCGCGATGCGCGTCTTTTGCGTGCTGGCGGGTGAGAGCGCGGCCAAGCTATCCCACACGTAGCCGTCCACCGAGCCCGCGTCTGCCAAGCCTTGCGACACGGCGGCAATCACGTTTTGATGACCAAAAGCAAAGAATGATTTGCGAAAAAACGTCGCGTCCTTTTGCCCGAGTGCGGCGAGTTGAGACTGCGCAAACAAATAGCCTGAATTTGACAGTGGGTCGGAATATGCAAACGTGCGACCGCGCAAGTCGGCGAAGCGCTGCGGCTCGGTGATGCCCGCGCCGACGATGATGTACGAACGGTAAGTCGGCGCGCCTTGATAGACGGGCACCGCGACCAATTGCATCTGCGCCGCATAACGCACGAACGGGTAGCCGCACAGCCACGCCATGCCCAAATTACCGTTCAACAATTGCTCAATTACGTCCGCGTAGCTGCGCCGTTGCACAAACATCACCGGCTGTTGCAGCGCGTTTTCAAAGTAAGCACGAAAGCGCCCAAGAAAGCCGGATCGTTCGTCTAAAAAAACGGGCGTTAAGCCAATGCGCAATGGCGTTTTGTCTGTGGCCGACATCGCCGACGACGCCGAATGCGCCCACGCCGCCACCGACGCGCCTAGCGTGCCCGCAATAAAGTTTCTTCTTTGCACTCGCATGGCGTTACCGAATCGAAACGAATGGGGAACAGTCCGTTAGAGCGCGAATGTATTACAGAAACGTAACGTTGGTAGATGAACACCCGCACAGCCGCAGGTAGAAAGTCGCATCGTTTCACTTGCCGTTACCGTCACGAAACGGCAGCGTTACTAATTCGTAACGTCACCCGATTTGGTGCAACGCACCAAGTGTGCAAATTCAAGCGCTTACGATTTTGCTGCGGGTGGCATGCGGCGTGCAACAAGGCTGCGTTAATTCACAACCCAAGGAGGCCACCCGTGGAGCATCAATCCAGTCGTCGATCATTTCTGAAAGCCGCGGGCGCGAGCACCGCAGTCGCGGGTGCGGCCATCGTGCCCGGCACCGCCGCTGCGGCGCAAACTCGCGTCAACCCCGGCGCAACAGTGCTGCCGTATCCCAACACCTCCGTCGGCAAAGCGCGCGGTATGAAGGTTGATAGCCCCGTGAGCTTCACCTATCCCGACACCTCATCGCCCTGCGTAGCAATCAAGATGGGCAAGCCCACGCCGGGCGGTGTGGGGCCGGACGGCGACATCGTGGCGCACAGCATTTTGTGTACGCACATGGGCTGCCCGGTCTCCTATGACGCAACGGCGCGAACGTTTAAGTGCCCATGCCACTACTCAGTATTTGATCCTGATAACCACGGGCAAATGGTGTGTGGACAAGCCACAGAAAACCTGCCGCAGATTCAGCTAGCTTACGACGCCGCATCAGATTCAGTCCGTGCCGTGGGCGTCACTGGGCTGATCTACGGTCGTCAATCCAACATTCTGTAAAACAGGGAGCACACCACCATGAGCCAGAGTAAAGATCGCATTGCGCTGCCACCGGTCAATGCCGAAAAAACCAACATGACCTGTCACTTTTGTATCGTGGGTTGCGGCTATCACGTGTACAAGTGGGATGCCAATACAGAAGGTGGACGACCCGCCAATCAAAATGCGCTTGGGATTGATTTCACCAAGCAGGTGCCACCGCTCGCCATCACCATGACCCCGGCGATGACCAACGTTATTTCCGGCAAAGACGGCAAGCGGCACAACATCATGATTGTGCCCGACAAAAAATGCGTGGTTAACAGCGGGCTGAGCTCCACACGCGGCGGCAAGATGGGCTCCTACATGTACACGGCTGATGGCATGACGGCTGATCGATTGCGCTACCCGCGTTTTTATGCGGGCGACCAGTGGCTCGATACGTCGTGGGATCACGCGATGGCAATCTATGCGGGGCTCACCAAAAAAATTCTCGATACCGGTGGTGTGCGCGACATCATGTTTTCCGCCTTCGACCATGGCGGCGCGGGCGGTGGTTTCGAGAACACCTGGGGCTCGGGCAAGCTCATGTTCACTGCCATCCAAACCCCTGCGGTGCGCATCCACAATCGGCCTGCGTACAACTCGGAATGTCACGCTACGCGCGACATGGGCGTGGGCGAGTTGAACAACAGTTATGAGGATGCGCAACTGGCCGATGTGATCTGGTCGATTGGCAACAATCCTTATGAAACACAGAGCAACTATTTCCTCAATCACTGGCTGCCGAACCTGATGGGCAACACGATCGACAAGAAAAAAGCGCGCTTCCCCGGTGAGCCGGTCGGGCCTGCAAAAATGATCTTTGTTGATCCGCGTCGCACCACATCGATTGCGATTGCAGAGTTGAATTCCAAGCCGAACGTGTTGCATCTCGACATCAATCCGGGCACTGACATTGCGCTGTTCAACGGCTTGCTCACCCATGTGGTTGAACAGGGTTGGATCGCCAAAGATTTCATTGCGAAACACACCAACGGTTTTGACGCGGCGGTCGCTGCGAACAAACTGAGTCTCGCGGAATGCAGCCGCATCACCGGTGTGTCCGAAGCTAAATTGCGCCAAGCGGCCGAGTGGTCGTACAAGCCCAAAGCGCCGGGCAAAATGCCGCGCACCATGCATGCGTATGAGAAGGGCATCATCTGGGGCAACGACAATTATTTGATCCAGTCGGCGCTCGTCGACTTGGTGCTCGCCACACATAACGTCGGTCGTCGCGGCACAGGTGTGGTGCGCATGGGAGGCCATCAGGAAGGCTACACACGGCCACCGCATCCGACCGGCGAAAAGATTTATGTTGATCAGGAGTTGATTCACAACAAAGGTCGAATGATGACCTGGTGGGCGTGCAATAACTTCCAAACCAGCAACAACGCGCAGGCGCTGCGCGAGGCGGTGCTGCGTCGGAGCCAAATCGTGAAAGACGCGATGGCGAAGGCGCGCGGCGCATCGGCTGCTGAGATGGTGGACATCATTTTTGATGCGACCAGCAAAGGTGGATTGTTCGTCACCAGCATCAATTTGTATCCAACCAAACTGGCTGAAGCGGCGCACATGATGCTGCCGTCCACCCATCCGGGCGAGATGAATTTGACTTCGATGAATGGCGAGCGTCGCTTGCGTTTGTCAGAAAAATTTATGGATGCGCCGGGTGAGGCGCAGCCGGATTGTTTGATTGCTGCGCGTATCGCTAACACCATGAAGGCGCTGTATCAAAAAGACGGCAAGGCCGATATGGTCAAGCGTTTCTCGGGTTTTGATTGGATGAAGGAAGAAGATGCGTTCAACGACGGCTTCCGCATGGCGGGCCGACCGGGTGCAGCGCCGATTGACAGTCAAGGTGGCGACACCGGTTATCTTGCCACCTATGCGCTCTTAAAAACGGCTGGTAACAATGGCGTACAGCTCCCGATCAAGCGGGTAGAAAACGGCAAGCTCATCGGCACCGAAATGATCTACGAAGACAATAAATTTGACACCAAAGACGGTAAGGCGCAGTTCAAAGCCTCGCCGTGGCCGGGGTTGCCGAAGACCGTAGAAGCGCAGAAATCAAAGCACAAGTTCTGGGTGAATAACGGGCGCGCCAACGAGGTGTGGCAAACCGCATATCACGATCAGTACAACGAATTTGTGAAGGGCCGCTATCCGCTCGCGTACATCGAAATGAATCCGGGCGACGCGCAAGCGCTTGGCGTGGCGGCAGGTGAAGTGGTTGAAGTGTTCAACGATTTCGGCTCGACCTACGCGATGGCCTATCCGGTCAAAGATATGAAGGCAACGCATAGCTTCATGCTGTTCGGCTACATGAATGGCGTACAGGGTGATGTCACCACCGACTGGGTGGATCGCAACGTGATCCCGTACTACAAAGGCTCCTGGGGCAGCATCCGCCGCGTCGGATCAATCGATCAATACAAGAAAACAGTGTCAACCAAACGGCGCTCCTACGACAACGTGTAGCGACGTGCCTCCAAGGCAATAGTCACTGACAGGCGGGGCAACCCGCCTTTTTTCTGTTTTCTGGCGAACGAATCCACTTTTATGTTTCCTGTAATGAACGGTATCGATGCGCTACTCGGTCGCTATTCGCTCGGGGTTAAACATCTGTGCGAACCCGGCCCGAACGACGCACAGCTCGCGCAGGTTGCAAGTGTGGCATTGCGCGCCCCCGATCACGGTGAGCTGATGCCGTTTCGCTTATCCGCCGTGCGAGGTGCAGGCCGCGAAAGGCTCGCCGATTTGTTCGAG
The DNA here is from genome assembly GCA_043721275.1 of Burkholderiales bacterium. GTDB lineage: Bacteria > Pseudomonadota > Gammaproteobacteria > Burkholderiales > Casimicrobiaceae > Casimicrobium. Next base: position 25,395 of record JAYSRA010000087.1, read on the forward strand.
TCGTATGCGCGCGCGAAAGGCAAAAGCGCGGAGAGTTGCGCCATCGAGCGCGAACGTGCATTGCGAGCACCGGTGTCCATCGCCATCATCGCCAGAATCGACCTGCATCACCCGATGGTGCCCGCGCACGAGCAGTGGGCCTGCGTCGGCGGTGCTGTCACCAACATCCTGAACGCAGCGCATTTAATGGGCTTTGCGGGCAAGATGTTGAGCGGTGAAAAAGTGCGCGATCCTGCGATCAGCGCAGCGTTTTGTAAACAAGGTGAAACGCTCGTTGGCTGGGTGACGCTCGGTACGCCGAATAAAGCATTGAGCACCAATCGGGAAAAACCGGTTGCGCAGGTTCTGTCTTACTTTTAGCGACGGTCAGGCTGGTGAGGATTCGGGCAATTCGCCGCAAGCACACCCAACGCGCCGCCGACGCATTGCGCGATCACAAACGCCACCGCGTTACCCGGCGCAATTCCGGCAAAACTATCTGACATCATGCGCCCCAGCACCGCCGCCGGGTTGGCGAATGACGTGCTCGCTGTGAACCAGTAGGCCGCGCCGATGGTGCAGGCGACCATGCTGCTCGCTTTGCCGGCAGGCGCGCGCAGGATCACAAAAATTAGGCTTGCGGTGGCCACTGCCTCCGCCAACCATTGGCCCCAACCTGCGCGGATTTTGCTGCTGGTTTGCAGGATGGGCAGATCGAACATCGCATGTGCGAGCCATGCGCCAGCGACAGCACCTAGCAATTGCATGACGATGAACAGCACGGCGGTCGCCGCTGGGTTGCCGCCAATGAATCCGCCTCTGAAGGCCACCATCAACGTGACCACCGGATTAAAGTGCGCGCCGCTCACTGGGCCTAGCGTTTCGATCAACGCATACAGCGCAAATACCGTCGCCAGCGTGTTGGCGAGCAGCGCGATGGCCATGTTGCCGCCGCTCAATTTCTCGGCCATGATGCCGGAGCCGATTACCGTGCACAGCAGCATCGCCGTGCCTGCAAATTCAGCGATTAGTTTTTGCGCGAGGCTCGGCTCAGTCAGAGCGACGGCCGTCATGTTTTCGACAAATTGCGTGCTTCGGTTTGCAGCATCAGCGTATTGACGCCAGCCAGCGGCAGACTGACCAACAGTTGCAACCGCTTTTGAATCATCAGCATCGTCTGCCGGAAGGCGGCGAGTTTTTCTGCGTCCGTACCTTGTGTTTCTGACGGATCGGCGTAGCCCCAATGCGCCGTCGCCGGTTGCCCCGGCCAGAAAGGGCACACTTCGCCGGCGGCGTTGTCACACACTGTGATGACCAAGTCCATTTTCGGTGCGTCATGTGCTGCAAACACGTCCCAGCTTTTACTGCTTAAGCCCTCGACGCTGATGCCCGCACTTTGGAGTGCCTGCAGCGCGAACGGGTTCGGTTGCTGCTTTTCACGCGGGCTACTTCCCGCAGAAAACGCTTTAAATTTGTTGCCGCCCATATCGTTCAGCAGCGCCTCGGCCAAGATGCTGCGCGCGGAATTGTGGGTGCAGAGAAAGAGGATGTTGAGGGGGGTGTTGGTCATGATTTATTGATCTAGTTGGTTGGTTGCTTATTGCTATCGTCGCCCCTGCGAAGGCGGGGGCCTAGCGTCTTTCGCTTGCGCTCAAAGCATTGCGTCGCAATCGGAAGTCACGGGGTTCCTGCCTTCGCAGGAACGACGAATCGGGGTTAACACGTCACACAACTTTCCGCCGCTACGTCACACGTCTCACCCTGACAACAGTGCTGCGTCAGGTACGCGAGCAGCCCGTTCATCTGCGCAAAATTGGCGCGATAAATTAGGTTTCGCCCGCGTGCCTCAGAACTAGCGAGGCCCGAGTACGTCAGCTCTTTCAGGTGAAACGACAGCGAGCTCGGGGCCACACTCAAAAGCTCCGCAAGCGCGCCCGGCGTCAGACCGCGCTCGCCCGCCACCACCAAGGCGCGAAACACGCGCAGTCGGTGCGGCTGCGCGATGGCCGCGAGCGAGCGCACGGCGAGGTCTTCGGTCAGGTCATTGGTGGTAACAGTATTGGATTCCATGTTTCGATTATGATTGAATCATCAAATAATTGCAAAGTGATGACAGTTTCAATGACCGACCCCGTGAATTCGTCCGAGGGCGTGCTGCCCGCTTTGTTCGATCTGCCCGATCTTCCTAACGTCGCCCGCGAACCGTTCGTCGTGCCCACCCAAACCGCAGTGCAAAACCGCACGCCGTCCACCCACGCGCCGCGAATCTTGCTGCTGTACGGCTCGTTGCGCGAACGCTCGTTCAGTCGCCTGCTCAGCGAGGAGGCCGCGCGCTTGCTGCAAGCGATGGGTGCCGAGACGCGCACCTTCAATCCGCACGGTTTGCCGCTGGTGGACTCGGTGCCCGACACGCATGACAAGGTTCAGGAGCTGCGGCAATTGGCGATGTGGGCCGAAGGCATGGTGTGGTCGTCTCCCGAGCGCCACGGCGCGATGACGGGACTGATGAAAACGCAGATTGACTGGATTCCGCTGGCTGAAGGTGCAACGCGACCCACCCAAGGCAAAACGCTCGCGGTCATGCAGGTCAGCGGCGGCTCGCAATCGTTCAATGCGGTCAACCAATTGCGCGTGCTCGGCCGCTGGATGCGCATGCTGACCATACCAAATCAATCGTCGGTGGCCAAGGCGTTTGACGAGTTCGACGAAGCGGGGCGAATGAAGCCGTCGGCCTACTACGACCGTGTCGTGGACGTGATGGAAGAGCTGGTGAAATTCACGCTGCTTACGCGTGACCTGTCCCCGTATTTGGTGGATCGTTACAGCGAGCGCAAAGAGAGCGCGGCCGCGTTGTCGAAGCGAGTGAATCAACGATCCATTTGAGGTTGCTGCGATTTGCAAGCAGCACGTTGCCAGCGTTTCGGATGAGTTGTATCTAAGCCGAAATTAATTCACAATTCACACCATTACTTTGCGAGACGCTCCCATGCTGCGACGATTTTTTTTGGCGGTTATTGTGCTGTTGACCAGCCAAGTCAGCTTTGCGCAGCGCGCGCTGACGCTGCCCGACTTCACGGCGTTCACCGCGCGCGGACAGAGCGGTCTTGACGTGCGTCGCATGCTGCCGCTACCGGATGGCGGCCACCTGTTGCTGGGCACGTTTGAGGTGTCGTATGAAGGCCGCGTGTTTCGCGACGTGTTGCGGCTGAAGGCAGACGGCATGCCTGACACGCGCTGGCAAGTGCTGGCGAGTGCCGCCATCGACGGCGCGCTGGTGCTGCCCGCGGGCGTACTGGTGCATGGTCGCTTCGCCGAGGTGAACGGGCAAGCGGCGTCGGGCGTGGCCTATGTTGGCTTTGACACGGCCCAGGGCGTGCCGCAGCGGCTGCGCTTTGACGCGGCGGTGGGTGCCACGCGCACCGTGCCGGGCAGTTTTGACGCGGCCACTGGTCTCGTCTACATGACGAGCACGACCGGCACCGCTGCCGCTCCCATGTTCACCGTTAAACGCGTGAACGCGACCACCGGGCTCGTTGATAACGCGTGGCAGATCGCGTTGCCGACCCGTGTGGACGAAGTGCCGAGCGCGCCGCTGCTGGATCGCAGTGGCGGTGTATGGGTGACCTGGATTCCCGAGACGTGTTTATGCTTGACTGGAAAAATGGCACGCTACAGCGTTGCCCAGCCGACGCGAGAATTGGTGGCCAACATTGCCACAGGTTACGCGAAGGCCCCGTTATTGGACGGTGACTTTGCCTATGTCGGCGTAAATCGTTATCGCATCCCTGATGGCAGCGTTGACGCGGGTTGGCGCGCCGCTGGCAGCGTGTTTGCGATTGATCGCGGCTATGCGTATGTGCGCACGTTGACCGCGGCTGTGCTGCCACAAACCGGCCCCAATAATGTTGACTTGCGCCGCGCGTCAGTGCTGGGTAACGGATCCTTCGACGCATGGTCGTTGCCATTGCCCGAGGCGCGGTTTCAGATTGTGAACGCGCTGCTGCCGCTGGCACCGGTGGATAAATCGGACGCGGTGGGCGTGATCGCGTTTGATCGCACTATTGGCAGCGCCGCAAGCGCGGGCAGCGCGGCAACGCTTGGCGCGTACGCTCTGGTGTCGCGCAGCGAAATCGCAACGCCGGACGTGACCGTGATCGAATATTACGTTCCGCTCGCGGAGCGCTTTTTCATCACCGGGCGCAAGGACGAGCAGGACTCGTTGGAGCTCTATCCGCGCAACTTCATACGCACCGGCATGAGCTTCACCGCAAAATCGAGCCGCTACCGTGACACCATTGAGCAGCCGGTATGCCGCTTCTATTCATCAATCGCGCGCGGCGGCAGCAACAGCCACTTTTACGGCAGCGGCAGTGATTGCGCAGCGCTCAACAAGGCATCCTCGGTGCAGTACGAAGGCTTCGATTTCTCAGTGCGCCAGCCGCGCGTCGACATTAACCAAGAAGCGCTGTGCCCCGATGCCGCACCGCTCGCCGTGATCCGGCTGTACAACAACAAAGCGGCCAGTAACGACAGCAGCCATCGCTACGTCGTCAGCGTCGAGTCCGCCAACCGCCTGTCGAAACTCGGCTGGCTCAACGAGGGTGCCGTGTTCTGCACCACGCAAGTCACCGGGGCGACGATTATCGAGTGAGGCGCAGTTGCGCCGTGCGCAACGGCCTAAAGCGGCGCGTTAAATCCAGTGCAACTCCAGGTATTCAAGCCAATCTGCGTTCGGCGGTACCCAATGCAACAGATACTGACGCCTGCCCTGCGCATTGAGGGCCCGCCAAAATGGCAGCCATTGTTCGTGTAGCCACGCCTCCGATGTGCCTTGACGCCACCCCGCCCACCACGGATCAACGTTCGCGTACACAATCCACGGCGGCAAAATAGTGCCACTGCTTGGCTCAGACATTGAATCAATCGCCTGATTAATTGGGGCTAATTTGCCTTGATAAGCACCTCACCTTCCATGCCCTGAATGGTGCGAATGAGCGTGTTCACGCAACGACAATGAATCACCGGTTTGGATTATTTAGCGCATTGATGCGGGCGATTTCAGGCCAAGGTTTCCAGCATGTGAATTCATAAAACCCCCGGTAACTCGGCTTAAGGTTCACCAATTATTTCCGGCTCGTTAATCTTGCACAGCAGCGCCACAACGTCCACGTTTCTCGCGTCGACATGGGCTTTAAGCGCACATCGCTTTCGCTAAACCGGCACCGACAAAACCGTTATCGAGTGGGTCAATCGCGACGCGGCGCGTTACGGCATAACCGGACGCGCAGCCGAGCGAACAACGCTTGACATACGCCCTCCGTTTCAGCGAAAGCCGGTAGTCGCGCAACGTCGCAGCGATGTCCGCGCAGCGCTTTTACGCTTCGCTTTGAAGGCCTCGATTTCATAATAAGATCATCGAAATTAGCGATCAACTTTTCGCTGCAACGCCCGTTTAACTCAGGCTATACGCATAAATACATATAAGTCGATACCTGATTAGCAAGCTGGCTCCGGAAGCCGTATCTGGGACAGCGGATGAGGCTTGGAGGCGACGGCAGCATGGAGCAATCTCGGCAGCATCGCCCTCAA
>JAYSRA010000088.1:0-83629 GCA_043721275.1 Burkholderiales bacterium
TCAACATAAAAAACTCCAGTTCGCGAGCGCTCTTGACGCCTCGCCTTATGCCCTGAAGTTTCGCTTAAACCGCTGTCTGAATTTGCTGAACCACTTCTCAACAAACAGCAAGAAGCTTTGCGCTAAATGATAGTTAAGCGTTTACGAGCTAACGCCATTTTGTTGTTAGCACTTGTGGCGATGCCGATCGCCTACATCAGTCTTGTGCATGCGCAGTTCACGGGCGACGATTGGCATTTCGTTGCAGTGCTTCGGCATATCGATTCACCCGTGGATGTCGTGACATCAAATATGGGTGGCTCTTACTACTATCGGCCAGCGGTCCTACTACTGTTTTGGTTCAGCTTCGTTGCCTTGGGTACCGATCCCATGGTTCACTACGGCATTAACGTTGTCATACATTGCTGGGTCTCGTTTGAGATCTATGCGTTTGCGCGTCTCATCAGCGGTCGGCCAAAACTGTCCGCTTGGGTTGCAGTGCTTTTTTTGGTGTTGCCAGCTACCGCCGCTACCCCGCTTTGGATATCTGATCGCTTCGACTTAGTCGCGACTGGCGCAATGCTCTTGTCAACAAGGCTCTTGTCGATGTGGCTTTGGTCAAAAACGACGCGCAATGGCTGCTTGTGGGGTGCGGCGCTTGTGGCGCTGATCGCCTTCGGAAGCAAGGAAACGGCATTTGCGTTACTACCTGCCCAATTGTTTCTGATGGCGCATTGTCGCCAGCGACCTGCAGCCGCCCGAATAAGAGCTGCATTGGTCTTTGCGTTGATAGGGGTATTTTCGCTATCGTGTCGATATTTCGCGCTAGACGGATGGACTGGCAAGGTGAGTCCACCCTTTAGCGTGGCGGCGATAGTCGCCGGCATAACGCTTTGGGTGGAGTGCCTGCCGATCGCACTGCAAACGTACGATGGTGGCGTAGCTTTGGTGACGCTTGGTGTGATTGTCTTAAGCGGCTTCGTACTGCGCCGCGGTGCCGGTCAAGGAGACCTCGCGGCTACCCCTACACAGATCGTTACTGCCTTGCTGCTCGTGGCTTTCGGCGCAGTGGCCGCACAGAGCTCGGTAGCGGCAATCATTCTCCCGAAGGATCACACTGCTATTGCGACCGCAACGCTCCGCTTGTACTACACGCCGCTGGCCTTCACATCGATAAGCATCGCCGTCGCAGTGGCGCGACTTGAATTCACTGGTTTATATCGGCAGATTGCAAACGCAGCGGCGCTTCTTGCCGTCATAGTTTGCACGTACGGCAGCGCTAGGCAGAGTTTGGCGTGGGCGACTGCCACCATCGCAGAGGAACAACAAGCTGCCACATGGGTGAACGGCTACGCAGCAGAAGCCAGTCTTTTGAAAAATGACCGTTTGTGCGTGGTTCGTTTGCCTGGATCTGATTTGATCGGTACAGATATCGATCTGAGATTTAAGGCAACGATAAGTTCATCGGATCCGCGGATCAATTGCATCCTCGTAACCAGCCCTGCGCAAGTAAGTATCGTCACACGAATTTCCGCGTGCAACTCGGCGAGCATATGGCCGCTTCGCTCAACAATCTCGGATTTGCAGCCATTGGCACGCTCGGGCACGTGCACTTTTCACTTTTTGGCAGATTGAGGCGTCCGTTAGTTAACAATTTATTGAGCACGCACAATGTCGTGCCACGCATCAAATGACGGGTAAAGACACAGCCGCTTTATGTGTGCCAAGTCTGCTGTGAACTGCCAGTTGATCGTGATTTTTGTCGCATTGCTTTGTCGGCGGCGAGCGCGCTTTGAAACGAACGGCTACGCGCCTGCGTAGAAAACGTTGAAATCAGCGCTTTCGTCCTGCCATAATTTTGGTGCGGTGAAGCCTGCTTCTACGAGCAGCGTTTGGAACTGCTCGGGTGCGTATTTGTACGAGTTTTCGGTGTGGATTCGCTCGCCCTTTGCGAACGCCCGATCTGCGCCGCGCACCTTCACGGTGACCGCTTGCCGCGCTTCAAGGTGCATTTCTATGCGCCCCATCGCGGCGTTGTAGAAGCCGCGGTGTTGCCAGTCGCGCACGTCGAAATTAGTACCCAGCAAACGGTTGACATTCATCAGTGTGTTCAGGTTAAACGAGGCGGTGATGCCTAATGCGTCGTCGTACGCAGCGTCTAATCGGGCGTGATCTTTCTTGGCGTCAATGCCGATCAGCAAGCCGCAGCCTGCGGTTAAGCAGTGCGCGCGAATTTGCTTCAAAAACCACAGCGCTTCGTCGGGCATAAAGTTGCCGATAGACGAGCCCGGATAGAAGAAGAGGGTGGGCTTTTTTTGCACCACGGGCGTGACGTCAAGCACGCTCGAAAAATCGGTGATCAGGCCGGCAAGCTCAGGCGCATCAACGTTGCCCGCGAGCCGCGCGAGCGCTTCACGTGCGGCACTTTCGGAAATATCGACGGCAACGTAGCGCGACGGTTTAAGCGCGGCAAACCACTTTTCGGCCTTCACTGAATCGCCGGAGCCGAGGTCGATGAATTGCTTGCCGGTGCCGATAACGGCGGCGATTTCCGCGCGAAATTTTTCGAAGATCGAGGCTTCGGTGCGCGTCGGGTAATACTCTGGCGTGAGCACAATCGCGTTGTATAACGTTGAGCCGAGCGCGTCGTAAAAAAACTTCGGCGCGATGCTGGCAGCGGGCGCGAGCAGGCCGCGTTGCAACGCGTCAAGCTCGGCTTTGGCGTCGAGCTTTAACGTGTTGGTGATGCTGAAGGTGCGCTCTGCGCTCGCAGCGGTGGGCGCGATTTTGTGGCTGGTCATCAAGCGGTGCGTTGCCATACATTAAACCTAATACGCGAGACGAATACCGCTGAACTGCCAGCGTTTGTCGGGTTGAAAAAAGTTCCGATAGGTTACCCGTTCGTGGCCCGGCGTGGTGGCCACTGAGCTGCCGCGCAGCACAAACTGGTTGCACATGAATTTGCCGTTGTATTCACCGACAGCACCTTCGGCTGCGGTAAATCCTGGGTAGCCGAGATAGGCCGATGCAGTCCATTGCCAAGCGCTGCCGAACAGCTGCGTCAGGCCGGTTTCGGTTGCCGCGCTGGGGTGCAATGCGGGCTTCACCGATGGCGCCGCAACGCTCGCCGCTGCGTGTTCCCATTCGGCCTCGGAGGGCAGGCGCGCACCGGCCCAGCGCGCATACGCGTCGGCCTCAAAAAAGCTCACGTGCGTCACCGGCGTGTCGAGCGCCAACGCGCATGTCCCATGCAGCGTAAACTCGCTCCAGCCGCCGCCGTTGTCTGCGTCTACCCGCCAATACAACGGTGCGTTCCAGCCGTTCGCGCGCACCCGGTCCCAGCCTTCGGACAGCCACAGTTCATGTCGCGCATAACCGCCGTCGGCCATGAAAGCAAGATAGTCGCGCTGCGTAACGAGCCGATTGGCGAGCTGATACGGTCGCAAAAATGTTTGATGGCGCGGCCCTTCGTTATCGAACGCGAAGTGCTCGCCATCGTGGCCAATTTCGATCAGGCCGCCGGTGAACGACGTGCGCGTGGTGGGATCAACCACTGCATCGTGCGGCTGATCGGTGCGGTCGGCGTAGCTAGGTTGCAGCGGATTGCTCGCGAGCAAATGTTTGACATCGGTGAGCATCAGCTCTTGATGTTGCTGCTCGTGGTTGAAGCCGAGGGTGATCAGTTGTTGCACTGACGCCGCGAGCACTTCATTCTGCAAAAACGCGCTCATCGCTGAGTCCACATGCGCGCGGTAGCCGATCACCCGATCAAGCGAGGGGCGCGATAACAGGCCGCGATCAGGGCGCGGATGTTTGTCGCCCACGCCGTTGTAATAACTGTTGAACAGCACTTTGAAGGATGGGTCGAACGCGACGTAGCGATCAGCGTGGGGCTCAAGAATGAAGGTCTCAAAAAACCACGTGGTGTGCGCCAAATGCCACTTGATGGGGCTCGCGTCCGGCATCGATTGCACCTGACAATCCTCGGCCGACAGCGGCGCTGCGATCTCGCGGCTGCGGGCGCGCAGGGCGCGATACGTGTGCGCCCGCGTGTGTGCCAACGTGTGCGTCTGTGCGACTTTCTCAGAAATTGTGTGTTGCATGCCTAATGTTTTCCTGTCGCCGATTAACCGATATTGTCTGACGTGAGGGCGCGTGTCTCAATTGAAACCGCCGCCGTGGCGCAGGATTTACGCAGAAGCGCGGGCGTTGGTTTCGTGGCACCTGCATCATAGTCGGCAAACGTACACCGGCCGAGCGGAGAAGCCCATTCTGTGTGGCATGGTAGGCGGTTTCTGCGCAACGCGAAGTCGAGGTGATGGCGCATCAGCTTTGGACGGAAATAGCCATTTCAATTGGGCTAAACCGTTATTTACTACATAGTCGATATTGAATGTTTTAGCGTCCTAGCCCATGTTAAATGGGGAAAGTAGCAGAAAGCTATTGGCACAATCCACGTTTTTTAGCTGAAAGTATTTACAACTGACCACGAGTCATTTACGATTCAGGTTGTTAATGACTCAGGGTCAGTTCGGCTTCGATCCCACTGCTCACTTCATGCCACCGATCAAAAAAATTATTCGTGACGTCATCGATTTGCATGCCGCGGTGCATGCCGACCAGCGTCGACGTGATGCACACGGCGAAGGCGCGTCGGTGACATCCGGCCCGTCCGCCAAGGCCCGGTTAAAAGCGCTGCTGCACGGTTCAAGCGATGGCAACAAACGCGTGCGTGCGCTCGACGGCGTCGACAAAGAGGCGCGTCGTCAAGCCATTCTCGATGCCGCCGAGCGCCTCTTTACCGAGCGCCATGATCTGGCCAACGTGGCCGACGTGGCCGAGGCGGCGGGGCTTGCCAAGGGCACCGTCTATCTTTATTTTCAGACCAAAGAAGAAATTTATTTGGCGCTGCATGCGCGGCAGGTTGAGCATTTTTTCAGCACCTTGATTGAGCGATTGAGCCGCAGCGCGCCGTTCCAGTATGCAGAAATGCACGCGCTCGTCAAAGCGCATTTGCTTGATGTGCCCGCTTACATGCCGCTCGGCGCATGCTGCATGGGCTTTGCCGAAAACGCAGTGCCGCTCAACGCCGCCATGCAGTTTCAGATGCAAATGACCACGTGGCTAGTGACCGCGGGTGCCGGCCTGGAGCGGCACTTTCCGAAGCTCGCGCCGAGTGAGGGCGTGCGCCTGCTCAAGCACAGTTACGCGCTGATGATTGGGCTGTACAGCCTGCGCGGCGAGAAGAGCGCGACCGATCCCAAATGCCCGCAATTGCCCGGCATGGGCACCTATCAAGAAGAGGCCTCGCTCGCCCTCACGCGCTACTGGGCGCAGGCCACGGGCATTCCTGAATCGACATTGACAACGCAGACAACGCATACAACACCGACTCTCTAGGTTTGAAAAGCATGAACAAAAAAGTAACGCTCCTCCTCGCGCTCGTAATCAGCACGGCCCTCGTCACCGCGACGGGTTGCGGTAAAAAAGACGACGCTGCTCCCACGGTAACGGCAGCAGCACAAGCCAGCAAACCCGAGCTGCCGCGTCCGGTGCGCTTCATGCAAGTGGGCATGAGCGCGCTCAACGATATTTCGTATTTACCGGGTGAAGTGCGCCCGCGTTTTGAGCAGCGCTACGGATTTCGCGTGCCCGGAAAAATCGCGCGGCGACTGGTCGATGTCGGGCAAGAAGTTAAAGCTGGGCAAGTGCTCGCGGTGCTCGATTCGCAAGACGTGTTGCCCGCGATCAACGCGCAAGCCGCGCAAGTTGAGGTCGCAAAAACGGACTACAAATTGCAGCAAAGCGAGACCAAACGGCAGCAAGACTTGCGCGACAAAGGCTTCGTATCGGGCGCTGCGCTAGAGCGTCAGGTTGCCACAGCCGACGCGGCTGATGCGCGCGTAAAAGCGGCGTTGTCGCAACTCAGCAGCGCGCAGAACGGACTGAATTTTCAGACCTTGCGCGCTGATAAAGCGGGTGTAGTGATTGCTGTTGATGCAGAGGCCGGCAGCGTGGTCGCCGCGGGGCAAAGTGTGGTGCGCGTGGCGCAACTGGGTGAGAAAGAAATCATCGTCAACGTGTCAGAACGTGCGGTCGGGTTGATCAAATCAGCCAAAGGTTTTGCTGCGCAATTCGATGCGTTGCCGGGCAAACTGTTCGTCGCCAAATTACGCGAATTGTCGCCAGCGGCAGATGCCGCAAGCCGCACCTACACCGCACGCTTGTCGATGATCAACGCCGACGACACGGTCAAACTCGGCATGAGCGCCACGGTGCGCTTGGAGCTGGGTGAAGCGCAAGCCATTGTGATCCCGAACACGGCCCTCTACACCCGCGACAACGCAACGCGTGTGTGGCTGGTGGATCGCGCCAGCGAGACGGTGAAAGCGGTGGAGATCAAGACCGGCGAGAGCACCAACGATGGGGTCGCGGTGTTGACGGGACTTAAGCCCGGTGACCTGGTGGTGACCGCGGGTGCGAATCTGTTGCAGCCGGGGCAGAAGGTGCGATTGCTGGATGTGCCAATTGCTGCTGCTGCGGCAGTCCCCGTGCCTGCGCCCAGCAAAGAAAGCAGCAAACCATGAGCGGCAAAGAAGATAAGCACGCGGCCACCGGCATGAACATTTCTGCGGCCGCAATCAAGCACAAACAACTCACCCTGTTTTTCATTCTCGCCATCGCGATTGCGGGCTTCGCGGCGTACTTCAAACTCGGTCAGCGCGAAGACCCTGACTTCACCTTTCGCGCGATCACGGTGCGCACGCTGTGGCCCGGTGCAACCACCAGTCAAGTCGACACTCAAATCACTGATCGTCTGGAGAAAAAACTTCAGGAGATGCCGTTTTTCAAGCGCACGCAAAGCTACTCCAAACCGGGCGAGTCGCTGATTATTTTGGAGCTGGTTGACGCCGCGCCGCGCAAGGATGTGCAAGCGCTTTGGTATCAGGTGCGAAAGAAGGTCGGCGACATCAGGCACACGCTTCCGCCGGAGACGCTGGGGCCGTTTTTCAACGACGAATTTGGCGATGTGTTTGGCTCCATCTACGCGTTCACCGGCGACGGCTTCTCGCTCACGGAATTGCGCGATAAAGTCGAGGATGTGCGCCAAGAATTGCTACGCATTCCTGATGTGTCAAAGATTGAACTGGTGGGAGCGCTCGACGACAAGATTTACGTTGAAATCAGCAACACCAAAATCGGCGCGCTGGGCATTGATGCCACGTCTATTGCCACGCAGTTACAGGCGCAAAACGCGGTTGCTCCGGCCGGTGTGATTCAAACGAAAGACAGCGCTATTCCGCTGCGCGTGAGCGGCAATTTTCCCAGCGTGAAATCGGTGCGCGAACTGCTGCTCGCGGTGAACGGTCGCACCATACGTTTGGGCGACATTGCCAACGTTTATCGCGGCTACATTGACCCGCCGGTGCAGACCATTCGCTATGGTGGCAAACCGGGCATTGCTTTGTCCATCGCTATGAAAGGCGACGGCGATGTATTGCAGCTTGGCGACAACCTCAGCAAAGAAATGGCGCGCATCAAAAATGATCTGCCCGTCGGTATCGAAATTCATCAAGTGAGCAACCAACCCAAGGTGGTGAAAGAAGCCGTGGGCACCTTCATGCGTTCGCTGCTAGAAGCGGTGGCCATCGTGCTCGCCGTGAGCTTTTTGTCGCTCGGGTGGCGGGCGGGTGCGGTCGTGGCATTGACCATCCCGTTCGTGCTGCTGGCGACGTTTTTGGCGATGCAAATTTTCAAGATTGATTTGCACCGCATCTCCACCGGCGCGCTGATTATTGCGCTTGGTTTGCTCGTCGACGACGCGATGATCGTGGTTGAAATGATGGTGCGCAAACTGGAGGAGGGCTTCAAAAAATTCTCCGCTGCGACGTTTGCCTACGCCAGCACGGCGTGGCCAATGCTTTCCGGAACGCTCGTAACTGCCGCTGGTTTTTTGCCAATCGGCACCGCGAAATCGTCGACCGGTGAATACACCTTTGACATGTTCAGCGTCACCAGCATCGCGCTAGTGCTGTCGTGGTTTGCCGCGATCATCGCCACGCCGTTGTTTGGTTACTGGATATTGAAAGCGCCCAAGAACGCTGCCGCCCAGGGCAGCGGCGGCGGTGCCGCGGGCGAAGCGCACGAGCACTTCGACACGCCGTTTTATTCACGTTTACGCTCCATCATCGATTGGTGCATTACGCATCGCTGGATCACTATTGCCATCACCATAGCCGGTTTAGTGCTTGGCGGTATGGGCATGGGCTTCACAGAAAAGCAGTTCTTCCCGACCAGTGATCGCACCGAGGTCATGGTGGAAATGTGGCTGCCCGAAGGCTCAAGCTTCATAGCGACCGAAGCGCAAGTTGAAAAGCTTGAGGCGATTTTGAAAGCGGACAAAGACGTTCAGACTTTTGTGACGAGTGTGGGCAATTCGTTGCCACGTTTCTTCTTGTCGTTGAATCAAGAATTGTTCCGCCCGAATTTTTCCCACACGCTGATTTTGACCGACAGCGTCGCAGCGCGCGATCGCGTTTCGCAGCGCTTGAAGACTGAGCTGGACACCAACTTTCCCGGCGTACGCGGGCGAGCGTTGAAGACGCCGCTCGGGCCACCGGTGGCGTACCCAATTATCTTCCGCGTGAGCGGGCCGGATGTGGCGAAGCTTAAAGAAATCGGCGATCAGGTGGCCGTCGTGCTGCGCAAAAATCCGAGTACGGTTGAAGTCAATACCGATTGGGGTGATCGGGCCCCCGCACTGCAGGTGGAGGTCGATCAGGATCGGGCGCGGGCAGCGGGTGTCACCTCGCTGACCGTGGCGCGGGCCTTGGGCGGTGCGGTGTCGGGTGCGACCATTGGCCAATTTCGTGAACGTGATCGGTTGATTGATGTGGTGTTGCGCGGCCCGCCCGCTGAGCGCCTCGCGGTGTCGCAAGTGGAAGATCTGCAAGTGCCCACCAGCAGCGGTCGCACCGTGCCGCTAGCAACGGTTGCGCGCGTGACGCAAGTGATGGAAGAGCCGATTGTGCGTCGCTATTCACGCCTGCCCACGCTATCGGTGCGATCAGATTTGGTTGACGGTGTGCAGGCCCCCGATGTCGCCGCCGGGATCAATCCGCAACTTGATGGCATTCGCGCGAACTTGCCGCCCGGTTATCGCGTTGAAGTGGGCGGTGCGTATGAAGAAAACGCCAAAGCGCAGGCATCCATCGCGGCCGGTGCGCCATTAATGATTTTCGTGTGGCTCGCGCTGCTAATGTTGCAATTGCAAAGTTTCTCGCTCGCCAGCATCGTGTTGTTGACCGCGCCGTTCGGCATCGTGGGAGTCGCCATCGGCTTGCTTGCGTTCAGAATGCCGTTTGGTTTTGTGGCGTTGCTCGGCATGATTGCGCTGATGGGCATCATCATGCGGAACACCATCATTTTGATCGACCAAATCAAGCAAGACATGAATACCGGCACGCATGCGTGGATAGCCGCACGGGAGGCAGCGGTACGTCGATTCCGACCGATTGTGTTGACCGCTGCGGCGGCCGTGCTCGCGATGATTCCGCTGACGCGCAGCGTGCTCTGGGGCCCGATGGCAGTGGCGATCATGGCTGGATTGGTTGTTGCCACGGTATTGACGCTGCTCGCCGTGCCCGCGATTTATGCGGCGTGGTATCGGGTGAGACGACCGGAGGTGGCGTAACGTTCTGTTTGTAGGCTGGGTCGATAGACCCAGTAGCGGCGCAACTTGGCAGTGCTGGGTCTTGACTCAGCCTACGCGGTCACTGCGTCGGTCAGCGCATTGTCAGTCGAAGTAGTGCATCATCGTGACAACTGGCAACTGAGCGCGCGATGCAAACTAACAAAAATAACGCGGAGTATTCCGCGCTGAAGCAGCTGGGCCCCGGCCTGATTACCGGCGCAGCTGACGACGATCCGAGTGGCATCGCGACCTACTCGCAGGCCGGTGCGCAATTCGGGTTTGGCATGTTGTGGACGGTGGTGTTCACCTATCCGTTGATGTGCGGCATTCAAATGGTTAGCGCGCGGCTGGGCTGTCTTTCAGGGCGCGGGCTTGCGGCGAACATCAAGGCGCAATATCCGAGACCGGTGCTGTACAGCATTGTCGGTTTGTTGCTGTTCGCCAACACCATCAATATCGCCGCTGACATCGCGGCGATGGGCGAGGCGCTGCGCTTGCTGCTTGGCGGTTCGTCGCACGTGTATTCGGTCACCTTCGGCTTGCTGTGCTTGCTGTTGCAGGTGTTTATTCCGTATCAAAAATACGTGCGCTTTCTGAAGTGGTTGACGCTTGCTTTGCTCGCCTACGTTGCCGTGGTGTTCACCATTGAAGTGCCGTGGTTTGAGGTAGCGCAGCGTATCGTGTGGCCGCAGCTCGCGATCACGCGCGAGAGCATCATGATGGTGGTTGCGGTGTTCGGCACCACCATCAGTCCGTATCTTTTTTTCTGGCAAGCGGCGCAAGAGATGGAGGACTTGCGTGCGCACCATGCAGCGGGCAAGCCCATTACGATTGACGCGGCGCGCGGCCATTTGCGCCGCATTCGCTGGGACACCTACATCGGCATGGGCTTCTCAAACGTGGTGGCATTCTTCATTATTTTGAGTGCCGCCGCGACGCTTCATCAAGCGGGTGTCACCGACATTCAAACCTCAGCGCAGGCGGCTGAAGCGTTGCGACCGCTGGCGGGCGATTTCGCGTTTTTGCTGTTCAGCTTAGGCATTATTGGCACCGGCATGCTGGCGGTTCCAGTGCTCGCGGGATCGGCGGCCTATGCGGTGGTCGAGAGCTTTGACTGGAGCTCAGGCCTCGATAAAAAACTGCATGAAGCGAAAGAGTTTTACGCCATCATCGCGTTAGCAACGCTCGGCGGCGTGCTGCTCAATTTCACCTCGATTGATCCGATCAAAGCGCTGTTTTGGAGCGCGGTGATCAACGGCGTGATCTCGCTGCCGATCATGGTGGTGATGATGCTCTTGGGTAGCAACGAGCGCGTGATGGGTCGCTTCACCATCGGCAAACGGCTGCGCCGTTTGGGGTGGCTGGCAACCACGGTGATGGGCGCGGCGGTGTTCGCGATGTTTGCGACCTTGTGACGTTCTAAAAAGCTTTTCCGCTACCGCGCACCCGCGGCCTCAAGCACCTTAATAGTTTCGGCGTCGCCGCGCTCGCGCGCAATGAGCAACGCGCTGCGTCCGCGTTCGTCTTTGGCGTTCACGTTAACGCCACGGGTGATGACGATGCGCAGCGCGGCGGCGTCGCCAGCGCGCGCGGCTTTGAACATCTGCTGTTCTGCTTCGCTCAGCCGCACCAAAGATGCTGCGTCGCCAGGTGCCGCAGCGATTGCAGGCGACGAGCGCGCGGTTGCGGCGGTTGCGGCGGTTGGGGCGGCGGCAACTGCCACGTCAGACGCTTGCGCCGGGAATGCGTTTGGCGCGGCGGGCGGTGGCGGTGCGCTTGTGGCCAACGCGGGCGACGGCGGCAGCACTTCCGCGCGCGACTGCAGCCGCGCCGATTTGCGGGTGTCAGCCGAGGCGATCACGACCTCATGGCTCATGGCGGCCACCGAGTCGGCAGCAGCCGACGCCGCTGCAACCGATGGCGCTGCGGTCACTGCGGCCGCTGAAGCACCGGCAAACGCCGCCGGTTGATCGTTTTTTTCTTTGGGCGCGACCGCTTTGGCCATGGCCAAATTTTGTTCTGCTTGTGCGGCATCCGCTTGTGTGTCACGCGCGGCGTTGGGGCGCTGCGCAGCACGCTCTTGCGCCACCGGTAGCGCTGCGACGGCCACAGCAGCTTCCGGTTTCGCGGGTTCAGGCGACGCCGATGTCACGGTTTTAGCCGTCTCTGCCGTGCCTGCTTTATCGGCTTGCTGTGCGCTCGACGCGGTCGGCGTATTCAGTACAGCAACCGTCGTATCGGGAGCCGCCGAAGGGCGCGTGAGTTGAAAAATCCACACGCCCACCAAGCCGATCACCACGCCTGCGGCCAGCCGCCACATCGGCCTTGATTCGTTGGCTGCCGGTGTGGCGCGCGTTGCATCGCTTACGCCCGTTGCAGAGGCCGCAGCGCTCGACGACTGCGCCACCACGCGCGCGTGCGCAAGCACCGCCGCACGCACGTGGGCACCGGCGCGTGCGCCTTCGTGCGCGCTCGCTTGCCGATATGCATCCAGCAGCGGATCAGGGCGTGTAGTTTCGGTTGATTGGCTCATGCGGACACCTCTGCAAAATCTGCGAGCAGAACTTTAAGTTTGCTGCGGGCGTAACGCAGTCGGCTCTTCGCTGTCTCGAACGAAACGCCGGTGGCCGCTGCAATCTCCTCCACGCTCATGTCACCTTCCGCCTGCATTAAAAATACTTCGCGTTGATCGTCCGGCAATTGTTCAATGGCGTTCAGTAGTGCCGTGGCCTGTTCGCGCGAGCTCACCTGGCGCAACGGGCCCAACCGTGACTCCGCTGCCAGATCAGAAAACATTGATTCACCATCGTCGTTTTCAGCATCAATACTGAGGTGATTTTTAGCGCTGCGTACATGGTCGATCACGCGGTTTCGTGCCATCGTGAACAGCCACGTTTTGAACTTGGCTGTGGGCTCGTAACTGGCCGCCGTTCGCGCCACCGCAAACCACAATTCCTGCACTAAATCATCGGCCACCGCCTGGTTCTGCACGCTGCGAAACACGAATCGCCACACGCCTGTTTCATGGCGGTCATAGAGCTGCTCGAAGGCGCTTGATTGGCCTTGCGCGAACAATTGCATTAGGACTTCGTCGGTGGTGTCGGTAGCGGATGAGCGGGGCAGGGTCATGCAAGGAATTATCGCCTGCGTCACGAGTTACCGCCACCCCGGCGAAGGCCGGGGTCTGCGCCCGGCGCAAGACGTCGGCCTTGCTCAGGGCGTGGATACCGGCCTTCGCCGGTATGGCTAAGAAGTTGAAAGGTTCGGCTTGTTCCTAGCGCCAATAACGTGGCGGATCCGGCACGAAACCGAGGCTTTCTGGGAATGCGTTCGGCGTGCGATTCCACGGACGATGCTGGTGCGGTTGCTGAATCACACCCATCGAGAGCAAATTTTCGCGGCTGTCGTAGCGAATGCGAATCGTCTCGTTAGGTGAACTTTGCGCACGATCAAAGCTCGTGTTGGTCACCTGTGACCATTCACGTTCGCCGTGACCGGTGCCCAGTTTTTCGCGCGTCGCATACGATTCTGAATGCTTAGCGCTTTGCGGCGCGCTTTGTGATGGTGCGGGTGCGGCACGCGACGACGCGCTGTCGGCGGCGGCCTCTGCCGTCATATGTTTGCGATCATCCGGCGCGTCATAGCCGCCATAGCCACCATTTGCGCCGTAGCGATAGATGGGCGGGGCCACACTCACTGGCGGTTGATACAAGCGCTCTTTAAACAGCGCCACACCGATCACGCCGACGTTTGCCGGACGGCCCGTGCGCGCGGCGTACGAGGCGGGCGAGGCGACAAATTCAAACGCGGCAACTTCCTGATTACTTTTGCGCCAGCCGGTCACCTCATAGCGCTGATAGCCGTCGAACACGTAGCCCGTCTGCTCAACGCTTGCGGTTTGCCCGTTAAGCACGTTCACGCCGTCCACCGACATCACCGCCATCATGCGGCCACCGGAGCCGTTCGCCACGGCCACCGAATATTTTGCGCCGGGGGTGCCCGCGACCCAATACTCGCCTTTGGCGAAGTACACCGGCAGCGTTTCGCGGGTTGAGCGATCAATCACGGTGACGTCGGCTAAACGGCCAATGGCCGAGGCATTCATCGACGCGGCTGCCGTGGCAGCAACGACGGCGGTGAAGAGAATTTTGCGCAACATGGTGAGCTCCTTGAAGCTTCGGGTGCACCTCGAAATGAGATGCATGAAGACTGAAACGAAGCAGACCCGCAAACGGGGTTAACGGGACTTAAGTTTTATTGGCTTTTTCGTGAAAGCGCCGTTTCTCTTGGGATAGAAGGCGTTTTTAGCAATAGTCGACTAATGCGGTTTTATCGTCTTAGCCCAAGCATAATGGCGCTAGTAGACAAAAGCTATAGATGTAGATTTCCCGGGTTGAAGCGCAAATTACGCAGCGGCTCTGGGCTTTTTGGGTGCGTTGGGCGCATTAGGCTGCGGCGCTTTGGGTGTGCTGCCAGCTGGTGCGGACGCGGCACGGTTGACCGGCATGATCGACGGCTCGCCGATGGTGATGACCGTGGGCACGCCGGTCGGAATGCCCGCCGTGTCGTTCAACATTTCGCGCAGCGTCGGCCCGTCAATCAGCTGAATATTACGGCCACTGGCAAACGCCATCGCCTCGCGTGTGTAGCTGCCGGTGGTCACCACAAAGCCGCCTGCGGCCCGCTTGGCGCGCATCGCGTTGTGCAGCTCGCGCACCGGCACCACGTCCACGAGGGGTGCCTTCCAGAGCCGCGAATGCACCAGAAAATATTCGCCCGCCTTCCTTAGCACCATGTCCACCGCGCCGTCTGCACTGGTCGCGCCGGTCTCGCCGATCACAAAACCGCGGTGCCGAAACGCCTGATGCACCAACAGCTCAAACTGTTTCCAAGTCATTTTGTTCAGCGCCGCCATTGACGCCAAAGCGGCGTTAGGCACGCCGCGCGCAGCCGTCTCCAGCCGTCGCAAACGCTTTTGCACCGACACAAAAAATGCCAGCAGCAACACCGCTACCAGCGCGACACCGAGCCAGCCTTGCAACGCAGCGACCACGGCCATCAAGCCGCCGCCAATAAATCAAACAAACCCGTCACTCCCTCGTGAGGATCCGCAACAGCGCGGCAAGCCTAAGTAAGGCCCAAGCACGTCGCACAAAAATCCCAATGGTCTATTTTGCGCCACAAACGGCCGAGCGCAAGCCCCGCGATTCATTTAGTGATGCGCGGCGGGCGTGCCGGGGCGTTTAAGGGACGCTGCTTAGCGCAGCGCGGTGCGCCAGCCACCCGCGGCGTGGTGGGCTACGTGGCAGCCTTGAGCCACACCGCCTCAACATCGGCGGCGGTGAGCGCTTTGGAGAACAAAAATCCTTGGCCTTCGGGGCAGCCGTGCGACTGCAAAAAGCTTAGTTGACCGGGCCGCTCGATGCCTTCGGCGACCACGCGCAAGTGCAGCTCATGCGCCAGCGTGAGCAGCGCACGAACGATGGCGCCGTCAACGGTTGACTTAGGCAAACCGCCGATGAAAGTGCGATCCAGTTTCACCACGTCAACCGGAAATTTGCGAAGGTACGAGATGGCCGAATAGGCCACACCCCAGTCGTCCAGCGCGATTTTCACACCGAGGCTGCGCAGTTGTTGCAACGCTTCAACGGCATGGGTGTGCGTGTCGACAAACACCCGTTCGGTGATCTCGATATCGACTTGCTCGGCTGGTATGTTGTGTTCGCGCAGCGTGCCGTCGAGACGCTCGGCATACGTTTTACCGCGCAGCTCAAGCGCTGACACGTTGATGGCGATGCGCAGCGGGCGGGCGTATTGCCGCGACCAGTGTGCAGCTTGCGCGATGGCAGCTTCGCGCACGAAGTTGCCGATCTCGTCAATCAAGCCTTGACCTTCGGCGGTGGCGATGAACTCATCGGGCAACACAATGCCGCGCGCGGGGTGCCGCCAGCGCAGCAGCGCTTCGAACCCCACCAGCGCGCGCGTGCTCAGATTGAGCTGCGGTTGATACCAGACTTCAAACTGCTGCTCTGCCACGGCAACGCGCAAATCGTTCACCAATTTGCCGCGCAGTTTGGCGTGATGGGCGAGCGCGGGTGAGAAGTGCCGATAGGTGTTGCGCCCGTTGGCTTTAGCGCTAAACGTGGCGAGATCGGCATGCTGCAAAAGCTCAGCGGGCGAGTCGGCGTCATCGGGATAGATGCTTGCGCCGGCGCTCGCCTGGGCGCACACATCAAAGCCGTCGATGCGCGTAGTTTGCGCCAACGCTTTCAGTATTTTTTTGCACAGCACTGCGAGCGCGGCAGGGCTTCCCAGCGTTCGCAGCAGCACCGCAAATTCATCGCCGCCAACGCGAGCAACCAACGTGTCGTCGCCGCAGGTTTGCTTGAGTAGCGCTGCAATGTGCTGCAACAATTTGTCGCCAAACGCGTGACCGTACGCATCGTTGATGACCTTGAAATGATCGATATCAAGAAACACCAGTGCCACCTTGCCGTCGACATGTTTCGCCGCAGCAATCGCCGCAGCGGTGGCCTCTTCAAGGCAGGCTCGATTGGCAATAGCGGTCAATGTGTCGGTGCTCGCCAAGTGGCGCACGCGCGCGTCGGCCAGCAGCGAATCGGTGACGTCGCGCAGGTGCAGCACGATGGTGCTGAGCGCTTCATCTTCAAGGCAGTTGTTGCCGATCACCGCCCAATAGCGCATGCGCCCATCGGCATGTTGAAAGCGCATGATCGATTCGCGGCCGCTGTTGGTGCCGACGGAGACGCGGCGCAATTCTTCGCGCTGCTCATAGGCATCAGCGGTGTGAATGAAGTCAAACAAGTTGCCACCTTCAACCACCGCAGTGCGATAGCCGAGCAGGCGCTCAAACGCGGCGCTAACAAACATGATCTTGCCGAAACGGTCACACAGCACGGTGACCATCTGCGCTTTTTCGGTCAACGCACGAAAGCGCCGCTCGCTCAGTGCGATCAGGTTATTGGCGTGCAGCGTTTGGGTGATGTCCTCAACGGTGCCTTCGTAGTAGAGCGGCTCGCCCTCGGCGTCGCGCACCAGATGCGCGTTTTCGCTGATCCAGATGCGCTCGCGTGTTTTGTGCCGATAGATTTCAGAGATGAAGGCGACCACTTGTCCATCGCGTCGCAATTGCGCCGTGAATTCGCCGCGCCGATGCGGATCCACATACCACTCGCTGGCGATGTCGTTAACGCTGCGCAACATCTCCGCCTCGGACGCGTAACCGTTAAGTGCGACCAGTGCGGCGTTGGCGCGCAGCAAGCGCTCAGAAATGGCGGAGCGATACGCACCCACCGGCAGGCGATCAAATAGCGTGGAAAAGTTTTCAAGCGAAATCGTCGCTGCGTGCGAGGATGTGCCGGGTTGCTCGGCGATGGCGGCAAGCGTGGTGTCGAGTAACGTGCGATTGATAATGCTCATCCGTAAAACCGCATCCCCGACTGCTTACCCACCTTTGGTTTGTTGAGCATAACGCGAAATCGACGCGCTTGATTGTTTGCGCAAAACGATAGGCGCGATGTTGCCGTGCAGCAGGGTTTTTTGGCTGCGGGTCTGTTACGCAGCCCATGTCAACAGCATCAATCGGTGCATATTTGCGCAAATATTTTCTTCGTCATTGACATACAGCTTTTAGCTTAAAAGCTTATTAAATTTGGGCTTACGCTGATTTTGGCTATAACTCGGTTTATGGCTAAAAACGCCTTTAGCCCAATTAAAATAAGCTTCCTACGGAAAAGCTGTCGCTACCAATCATCGCAATTTTGTCGATACGACGCGCGCTGCAAACGGCGCGCGCTACTATGGTTGCCAAGGAGACACACCATGAAAATATTGACCGCATCGGCGCGGAGAGCGGCGAGCATTGCGCTCGGCTTGACCTGCGTATTCGCGTGCTTGTTTGGCACTCAATCGGCGCTTGCGCAGCCCGCAGCCGCGAGCTTTCCGGACAAGCCGCTGCGCATCGTGGTCACCTTCACCACCGGCGGCGCGCCGGACACGCTGGCGCGCATCTTGAGCGAAAAATTATCAACCGCGTGGGGCCAACCGGTGATCGTTGACAACAAGCCCGGCGCGGGCGGCAATAGCGGTGCGGACTTCGTGGCGAAAGCCGCGCCGGACGGCTACACCATTGTGGTCGGCACCGTCGGCACGCACTCGATCAACCCCGCGCTGTATTCAAAAATGCCGTACGACGCGGTGAAAGATTTTGCGCCGATTACGCTTTTGGCCACCACGCCGAATATGTTGGTGGTGAACAACGATGTGACGGCGAAAAACTTGAAGGATTTCATTGCGCTCGGCAAAAAAGAAGGCAAGATGACCTTCGCCTCCAGCGGCTCGGGCACCAGCATTCACGTGTCTGGCGAGCTGTTCAAAACCATGACTGGTATCGACATGGTGCACATCCCGTACAAAGGCCGCGCCACCGCTATTCCTGACGTGCTGGGCGGCCGCGTGACGATGATGTTTGACAACATGCCGTCGAGCCTGCCACTGGTGCGCGAAGGCAAGCTGCGCGCGCTGGGTGTGACCAGCAGCACCCGCTCGCCCGCCGCGCCGGAGATTCCAACCATCGCTGAATCGGGGCTGCCGGGGTTCGACGCGGTGAGCTGGTTTGCGCTGTTTGCACCGGCCAATACGCCCAAGCCGATCATCGATAAATGGCAGCTAGAAGTGCGCCGCATTTTGAAACTGCCGGATGTTGCCAAACGATTAGCGGACGCAGGTTTGGACGCGGTCGGCGGCACGCCAGACGAACTCGCCGTGTATCAAAAAAGCGAGATGACCAAGTGGGCAAAAGTGGTGAAAGATTCCGGAGCAAAAGCGGATTGACGTTTGCAAAAATTGGCGATCAGCTTCTCGCTGAAAGCGCCATTTTTTTTGGGCTAGCAGCAATAATTGTCGTAAATCGACTGTAATCGTTTCAGCGCGGCAGCCCTAGTGCCATAGCCGTTTCAGAATAAAGCTGATGCCTGCAAACGCAGGCAAGTGGGGCTAAATCAGCGGCGCTTTCAAGCCTTCGGTGGCCACCACGCGCTGCACCGCCGGTAGAGCCAGCACGCGGCGCATAAACGGTGCCAAATGCGGCCACGCGGTTGCGTTACTGGCCGGTTTGGTGGATGACGCGTCGCCCTTGAAGCCACGCGTCCACCGCCCGAGCATGAAGGCGTAAATGTCGAGCACAGTAAACGTGTCGCCCATCATCCACGGCCCACCGTTTTTGCCGAGATGATCGTCAAGTTGCTTGAGCATCCCACCGATTCGCTCTTGCGTTTTTGCGGTGATTTGCGCAACCACTTCAGGGTCGGTGGAGGAGGTGTAGCGATCAGTATAGAAGTACATGATGATCGATGGCTGCACGGTGTTGGACATCCACATCAGCCATTTGTAGAACACCGCGCGTTCACGGGTGCCCACGGCGGGTGCGAGATTTTTTTCGGGATGCGAATCAGTCAAATGCAAACAGATCGCCGCAGTCTCGTAGAGCACCAGATCGCCGTCCACTATCACCGGAATTAACCCGTTCGGATTGAGCTTTAAAAACTCCGGCGACTTGTGCCCATTGTTCGCGCGATCAACGAGTTTCAACTCAAATGGCAAGCCCATTTCTTCGAGCAGAATGTGCGGCGCAATCGAGGCATTGGAGGGCGCGTAATGGAGTTGCAACATGCTGAAAAAGTGCTACTTAAAACGCCGCTTCAGCCAGCGCCATCGTGCCTTCAGCACCATTGACAATGGTGTCCGCTGCGGCAATCGCTTCGGGCATCATGGTGTCGGCGAAAAAGCGCATGGTGGCGAGTTTTGCCTCGTAGAACGCAGCATCGGCATGGCCCGCGTTGATGCGCTTTTCGGCTTCCAGCGCAACGCGCGCCAACTGCCAGCCGCCGCACACAATGCCGAACAATTTAAGCATCGGCACCGAGCCGGCAAAGCAGGCGCGCACGTTGCTGTTGAAGTTGGCAAGATTGAATTCAACGGTGCGCTCAATGGCATCAATTCCCGCCACCAAACGGGCATGCGTTGCCCGCAAATGCGGATGTTTTGACGCCGCCAATTCAAGCGCAAATTCACGCATCGAAACGATCAACGCTTTGGCCGTCACGCCGCCCTCACGCGCCATTTTGCGGCCGACTAAATCGTTGGCCTGAATGGCTGTGGTGCCCTCATAAATGGTGGTGATGCGCGCATCGCGGTAATACTGCGCAGCGCCGGTTTCTTCAACGAAACCCATGCCGCCGTGCACCTGAATGCCCAAGTAGGCAACCTCTTGCGACATCTCGGTGGCCCAGCCTTTGTGGATCGGCACCATGAGTTCGTAGAACGCATTGTTGTGCGCGCGAACGTCTGCATCAGGATGCGCCTCCGACAAATCGAGCGCGTACGCGGTGGCCATCGCCAACGCCCGCGCCGCCTCGGTTTGCGCGCGCATGCGCAGCAGCATGCGGCGCACGTCCGGGTGCCGGATGATCGGCACCGACGGCTCTCTGGGCGCGCCCACATCGCGCGACTGCACGCGTTCACGTGCATACACTACCGCATGCTGATACGCCCGCTCGCCGATGCCCACGCCTTGCAAACCGACGCCAAAGCGCGCCAGATTCATCATGATGAACATGTACTCAAGGCCACGATTGGGCTCGCCCACGATGTAGCCCGCTGCGCCGCCCGCGTCGCCATATTGCATCACCGCCGTGGGTGAGGCATGAATGCCCAACTTGTGTTCAATCGAGATGCATTTGACGTCGTTTCTTGCGCCGAGTGAATCGTCCTTATTCACTAAAAATTTCGGCACCACCAACAGCGAAATACCTTTGACGCCGGGTGGCGCATCGGGCAGTCGCGCGAGCACCAAATGCACGATGTTTTCGGCCCAATCGTGTTCGCCGTAGGTGATGTAAATCTTGGTGCCGAACACTTTGTACGTGCCGTCCGGTTGTGGCTCGGCGCGCGTCTTGACCAGCGCCAAATCGGAGCCCGCCTGCGGCTCGGTTAAGTTCATGGTGCCGGTCCAAATGCCGCCCACCATTTTTTCAAGGTACGTCGCTTTAAGTTCATCAGAACCCGCCAACAATATCGCCTCGATGGCACCTTGAGTGAGCATCGGCATCAGGCCAAAACCCATGTTTGATGAATGCAACATTTCATCAGTCAGTGACACCACCGTGCGCGGCATACCGAGCCCACCAAAGTCTTGCGGCATCGGCAGCCCAGCGCCGCCCATTGCGCGGTAACCTTCGTACGCAGCCTTGAAGCCTTTGGGTGTGGTGACCGAGAAGTCGGCTGGGTTGTACTGCGCACCTTCCTGATCGCCCGACCAGTTGAGCGGATCGAGCACTGCGCTGGCGAATTTCGCGGACTCTTCCAGAATCGCTGCCACCGTGTCGGGCGTGGCGTCAGCAAAATGCGGCAGTTTGCACAGCTCAGCGAGCGGTGCGACCGTCTCGAGCAGGAAATGCATTTCTTTAAGCGGGGCTTGGTAGGTGCTCATCGGGACATCCTGAGTTAGCGGGCTCTGCGTGCGCAGCCCGCGTGGTTTTCGGCTGGATTTGTAGGTTGGGCACCCCGTGCCCATCAAGCCTTGGTATACGAATAAATTGTTTACCGCGCGGTCACGGTGGGCACGAGGTGCCCACCCTACAAGGACGCGCGGATAGGGAGTAAGTAGCCCTTAAAGCGCTGCCGCCAACTGCGGCACCACTTCAAACAAATCACCTACCAAACCATAATCCGCGACGCCGAAAATCGGCGCGTCGGGGTCTTTATTGATGGCAACAATCACCTTGCTGTCTTTCATGCCGGCGAGATGCTGAATTGCGCCGCTGATGCCCACCGCAATGTACAGATCAGGCGCGACGATCTTGCCGGTTTGGCCGACCTGATAATCGTTGGGCACAAAGCCCGCGTCAACCGCCGCGCGTGACGCACCCATCGCCGCGTTTAACTTGTCGGCCAGTGGCGTCAACAGTTCACGATATTTGTCACCCGATCCGAGGCCGCGACCGCCGGACACGATGATTTTTGCAGCGGTCAATTCAGGCCGCTCGCTCTTGGTGATTTCGGCCGATACAAAGCTCGACAATCCCGAGTCAGCAACCGCCGCAACGCTTTCAACGACACCACTGCCGCCCGAGCTCGCCGCCGCGTTGAACGCGGTGCCGCGCACCGTCAACACTTTCACGCTGTCGCTTGATTTGACCGTGGCATAGGCGTTGCCCGCGTAGATTGGCCGCTGAAACGTATCGGCGTCCACCACTTTGATGATGTCACTAATTTGCGCTTTGTCGAGGAGGGCTGCGACGCGCGGTGCCACGCTTTTTCCGTAAGCCGTGGCGGGCGCGAGGATGTGGCTGTACGCGCCCGCGACGGCAACCACTTGCAGCGCCGCGTTTTCGGTCAATAATTTTGCGTGTGCAGGGCCATCAGCAAGCAGCACTTTTGCAACACCTGCGACCTGTGCCGCGGCAGCCGCAGCAGCGCTTGCGTTAGCGCCTGCAACCAGTACGTGCACGTCACCACCGATGGCGGTGGCCGCAGAGATGACGTTGAGGGTGGCGGCTTTGAGCGAGCCGTGATCGTGTTCGGCAATGACAAGATTAGCCATGATCAAATCACCTTTGCTTCGTTTTTCAATTTATCGATGAGGGCGGCAACGTCAGCGACTTTCACGCCGCCCTTGCGCTTCGGTGGCTCCTCCACTTGAAGTGTGGTTAAGCGTGGCGCGACATCAACGCCGAGCTCTGCGGGCTTCACGTTGTCCAGCTGTTTTTTCTTCGCTTTCATGATGTTCGGCAGCGTTGCATAACGCGGCTCATTCAAGCGCAAATCGGTGGTGATCACCGCTGGCAATTTAAGTGAAATCGTTTCCAGTCCGCCGTCGACTTCGCGAGTTACCGTGACCGTGTCGCCTGCGACTTCCACCTTGGATGCAAACGTTGCCTGACCCCAACCGAGGAGCGCCGACAACATCTGCCCGGTTTGATTGGCGTCGTCGTCAATGGCTTGCTTGCCAAGAATCACGAGGCCCGGTTGCTCTTTGTCGACAATGGCCTTGAGCAATTTGGCAACGGCCAGCGGCTGCAATTCAACATCGGTTTCAATCAGGATCGCACGATCCGCACCAATGGCCATCGCGTTGCGCAGCGTTTCCTGACATTGCAACACGCCCGCGGACACGGCGATTACCTCAGTCGCCACGCCTTTTTCTCGCAGCCGAACCGCCTCTTCAATGGCGATTTCGCAGAACGGATTCATCGACATCTTGACGTTGGCGATGTCCACGCCCGAGTTGTCAGGCTTGACGCGCACTTTGACGTTGTAATCAACAACGCGCTTGACCGGAACCAGTATCTTCACACTTCTCTCCTATGAGGGCGTCGCCAAGACTGTAGCGTGGCCCGAAACTTTCCAATTATAGAAATTTGCCGAGCTGTGTGTGGGGTTCGCAGCCTGCTTTGAGCGCTCGCTCTAGGGACAGGGCTGATTCTGGTACGCTGGGCGATTACGTGTAGCGTGTAGCTGTGGAGTTGGCTAGGTGCGGGAAACTTTGCGGCAAGCGGTGCGCTATCTGATGGGCGCATTTATCGCGTTAGCGATTGATACGGCGATAGTCACAGTGGCCGTAAAGTGGGGCATTCCGGTGTTGGCCGCACGGTCAGCGGGTTTGCTTGCGGGCGTAACCACCACGTATCTCTTCAATCGCCGCTTTACGTTTGTGGTGCAGCGCCCCGCGAGCTTTGCCGACTGGGGGCAATACGCACTGCGCCAATCGGTGGGCACCGCGCTCAATTTCGCCATTTCTTCGACCCTGATTTATCTTTCCGAGCGACTGATTTGGCAGATTTGGGGGGCGATTTTGGTCGGTGCTGCGGTGGGTTTTGGCTTCAACTTTTTTTCCGCGCGCCGGCAGTTGCACGGCTCGTAACGCCGACAGCTGCACGGCCAGTGACATCGGCAATTGCACGGCTAGTGGTCTTTGTTACCGCGAATGTCGACTGCTGTCGTCGGATTGCGGCTCGCTGCTGAGATCGGTGGCACCTGCGCCGCAGCACGTCCCATTCGGCGCATGTGACCGAGCCCGGCCAACGGCACGCACACCACCCACAGCGCGCCGATCAGCCGCACTGAGCGCCACGACGATTCTGCAAACAGCAAGATCACCCCTGACAACAGCAGCAACACGGTGGTGAACGGCAGCATCAGCAAAACCGATTCGCGAAAGCGCTGCCACCACGACTGTCGCGCCCATTCGCGCAAGCGCTCCCACGATTCGGTGGGTGGCGGCGTGTCGCGCCTCAGCAAACTCATTGATGAATCCATTCAGGCATGGGTTGTTTTTCGATAAAGGCCGCGATGCCTATATTGGCGTCTGTGCTCAGCATGTCGCGCGCCATGGTGGTTCCGGCGATTGCGTAAGCGTCTGTTAACGAGAGCTCTCGCTGCGCGCGAAGCAGCGCTTTGCCCGAAGCTAGCGCAGCGCCCGATTTAGCAGCGATTGATTGTGCCCAAAGCTCGGTTGCCTGGCGCAGCGATGCGTCGTCAACGCAGCGGTTCACCAAGCCCCAACGTTCAGCTTGTTCGGCCGCGATAAAGTCGCCGGTGAACAGCAACTCGGCCGCATGTTTGGCAGCCATCGTTCGTGTGATGGCCACCGCAGGCGTTGCGCAAAATAGCCCTAGATTCACGCCACTGGTTGCAAATTTTGCGTTGTGGCCGGCAATCGCCAAATCGCATGCAGCGACCAATTGGCAACCGGCGGCGGTTGCAACGCCCTGCACGCAAGCGATCACCGGCTGCGGCATTGCGGCGATAGAGAGCATCACATTTGAGCACTGCGCGAACAGCGCTGTGAGCCATGCCTTGTCGCGATTCGCCTGCATTTCGCGCAGATCATGTCCGGCACAAAACGCGCGGCCAACGCTAGCCAAAACCACCACCCGAATAGCGCGATCAGACCGTACGCGATCCAGCGCGGCTTGTAACGCGGTGAGCATGCCACTCGACAACACGTTAAATTGCAAAGGGCGGTTTAGCGTGACTGTTGCCACCCCGCTGTCGGTGTCGGCGTCGATCAAAACCGGCGATTCTTCTACACTCATTTATTCAATACAACCACAGATTGTCAGCAAGCTTATGGGCCATCGTTTATCGAAGATTACAACGAAAACCGGCGACGCGGGCACCACCGGGCTCGGTGACGGCACGCGCATCGCAAAAAATCATCCACGCGTTGCCGCGCTTGGGGATGTTGACGAGCTTAATTGTGTGGTCGGTCTGCTGCTCACCGAGACGCTGCCCGACGCGCTGCGCGAGGCTTTGACCGATGTGCAACATGATTTATTTGATCTTGGCGGCGAGATGGCCATTCCTGGTTACTTCGCCATCACCGACCTGCATGTCGAACGGCTTGAGGCCTTGACCGAGTCGCTCAACGCCGACTTACCGATGCTCAAAGAATTTATTCTGCCCGGCGGCTCGCGCGCGGCGGCGTATGCGCATTTGGTGCGCACCGTTGGGCGACGTGCGGAGCGCACGCTGGTTGCGCTGGCTGATGTGGCCGAGGTATCGCTGCCGTCACGCATTTATTTGAACCGGCTAAGCGACATGGCGTTTGTGTTGTCGCGCGTGTTGAACCGTGTGAACGGCCAGCCCGATGTGCTGTGGCATAAGGGCCGCAGTGCAGGTGCTGCCGCAGCGACCGAGTAATTTTCTGTAGCAGCGGCCCTAGCCCTAGCCCTGGCCGCGATTGCCCACGCGCCCATCGTGCCCATCGCGGCTAGCGCCGCTCCTACAATGGCGGCTTCATTGGTATCGTTTTGAAGCCGCATCATGAGCAGTAATCCTCTCCTTGACACTTGGGCCCCGCCGTACGGTTTGCCGCCCTTCGCACGGGTGCATGCCGAGCACTACCTGCCCGCGTTTGCAGCAGCGCTCGCCGAGCAACGCAGCGAAATTGATGCACTCGCTGCGGCAACCGACGCGCCAACGTTTGCCAATACGTTGGCCGCGTTTGACGGCAGCGGTCGCAATTTGTCTCGCGTGCGCGACCTGTTCTTCAATCTTGCCGCCGCAGAAACGTCCCCCGCGCTGCAAAAAGTAGAGCTCGAAATCGCGCCACTGCTGGCTGCGCACAACAGCGCGATTTATATGAACGCCGCGCTCTTCGCGCGCATCAACGCGGTTGCCGCGCAGGCAGCCTCACTCGAGCTCTCGCTTGAGCAACGTCGCTTGGTTGATCGGGTGCATCTTGATTTTGTGCGCGCCGGTGCCAACCTCAATGCAGCCGCAAAAACGCGTTACGCACAGGTGGTTGCGAAGCTCGCCGAACTCACCACTCAGTTTTCACAAAACGTGTTGGCGGATGAGGCGGCTTATCAATTGCTGTTGACCAATGAGGACGAGCTAGCGGGTCTACCGGCATCGCTGCGTCACGCCGCCAAAGCCGCCGCTGAGGCACGCGGGCACACGGGTGAGCACGTGTATGCAATCACCTTGTCGCGATCATTGATGGTGCCGTTTCTCACCTTTTCCGAGCGTCGCGATTTGCGCGAGCAGGCGCTCACAGCGTGGCTTGCGCGCGGCGAGCATGCGGGTGGCAACGACAACCGTCCGATTGCATTGCAAATTCTGAAACTGCGGCTGGAGCAAGCCAATCTGCACGGCTACAAAACGTTCGCGGACTACCAGTTGGTCGATCGCATGGCGGGACAACCGTCTGCGGTGCAAGCGCTGCTCGGCCAAGTGTGGGAACCGGCCAAGCGGCGCGCAAATGCCGAGCTGGATGCAATCAAGGCAATGGCGCTGGCGAGCGGCAACACACACGCAATTGAGCAGTGGGATTGGCGTTTTTACGCAGAAAAAGTGCGCCAAACGCGATACCAATTGGATGATGCCGAGACCAAGCCGTACTTTGAATTGAACGCCATGATCGGTGCCATGTTTGATTGCGCCGACAAGCTTTTTGGGCTGACGTTCGACGAGAAAATGGGTGTGCCGATGTACCACCCCGACGTGCGAACCTTCGAGGTCAAAAACGCCAGCGGCGCGCTGGTTGGCTTGTTTTTAAGCGACAACTTTGCGCGTGCATCAAAGAGCGGTGGCGCATGGATGAGCGCGTATCGTTTGCAGTCGCGGATTGCCGGAAGCGACATCATTCCGATCATCGCGAACCATAATAATTTCGCCAAAGCACCTGCGGGCGAGCCCACGCTGCTGAGCCTCGACGACGTGCGCACGCTGTTTCACGAATTCGGTCACGGCCTGCACGGGCTGCTGTCGAACGTCACGTTTGAGCGACTGTCGGGCACCAACGTGTTGCAGGATTACATCGAACTGCCGTCGCAATTATTCGAGCACTGGGCGCTCGAATCCGTGGTGCTTGATCGCCATGCAAAACATTACCAAACCGGTGCGCCGATCCCCGCCGTATTGCGCGAACGAATCGAGGCCGCGCGGCTGTTCAACAAGGGCTTCGAGACGGTGCAGTACACGTCAAGCGCGCTCGTCGACATGGCCGCACACGCGCTGATCGACTACGACGACCTTGACATTGTTGCCTTTGAAAAAGCAGAGCTCGCGCGCTTGGGCATGCCGAGCGTGATCCCGATGATGCACCGCCTGATCCACTTTCGTCATTTGTTTGCGGGCGACAGTTACGCGGCGGGCTACTACGTCTACATGTGGGCCGAAGTGCTCGATGCCGATGCGTTCGGCGCGTTTGTTGAAGCGGGGGATCCGTTCGATGCCGCGACGGCCGAGCGGCTGCATCGCTACGTGTATTCAGCGGGCAACACCATCGAGCCGCGCGATGCGTACGTCGCGTTTCGCGGACGCGCCGCCACGGTCGAGCCGATGCTGCGCAAGAAGGGGCTGCTGGAAGCGGCGTAGTCATGCTGCAAACACCACCCGATTGGGTGCTGCGTCTGCGCGTAGCCGCCGATCAGCTGCCACTACGCGAACGCGTCTCACTGCGCTGGGGCGGCATCGAAATCGGCAACGCCGAGCACAAAGTGTTGCAGCAGATTGAGCGGGCTTTCAGCTATCAACGGTTGACGGTGCTGCGCCATGACGCGTCTGGCTGGCATATCGACGGCAACTTGACCGAGAGCCTTGCGCGCATTGCGCTCACCATGCGTGAACTCAACATCGCGGACACATGGAGGAATGAGCAACTGCCGGTGATCGATAGCGGTGAACATGTGCTCGGCACAGTGGAGCGCGCGGCCGTGTATCCACTCGGCTTTCGAACCCGTGCCGTGCATCTGGTGGGCGAAACGTCCGACGGCGAATTTTGGGTGCAACAACGCGCCATGAATAAGGCCAACGACCCCGGAAAATGGGACACCTTGATGGGCGGCATGATCACTGCGGTTGATACGCGTGAAAGTGCGTTGGAACGCGAAACGTGGGAAGAGGCGGGGCTGCGACTTGACGATTTATTCGGGCTCACCTTCGGCGGCATCGTGCAAGTGCATCGCCCCACCACTGACGGCGTTGGCAGCTACATCTCCGAGCGCATCGACTGGTATCGCGCAACCATTCCTGCTGATCGCGTGCCGACCAATCAAGACGGTGAAGTGGCGCAGTTTGCCAAAGTGCCGCGTGAGTCGATGATGGCGGGCATTGCCGCCGGAAAGTTCACGCTAGAAGCGGGGTTGGTGACGGCCGCAGCATTGGGTTTTTGATGCTGTTATGAGCGCGTCTTCTGCTTAATAGCTTTTTTCTGAAACGGCTATTTAGTCGTGGCTAAAGCGCAATAACGCTATTAGTCGATAAAACGCTAAATGGGCCGTTAGCCCAAGTGTGTAATGCGTTTCAGAAAAAAGTTGTTGCAGGTTTTACCACGTCACGATGCGCTGTTGCACACCGTGACGCGAACCTGTTTTGCTCAGTGTCAGTCCTCGAATCGCACGCGGCTTGCCTTGACCACACCGGCACTCAAGATGCCCTTGACTTGAACCCGCACACCGTCGCGCAGGTTGGCCGCCGAGCCGCGTTCAAACGTTGCGGCGGATGCGTCAATCTTCGTGCCCAAGATCATGAAGTTCGACACGCTCACGAAGCCGCTCACCGCTGCCTTTGCTTCGAATTCGCTACCCGCGCTTGGTGGTGGCGGCGCAGGCGGCGTGGTGGGTGGTGCCGGTGGCGTGACGATGACGGTAGGGCTCTTGATTTCGATGCTGGTGGCTCGAACGATGCCGCCCGACAACGACCCTTTGACTTCAATCACCGCGCCATTTTTCACGTCCGCCGCAGTGCCGTCTTTGATGATCGCAGCCGATCCGTCCACCATCACGCCGGCCACTTTGAATGAGGCGAGACTGACGAACGCGCTGACTGCACCGGTGGCCTCAAACGAAGCCGCAGCAGTGGGCGGCGTGGTGCCGGGCGGAGGGGCAACCGTTGCGCGCTTCAACTCAACGCGAGTGGCTTTGATCACGCCTGCAACCACGGTGCCGTTGACTTCAACCGTGGCACCGTTGATAAGGCTCGCCACCGTGCCGTCTTCGATCAACGCGCTACTGGCGTCAACTTTTTGACCGGCCACCAAGAAGTTTGACACGCTCACAAACGCGCTGATCACGCCCTTGATTTCTGCTTGCCCGAGTGCGGTCGTTGGCGTGATTGCCGCGGGCTCTTCAATCTGCACACGAGTGGCCACAAACTTGCCCGCCGAGAGCACGCCGTGAACCTCGACCTTGGCACCCACCACCAGTTGCGCTAGCGTGCCGCCGGTGATCACGGCGGTGCTGACATCAACCGCTGCGCCGTTGACGAAGATGGTGCCTGCGGTGCCGACGGCGGTCACGAATCCCTTGCGTTCGTCTTCCATCGCCGCTGCATTTCGCGGCAGCTTGACCTCGCTGGCGACCAGCACATTGCCGATCATCACGCCCTCAACTGTGACGCTAATGCCGTTGACCAGCGCGAGCGGCGAACCGTTGTCGAAGCGGGCGTTGCTGGCGTCTACTTTTTGTGTGCCGACGCTAAAACTGGCGAGCGACACAAACGCGCTGACAGCGCCCGACACCGTTAAATCCTGACTTGACGACGGCGTGCCAGCCCGCTTTTCGAGTGCGGCATCGGTGCCGACGGCGGTCGCGCAAAATGCGACCGAGTCATCGGAGAAACCCGCTGCCACCATCGATGCGTGCAGCTCGATTTCGTTGCTGTAGCGATGGTTGCCGTCGGGGCGATTATTGAAGCCGCGGAAGATGGCGCGCTGCCCGGAATCGCAACGACTGCCGGTCGGCGCGAGTGCGAAAAATGCAGTGCCTTCATCGGCAAAACCGCTGCCGGATGGGGTCACAGGTAGCGAGCGCAGCAAGGTGATGTCCTCGCGCTTCGACGTGAATACGTGGGACGCTGTGGTCGGGTTGAAGAAACGCGAAACAGCGGTTGCTTCGGCAGGACGACTGCTGTTGCTCGCTGACCACGCCGCGAAGCTCCGGCCTGTTGCGGCGAAGTTGGCTGATGCGTTGAGCAGTCGTTGATCGTCAACGGATCCGGTCATGAAATAGTGGCCGGTCGACCTGTGGAAATATTCGACCACGGTGATGTCGGGAGCCGTTGCCCAGCCGGGCGCGAGGGCTGCCGAGGCGCAGATGGCCGAGACGGCCTGATAGAGTTTTAATTTACGCATGATGTGTCCTTTGTGTGTGGAGTTATGCCCCGGTCGTGCCGTCGTGAGGAGGCCGTAATGAACGCGCTCCTACGAGAACAGAGTGCTCACCGCGTAGCTAAATACATTTTTTTTCATGCTCGCAAAAAACCGCAGCGCGCCGGATTGACGCGCGGTGCGACCGAGCGTTGGCACCGTTGGCCGCAGTCGGTGTTGGTGCATCCAAATATTGCTGCTCAGGTACGCATGATCTTCGGCCTCCTGAACACGCTCGGCTGCGGCGCCAGCACTGCGTAGCGCGCACGCAATGCCTGCGTCCGACACCGGCCGCCGCAGTAGTAGCCGGTCCTCAGTGCTCGCAAATTGCGCGTCGTCATACCAACCGCCGCTACTGTTAGGCGGAAGCAGCAATACCGCTGCACGGCCCGCTACAAGCAGCTCAAGCCGGGCCGCATGCTCGGGATGCCACTGCGACCAACCCAGCCCCTGCACGTCCACAACGCAGAGCTGGCAGCGCAGCGCCGCAACCGACTGCGGCGGTAGCACACCGAGCGCGGCGCGTTCAAGCACGTGCAGCGAGGCGACGCGAAACACCGACGCCGCAATCAACTTAATCGTGGTCTCGGTGGTAGCGGATGCGCCAGCAAGCAGAATTTTCATGGTGCCGATTCGGTGTGAGCGCCAGCGCGAAGCGCTTCGGAAAAAAACGGGTGCGTCGCCCCGTGCAGCCGGGGGAGCCTGTTGAGGCGACGCATCGAACAGAGCTGCCGCAATCGAGAAAAATACGCGGCAATTGAAAAGCGTTAATTGCCGCAACGCCTTGCAGCCGCTATTTGTTAAAGCTCGCTCTGACAGCGATGTTGGCATTCACCGTCACGATGCACAGCGGTGCGCTGCCAACACAAGCACCCGACCAACCGGCAAACGTCTTGCCAGCGGGTGGCGTTGCGGTCAAGGCGACGACGGAGCCTGCGGCCACGGTTGCCGAGTACGCGGTGCTGCCGGTGTAGGGCGTGATGGTTGCGCTTGCAGCAGCGCACTAAAGCGGGTTTTGCGAGACATCACAACATCTACAACAGAGCAGGCGCAGCGGGAAAAAATACGTCGCTATGACGGGGACAGCGACTGCAACCGCCGCTCATGCCGCCTCGCTGCGGCACATTGAGCACGCACAAAATGACGATCAGCTTTTCTCGCTAACCCAAGCGGTGCGGGGGCTAACGAGCATTTACGGTAAAACTCGATAAATGATAAAATACAGGTTCACCCCAAATGCACTCGGGCGATTCAACGTAAAGCTGTTACGCATTTCGCCGACCGCAGTCGGCGAATGGGGGCGCTGTTTTTCGCGCCGCGTTACGGCAAAGTCATGCCGCACGCGTTGACTAAAAACGCGCGAATCGTTGCCCAATCGCTGCGCGGTGAACCCACCACTGCGGCGCTGCTCACGGCGGTGCCGGTCATGCCCATCATCGCACGTATCAACATCAGGCCATCGGTGGTGGCATGCACAAACCCGTCGCCATCGATGTCCATATTGCACCGCTCCACAAGCGCTGCGGCGTCCACCTGCTTGATATTGGTGCCGATGAGCGGCGACGCGGTGCGGGCAATGCGACGCACCAAGTCTTTGGCTGGCAAATCCGGTTCCAGGCTGCGCAGCAACGCTGCTGCGCCAGCGGCGAGTGGTGCTGCCATCGAAGTGCCGCTCCATACCGCGTAGCCGCTCGCCGTTGCCGCGAGCGGTACCGAGCTGGTAATGCCATCACCGGGTGCCGCGACCTGCGCCCACGAGCCCGAATTGCTGAAGGTGGCGAGCTGTCCAGACTGCCTGCTGGCGCCGACCGAGAGCAGGCCGTACGCGCTCACCGCAGCCGGATATTCCTTGACCGAACTGCTGCCGTCGTTGCCCGCCGCCGCGATAATTACCAGGCCGGGGCCGCCGGCGCAGCGCGCCTTGTCCGCCGCGTACCCTGGGTCGGAGTAGTTGAGGATCGGGTCGGTGTCGTCAGGCGGCTCGCAGCTCACGAGTTTGGCGATTGAGGTGAGCACGTCGGACTTGAACGCCGTGCCCAGACTCAGGTTGATGATGTTCGCGCCGTCGTTGATCGCACGCTGCACTGCTTCTGCCAGTACCCAGGCATTGCCTTCGCCGTTTAAGTCCAGCACCCGGTACGGCAGGATTTTCGCCAGCGGTGCTGCCAGCGCGATCAGTCCGGCGACATGCGTCCCGTGGCCGTAGCCCAGATTGGCCGTGGAGCCTACTTCGGACGGAATGGTGTCATTGTCAACAAAGTCGTAACCGGGCAACAATTTGCCCGCCAGCGCCGGATGCGCCGGATCAACCCCGGTGTCGAGCACGGCCACCTTGACCCCCGCACCTTGGGAGAAGGTGTGGGCAAGCGACAGACGCATGGCGGCGGGGGCCCATTGGGCGGTGTAGGCGGAGGGGGAGCCGATAACCCACGGGATGAACTTGCGCGCTTCGGGACTTTGATTCGTGGTGTTTGGCTCAGCGAGCAGCACATCCGCGTTGGCCCGCAAATTAGTAACGACTGCGTCTACGTTGTTGCCCGCCGCGAGCTTGAGCCGATAGATCGGGCGCGTACCAAATTGCGTGCTGACCGTTCCGGGGTACGGTGCGAGGACCGATGGCAACGCGGCGGCGTTCTTAAGCTTGACGAGGACTTCGCCCGCGACGGTGTCCGCCGCCTGCGCCAGCGGGGCGAATGCGAGCAATAGCCCCGTCGCGATGGCGCACCGCAGGCTACGAAAAGCGCTTAGTAAAGAAAAGGCAGACATTCGCATCACAATGTGAAGTGGATTTGCCGACAGAGTCGGCATTCGTTGAAAAAATACATCATTTTTATACGTCAGCCAATCGCGTCCCTGTGTCGAGCGCGTGACCCTCTACCCATGACCCTGCGCTTGTAGGAGCGGCCTTGGCCGCGATTGACGTTTGTCACGGGGAAATCGCGGCCAAGGCCGCTCCTACATTCGATGCGTTAGCTGTCAGACTAACGAATACGCATTCCCGATTAGTTGCATGCCTCAGATTAGCCTACTTTCTGTCGTTCCCGCGCAGGCGGGAACCCAAGCCTAGGGAAACGCGGAACAACTCAAATTTCTTGCCATACCGCCCCGGCCTTCGCCGGGGTGACATCCAGGCCGGTATCCACGCCCTCAGCAAAATAAATGACTTGCGACGGGCGTGGACCCCGGCCTTCGCCGGGGTGGCGATTTATTCAGCGTTTCACTAGCTTCGCGCCAAGCCAGCGGCTACGTGGCCTGGTGCGACCCGGTCTGGATGCCCGCCTTCGCGGGCATGACAGTGATCTGAGGCGTGTAACTAATCAGCTACGCATTTTAGCTACCACCCGCCATACAGCGTAAACGCCGCCCAATGAAACGGATGTGGATGCGTTTGCATCACATCAAGTTGCGCTGTGCGCAGGGCGACTGACGGTGCGTTTCCACCGCGCAATGATCGGTAAAACGCCGCCATAAATTGCAGCGTCACTGCATCATCCACCGGCCACAAACTCGCGACCACGCGCGACGCCCCGGCCACTAAAAACGCGCGCACCAGCCCGATCATTTCATCGCCGCGACTGTACGCCGCAACCCCCGTCTCGCAGGCGCTCAGCACCACAATGCCCTGCCGCAGCCGCAACGTTTCGGCATCGTGCACGGTGAAAGGTCCATCGGCGAGGTGCAAAGCAGAAAACATCGGGTTGTCCGAACGAAACTCTGCGTGACAGGCTAGATGCAGCACGTCAGCATCGCCGCACGAAGCTCGAAAAGAGGCTGCGTTGGCGTCAGTGCCTATCAGGACTTTTGCGTCGTCAAAAAGACGCGCAACAAAATATGCTTCTTCGGTCGCATGTACCAGGCGTGAAGATTCACCCAGCACCAGCGCGCGCGTTGCCGGAACGGGCGGGTGCGCGATGCCGTAAAGCGCAATTCTGGCGCTCGGTGCCATCGCCAGATTCATCGTTTGTGCAAGATAGGTTTCGCCGTCGTACAGCGCCGCAAACTGCAGCGAACCCAACTGGTCATGGGCGACGACGAGCGCTTTGGCGCACCCAATCAGCAGTGGACGAATGGGTGCCCACACCAGATCATGCACGCGCCGCATCGCGGCCTTTGATCGCCGGGTGAGTAGTTCAAGATGGCGATCCACCGCACCCGCGCCGTAACGTAAGGTTTCTATCTGGAAACGGGACGCACGGATTGCTTCAACCACGTCCGACCAACGCGCAATTCGCCGCTGCAATGCGACGCGTTGCCGCGTCACCACGCAGACGAACAGTTCGTCATCAATCACTCCATATTCGATCAGCGCTTCGCCGTCCCCGAGCGCCATTTGCAAGGTGCCCGGATCGAATGCAACGGCGTCGCCGAACAACATATTCTCGTCCCCCGTAAGCCGTCGCCTTCGCGCGAGCTCCAACAGGTCATGCTCCGCTTGGCGGGTCTCAACCATTAATGATTGCGGGTCATCACCGTCGTCAATCAGTTTTTGTCTGCGACGGTATAACCAGCTCAGTCGCGCGCGCAAATCCCTTTCTGGATCGCTTTCCTGCGACTCGGCAATGCGCCGTGTCGGCTCACCAAGACGCTCACCCAAAACACGGGCGCGAAATCGCTCCAGTTGAGCCAAGACGCGGAGAGCCACGCGGCTCGATGGTGCGCAATCAAAAGCGCAGAGCGCGATGCGCAACAGTTCCTCGTATGGTCGCAGCTGATCGACGAGAAACGCGCTTCGAATGTCGTCACTTGGCAACGCGCTGCGCTGCTCTTCCGAGGCGGCAATGGCCGATTCAAAAATCGCTTCGGAAGCAGCGGTCTCGCCGCGCGCTTTTGCGACAAGACCCAATCCGACCTGACATCGAACATCAATCGAGAGCAGCTGTTGATCCCGCGCCCGCGCGAGTGTGATTGCGAAGATCACTGAGGCCGCGTCAACGTCCTCGCATTGCAGCAGCGCGTGCGCTCGCACTACTTCAGCTTGCGCGTACCCGGGCGTGAGTGCATTTGCTGTGAACGCGTCGGCGGCATCGCCCGCGAGTATCAACGCGGCTTCCGGATCGCTGTCCGCTAGGGCGCATTCGGCACGTGCCAGCAATACGGTGGCCTGCCCCGCGTTCACGCCATGCGCTGCGAATAGGTTCCAGGCTCGACGCAAACTATCAGCCACTTCCTCAGCCGGACCCGCTAACGCTGCTAGCGCTCGTCCTCGCTGGGTTAACGTAACTGCTTGCTCAACAGGCATTTCCAATACCTCGAATCGTCGCAAGGCTCGATCAAACAAGGCAAGCGCTTCTGGAAGCAGCCGCAGTTCTAAGTAGACGTCAGCAAGCAATTTTTCACCCGCAGCCAGGTGCTGTTCGACGTTCAGGGCTTCAAATCTGCATCTGGCGCGTTCCAGTTTAAGCAGGGCATTTCGGTAGTCGCCGCGTGCTAAGTGAAATAGTGAAACTGCTCCGAGCGCTAATGACTCAAGTACGGGATATTGTTGTTCTTGCGCCTGCTTTTCGACTCGATTGAAAATACGTTCTGCCTCCGAAGCATCGCCCATTGATGTGTACACGTTTGCCATGCCGATGTCACTCACCATCGACCGTTCGCGGTCACCGACCGTTGCGAAGTACACAGAGGCGTCCTGAAAGTGCTTCAGCGCTTCCAAGTGATTGTCACTTTCGTAACACAAGTTACCCATGTTTAGACGAACTTTGCCTGCCGCCTGCAGCTCACCCGCGTTGGTAAGCTCCGCCAAGGTTGCAGTTCCACTTTCGGTAGCCTCGGCATGTCTGCCGAGCATCGACAACGCCATGATTTTCGGCACCTGTGCGTGTGCGGCGTGCGCTTGCTGGCCGAGCGCTCTGAACCGTTCTGTCGCGGCGTCCAGTTCTGTGATCGCATCGGTCATCTTGCCGCGAGTGAGGTTGGCGATCCCGTTCACCCAGGCACCAATGGCCTGAACTTCTGCATCTGATGGCGATGTTGAACCTTCAGTGGCCGAACCTTGCAACGACGCAAGCACTTCCGCCGCAATTGCAACGTCGCTCGGCGTGCTGCTCCAAGCGGCATACACAGCATCCTTCAACGCCCATGCCAAAGCCAGACGTTGCGCGTCGTCTAGCGCCTCTGGCGGTGGGCTTTTTGACGCGATGAGTTGCCTGGCAAGCTCACTTGCCCAATCGCTTGCGGCGGTTAACGGCTCGGCTGACACGCTGGATTCATCCTGTTGCTTTTCGGAGCGCACGGGCGCGTGCTCACATGCTAGCCGCGCGTGGTGATGGTGACGGTTTGCACTGGGCACCTGGATGCCCTGAAGTGCTACCGTCGATTCTGCGGTTCAGTGTGCGCCGCTCTAATGCACACTTTTTTTGGAGCGACCGATGATTACCAAAGAAACTCTCGATAGTGTCAAAGAGGAGGCAGCGAATGCCGACACGTCCGGCCTGCTGATCGAGCTGGAAGGTGCAGTGCTGGATCAAATTGGTGGTGGCAAAAACCTGGGTTGGGCGGTTTAGCGCGCAACGGTTTGGTGCGTTGGGCTGGATAGGTTCCGGCGTTACAAAAAAGCCCGCGTTACGGGCTTTTTTTCGTTTTGCGGACGTTGTCCCCTCTCCCCCAGAGGGAGAGGGTTAGAGCCTGCCCCGGCGAAGGCCGGGGGAGAGGGGGAGGCGTGGCATGAAGGCGGATGCTGGCGTTGTGCGCCACCTTCCCCCTCTCCCCCCAGCCCCTCTCCCTCCGGGGGCGAGGGGAGTCAAACCGCCGCTTTGCTAATTCGCCCGTCCACCCACTTGAATCGGTGGCAACTCCACTGCATCACTGCCGAGTTTGAGCGTCATACAGTAGGTGCCCGCGTGCAGGCCGTCAAGGTGGAACGCACCAAGCTCGTCGAGCGCCAGGGTGCGGATGGTTTGCGCGGCTTGAGGATTTTGCGTGTCGACTGACAACTCGACCAGGCCCGTCTCGTCCGGCCCGAGAATTTGTCCTGCGAGTACGTAGCTGTCCGCGGCCGACACAATGCGCAAATCGATGTCGCGGCCCCGAGCGCTGAACAGCATGTGCCGCGACTGTGCTTGCGAGGGCATTGAGCGCAGGCCGAGGGCGGCGGGGCCGGTGGCCCAGCTATCGAAGGTCAGCACCGCGCGGATGCGTTGCAGCGCGTTGTCTAGCGCTGCCACGATGGGCGAGGGTTGCGCGTCGCGAAACAGGGCAATGGCTGAGCGCACCAAGGCGGGCGGCGCGTCGGGCAGCGCGACGGCAGCGTGAACCAGATGTTCAAATTCGTCGTCGGTCAGAGTCGCAATCGGTTTCATGATTGGGCTTGCGGGTTGGATGCGTTGCCGAACAGAGTCGCAACCCAGCGACAAAATACATGGTGCATCGGTCTTCGTCCTCAATCAACCAGTTTGCGCAGCTTGCCGAGGCAGCGCGCGCGGGTGGGGCCGATGCTGCCGACCGGCATGCCCAGTCGCACCGCCACGTCTTCGTAGGCGATTTTGTCGTCGTCTGCGCCGTAGAGCAGCGTCAGCAGTTCGCGGCAGCGTGCGTCAAGCCGCTGCATCGCGTTTTTCACCAGATTCTGTTCCTGCAATGCGGCCAACGCATCGTCCACCAGCGGAGCGTTGTCGACGATGTCCCAATCGGTGCCTTCCACGTCGTCCTCATCGGCGCGCGTCATGGACACGTTGCGCAGGCCGCGCTTTCGTTGCAGCAGCGCCTCGCGCTTGGCAGTGGTGACGATCCATGCTTGCAAACGATCCAGTTGCGTGAGGCGCGGCAGGTGCTCCATCAGGCGCATGAACACGGTCTGAAACACGTCGGCTGCCACATGTTCATCAAGCCCGATGCGCCGCACGATGGCGTACACGAGCCGTTGGTAGCGATTAACCAGCGTCGTCCACGCCGCGCCATCGCCTTGTTTGCAGCGGTTGATTAGCGCCGCGTCGGAGTCGGTTGCGGTGACAAGATCATGATCAGGTTGTGGCATTTGCGGACAAGCATAGCGGCCCGGGATGAACGGGGCCTTACAACGCGGCGTGCGCTGTGCGTCGGCGCTTGAGGGAGGCGTTTGCTTGACCGTGTGTCATGCTCATAATGAACAGCTTTTTCGTGAAAGCGCCACTATGCTTGGGCTAAAGGCGATATTAGCTAAAAACCGACTATATGTAAAAAACTAACGTAGCCCTCGTGAAATAGAGCTTACACGGAAAAGCTGTTGAGCGTAATCAGGCTCGGCAAAATGCGTTTATGCAATCGCACCTTTCACCCATTCCGCCGTTCGAACTCAATATTGTCGTCGCGCCAGAGGACATCGACGAGCTCGGCCATGTCAATAACGTTGTCTACCTTTCTTGGGTGCAAGACGTTGCAGTTGCACATTGGGCGTTTTTAACCACGCCTGCACATCGCGAACGGTTTGCTTGGGTGGCGTTGCGCCATGAGATCGATTACGTGGCGCAGGCCGTGTTGAATGAGGCGATTGTGGCGCGGACATGGACAGGAACGGCACGCGGGCTGCGTTTTGCGCGGCATACGACGATAATTCGCGCCAACGATGGAATGACGCTCGCCAGTGCACTCACTCAGTGGTGCCCGCTGGATCGGGCGACTGGCCGACCGACACGACTGCCGACAGAGATCGCAGCGTTTT
The DNA here is from genome assembly GCA_043721275.1 of Burkholderiales bacterium. GTDB lineage: Bacteria > Pseudomonadota > Gammaproteobacteria > Burkholderiales > Casimicrobiaceae > Casimicrobium. The sequence goes on from JAYSRA010000088.1 coordinate 38,983, forward strand.
TTGCAAAATAAATGAGACCGTTTTTGGAGGTTTAAATGACTGATTTGTTTGCAGGCCAACGCTGGCCGCGGCGCATATTCGCGCAACTTTTGTTGAGCGCTATCGGCGCGGTGCTGGTGTGGTTGGGGCTTGCCGCGGGCAACGTCGCGGTGGCTGCTGACGAGAGCGCGCCGCATCGCCGTCCGGTTAAGGTGATCGCGCCTGAGCGCATCAAAATCAAAACCGCGCTCGGCGAAGCGCTGATGCCGGCCTACACCAGCTACAACATTGAAAAGCCGAACGCAGACGTTAAGCGCGCGGTGATCGTGGTGCACGGTCGCCTGCGTGATGCCGATAAATATTTCGATCTCACGATGCGCGCCGCCAAAGCCAGCAGCGCCGCGTCTGACACGGTGGTGATTGCGCCGCAGTTTTTGTCAACATCGGACGCTGCACGACACAGCTTGGAGCCCGGTGTTGCGCGCTGGAACACCGAGGCGTGGCTTGGCGGCGAGGGCGCAAAGGGGCCGTTTCCGCTGAGCTCGTTTGAAGTAATTGACGCGTTGGTCGCCAAGCTTGCAGACCGTGCGCACTTTCCAAATTTGGAGCGCATCGTGATTGCCGCTCACTCCGGTGGCGCGCAAATTGTGCAGCGCTACGCCGTGGTTGGCCGCGCCGATCAGGTGCTTGCAAAAGCGGGCTTGCAGCCGTACGCCGACGGCATGGAAGCGGCCACCGCCAAAAACACGGCGATGCGCGTGCGCTACGTGGTGGCCAATCCGTCGTCGTATTTGTACTTCGACGCCACGCGACCACGCCCCAATGATCGTTGCGCTGAAATTGATCGTTGGCGCTACGGCGTTAACGAGCCAGTGGCCTACGTGCAGGGCGACATGAAGGCCATTGAGCAGCGCTATTTAACGCGGCGGGTGATCTATTTGCTGGGCGGTGCGGACACTGATCCGAATCATCCGGCCATCGATAAAACTTGCATGGCCGAGGCGCAAGGACTGACCCGACTTGAACGCGGCAACGCCTATTTTGCGCATGTCACTAAGCGCGCACGAACGCAAAACATCACGCTGCGGCACACCCGAATTGAGGTGCCCGGAGTGGCGCATGACGCTGATCGCATGTTCAATTCAGTGTGCGGAAAAGCCGCGCTGTTTGACGCGCCGGGATGCGACATGAAGCTGGGCGAATCGATGACGGCGGGGGTTGCGGCGGCGACTACAGCAACATCTGCGTCGAGCGCCGCCACAGCGCCACATCTATCAGCGAAACCCTGAGCGGGAAAAGCTACAGGTCGACTGTGGGAGCGGTTCCACCGCGATATGCGTAAGCGACAACCGTGATTCGCGGTGGCACCGCTCGCACAAGGCCGATGCTACTTTCTGAGCACGAATACGTCGGCACAGGCCGTCCAATATGCCTCGGTACGCTACTTCACTCAAGACTGCGACTGCGATTGTGATTGTGATTGTGACTGCGATTGCGATGGGTCCTGCGTCTGCTCATGGGTCGTCGCAGATGCCACCAGATTCTGCTCCACCGGCGCCACCGTCACCGCCACCTCGAGCGTGTGTTCGCCGCCGCCGCGAATCACGCCGCGCAGTGGCGGCACGTCGCCGTAGTCGCGACCATAGGCAAGCTTGACGTGGCTCTCGCCTGCGAGGCAGTTGTTGGTGGGGTCGAAGTCGAGCCAGCCGGATTTCGGGCAGTACACGCTGACCCACGCGTGCGACGCGTCAGCGCCGATCAGGCGTGGCCGACCGGGCGGTGGCTGGGTGAGCAGATAGCCGCTGACGTAGCGCGCGGCGAGGCCCATTGAGCGCAGCCCCGCGATCATGACCTGCGCGAAGTCTTGGCACACGCCTTGTTTAAGCTTGAACGCCTCCAGTGGTGACGTGCTGGCGTCGGTGGCTTCTGGTGAGTACTTGAACTCGGTGTGAATGCGTTGGCACAGCGCTTTTGCCAGCTCATAAACCGGCAGCGATTTACTGCTGACGGCGGACGCGTATTTGGCAAACGTCGGATGAATCGGGGCCAGCGGCGAGGCCTGCGCGAACTCGCGTGCGGCATCAAATTCCTGCTCGGCGCGGTATTGCATGTGCTCGGCGACCGCATCCCACGGCAGGCTTTCTGGCATCGTTACGCGATCAAGTTTTCCGGTGAGCTCGGGTGACAAGGCGCGCGTAATCACCTCGCTCTCGGCGATCACCACCAGCTCTGCATGCGGCACCGCGAGCTCAAAATACACCCGCTGTTGGCCGTAGCTGTCGATGCTGTGATTGAGCGATGCGGGCTCCGGCTGAATGGTGAGCTTGTGCGCCAAAAGTTCTTGCGACGCCGACGAGAGCGGCCGCATGTGCGCGATGTGATGCGCCTGCTCAACGGCGTGCGCGTAGCCGTAGCGCGTTTCGTGAATGACGGTCAGTTTCATGCGCCGACCGTTTGGTTTGCGCCGTGCGCGTGGCTGAAATAACGCTGCGAAAGCGCGTCTGAAATCGCGGTGCCGTCGAGGTTCACTTTGCGTAGCAAATCCACCATCGGCTTGCTGTCCGGCAGGCTTGCGAGCTGGGTCACATGCGCCGTGTTCCATTGGTGCGGCAACACGAACGGCACCGGTATCGGTGGCACGGTGCCCTTCGCCGTGTCGGCGAGCTTGGCGATGCGGCTGGCCAAGCTTTGCGCAATCCACGCGAGTGAGCGCGGGTTGTCCGGATCGAGCGCGAGCAGTTCGATTAACGCCTGCGGATCGCGCTGTTGCAGATAGCGCGAGCGATAGGTGATGGTGCTGTCAAACAAGCTAAGCACCAGCGAAAATCCGATGTCGCTGTGGAGCGTGCCAGTGTCGAACGCCTCAGCGAGCGCTGCGGCGAGGGTGCTCAGCCGTTCGATGTGGCGACCCATCGACAACAAGCGCCAGCCATCGTCACGGGTCATGCGATCGGTCTGCGCGCCGGTCATCGCCATCACGTTGGTTGACAGGCGCTCTAAAGCCCGCAACGCCTGTTGCGTGGTGCGCGTTTCACCCGCCATCATCCTCTCAAATTCAGCAGCACTCGCGGCCACCAGCGACCATTGTTCCAACGCCAAACGTTCACGCACCGCAAACGCGGAATAGCCGAGCGATGACAACGTCGCGGCCACGCTGTACGCGCCGAGCTTTGCGTCCTTATCAGCCAGCGAGGCAATCAGCGCACGTTCGAACACATGCGCGGATTGCTTTGGCGTCGGCACTGCTTTGTTGATGAGGCCGTTGGTCAATGCCAGACGATGCAACCACTCCAGCGTTTCCGGCGATTCTTCGTCGATACTGGACAGCGCCTCTAACGTCACGCGGGCGAGGCGCGTGGTGTTTTCCAACCGCTCGGTGTAGCGACCAAACCAAAACAAATTTTCTGCCGCGCGACTGGCGATGCCGAGCGTCGCGCGATGCGTGGCAATCGGCGTGAGCGTGGCCGACAACGGCGTCGCGTCCTCCGTGGCACGCCCAGTAATCACCCACAAGTCGGCCGAACTACCGCCGCGATACATCGACACCACATCTTTGCCCGCAGGCGCGATGCGCGCGAGGCCACCGGGCATCACATGCCACTGACCGGGGCCGTTTGACATCGCGAACACGCGAATCATCGCAGCACTACTGGCGATGGGTCGCGCGGGTTGCGTAGGTGACGCTTCACCCAAACCCTGCCAGCTCGGCGTGTGTGACAACGGCAAAAATGCTTGCGCTGAGAAGTCCTCCGGACGCAGCGCGATTTTGCCAGTCCACTGCTCACGTTCACGCGCCGAAAGTGACTTGCCGATCGCGGGCACAAAGCGTCGACCGCGATCATTAAACGTGGGCTTCAATACGTATTCCGAGAGCTGCGGAATCAGCGTGCGCAGCGCGCTTCGTTCGCCACACCACCAACTCGCAATCGACGGAATGGCCAACGACTCGCCGAGCAATGCTTTGCAAATTTTCGGCAGAAAACCAAGGATCGCAGCGGACTCCAAAAAGCCCGTACCAGGCGCGTTGGCCAGCACCACGTTGCCCGCACGATACGCCTGCATCAGCCCCGGCACGCCGAGCGCGGAATCGACTTTGAGTTCGAGCGGATCGAGGAAGTCATCATCGAGTCGGCGCACGATCACGTCCACCGGCTCCAAACCTTTCAACGTCTTCAACCACACGCGCTCATCGCGCACCACCAAGTCGCCACCCTCAACCAACGCAATGCCCAGATAGCGTGCGAGATAAACGTGTTCAAAATACGTTTCGTTGTACGGCCCCGGCGTGAGCAACACCACGCGCGCATCATTGCCCGCCGGGCTGTGCGCGACCAAGCTCGCGATCAGCGTTTTGTAGCTGTCGGCGAGTTTGTCGACCTTCAACGCACGGAACGCATCGGGAAATAATCGCGACACGATCATGCGATTTTCTAGCGCGTAGCCCAAGCCCGACGGCGCCTGCGTGCGCTGCGACATCACCCACCAATTGCCATCCGGCCCGCGCGCGAGATCGAACGCGGCGATGTGTAAAAAGGCGCGACCGCGCGGCATCGCGCCATGAACAGGACGCAAATAGGCGGGATGACCATGAATCAGCGCGGTCGGCAGCATGCCGTTTTTAACCAGATCCTGCGGGCCGTAAATATCGGCAAGGATGCGATTCAAAAGCTCTGCGCGCTGCGCCACGCCGCGCTCGATCTGCTGCCACTGCGGCGCATCAATAATCATCGGCAGCAAGTCAAGCGACCACGGTCGCGGCTGGCTCACGGCGTCCGAATACAGGTTGTACGTAATGCCGTTGTTTTCAATTTTGCGCGCGAGCGTTTTTTGCAACTCGGAGAGCTCAGCCACCAGCGCCTGCGGCGTGCGGTCGCCCACCGGCAACATCTTCACCGCGTTCTCGAAAAACGTACGCCACTTGGGGCGCATGCCCTCGGCATTGCGAAAGGCGTCGTAATGGCCTTCGGGCGCACTTTGCGCCACCTGCAAAAGCGCATCTATCACGGCCACACCACGGTCACCACCGGGCGCAGCATCGGCATCAAAAAGGGAGGACATGCGTGCAGTTTAGCGGGGCAGTTCGTCCGCACGCGCTCTTGCATGCAATTCAGCCACGCGATATTTGCCTGCGTTGTTTGCTAACAACTATTCGCTGCAAGCGCCACAAATATTGGGCTGAGCATGATTTTTACCTAAAGTCGACTAGTAGTAAAAACGACCGTTAGCCCTCATACATTGGCGCTTGCAGCGGAAAGTCGATAAGCGCGAATGCTGCCTGACCAACCACGTTTTTCAACGCGCCTAATCGCTGCTGCCAAATCCAATCAACGCGAGTAGGCTGCTGAACAGGTTGTAGATCGACACGTACAAACCAACGGTTGCGCTGATGTAGTTGGTTTCGCCGCCGTGCACGATGCGGCTGGTTTCAAACAAGATCAGGCCGCCCATCAGCAACACAAACGCGGCCGACACGGTGAGTGACAACGCGGGCACTTGAAAAAAGATCGCGCCCAAACCCGCGAGAAAAGCCACGATGATGCCCGCTAACAAAAAGCCGCCCATGAAGCTGAAATCTTTGCGCGTGGTCAGCGCATAGGCAGACAGGCCGACGAAAATTGTCGCGGTGCCGCCCATCGCCATCATCACGATTTGGCCGCCGTTGGGCATCGCTAAATATTTGCTCACGATAGGTCCGAGCGTGTAGCCCATGAAGCCGGTCAGCGCAAATACCGCAAGCAGGCCCCATGCGCTGTCTTGCAATTTGCTGGTGGCGTAAAGCAGGCCAAAAAAGCCAACCAAGGTGATGACAATGCCGGGATGCGGCAGCTTTAAAGCGACGCTGATAGCAGTTACCATCGCGCTGAAAAACAGCGTCATCGACAGCAACAGGTACGTGTTTCGCAGCACCCTGTTGCTACTTAGGGCCGCCTGTTCGCCCGGTTGCGCAATGCTGATGGGCAGTGTGTTTTCAGAACTCATAATGACTCCTTGAATGAGAACAATTCGCTGTTAGTTGTAGCGCGGATCGTCCGCCCCTTCAGGCTCGGGCACGGCGGGCAACAGCGCGCTGCGGCGAAGTTTTTTGCGGCTGACCAACGCGTGGTCGAGGTGGCGACCCACGGTGCGTCCGGCGCGATCAGTGGCGCGATCAATCACGGTGTACATGTCCTCGCCGGTCTGCTCAATCACCGCCACGGCGGCATCAGCGAGATACACCTGAATCCGACAGAATTTATCCTTACCACCGCGCGGGCCGTTCTCATCACCTAGGCGAACCACCACCCGGCGAATGCGGTCGCTGCGGCGGGTGAGCACAAAGCCCAATCGCCGCTCGGCGTGCGCTGTCAAAGCGGGTGTAATCGGGAAGCCAAGTGCTTGAATATCAACGTTCATGAGTAACCTTTCTGATGGCATTGCGGGAAGGGACAACGAGAAATGTAGAGGCTTTACGACCGCATGTAAATTTGAAAGAAGTTGCGTGATTCATCGTAAAAAACTGATGATTAATGCGCGACAATCAAACCATGAACTACAAACATCTCCACTACTTCATGCAGGTCGCGCAGGCGGGTAGCGTCACGCGGGCGAGCGAGCTTTTGCATCTCACGCCGCAAACCATCAGCGCGCAAATTCAGCAGCTGGAAGATGCACTCGGCGCGGCACTGTTCGTCAAGCGTGGGCGCGGTCTCACGCTCACTGAACATGGTCGCCTAGTGCTTGCCTACGCCGAGGACATTTTTGCGCTCGGCACCGAGCTCACTGCGGCCGTGCGCGACCCGCCTAACAGCGGTCGCACCATTGAGTTTCGTGTCGGAGTGGCAGATGCTTTGCCAAAATCCATTGCCTACCGATTGATCGAGCCCGCCACCCAGTTGCCCGAGCCGGTGCGCGTTGTGTGTCGCGAATGGAAGCTCGATACGCTGTTGGCCGAACTTGCGCTGCACACGCTTGATCTGGTGATCTCGGACGCGCCCATTCCCTCGCGTGTAAGCGTGCGTGCTTTCAGCCATCGATTGGGGTCGTCGACCGTGAGTTTTTTTGCCACATCGGCGTTGCGCGCGCGCTTGTCCGGCCCGTTTCCGGCGTGCTTGAATGATGCGCCGATGCTGATGCCGGGGGAAGATTCAGCGGTGGCGCAACGGCTGCGCGCGTGGTTTCGCACGATGTCGCTGCGGCCGCGCATCGTGGGCGAGTTCGACGACAGTGCGTTGGCCAAAGAATTCGGCCGTCGCGGTGCGGGAATCTTTGTTGGGCCGACGGTGTTGGCCAAGGAAATTGAGACGCAGCACCAGGTCAAAATGATCGGTGTCGCCGATCAGGTGGTGGTGGAATTTTTTGCGATTTCAGTGGAGCGACGAGTCACGCACCCGTGCGTGCTCGCCATCACTAATGCAGCAAGGGGCGAGCTGTTTGCCTCGCCCACTGTGTTGGCCGTGCCCACGGTTGCGGGTCGCGCCGCACCCCGCAGCCGCGGCGTCAAGACCGCCGCAAATCGAGCGTAAACGGATGCTCAAGACCCACGTTCGCGCGAGCCACGTCCAGGCGACCGGGCGTGTGGCCCATGCGCACAAATCGCGTGAGGCGTCGTGACTCGGCCTCGAACGAATTGATCGGGAAGGTCGACGGATTAGAGCCGCCCGGATGTTGTACGTGATACTGGCAACCGCCCAAGCTTTTGTGCATCCACGTATCAACGATGTCAAACGTTACCGGCGCATGCACGCCGATGCTGGGGTGCAGCGCGGACGGCGGGTTCCACGCTTTGTAGCGCACGCCTGCCACGAATTCGCCGACCGTGCCGGTTGATTGCAGCGGCAGCGCTTGGCCGTTCGCGGTGATGACAAAGCGAGCGTCGTTGAGGCCCGTGACTTTGACTTCCAAGCGTTCGAGTGATGAGTCAACGTAGCGCACGTTGCCACCCGATGCGCTTTCTTCGCCCATCACATGCCACGGCTCCAGCGCGCCGCGAATGGCCACCTCGATGCCGCGCACCGCGATTTCGCCAAACAGCGGGAAGCGGAATTCAAAGTGCGGCGCAAACCACGCTGGATCGAATTGGTAGCCGCCGTTTTCGGGCATCCCAAGATCTTCGAGCACGTCGTCGAAATCCATCTTGATGAAGGTGGGCAGCATGAAGCGATCATGGAGTGCGGTGCCCCAGCGCGTGAGCTTGTTGTGCATCGGCGTCTTCCAGAATCGCGCCACCAGCGCGCGCAGCAGGAGCTGCTGCACGATGCTCATGCGCGCATGCGGCGGCATCTCGAAGGCGCGCAATTCGAGCAGCCCGAGACGACCGGTGGCGCTGTCTGGCGAGTACAGTTTGTCGATGCAAAACTCGCTGCGATGGGTGTTGCCGGTCACGTCAACGAGGATGTTCCTCAGCGTGCGATCCACGATCCACGGTGGCATGCTCTCGCCGTACACGCTGCGATTTTTCTCGATCTGTTCGATGGCGATTTCGAGCTCGAACAGCTGGTCGTTCCTCGCCTCGTCAATGCGCGGCGCTTGGCTGGTGGGGCCGACGAACAGGCCGCTGAACAAATACGACAGGCTCGGATGGTTGTGCCAATAGGCAACCAAGCTCGCCAGCAATTCGGGCTTCCTCAAAAACGGCGAATCAGCAGGCGTGGCACCTCCCATCACAAAGTGATTGCCGCCACCGGTGCCGGTGTGGCGACCATCGAGCGCAAATTTTTCGGCGCAGAGGTGCTCTTCAAACGCGGCTTGATACAAAAATTCGGTGTGCTCAACCAAGTCGCTCCAGTTGTGCGCCGGATGAATGTTGACCTCGATCACGCCGGGGTCAGGCGTGACTTGCAGCATGGTCAAGCGCGGGTCGCGCGGCGGCGGATAGCCTTCGAGCACGAGCCGCATATCGCAGGCCACCGCAGTGGCTTCCACGGCGGCGAGCAGTTCGAGATAGTCCTCCAACAACGCCACCGGCGGCATGAAGATGTAGAGATTGCCGTTGCGCACCTCGACGCACAAGGCCGTGCGGGTGAGCCACGCGGCGGACTCGAAGCGGGCGGGCATTAGGGTGGCGGCGGCGGGGACGTAGGTTTTCTTGGCGGCAGTGTGTTCACCGCGCTCGGCTGCCCTTACTCCGTTCGCGCTGAGCTCGTCGAAGCGCAGGGTCGCAGACGCGGCATTGGTTGCATGCGCGGGGACTTCGACGGGCTCAGTCCGAACGGAGGTGACGGAAACCCGAGGCTGCATCGCAACCGCACTGGTAGCCGCGGGCGACCCACCGTACCGCTCGGCAAACGTGCGCGACGCGGGCAGCTCACCCCGCGGATCGAATGGATCACGGTCAAACACTTGCGGCACGTCGGCCTCTTTCGCCCACGGTAGCGAATCGAGCGGCAGGCGATAGCCCATCGCGGAGTCGCCGGGGATTAAATACATGCGTTCATCACGGAAAAACCACGGGCCGGTTTTCCAGCGCGGGCCGATCAACGCCACGCCTTCAATCGGCGCGAGCGGCAGCACGTAACCGACCACATGCGTGAGTCCTTGATCGAAAACTTTGCGTAGGCGATCTCGCTCCATTTCGTCGCCCAGCCGCGCGTCGAAAGGATCGACGTTGACCGGCAAACGATGCTCGCGCCACAGGTAGTACCAACTGTCCTCATAACCCGGCGTGATGGTTTTGTCAGCCAACCCCAATTTTTTCGTTAGCGTTTTGACGAAGCGTTCGGCGTCGGCGCTGGTGTACTTTGTGGGCTTCCGCTCGTCGGTGAAAAGCTCCGGGTTGCGCCAGATCGCTTGCCCGTCTTTGCGCCAAAAAACGGACAGCGCCCAACGCGGCAATTGCTCGCCGGGATACCACTTGCCTTGACCAAAATGCAGGAAGCCGCCGTCGCCGTATTCAGCGCGCAGTTTTTGCACCAGTGCATTGGCGTAACCGCGTTTGGTCGGGCCCAGTGCGGCGATATTCCACTCGGCTGCATCACGATCTTTGTCCGCTACGAAGGTGGGCTCGCCACCCATCGTAAGGCGCACGTCGCCCGCCGCCAAATCGCGATCTACCTTTTCGCCGAGATCGAACACGCATTCCCACTGCTCGTCGGTGTACGGTTTGGTGACGCGCGGGGATTCGTGAATGCGCGTGACGCCCATGTGGTGCGCAAAAGTCACTTCACTTTCGTCCACACCGCCTTCAATCGGCGCAGCAGACGAGGGCTGCGGCGTGCAGGCGAGCGGGATGTGGCCTTCACCGGCGAACAAGCCGGACGTTGCATCCAAGCCGATCCAGCCCGCCCCGGGCAAATACACCTCGCACCATGCGTGCAAATCGGTGAAATCCTCGGTTGGCCCACTGGGCCCGTCAATGGCTTTCACATCCGCCGTGAGCTGAATTAAGTAGCCAGAAACGAAGCGCGCAGCGATGCCGAGATGACGCATCAACTGCACCAGCAACCAGCCCGAATCGCGACACGAACCGCTCTTAAGCGTCAGCGTTTGCTCCGGCGTTTGCACGCCCGGCTCCATGCGAATCAGGTAGCGAATGTCCTGGTAGAGCATCGCGTTGATGTCGACCAAAAAATCAATGGTGCGGCGACGGCTTTTGTCTACTTTTTTAAGGTACGCGTCGACCAGCGGCGTCATGGGTGCTGTGATGAGATACGGCGCGAGTTCGGCTTTGGCTTCGGGCGTGTAGGCGAACGGAAATTTTTCGGCGGCGGGCTCAAGAAAAAAATCAAACGGATTGAGCACCGACATTTCGGCCACTAAATCCACCGTCACTTTGAACTCGCGCGTCGGCTCGGCAAACACCAGCCGCGCCATGTAATTGGCGAACGGGTCTTGCTGCCAATTACAAAAATGATCAACCGGTTCAACGCGTTGGCTGTACGAAATAATGCGCGTGCGGCAATGCGGGGCAGGGCGCAACCGCACAATCTGCGGCCCGAGCAGCACGGGCCTGTCGTAGCGATAGTGCGTGATGTGATTGAGCGCGACGTGGATGGTCATGGTGCAGTAATCGAAAAATTTCAGAAGCGGTTTTGAGTATCGCGCATTACGAGCAAACGCTATGCCTGTGGCAATATTGTTGCAATTTTTTGTGGCGCTGAGATTGCTTCGGCGCGTTGCTCCACGCCGCTTCATCCCTTGCAAATCGTATTACAACTTTTTTCTCAAAGCTATATTTTACTGGGGCTAGCGGCCTGAAAATTAAATAGTCGACTTATGTGATTTTCTGCGTTTAGCCCAAGTGCAGTGGCGCTTGCGTCGAAAAGCCATTAGCCCAAATTTGATCGTGCGCAACGCCATGAACGTCCGCTACGCACGCTGCCAAGCGTGGCCAAGCGTGGCCAAGCGTGACGAAGGCAGCAATCGCGCTACACCGCCGAAATCACCAGCGCGGTGGCCGCCGTCACTTTTTTCGCGTATTCGATATGCAAAAACTCGTTCGGGCCGTGCGCATTTGACTTGGGGCCGAGCACGCCGGTGACCAGCATTTGCGCATGCGGAAAGGTGTCGCCGAGCATCGCCATAAACGGGATGGTGCCGCCTTCGCCCATGTATGCCGCGGGGCGGCCGAAGTACGCCATTGACGCAACGTCCAACGCCACGGTCAACCACGGCGCGAATGCGGGTGCGTTCCAGCCGGTCGCGGCGCTATCCGCGGCGAAGGTAACTTGCGCGTTGTACGGCGTGTTGTTTTCAACCAGCGCTTTCACCTCGGCGGCCGCTGCCGCACCGTCAACCGTCGGTGGAATTCGCAGTGACAATTTGAGCGCGGTGTAAGGACGCAGCACGTTGCCTGCAGCGGAGGTCGGCGGCAATCCGTCCGCGCCCACAATCGACAGCGACGCGCGCCACGTGCGGTTCAAAATCAACTCAACCGGATCTTTGCTCGTGGGCAGCGTGAACTCATGTGCGCCGCCGCAGCTCTGCCACGGAAAACGCTTCCACACCACGTCGCCCAAAATTGTTGCAGCCTGCTCTGCTTGCTTGATTCGTTCATCGGGGATGGGCGCGGCAAACACCGGCGAATGGGTCAAGCCGGTCGCCGAATCATCAATGCGATCCAACAGTTGTCGCGCGATGCGAAAGGTGGACGGCACCGCTCCGCCCGCGTCGCCCGAATGCACGCCCTCAGTCAACATACGCACCGTCATCGTGCCGTTGACCAAACCGCGCAGCGAGGTCGTCGCCCACAGTTCATCATAGCTGCCAGCGCCGGAATCCAGCGCCACCACAAGGCCCACATCGCCCATGCGCGGCGCGAGCAAATCGAGATACGGCGGCAGATCAAACGAGCCCGATTCTTCGCAGGTTTCGATCAACCCAAAGCAACGCGGACGCGAAATATTTTCAGCATCAAGCGCGAGCACCGCAGCGAGTGTGGCGAACACCGCGTAACCATCATCGGCGCTGCCACGACCATACAGCTTGCCGTCTTCAATTAGTGGCGTCCAAGGGCCCGAATCATCACGCCAGCCGGTCATTTCGGGCTGCTTATCGAGGTGACCGTAAAGCAACACCGTCCTGCCGTTCGCCTTGGTGCCGGTGCCCGGAATGTCAAAAAACAACACCGGCGTGCGGCCCTCCAGCGTTATGATTTCCAATGACATGTTCTTCACCGGCTGCGCCGCCACAAACTTTTGCGCCTGCTCAATGGCCAACTGAATTTGCCCCGCCCGCTTCCAGTCCGCCTCAAACGCAGGCGACTTAGACGGCAGCTTCACATAGTCAATCAACTGCGGAACGATATCGTCATCCCACTGTTTTGTCACGCGACGCAGGATCGCGGACGATTGATCGGAATTGAACGGGAAAGTGTCTGGGCGTGCGGTCATGATGGCTCCAATAAGATTTAATTGCGCGAAGCTAGGCAGTGAGTTTAGGTTGATAGTCAGCCAGCAGTAGCCCGTCAAAATGGGCGTCACAGGTTACGACGCGTGCTTTGAGAACCATCGCTGTAGCGTAAACGAGCGCGTCAAGCGCTGCAAGACGAAGAGGGTTTGCAATAGACGCGGCCAATAGCGCGATTTTTTCGTTAGCGGGTTGCACCATGCAGCGGCGTGTTCCGCTAATGGCGTTAACTGCAAAATCCTCATCCATATTCTTTAAGCACCAACGATAAATTTCAAATTGCACGGTGGTTGGGACGATGATCTCTTCGGGGCGGTTCCACAAGTTTTTGTAGCGAACGCCCGTAGGAGTTTTCTGCAGTGCCTCAATCCACACGCACGCGTCAATGACGATCATTTGCGAGAAGTTTTTTCGCTGGCACGTTCCGCAGCAAGCACCCGCTTGAGCTTCGCCTCAACCTGCGCCTTCAACTCAGGATCATCGTCAAGATCACTGCGATCACGCTCAAACGGCTCCTTGATGTGCGCCGCCATGCCGAAAAGATCTTTCATGCTGCGCTGAGGCACCACGCGAAGCGTTCCGCCAATCTGAATGAAATCAAGTTTTTGACCGGGCTTGAGGTTCATGGATTCACGAACGTCTTTCGGAATCATTATCTGGAACTTGCTGGAGAGGGTGGCGGAGGACATGTTCTTACTAATGTTTGATCGATAGCGTTGACGTAATTATAAGCGTCGCCGAATGGCCTCACCACGTCTGAGCGCACATTAATGGGGTGTACCCGTAAATGCGTAACCAACGCCGGCCCCCGTCGCCGCTTGATGCAAATTGGTGTTGAACAGCACTCGCAATCAATATCAATACTTCCTTTCCATGAGTCTTTCTATCAATCGTCCGGCATGCTCGCTGGCTTCAGTCGTCGCCTCGTGCAGGTGTTGTGCCACATGAATTTCGGCACTCGTGCGCAACCGCCCGTGTAACCCGCTTCGTGAACGAATGGGTGATAAACCACTTGCTCCGGCAACAGAAAAGAATTCGGCAAGAGATACGCGCCCTGCCGCTGCAAGATCGAGCAGCGCGTCATATTCGTCAAGGCAGCAATTGCAAAACTCAGAGCGTGAATCTGCCGTTAACTTCTCCATCAACGGCTTCAAACCCGGCATCACTTCTGCCAGCATCTCGCTTTGCGGCAAAAAGAAATTCTCACGGGTCACCAACAACATGACTACGCGGTCTGTCGCGTTGATCTCGCCGCACTGCGTCAACTGATCGCGCGTGTTGGCCAACTGCGTGAACCCGACATTCACAACGTCGCTCAGTAGCGAGCTCAAATAACTCTCTGAAATCGCCATCATCTTGTTCGAGGCAACTGCGCGACCCTTAATTTCAACCAACAACACGCACTCGCTATCGATCCTCACAAATTGATCGCATGCCGTGCCGTGCCGAACTATCTTTCGTAAATCTTGACCGACCACTGCGCCGCTGGGGTGAGTGCTGATCAGTCGGGCATTCGCATACGCTTCATACAGTCGCGTTAATTCTCGTTTGTGGTCTTCCTCGCCAAATTCTTCGATCAGTCGCGCAAAAAAGTGCTCGCCAGTTTTCGCTGCCGAAACAGGATCAACGACCTCAATGCTGCCAGCAACGTTGATGAGCGGATAGCGAATAAACTGCGACGGCGCAAAGAGACTATCGAACTTCGAGCCGAGTAAATTGCATTCACTGAGCGCAGCATTTTTGTTTGCGATGAGTAACGTTCGGAGCCGGGGAAAGGTCGAAAATGCGTTGCGAGCGTACTGAAAAATTCTGCTTTTCAGGAGCGCGGAGTCACCTTGTAAAAAGCTCATTGAAAACAACAAAACCAACGCCATCGAATCCTTGAGCGGCATGTCCGTCATCGCTTCGATGAAAACACGCGGACGATGATTGGGCGGCAACACAGAAAAAATAACCCAGCTTCTGCCAAACGCGCTTTGCAGCAAATTTTCTTGCGGCGCGGATTGTTGAATTGCCATGTTGCGCATAGCTAAAAACGGATTTTTTCCGAAAAGTGCGAGCGCTTGAGTTGACGCCGACATATGCCAAGTCAAATTCAGCAAACGCTGCACCGTGTGCTCGTCAGCTATTTTTCGCGACCCTTGATAGTCGTCCCGCGAGCTGAGCACCCAAGCAAGCAGCGTATGCGCCACAAAATCTATCGAACCTGACGCTCGCAAATCGAGCGATTTTTCTACAGCGCTGCGGCGTTCTTTACGATGCAACCGATCCACAAGCGCGTGCACCAACGACACCCGATCCATCCGTCTCCAGATGCGTCGCAATTCAAGCATGACGTCATCGAAGCTTCGAGCAGGGGCCGGGGTTTCAAGGGTAAGGGGGCCAATGGAAATTTGGGTTGACATGACGGAGCTTTGGAGTATTGGCGGTGCATAGTTTTGCTGATGTTCGACTTACTCCGCTCAATTTGCTTGCCTAAGTAATCCGCGTGTCAGAAAAACCGCCGGACGCTTCATAAGGCAAGGCGTTGAAAGTCTTGTGTCTCTTTGAGCTGTCTTCAGCGAACGCACCCGCCGACCACCTGATTTTTTCTAGGCCAATGTTTGAGCAAGAGCGCGTCAACGGATGGAAATCCACTCGGTCGTTCTGGGACTTTCACCGATGTGCAATTGGGCGATTGTCGGCGCTGTTTCTGCAACCAGTTTTCCTTTGCGGAACACTTTCAGCCGCGTCGCCCGCAACCGAATTGCCTCAATCGGATCGCGCGCTTGCAGCAAAACGAAGCTAGCGTCGCATCCAACTTCTAGCCCGTAGCCTTCGAGATGCATCACTTTCGCGGCACTGGTCGTCACCGCTTCGAAGCAACGTCGCATGCCGTCAAGGCTAGTCATCTGCGCTACGTGCAGGCCCATGTGGGCGACGTCCAGCATGTCGCCGGAGCCTAGGCTGTACCAAGGATCCATCACGCAATCGTGACCGAAGGCAACGTTCACACCTGCTGCCATCAGCTCCGGCACGCGGGTAATGCCGCGACGTTTGGGGTACGTGTCGTTGCGGCCTTGTAGCGTGATGTTTATGAGCGGATTGGCCACCACGCTCACGCCGCTCTCGGCGATCAGCGGCAGAAGCTTGCTCACGTAATAGTTGTCCATCGAATGCATGGATGTGCAGTGCGATCCGGTGACGCGGCCTTGCAGACCTAGGCGCTGTGTTTCATAGGCGAGTGTTTCAATGTGCCTTGACAGTGGGTCATCGCTTTCGTCGCAGTGCATGTCGACGAGTTTGCCGCGTTCGGCGGCAATTTCGCACAGCAGCTTGACGCTCGCCGCCCCCTCGCTCATGGTGCGCTCGAAATGGGGGATGCCGCCGACGACATCGACGCCTTTATCGAGCGCACGTTGCAAGTTTTTGATGCCGTCTTTTGATCGCAACACGCCGTCTTGCGGGAATGCGACGAGCTGCAAATCGAGATACGGTGCAACGCGCTTTTTCACCTCAAGCATCGCCTCCACCGGTAGCAAACTTGGGTCGCTGGTATCGACGTGGGATCGTATCGCTAGGAGCCCTTTGGCGACGGCCCAATCGCAGTAGGTGAGCGCGCGTTCAATCAATGCGTCTGCGGTGAGCTGCGGCTTCAATTCGCCCCAAAGCGCGATGCCCTCAAGCAGCGTGCCGCTCGCGTTGACGCGTGGCAGGCCGTAGCTCAGCGTGGCGTCCATGTGGAAGTGCGGGTCGACGAAATGTGGCGTGACGAGTTGGCCTGCGGCGTCGACGATTTCATGCGCGGAAGCCGTGTCAATGTGCGGCGCGACTTCTACGATACGACCGTGTTGAACGGCGATGCACATGCCGGTTCGTCCGTCGGGTAGGTTGGCGTGGGTGACTAGAAGATCAAGCATTTCAGCGATTCGTTTTCGTAATTTGTGGGAGCGGTTCTACCGCGATTGGGGGCTTTGCTGCTTCGGTATCGCGGTGGAACCGCTCCCACAAGGACGGGGGTGCGGGTTGCCTCATCGCTCACCCTTACGATAAGGCTTCATCAACGCCTGTGGATACGTGGCTTTTCGAGCCACCACTATCAGCGCCAAAATCGACAGCACATACGGCAACATTAAATACAGCTGATACGGCAGTGCTGCGTCGCCTGCTTGTTGCAGCCGCAATTGCAGCGCGTCGAAAAAGGCGAATAGCAACGCGCCGAGCAGCGCTTTGCCCGGTCGCCACGCGGCGAAAACGACGAGTGCCACGCAGATCCAGCCGCGTCCGTTCACCATGTTGAAAAAGAATGCGTTGAACGCAGACAACGTGAGAAACGATCCGGCCACACCCATCAACGCGGAGCCCGCGACGATGGCTCCGGTGCGCACCCACGCGACCGACACGCCCTGACCCTCGGCCGCTTGCGGGTTCTCACCGACCATGCGCACGGCGAGGCCGATGGGTGTGCGGTACAGCACGTAACCAATGATGGGAACCAGCAGTAACGCGAGCAAAGTGAGCGAAGTTTGCGCGTTAAAGATCGGGATCGGCAGCCAGTCCATCGGTGCAAAAGGCGTAATGGTGGGTGGCGTGGTCACCTTCGGAAAACTCACGCGATAGCCGTAGTAACTAAGTGCTGTGGCCAGCATGGTGATGCCCAGCCCTGACACATGCTGTGACAGCGCGAGGCCTACCGTTAACCCCGCATGCAGCAAGCCGAATGCGGCTCCGGTGAGCGCAGCAACACACACGCCAATCCACAGCGGCGCACCGAGATAAACCGCGAGCCATCCGGCGAAAGCGCCCGCCACCATAATGCCCTCAATGCCCAAGTTCAACACGCCTGCACGTTCGCACAACAGCACGCCTAACGTGCCCAAAATCAGCGGTGTAGCAATGCGCAACACAGCCACCCAGAACGATGCGTTGGTTAACAGGTCAACGACGTCGCTCATCGAAAGCGGACGCGATATTGCGTGAGCAGCGTTGCCACCAGAACAGAAAGTAGCGACGTGGCTACGATCACGTCCGCAATGTATGTCGGCACACCAACCGCACGGCTCATGCTGTCTGCCCCCACCAACACGCCCGCCACGAAAACGCTCGCGGCGATCACTCCAATCGGATGCAAGCCCGCGAGCATCGCAATCACGATGCCGCTGTAGCCATAGCCGGGCGACATGTCGAGCGTGACGTAACCGGTGCGCCCTGCCACCTCAATGGCCCCAGCAAGCCCGGCCAACGCGCCAGAGAGCATGGCGACCAGCACGACGGTGCCGGTGACCGGCACGCCCGCAAACGCAGCAGCGCGCGCGTTGGCACCCACGGCGCGAATGGAGAATCCCACCGTCGTAAATTTGAAAATAACCCACAGCATCACGGTTAAGGTGGTCGCCCATATTAGGCCAGTGTGAACCCGCGTACTCTCGATCAATTTGCTCAATTCAAGATCGCCATTGAGCGCCACGCTCTGCGGCCAACCCATCGCCGCCGGGTCTTTCATCCAACCGTCGAGCAGCGCGGAGACGAGCAGCAGCACGATGAAATTGAGCAGCAACGTGGTGACCACTTCGTCCACACCCAGACGTGTTTTGAGTAGCGCAGGGCCTAGCAACAGAAGCGCGCCCGCCAGCGCCGCAGCGAACATCATCAACGGAAAAACAACCCAAGGCGACCATTCGAGTCCCGTGCCACCGTGCAATCCGCCGACTGCGATTGCGGCCAGTGCGCCCGCATAAAGCTGGCCCTCCGCGCCGATGTTGAACAGCCTCGCCTTAAACGCAACGGTCGCGGCGAGGCCAGTGAGCATGAGTGGCGTCGCACGAGTCAGCGTTTCGCTCCACGCAAACACTGAGCCGAAGCCGCCTTGGAACAACAGCGCGTAGGTTTGGCCAATCGGTGCGCCCGCCCACAACACCAGCAGCGCAGCGACCAACAACGTCATGGCAATCGCTGCAACAGGTGCGATGGCCAACGCGATGGCGGAGGGGGCGCTGCGTTTTTCTAGACGCATGACGGAAGTAGGCTGGGTTGAAACCCAGCGAGCACAGTGGCCATGGAGACGCTGGGTTTACAACCCAGCGGACGGGTGCGGCGCAAGCCGTGATCGCGGTTTGCGCCGCTTCTACGGGTTGTCACCACGCGCCTATGCGCCATGGTTCACCCCCGCCATCGCTAACCCAATCGTTTCGCGCGTCCACTCCGACGCCGCCCGCGCCTCGGTCAAGCGACCTGAATGCATCACAGCAATGCGATCCCCCAACGCCACGACCTCATCTAAATCATCCGAGATCACCAGCACCGCCGCACCTGCGTCCCGCGCGTTGATGAGTTGCTGTTGCACGAAGGCTACGGCGCTGACATCTAACCCCCAGCTGGGTTGATGGGCGATGATGAGCTTGGCTTGCGGCATGCCATTGGGTGCCAACAGCGCACGCCCCAAAATAAGCTTCTGCATGTTGCCGCCAGACAAGGATCGCGCGGCAACATTCGCACCGCCGCCGCGTACTTCAAATCGCTCGACGATGCGCTGCGCGTGCGAACGGGCTTCGCGTCCGCGTATCCACCACCAAGCTGAAAAAGTCTTGCTGCGCAACCGCTCCGAGAGCGCGTTTTCCCACACTGGCAAATCACCGATGATGCCCACAGAATGGCGGTCCTCCGGGATACGTGCCACGCCGAGGGACACCAATTGTTGCGGCGACGCTGGCAGCGGATTGCCGAGCAGTAGCACCCACCCACGAGTGGTGCGTTTCGTGCCGCACAGCAGCTCGGCGAGTGCCGCCTGACCGTTTCCAGATACGCCTGCAATCGCAACAATCTCACCGCCGCGCAGCGTCAGCGATACGTCGAGCAAGCGCTCTCGTTGGGTTGCATTCGTGCTCACGTTGGAGATCACGCATACGTCAGTAGACACTTGCGCGGCGGGCTTCTTATGTGGCGCATCAACGCCATGCCCCACCATCCAAAGCGCAAGTTGTGTTTGTGATGTTTCGGCGGCAACCGCCTGCGCCACTAGCGTGCCACCGCGCAGCACCGCCACTCGCGTTGATACGCGCAGCACCTCGTCCAACTTGTGACTGATGAAAATAATCGACAGCCCTTGCGCCACCATCTTGCTGAGCGTGTCGAACAGGGCTTCGCTTTCTTGCGGAGTGAGCACGGCAGTCGGCTCGTCCAAAATCAAAATGCGTGCGCCGCGATATAGCGCTTTGAGAATTTCCACCCGCTGTCGCTCGCCCACAGTCAACGTGCCGACGCGGGCATCGGGCGACACCGGTAAGCCAAAGCGCTTTGCAACATCGAGTAGTTTTTTACGGGCGAAAGCGCGTCGCGAAAATGGTTGCCACAAGGGCTCGGAACCGAGCAACACATTGTCCAAAACGCTCAAGTTATCGGCCAGCGTGAAATGCTGATGCACCATGCCGATACCGGCGGCAAGCGCGGCCTTCGGATTGCCGGGTGGCAGCGGCTGACCGAACACTTCAACCTCGCCCACATCGGCCACGTAATGGCCGAACAAGATCGACATGAGCGTGGATTTACCCGCGCCGTTTTCACCTAGCAGCGCGAGGACTTCGCCTGATTTCAGGTCGAGAGAAATGTTGTCGTTGGCAACCAGTGCGCCAAAGCGTTTGCTGATGTGGCGCAGCGAAAGCACGGACGCAGGCTCCCTCCCCCCGGGGGGGAGGGTTGGGGAGAGGGTGTTTGTTGTCGCTACCATCGTTGTAGTTCCACCGGACGCAACGCAAAACGTCGTTGCAAATTGGAATATTTTTTCGGCGAGCACGGTGTCTGCAGGGGAGCGGTCTTGAGAGTTTCCGACAAACTTGGCTCATTTGCCGCGTCCCTCTCCCCAACCCTCTCCCCCGTGGAGAGGGAGCTAAACCACGAAGGATCCGTGCGGCGGATACCCTACTTCCCCGAAGATTTAGGCGTGGTGTCGTCTACTTTCACAGTGAATTTTCCAGACAAAATATCCGCCTCTTTTGCCGCGACTTTCTTCACGATGTCTGCAGGCACTTTGCTGGCGAAAGTGCCCAGTGGAGCGAGCTCGGAACCCTTGTATTTCATGGTCGAAAATTTGCCGAAATCGGCGGCCACAAACTTCCCGGCCTTCACCAGCTTCAATGCCTCATCAATGCTGGGCTCCATGTTCCACAGCGCAGAGGCGACGACGGTTTCGGGATATTTGTCTTGCGTGTTGATCACGTTGCCGATGGCGAGTTTGCCCTTTTCTTTTGCCGCATCACTCACGCCAAATCTCTCGGCGTAGAGCACGTCGGCACCCTTGTCGATCATGGCGAAGGTGGCTTCTTTTGCTTTTGGTGGATCAAACCAACTGTTGATGAAACTGACGGTAAATTCCACCTTCGGATTGGTCTCTTTAGCACCGGCCATGAAGGCGTGCATCAAGCGATTTACTTCGGGGATAGGAAAGCCGCCGACCATGCCGATTTTGTTTGACTTGGTCATGCTCCCGGCGATCATGCCGGAGAGGTAAGCGGGCTCCTGAATGTAGTTGTCGAACACGCTGAAGTTGGGCGCTTGCGGCTTTCCGCTTGAGCCCATCAGGAACGACACTTTGGGTGAATCTTTCGCAACTTTGCGGGCCGCAGCTTCAACGGCAAATGCCTCGCCGACGATGAGTTGATTGCCAGAGGCAACGTATTCGCGCATCACCCGTTCGTAGTCGGCATTGGCGACGTTTTCAGTGGCTTTGTATTCAATATCACCGCGTGCCTCAGCGGCTTTCAGCGCCTTGTGAATGCGGCTCACCCACTGCTGCTCAAAAGGCACGGTGTAAATCGCAGCGACCTTGAGTTTTGCTTGTGCGAAAGTCAGGCCGGGAAGGGCGAGGATGGATAACGCGGCGATGCTGGCAGCTTGAATGAGTAACTTGCGACGAGTGTTCATGCGGGGCTCCTGTGGGTTGAGAAAAGTTGGCGTGGTCACGTTAGAACCCCTCTCCCGCAAGCGGGACAGGGGCAGGGGTTAGGGTGGGCGTCACGTTCAAGTTTGGATCGGGTGCAACGTCCCTCACCCCAACCCTCTCCCTCGGGGAGAGGGGGCAGATCATCTTGCACTCACGCTATTTCGTCCCAAAAATCCGGTCTCCCGCATCACCCAGCCCCGGCAAAATGTAGCCGTGGCTGTTGAGTTCGCGGTCGATGGCGGCGGTGTAAATGGCAACGTCCGGATGCGCTGCGTGGAAGGCTTTGATGCCTTCCGGGCAGGTGAGCAGGCAGACAAACTTGATCGACTTGGGGCGGGTTTCTTTGATGCGCTCCACCGCTGCGATGGCTGTGTTGCCGGTGGCGAGCATCGGATCCACCACGATCACGTCTCGCTCGTGCATGTCGCCGGGGAGCTTGAAGTAATACTCAATCGCGGTCAGCGTTTTGGGGTCACGATACAAGCCAATGTGACCGACTCGTGCTCCGGGCACCACGCTCAACATGCCTTCAAGAATGCCGGTGCCTGCCCGCAGAATGGATACGAATACCAGCTTCTTGCCGTCAATGACTTTCGCCTTCATCGGCTCCAGTGGCGTCTCAATATCAATCTCTTGCATGCCCACATCGCGCGTCACTTCATACGCCATGAGCATCGCCAGCTCGTTGAGTAAGCGGCGGAAACTATTGGTGCTCGCGTCTTTGCGGCGCATCAGCGTGAGCTTGTGTTGCACGAGCGGGTGGTCGATGAGGTGGACGCTGGTCATGGTCTTATCTTCAGTTACCTTGGGAACTTTGTAGGAGCGGCTCTGCCGCGACCTTGGCGTGCGCTGCAACGTTGGGTCGCGGCGGAGCCGCTCCTACAGTCGGGTGCATCATCATTAAAACACCGTGCCATCGGAGGCGATCTTGAGCGGTGGCGTGCCGCAGCGCTTCTGTTGGGCCAGCACCCGCCCTGCTGCCCATGTGCCTCCTTCGAGCACGCAGGCCAGCGGCATTTCGGCCTCGGTTTTGCCGAGAGCGTTGCGCACGCGCGGAGCCAGTTCATCGAGCAGGGCAACGGTGAGCGCGCGCCATTCCACGATGAACTCATCACCGACTTGCCACGTTTGATCGAGCAACGCCGAATCTTTCGGCACGATCACGCCCGCATCGAGCAACAGACCGCCGTTACGGTATTCGGGCAGTCCGGTGAGGTCGGAGAGGCCCGTGACTTTAGTGCCGGCCCATTCAAACGGCTCAAGCAGCGAGTAAGTCAGCCATTGCGATAGTTTGTGGAACGGCATCCAGCCGTCGCCACCGACCGCCGAGTGAGGCCAGCAATCACCGAGCGCCGTCGAGCCGATGCGATTGGGCGCAGGCCACACGTCGGAGAGCGTGGCTAATAACAGCGAGAGAATTTCGTGCGCGGTAACGGCATATGAATCATTCGCCAGCACAGCGAACATAGCGCCGGGGCGCGCTGAAGGGCTAAACACGTTGGGCTGCTCAGTCAGCGCGTTTCCGAGTCGACGAAGTAAGCTCACGCGGCCGTTCAACCCGACCAGTGGATTCGATTCGCTCACCTGAAATGCTGCGCCCAATGACGCCGCAGAAACCGCACACAGCCCCGCAGCATCCGCCCGAAAAGGATTATTTGAATCCGAAGAAAAGAGGCCGTCAGCAAAGGCGCGAAAGCTCGCCACTCCGAGCCCTTCCGAGCGCGCAAATTGCTGTCCGGTGCTCGCCTCTGAGTAGCGCCAATCAGGCCCTGCGCCTGCGTCGAGCAACACGCTGACGACTGCGAGATCGATTTGCGCGCAAGCTTTATCCGCAACCGGCACGCTGCCCAAAGCAAGGTCAAGTTCGGCGCGGCGATCCACGCCGCCTGCTTCAAAATGTCGCCATCGGCTGTGATACGGAATCGGCCCGTTGCCGTAGCGTTCGCGGGTCACGTCGGCCACGATTTGCGCTGCGCGATCCAGTGCAGCATCGTCGCCGATAACAAACCAATCGGACTGCCCCGCTCGCGCTCGTGCGAGCAACCGATTCGCGCGTTCGCGGATGGTGGCCGTGCTTCGCAATAACGTCACGGTGTCCTGTTCAGCCAATGCGTTCATCAGCTACAGGCCTCGCCCTTTCGCCACCTTAAGCTCCTCCGCATCCGGCACCAAGCCGAGCGTGAAATAGCCCGACGCAATCTTCGCGTCCATCTCCACTCGGGCGTCGGCTGGGATCAATTCATCGGGGATGTTGACGCGGGTGCCGATCTCTATACCGGCATTGGTGATGGCGTCGTATTTCATGTTGCTCATGGATACGAGGCGATGAATTTTTTTCACGCCGAGCCAGTGCAACACGTCGGGCATTAGCTCTTGAAAGCGCATGTCTTGCACGCCGGCAACACATTCGGTGCGCGCAAAATATTTGTCTGCGGTGTCGCCGCCGACCTGCCGTTTGCGGGCGTTGTAGACGAGAAATTTGGTGACCTCACCGAGCGCGCGGCCTTCTTTGCGTGAGTAGGACACGAGGCCCACACCGCCGCGTTGCACGCCTTGAATGCATTCTTCAATTGCGTGGGTAAGGTACGGGCGACAGGTGCAAATGTCGGAGCCGAACACGTCCGAGCCGTTGCATTCGTCATGCACGCGGGCCGTGAGTTCGATCTCTGGATTCGCCAGATCGCGCGGGTTGCCGAAGATGTAAACGGTTTGCCCGCCGATGGGCGGCAGGAATACTTCAAGGTCAGATCGGGTGACGAGCTCGGGGTACATGCCGCCGGTTTCTTCGAACAGCACGCGACGCAAATCGGCCTCGCTGCAACCGAATCGTTTTGCGATGCCGGGCAGAAACCACACCGGCTCAATCGCGGCCTTGGTCACCAGCGCCGCGCCGTTCGCGGTGAGCACTTTGCCATCGGCGTGCAGGCGTCCTTTCGTCAGCGCGTCGATCACCTCGGGCAGGATCACATGCGCCTTGGTCACGGCGATGGTGGGGCGAATGTCGTAGCCCGCGGCGAGGTCATCAGCGAACACGCTCGCCACCGTTGCACCCCAAGGGTCAATCGACACCATGCGGCCCGGTTCTCCCCATTGCGGATAGGGGCCGATTTCGTCGGTGGGGGACGTGTTGGTGAGGTCAGCCCGGTGCTCACGGTTCAGAGCGCCTGCCGCCACCGCCAAAGCCCGGTAAACGCTGTACGAGCCGCTATGGGTGCCGATCACATTGCGGTGGGCGCGCGTGGTGGTGGTGCCGACGACGGGTCCGCGTTCAAGTGGGGTAGCGGCATCCCATCGAATCAGTCGCGCACCGAAGCCGCCCGCGTGGGAGGTCAGGCGAATGTGTGACGGCGAACTTAGGGTGCTTGCGACCGTCGTGGGTGTAGCCGGAACGGAGGCGCGATCAGCAGTATCGGTATCAGCGATCATGGTTGCGATGACTCGTGAGCGTCAAAGCGGTAGCTTAGCAAGAAGCATGCGCTGGTGGGCACTCAGGTGCAACGATTGGGGTGCGCGCGCGGTGATTTTGTGTATCAACCGCGCTGATAGTGCGCAGCGCGCAGCGTTTGTGGGAGCGGTTCCACCGCGAACCGTGACGGCGCTCGCGCGCATCGCGGTGGAACTGCTGCCACAGTTCCGCTGTTAGCAGTTCTGGGCTGGTTTACGCCAACGCCTCGGCGATGAACCTGCCCACATCCTCGGTTGTCGCGCTGCCGCCCAGGTCGCCTGTGCGCGGCCCTGAAGCCGTGCATTTCTCACACGCCGCCAGCACCGCATCATGCGCGGCTTTGTAGCCGAGCCATTCGAGCATCATGCCGCCGCACCAAATTTGGCCGATGGGGTTGGCGATGCCGCGGCCCGCAATGTCCGGAGCGCTGCCGTGAACGGGCTCGAACAGGCTTGGGAATTTGCGTTCGGGATTGATGTTGGCGGAGGGCGCGATGCCGATGGTGCCGGTGCAGGCTGGGCCTAAGTCCGACAAGATGTCGCCAAACAAATTGCTGGCAACCACCACGTCAAAAAACGCGGGTCGTTGCACGAAATGGGCGCTCAAAATATCGATGTGAAATTTGTCCCACGTCAGCTCGGGGTAGTGCTTGGCCATCTCGACCACGCGCTCGTCCCAATACGGCATCGATATCGAAATACCGTTTGATTTGGTAGCGCTAGTGAGATGCTTTTTTGGGCGGCTCTGCGCGAGATCGAACGCGAATTTCAGAATGCGATCAACACCGGTTCGCGTGAACACGCTTTCTTGCAATACAAATTCGCGCTCGGTGCCGGGGAACATGCGACCGCCGACGCTTGAGTATTCGCCTTCGGTGTTTTCGCGCACGATGTAGAAATCTATTTCACCCGCTTTGTACGGTGAGCCGTCTTTTTTGACTACGGGTGCGGTGACGCCCGGCATCAGTCGCGCCGGGCGCAGGTTGACGTATTGATCGAACTCGCGGCGAAACAAAATCAACGAGCCCCACAGCGAAATGTGATCAGGAATTTTGTCCGGCCAACCGACCGCGCCGAAGTAGATCGCGACGTGGCTGCCGATCTGCGCCTTCCAGTCGTCGGGCATCATCTTGCCGTGTTTTTCGTAGTAATCCCACGACGCAAAATCGAAGTGATCGAACTGCAACGGGATATTGAATTTTTTAGCTGCGGACTGCATCACGCGAAGGCCTTCAGGCATCGTCTCTTTGCCGATGCCGTCACCAGCGATCACGGCTATTCTGTGGGTCATGTCGGTTCCTTTTTTTCTCACGTCGCAGTCTATCTGCCGCGCATCGTCGAAGCTGTCGAATGGCCCAAATTCGTGCTCGTTCGGCGGAGCAAAATTGCGTCGGATCCGTAATCAGCTTTGCGGTGAAAGCGCCATTTTAATTGGGCTTGCCGTCATTAAATAATAATGTCGACTTTAAGCAATATTAGCACCTTAGCCCACATAAAACGGCGGTTTCGCCTTAAAGCTGATTGCGAATGCATGCGGTTAAAAGTGATGAGTTGATGAGTTGCTCGGCAATCTTCGTCGGCTAAAAACCACTCGTAGCGCGACAATGCAAATATGCGCACCATTCAAACCGCCACACTGACGTTAGAGCCGCAAGTTGCGGCGCATAGCGCTGCCATGTTCGCCGTGCTCAGCGACCCCGCGATTTATGAATACGAAAACGCGCCGCCCGTCTCTCTCGAATGGTTACGCACGCGCTTCGCAAAGCTTGAGACTCGCCAGTCAGCGGACGGCCAAGAGCAATGGCTGAACTGGGTGATTCGCTTGCAGAATGACGAACTCATTGGCTACGTGCAGGCCACAGTGCGTGCTGACGACAGCGCGCTGATTGCATACGAATTGGCTAGCGCTTTCTGGGGACGAGGATTGGCGCATCAAGCAGTGTCCGCGATGATTTCAGAGCTCGCTTGTCAGTACGGTACGCGCGAAATATGGGCGGTACTCAAAAGCGAAAATCATCGCTCGATGTGTCTACTCGCACGACTAGGCTTTGTGCTTGCGACCGTCGCGCAGCATCTTGAATTGGATGCGGAACCTGATGAGGCTGTATTGCACCGGGACATCGCGGCGCTCGTCGTTGCGACGCGACGCGCCTGACGCGAAATCAATGGCCGAGCAAGAACGGCAGCGCTAGCGCCAGCAACGCGTCGGGCGCTTCTTCTGGAATGTAGTGACCGCAGGGTGCGGCAGCGCCGCGCACATTGAGCGCCACGCGATTCCACTCGGCGAGCGGGTCGAAGCACTTGCCGATAATGCCGTTTTCACCCCACAGCACTTGCAGCGGTTGCGTCACTTTGCGACCGGTTGCACGATCCGCGCGGTCATGATCCAAATCGATCGTCGCCGACGCTCGATAGTCCTCGCAAATGGCATGCGCGATACCGGGCAGATGCATGCAGCGACGATATTCGGCGAGTACTTCGGGCGTGAATGCGGACAGTCCGGCGTGACGATTGCCCATCATTTTTTCAATAAAAAATTCAGGGTCTGCCGTAATCATTGTTTCTGGCAACGGCTCGCGTTGAATCAAAAAAAACCAGTGCCAATACGCTTTGGCGAAGTCCATCGTGGTTTGCTCGTACATCGCGAGCGTGGGTGCGATGTCCAACAGCGTGGCGCGCTCCACGCTGTCGGCGTGATCCACCAGCATGCGATGCGTGACCCGCGCGCCGCGATCATGCGCGAGCACTTTGAAGCGCGCAAAGCCGAGCGAATCCATGAGTTGCACCATGTCTTTCGCCATCTCGCGTTTGCTGTACGGCGCATGATTCACGCTGGCGTCGGACGGCGGTTTGTCGCTGTCGCCATAGCCCCGCAAATCAGCCGCGACGATGCTGAAATGTTGGCTCAAAATCGGCTCAACCTTGTGCCAGATTAAGTGCGTTTGCGGATGACCGTGCAGCAGCAACAGCGGCGGTTTGTTGCGCTCGTCGCTGACGCGCGCGTTAATGTGGATGCCGTTGCTGGCGATGCGCTTGAGGGTGAAGTTTGCAAACATGCGCGAAGTTTAGTGCTCTTTCTGCACGCTGGTGATCCATCCTGCGGCGCGCGCTCGTTCGGCATCAATGGCTTCGTCCACGTCCCACAGCGTTGCTGTTTCTGCCCATGCGACAGAATTCGCTCGCAACGCGGCCCGCGTATGGGCCATGACAACGGAGGTGCTCCAAGCGATGTTAACGAACGGCTCGCCGCTCGGTGCATTGCTGCCGACGAGCACGTAGCCGCCATCTTCGGCGGGGGTAAAAACCCAGTGGCACGTTGCGGTCAGCGCGGCAGCTGCGCCGTGCAAATGATCGACGTTAAGCGCAGGACAATCAGTGCCAATGAGCAACACGCGCTCATGCGTTGCGGCAAGCGCTGCGAGGCAGTGCGCCATGCGTGCGCCAAGGCCGCCTTCGCATTGCGAATGCACGGATAGCGCGTAGCGTTGCGCCCAATCGGTCACCGATGCGTGGTTCGTATCACCCGCAATCCACAGTGATGCTGAGGCACCCGTTTCGACAACGGTGCGCAGCGTGCGCTCAACCAATTGCAAATAGATGCGCGTGGCACCTTCAATTCCGTACGCCGGAATGAGGCGCGTTTTAACGTGACCGGCAATCAGTGGTCGGCCGAATACGGCGATGTGAAAAGGCTGTTTCAATGCTGGGTTAACAGCGAACCGTACCAGCGCGCGAGGCGTGCGGGCGGCACGCCAAACGCGTAGGCAAGGCGCAGCCACCACATCAAAAATATGGTTTGCCACACACCGTTTTTTAGCCAGCGACGCGCGGAGGTTGTCGCCTTGTTGTGAAGGCACGCCGGTGCAGATTGTCGGCGCAGCAGGGTGCTCAGCGCTATGTCCTCCATCAGCGCAATTGCCGGGAATCCACCCACGGCTTCGAACGCGCTGCGGCGCACGAAGATGCATTGGTCACCGGTTGCAATGCCGGTCAGTCGCGAGCGAGCATTCATCATTGTTGCGATCACGCGCAACATAGCTTGATGGGTGTCAAAACGCACATCAAAGCGTCCCCAGTGCGCGGCACCGTTGTCGAGCGCAGTTGCAATCAAAACGACTGCGTTGAAGGGTAACTGCGTGTCGCTGTGCAGGAATAAAAACGTATCACCGAGCGCGTGTTGCGCACCCGCGTTTTGCTGTGATGCGCGACCGGTTGGTGCCGTAATAATTCGGTCGCAATTGGGCGCAGCGATCTCTGCGGTGCCGTCGGTGCTGCCGCCATCCACCACCACAATTTCCGTGCCTCGTTCACGCAGCGGCTGCAGTGCGAGCAGGGCGCTGGAGATGTGCTCGGCCTCGTTAAGCACGGGGATGATGATCGACAGCTTCAATCTGCGTAGGGTGGGCAACTCGTTGCCCACGCGCTCCGGGTTAGCGACTCAAGCCAGCGCACCACCGCACGAACTTCCCTGTCCGGCCGTGCAGCCGTAGCAATGGTCGCGCACGATGATCGGGCCATCGACTAACGCGTCGGATGCGGCGGCGATCACGTCGCGCAGGTGCGTGCGTGGCCGCCCGCCTGCGCGCGTTGCAAGCCCCAACATCTGGTTGAAATCGCAGTCATACACATAGCCTTGATAGTCAATGCTTAACTGGTCGCGACACATTACGCCGTCGACGTTTTCGTCTTTGTGCGCGCCGCGCAAGGTTTGCATGTAGCCGTCAAAGGTGCCTTTGGAAATCAGCGTTGAGCCGAAGCGCTGAATCGGCATGTTGGCAATGGCAAACAGGTGGTTAAACGTGATGCCGAATTTTTCGCCGAGTACGCGTTTGTAGTCGGCTTCAAGCTGCTGTTGATTGGGCGGCAACACGGGGCCTTGTGGGTTGAAGACGAGGTTTAACTCGTGCGGTGAGTTCGCATCGCCGTAGCCCAATGAGTTGAGCAATTGCAGCGCGCGAATGCTGTCGTCAAACACGCCTTCACCGCGTTGCTTGTCGACGTTCTCAACCGAATAGCAAGGCAGCGAGGCGGTAATGGCCACCTGATTGGCGGCGAGAAATTGCGCCAGCGTCTCTTGGCCCGGTTCAAACAAAATCGTCAAGTTGCAGCGGTCAATCACCTTGACGCCGAGCCCTCGCGCCTCTTGCACTAACGCGCGGAAATAAAGATTCAACTCCGGCGCGCCGCCGGTGAGATCGAGCGTTTTTGCGCCGGTGTGTTTAAGCGTGTCGATCACCAAATCGACCGTTTCCGCATCCATCATTTCGGTGCGCTGCGGGCTCGCCGCGACATGACAATGCACGCACGACTGATTGCACTTGTAGCCAAGATTGACCTGCAAAGTGGACACGGAACGACGGCGCAGCGCGGGGAAGGTGGTGCGGTGTGCGTCAAGGCGGGGCAGAACTGCGTGCATGAAAATCTCAAAGGTTAATCACGGGTCGTGGCGTATCTCGGTGCAGACCACGCTTTGTCGGGAAAACGTGCTGGCACCTTACGCGCGACATCCAACATTAGCAAAAAAGCTAACTCGCTTTGATGTTGTCCGCATCAGGCACCACCTTGCACGGCCCGATGCGCGCGCCAGTCATGGTTTGGCGCACGGCTTCTACACCGTTCACCGGCGGGGCGTAGCGCGATTCAAGCTCAACCGAAAAAGAGGTCGCAAAGACGCGGCCTCGCGCTACGCCGGATAGCGTTTTGCCCTCGTCGCAGGCGTAAACAAAGCCAAGTGATTCGCCCTTGCCTGTGGCTAGCGGCGCGCGCACGTAGCCCGAACTTGGGCAACGCGCGGCGCTGCTGGCGAGCGTTTGCAGCGCGAAGGCGCGACCGCTGGAGAAGTCCTCAGCGCTGCGGCACGCAGAAAAAATGATGGTCGGAAAATTCACCCGCATATCAGCCGGAATGTTCGACTGCTCGGTGGCAATGCTGTAGCGCCACTCTCCCGGCGTTTGCGCGCTGGCGCTTGCAGCTGCAAAGAGCGCCAGCGCGCAGGCGCGCTTGGCTAGCATCCGCCCAGCCGTTTGGCGTTCATGCTCATGTTCATCTTGCCACCCATGGCCTTGGTGTTGCCGCCGGTCATCACCATTTTGGTGTCAATTTGCGTGGGCGTTGCGGTCATGTCATAGGCCATGATCATCGGCTCCGGCATGTCTTTTCCGGAGCAGGTGGCGGTGAATAAGTAGCGGTTTCCGGTGACTTTAGGGTTGCTGTATTTGCAGTCGATGCCGGCGTCTTTTTGCGCTGATAAATTGCGCCCTTCGTCAATGTCTTTTTGCGTCACGCACTGTTCAAAGCTCATCGGAATGCTGCCCATGCCGGGGATTTCGGTGCGGGTGTTGTAGCTCCATTTGCCGGGGGAGGTGTCAAATTTTGGGAGCTGGGCGTGAGCCACATTGGCGACGGTGGCGACGGTTAAGACGGTGGCCAAACAAAGCGCGATTCGTTTCATAAAAAACCTCGAAAAATTGCAGTGACGGTGGGACGGGCTTGGGGTTTGCTACCCGTTCCTTGCAAAGACGGCGCAGTTTAGCGTTTTGCGACATTAACGACTTAATCAGCGTTCTTGCTGACCGTCACCGACAAAAATCGCGGGCAGTGTTCCAATACGGCATGGCATCGGCAAATAACGTAGAGCGTTTATGGATTCACTGATTGGCAAATTAACCACGCGGCTGCACGCGCATTGGAGCGAGCCCGGCGCACAGCCGACGCAGGCCTCGCCGATTGTGATGCGCTCGTATCGCTGCCAGTGTGGTCGCCCGGTGTTCTTCCCGAACAGCCAATGTTTGGCGTGTAAAACGCCGCTTGGCTACGAGGTGCACAAGGGCCACATGATCCCGCTGGAGCCGGGGCGCGAGGCGGGCACATGGCGCCGGTTTGGAGGCGGGGGCAAATCGCCCGCGTATCGCCGTTGCACAAATTTTGATTCGGCTGCTGGTTGTAATTGGCTGGTGCCGTTGACGCTGGGCGCGAGCTTGCTGCCGGACGATGACGGCCTGTGCGTCGCCTGCAAATTGAACCGTACTATCCCCGATCAAGACGATGAGAGCAATCGAGAACTGTGGGGCAAGATTGAGCTGGCCAAGCGGCGCTTAGTGTCGTCGCTGATTGCGCTGGGATTGCCGGTGCTGTCGAAAGAATCGGCTGATCCCGAGCACGGTTTGTGCTTTGATTTTTTGCGCGTGAAAGCGGGCGAGCCGCCGATTATGACCGGGCATTTGCGCGGCGTGATTACGCTCAATATTGAAGAAGCGGACGACACCATTCGCGAGCAAATTCGCGCTTCGCTGCGCGAGCCGTATCGCACGCTGCTCGGCCATTTGCGGCACGAAGTGGGGCACTATTATTGGGATCGTTTGATGTGGGACACACGCTGGCTGACGCCGTTTCGCGCGCTGTTCGGCGACGAGCGGTTGGACTATCCGGGCGCACTAAAAAACCACTACGAAAACGGGCCACCTGAGGACTGGCAAAAGCGTTTCGTGAGCAGCTACGCGAGCACCCATCCGTGGGAGGATTGGGCCGAGAGTTGGGCGCATTATTTGCACATGGTGGACACGCTCGACACCTCACTCTCATTCGGGCTGGACGCGGGCAATGTGGAGCTCGGCTACGAGCCATACACGTTGGACGACGTGTGGTGGCCGCAGGCGCAAAACGCGGCGGAATTTTTGGGATTTATCAATTCGTGGATTCGCATCACAGGCGTGATGAACGAGCTGGCGCGCAGCATGGGGCAGCCGGATTTTTATCCGTTTGCGCTGCCGCGAGCGGCGGTGTCGAAGCTGCATTTCATTCATTCGGTGGTGCAGGATGCTCGGGTTTGAGGGTGGGAAATTTAGATACAGCTTTTGTTTGAAAGCCCCGTTTTAACTGGGCTCAATGGTGCATAACGTGTTTAAGCGATAAATGATTCTTTATGCAGGTAGCCCAAGTAAAATGGGCGTTTCAGGATAAAGCTGTTAAGTAAATCCACGGTCGTTTGTAGCGCTGAGGGCGATTTCACCGCGACGCCCGAATGCGCAGAACGGCGTTTGTTTTGCACGCGCCGCCACAGCACATCGCCGCCGATCATCATCGCCGCTAAAACGGATTCTGCTCCGCGACGCATCAAAAATATTGCACAGAGAATCATGATGATCGGTAAAACAGTTTGTTCGCTACGCCTCCGACTCCGACCCAGCCCGCGCCTGCCGCGCGCCGCGTCTGCGTTGACGCTCATCGCCTGCCTTGCTCACCTCAGCGCCTGCACCACCATGAACCACACCACCACTGATGCAACCCACAACGCTGACGTTGTTCGCGCTCTCGCCCCCGACGGACGTCTGCGTGCGGCGATCAACTTCGGCAATCCGATTCTCGCCAACAAAGATGCGAAAACGGGCGAACCGGTCGGCGTGTCGGTGGATCTCGCACGCGAACTGGGCCGCCGTTTGAACGTGCCGGTTGATCTCGTCACCTTCACCGCAGCCGGCAAAGTGGTGGAGGCGGTGACGGCTAACGAGGTGGCCATCGCCTTCGTTGCCATCGACCCGCAGCGCGCCCTGAGCACCTTCTACACCGCGCCGTACGTGGTGATCGAAGGCGCGTATCTCGTACGTAATGATTCACCCCTCAAAACCAACGACGAGGTCGACCGCGCGGGCAACCGCATCGTCGCCGCCAAGGGCAGTGCGTACGACTTGTTCCTGTCGCGCGAAATCAAAAACGCGAGCATCGTGCATGCGCCCACATCGCAAGCCGTGACCGACACGTTTTTGGCGCAGAACATGGAGGTTGCCGCTGGTGTGAAGCAACAGTTGCAAATGGACGCCGCGCGTGTGCCCGGTCTGCGCCTGTTGCCGGGCCGCTTTATGGTCATCAATCAGGCGATGGGTACGCCAATTTCGCGCGCGGCCGCGGGCCCATATTTGACGGCGTTTATTGAAGAGATGAAGGCGTCAGGCTTCGTCGCTGCGTCGCTTGAACGCCACGGGGTTAAAGGCGCGGCAGTGGCCGACAAAATGTAGGTACGGCTAGCGTCGGTCCTGCAAAAGTGCCGCTGCATTATTCGCACGGGATTTTTCTGAAACCGCGGATGCACGCGCTCTAGTCGCGCGCGTTGAGTTGTGCGCGCCGTATTTGGCGTATCTACTTGGCTCCTACAAAGTGATGTCGCGCCTCGCACCGAAGCTGCGGTATGGCTCAAGCGATTGCTACACTGACACCCGCATATTCGTGAGGCAGAAGAGACGGAGCTCATGCCAGCATCAGGCTATCGACGCGTGTTCCAAGCCCAGTCGGTCTGGATATTTATTGCGGTCATCGTGAGCGCGACGCTATCGCGTTGGCTGTCTCCGGGTGAATCAATCTCGCTGATCTGGGCACCGGCGGGTTTCATATTTGCGTTCACATGGAAGTACGGCGCGCGCGCGCTCATCCCGTCGGCAGCGGCGCTGGTCGTGTGGGGGGCGCTGGCTTATCCCACGCTTCGCTGGGTGGGTGTGGCTGCTGCCGTGGCTGAAATGGCCTGCGCGTTGACCACGGTGTGGGCGTTGCGCTGGGTGCTTGCGCGTCAAGCCGCCGTGCCCGTCCACGCGGTCGAGTCCGGCATGCGGCATCTGCATTGGTTGCTGCGTTTTTATCTCGCCGCCCTCGGCTCGGGAGCCACGGTGGCTGCACTGATTGGTGCCGCGGGATTTACGCTCGCTGGTCTGCACGCATCGTTAAGTTTTGTTGAAATCTGGGTTGCCTATTGGATCATTCAGGCGCTCGGGCTATTGCTGTTTGCGCCGCTGACGCTCGCGTGGTTGGGCGCAGGCCCACACGATGCAAACCCGCTGCCGTATCCGCCACGAAGCACTGGCGTGTCGGCCTTGCGCGACGCGTGGGATGGGCTTGACGCGCTCTCGGTTGTGCTGGTGCTGGCGCTCACTGCGGTGGTGCTCGCGCTGCGCGCCACGGGCAACAACAGTTTCGTGTCGCCGCTGTTGCTTGCCTACATGCCCGCCGCAGCGTTGTGCGCCATGCGCCGCAACGCACTGGTAACCTATTTAACGCTTGCCGTTTCTGGACTGCTGCTGTGCACCGCGTTGTCTCTCGATGCCAACGCGTTCACCTTCGGTGGTTCAGGCGGCATGCCAACTCGTATTTCGATTACCGTTTTTGAAACCATCATGCTCGTGTTTGTCAGCACCTTGCTCGCACAAGTGTTGCAAGCGGTTTCAAGTGATCGCGCTGAGGCGATGCAGCGATTGCAACAGCAGTCCACGCGCGATTTGCCGACCGGGCTTTCTAATGAGCTTGGCTTTAGTTTGTGGCTTGCCTCGCGCGACCTGCGGCAATCGTGGCTCATCGTTGGCGTGGCGTTCGGCAGCGGGCAACGTCTCGGTGCGCTGCTCGGGCCGGTGCGTCTGATCACCATTCGTCAGCTAATCGCCGATCGCATGACAAGCTTTGCTGCCGCTCACACCGCACGCGCCGACGCGGCCCGCTACCTGCTGGCGTTTCCTGATACTCCCGCGTCGCTCACGCGCATCGCTGAGCTTGCCCGCGCGTTCAATAGTTTTGCATCAAACGATGATCACGGCAACGCGATTTCTTTGCACGGCGTTACGCGCGTGCTGCGGCTAGAGCCGAACGAACAGGCCAATTCGTTGCTGCTAGTTTCTACACTCGCCATGCTGACCGATCAACGCGCGCGCGTCGACGCGTCGGCCATTGCCGTGCATGCGTTCAGTGCCGAGCTTCAGGTGGCGCTACAGCGGCAAATGCAGCGCAACGAACACATTCGTGGCTGGATTCAAAACAACGCGATTGAACTGTTCGCCCAAGTCATTCATCCCTCGGGCGGCAGCGCGGTGGCGGGCCACATGGAGCTTGAGGTGCTGTGTCGGCTGAGGGACGACACGGGCGCGCTGCTCGCCCCGGCGGATTTTCTTGAGGTCGCCAATCAGGCAGGTTTGGCCGTGCAGCTCGACCATCAGATCATCACGGCCGTGTTCGAGTGGTTCAAGCAGCATCCTGACGCGCTCTCGGCGACGCGCAAATGCGCAATCAACCTAGCGTCGGCCACGCTATCCGACCCAGATTTTTTGAGTTTTATCGAGCAACTGCTGCGCGAGTATCCGCATGATTCCAATCGGTTTTGTTTTGAAATTACCGAGTCAAATGCTATTGATGACGTGGAGCAATCGCGCACCAATGTTCAAGCGCTGCGCGCCAAAGGATTTCGCGTTTCGATTGACGACTTTGGCACCGGATTTGCCACCTACAGCTATCTCAAACGCTATCAGGTTGACGAGATCAAAATCGACGGCACGTTCGTCATTGCGCTGGGGAATGACGCGATCGACAGCGAAATTGTGCAGTCGATTGTGCGAGTGGCGCAGATGCTCAAAGTCAAAACGGTTGCTGAGTTTGTAGCGACCGACGATCTACGTGAGCGGGTTGAGCGTTTGGGCGTCGACTACGTGCAAGGTTTTGCCATCGGTATACCGCAACCGATTGCCATGCTGTATGCAAGCAGCCATCTATCCGAGATTTAATCGAGGGCGGTGTGCAGGTGATGTGCGACATCACATCCTCCGCGATGGCGTAGAGCACAGCGGACGAAGTAAAAGCGCACACGCGAGAAGGCACACATTGCGCAACCACGACAGGTTCCGCGCAGCGATTGCCATCAGTCATTACGCCAGCGTATCGACCGGTCGCTTCGCATAAAACTTAATCGCCGTCGGGCTAGATGCGCCCGGCACCAACGACGGCGGTGGGGAGCGCAAAATGTTCGGTCGCATCGTTCCCATCACGTGCATCTCGCACGGTTTGCAATCGAACTTAAGTGTCAGCGTGTCTTTGCCGCTAATGAGCACCATCGGCTCAGCGCGCACCTGACCTTGCACCCCTTGCACGCCTTTGGCCTGCTTCGGGCACAGGTTGAACGACCAGCGCAGGCAATGCTTGGTGACCATCACGGGGACCTCGTTGGCCTCGGTGTGCGCCTCGTACGCCGCCGCAATCAACTTCACGCCGTGCTTCGCGTAGAAATCGCGTGAGGCAAGGTTATAAACGTTGGCGAGATAGGTGAGCTGTTCGTCGGGGTAGGGCGCGGGTGGCTCGATGGCTCTAGCGCGTGTCCACTTTGGCATGTTGGCCAAGCGGGCGGCGTCTAACTTTTCAATCGCGTCGCGGCGCAGCGCATTGGCGGCGGAGGCGGGCACGAACCATGGTTGCGACCACGCGAGTGTGATGCCTTTAACGGCGAATAAAGTGTTGCCGAGTTTGCCGAGATTTTGTTTGAGACTTTCTTCAGCGCGAGCCGGATTTTGTGCTGCTTCTTTTGTGTAGTCGAGTGTGGCAGTCGCGCTGGCACCGTGATCGTCGTGCATCGTCAACGCAAAACCGGTCGCGGTGTCAGCAAACGTGATCGACACGTTGATGCGCCGATCTGACGATTTTTTCGCGAGCGTTTGTTCCCAGACGTGATCGCGATTGCGACTGATTTCCGTGCCCACGACCAAGCCAGAGAGATCAGCGGTTGCCTGCGGCGTAACACGCCACACGTTGCCGATGCGCTTAACCACATCGGCCTGCGCGCCCCTGACCTCGCGCTTGTGCATCCACGTGAGGCCGTCGCCGTTGGCGAGCGTTTGCGCGCTGTCAATCTCAAACCATCCCGCGCCCACCCGCGTTACCGTGCCAATCTTCGACCCCACATGTGCGGGTGCATCGAATGCGCCAATGTCCATTTTGCGGTCGTTGACGAAATAATCGGTGCTGCTACGGTTGAAAGTTTTATCGGTATCGGGTGTGAAAGTGTAGGTGCATTTACCGTGTGCCGCTGCCGCTAACTCAGGCCGCTCGTCGAGGATTTCATCAAGCAACGTGCGGTAATGTGCGGTCACGTTTTTAACGTAATCCATGTCTTTGTAGCGGCCTTCAACCTTAAAGCTGCGAACGCCCGCATCGATCAAAGCACGCAGATTCGCGCTCTGATCGTTGTCTTTCATCGACAGCAAATGTTTGTCGAACGCCACCACGCCACCCTTGTTGTCTTGCAACGTGTACGGCAGTCGGCACTCTTGCGAACACGAGCCGCGATTGGCGCTGCGACCGGTGTGCGCCTCGCTGATGTAGCAGTTGCCAGAGAAGGCGACGCACAGCGCGCCGTGCACAAAAAATTCGAGCGGTACGTCGGGGTTTACTGCGGCGCGCATCTGCGCAATTTGCTGCAACGTAAGCTCACGCGCCAGCACCAATTGCGAGAAGCCCGCGTCACCCAGGAACTTCGCTTTTGCCACCGTGCGAATGTCGCACTGCGTTGACGCATGCAGCGCAATCGGCGGAATGTCCAGCTCCAGAATGCCCATGTCCTGCACGATGAGTGCGTCAACGCCAGCGTCGTACAGCGCATGAATGTATTTGCGCGCGGGCTCCAGCTCGTTGTCGTGCAAGATGGTGTTGACGGTGACGAAAATGCGCGAGCCGTAACGATGCGCAAACTGCGTGAGCGCCGCGATGTCGGCCACGCTGTTTTCAGCCTTGCTGCGCGCGCCGAACGACGGCCCACCGATGTACACCGCATCCGCACCGTGCAGCACCGCCTCACGCCCGATTTCGGCATCGCGGGCGGGAGACAAAAGTTCAAGGTGGTGGCGGGGCAGGCTCATGGTGGGGCAGGTGTTGCGGGCAACCCGTTATTTTCTCGCAGAATCGGTTGAGCGGGGTTACAGGGCTTTTTTAGCCGCGATGTAGCCGTCCACCGCCCGCACCGCCTCGTGGTATGCCAAAGCTCCGCATGGTGTATTCGGGCAGCTCTTTCACGGCGCGCAGATTGCCGTAAAAAGTTCTGGGGCTGAGCCGTCAAGCGGCGGCGCGTTGTAAATCGCGCCCGGCGCGAACTTGCGCGGAAATTCGCCCAATCGCGCGATGTAGAGCTCGGCATCGTTGACCGGTTGTTGCGGCGTCAGCAAAGCCGGCAGCGCGCTTTGCACGCCAAACATTTGGTTCACCGGAAAGACGTGCAGGCGCCATCGCTCGCCGTTCACGCGCTCCATTTGATGATTTGCTTCATAACGGCGCTGAGCACGCACGCATCAAAGCGCGGCGGTTGCCTTGAGTGCTTTCGTCGCCTGTGCCGGTACTTGCCACCACGTTCGCGGCGTTGTAGCCGACATAACTGGACGTGCGTATTTGCGCGTTTTGAAATCGATAAATATGCACAAGTGGTTCTTGATTAAACGCATAGCGAAGATTGAAATAGGACCGGCCAAGCAGCGTTGTAACGGCTGCCTGCGTGACGCGAGCATTGCGCGCCGTGGCGTAGGCGGAAAAATTGATGAAGGCTGCCAGTGAAGCGTCGCAGAACAAAATATTAAAGCTGGACCGCGCTGGCGTGCCGTGATGGCAACAAGTGCAATTGTGCCCTTCAGCCGTTGCCGTTTGTAGCTGCAATTACGTTAACAGCTTTGATAGCGAACCTTTATTTTGCTCGGGCTGGACGCTGCTATCGCTAATAGTCGACTTTTATATTTAGCGGGCTAGAGCCCCAACAAAATATAGCTTTCACCATAAAGCTGCATGTCACAGGTGCTCGATCTACGCGCAAAGCGCAAGGTTTGAGCAAGTACTTTTTGCGTATCAAGGTGACCTTAGCCGCGCCAATCTCCCCGTGCATCGCATGAGACAATCGTCTAATAATATTTTTTAAATGTCTCGCTGTTTCGCAGTGAGTTGGCATTATTTGGGGGCTCTTGATATGATTTTCTACGCGAATACGAACTCACGCGCGGTAGCGCACGGCGCGAAAATGGGGGCGCTTGCCCGTAGCGCGGCAGCGGCCATTGCCTGCGCCGCGATGGCCTCGGCGACGCAGGCTGCGTTTAACGTCAAGGTAGGCGCGGCTCCCTCATCGGGCGGTGCATGGAATGATCTCGGTGCTACCAAAATTTGGACGCCGTCAGCAGCGGGCGCGAACGTGAACGTCACGGAAATTCAAACGCGTCTAGCCGCTGCGCCCGTGCAAATCAGCACCGGTGGCGTCGGCTCGCCGGGCTTGGAGGAAGGCGATTTGAGCGTTAACAGCCCGGTCGACTGGAGCGTGAAAAGCCTTGAACTATTTGCTGCGCGTAACATCGTTTTCAACGCCAATTTAAACGGCACCGGCACACCGGTCAGCGGTGCGCAATTGTTGCGGCTGCGCTATGCGCAAGTGTCGGCTGCCGCGGGCGATTTGATCTATTCCCCAGAGGTGAAAATTAACCTTGCCGCAGGGCCCAGCGTGTTCTATGCGCAGACTGGCACGTCGTCCAAAACTTACAAAGTCATCACCGCCTTGGGCAACGAAGGAAGTCTGACTGGCAGCGACTTGCAGGGCATGAACGCAACCATCGGCAACAGCACTGCGTATTACGCGCTGGGTGCCGATATTGCTGCCGCCGCAACCAGCGGTTGGGCATCGGGCGCTGGCTTCTCGCCGTTGGGTGGGGGTGTTTTTTTCAGCGGTGACTTGCACGGGCTCAATCACAACATTTCCGGCCTGACGATCAACCGCCCCGCGCTTGAAAACGTGGGCTTGTTTGACACCGTGCGTGGCGAGGTGCGGGACCTGCACATTGTCGGTGGCAGCGTTATAGGGTTAGGTTTTGTAGGCTCGCTCGCGGGCTCAAGCGAAGGACGTGTCTACCGGGTAAGCTCGTCAGCGAGCGTCATCAATAAACAGATCCCTGGCACCTACCCCAGCGCCTTGGGTGGCTTGGTGGGGTTTGTGAACGGCGAATCAATTACTGCGTCGTATGCGACGGGCGACGTCACCGCCAGTAACGGCGGCGACCACGTCGGTGGCTTGGTCGGATTTAATCGAAACACCATCGCGCAATCGTACGCCACGGGCTATGTGGTGGGCGGCGCGGGCACGGGCGGCCTAGTGGGACAGCAGCAGTCGGGCTTGATCAGCAACGTCTACGCAACCGGTAATGTCACCGGTACCGACTACGTAGGCGGCGTGCTCGGCTTCAACGATGCCACCGTCGCCAATTCCTTCAGCACGGGAGTGGTCACAGCCACAGGCAGCTCGGTCGGTGGCGTGGTGGGTTTCAACCGATCCACGGTCTCCAACAGCTACTGGAACCGCGCCGTTTCGACGCAATCCAGCGGCGGTGCCGGAACCGGAACCATCCCCCTCACCACCGCACAGATGCAGCAAACCGCCAGTTTCGCGGGCTTCGATTTCGCAACCAACTCAAGCCCGTGGCGCATGTATGAAGGCCACAGCTTGCCGCTGATTCGTGCGCTGCTGATACCGCTCACTATCACAGCCGACAACGCCGCTGCCATCTACGACGGCACCACTATCGCGCCAATCTTGCTGACCAACGCGAGCTTTAACCCGGCCTATGCGGCCACCGCACCGTCAATTGCGTTGATTTTCGGCCTTACCGCGCCTTATGGTGCAACGCCGTATCAACCCGGCGCACGACTGCCCGATCTATGGTCAACGCAGATGGGCTTTGATATCAGCACCAGCAACGCACAGCTGACAGTGAGCACACCCGCTCGCCCGCTCGACATCGACGACAGCTTCGCCACAGGCACGAGCTACCATGCTTTAACTGACGGCGTGCTGGTGATTCGCGGCATGCTCGGCCTTGCCGGCAACGCGCTGGTTGCAGGCGTGCGCGGCCCCGGTGCCGTGCGCGACGCAGCCGCCATTGCCCAGCGCTTAACACTACTTAATCGCGCACTTGATATTGATGACAACGGCAGCTTGGACCCCGCCACCGATGGCGTGTTGGTGATGCGCTATTTGCTCGGATTTCGCGGCAGCGCGCTAGTCGGCACTGCGGTCGGTGCGTGCCCGTCGGGCCGAATCTGTCGAACGGGTGCGGCGGCAATTGAGGCGTACCTTTTGAGCCTAATTCCCTAGGCGCCCAGCGACGAAAGGATTCACGCAGCGGCGAGTCTCGCTCGCGCGTACGGAACGCCGAAAATCTCCGACGAGGCAGAAAATGACAGAAATGTCATTTTCCTTACCTAAGGCACTTCTAAGATTCTGGCTAGGGTAAACCTGTTGTAACCCTGACATCATTAGAAACTCTGCCTATGTACCGTTTCGGAAATCCGTTTGACATCCGATGGGCTCTAGTCTTTGCGCGCGGTGACGTGCCCGCACCAGCGACTCGCATAGCCGAAGCGCCACCCGAACCACCGCGCGGGTCGCTACATATCTGGCGAGCTTGCGTGCGTTTATGGATGTCGATGGCGGTGGTGCAACACTCGCCAGCACCGACGGCTTACTCATCATTCGCTACCTGTTGCGGCTGCGCGGCAGCACGTTGGTGCAGGGCATGAAGCTCGGCTCAACGCCCATCGTTCAGTTTGAAGCCAACTTCGCTCGGTTGATGCGGTGCGGATCACCCGTATTGCCACCATTTCACAGATCCCAAATCAAGTGATTCAATGAAAAAGATATTCAACGGTTTTTCCGCGCTGCTCGCATGTCTTTGTCTGCAAGGCCTCGTGTACGCCGACGAAGTGGGCGTGCCCACCGAGGGTTCGGTCGGCGTTACCTTGACGGTGCAGGAGTTGATGGACGGCAAGCTTTTGCGACCGCTAGAGGAGCAGCGAACATACTATCCGCCGCCAAAAAAGCAAAAAATCCCGGGCGGTGGCGAATTGGCCGACCCGAAGTGGGTG
Organism: Burkholderiales bacterium; assembly: GCA_043721275.1. Classification (GTDB taxonomy): domain Bacteria; phylum Pseudomonadota; class Gammaproteobacteria; order Burkholderiales; family Casimicrobiaceae; genus Casimicrobium. The sequence continues at coordinate 81,815 of JAYSRA010000088.1, forward strand.
CTGAACCAGGTGGCGCCGCCCACGAGCATTGTCACGCCAGCTGCCGCTCGTCTCGGCCTGCAATTTACGTCGCACACACGGTCGCCGCCAGATACCAGCGCTGCATTGGGCCCCACCCAATACATCGTGACAGTCAACAGCAACATCCGCAGCTTTGACAAAGGCACGGGCCTACAGGACGGCGCGCTCGACATCTACACCGGTGACTTTTTCAAGTCGCAGATCACCCCAATGGTGGCACCGAATTACGCCTTCATCAGTGATCCGAGGGTTCGATATGACCGATTGTCGCGCCGCTGGATCATCATGATGATTGACGTGCCGGTAGTGGTGAACGCTAGCGGCGGCAGTACGTATGCAGCTAACCGGATCATGATCGCTGTCAGTAGCGGCCCGATCATTACCAACAAGTCGTCATTCACCTTTTTTAACTTTCAGGCCGACCTGATTGGGCCCACCCCAAACTTTGATACCGGTACGCTTGCCGACTACCCCACACTTGGCATTGATGCCAACGCCCTCTACATCGGCGTCAATACGTACCTGCAAGACAACGGCATCGGGCCCTCGGTGTTTGTGATTCGCAAGAGCTCGGTGCTGGCTGCCGGCCCAATTGTGGTCACCGCGTTTCGACAGCTCCGCACCTGGACGTTGCAAGGGGTTGACAACTACGACCCGAACGCGACCGAGGGCTACTTCATCTCGGCCACGTATCACAACATTTTGACGCTGCTGCGCATTGGCACACCGGGCGGCACGCCCACGCTCTCGTCGGCGAACGTCTACGTGCCCAACTACTATTGGTATTACACCGCGCCGCACTTGGGCAGCACCGCAGGCGATCTGAATATTGCGGCCGATCGGCTCTATGCGGCGCATGTTCGTAACGGTCGCTTGTGGCTTGTGCACAACGTGTTGGCGGACGCAACGGGTACGTCCTCCGCTACCGGGGATCGCGGTGCCAGCCGCTGGTATGAAATTAAAGACGTCTCGACCGCAACGCCCAGTGTTACCCAATCGGGCACCTTTTTTGATGCTGCGGCGATCAACCCAAAATCGCATTTTTTGCCGTCGCTGATGGTGTCGGGGCAGGGCCACGTTGTCGTGGGCATCAACACCTCCGGCAAGGCGGACTACATCAACTCTGCCGTCTCGCAGCGCTTTGCCAGCGACCCGCTCAACAGCATGCAAGCGCTAACGCCCTACACCGCGGCAACGGCTGCGTGCAATGGCGACCTGCGTTGGGGCGACTACACCGACTCCACGCTCGACCCGGAAGACGACATGACGGTATGGGTCATTCAGAAGTATTGTGGTGGCACCGGTTCACCCGACATGCGCGTGGCGCAGGTGCTGGCACCCCCGCCTCCACCTAATTTGAGTGCCGCGCCTAACAGCATCGCGCCGGGTCAAGCATCCGTCAACGTCGTCATCACCGGTTCAGGTATCACTGCTGCCGGTGGACAAGGTTTTTATGATCCAGGCGCAGGCTTTTCCAAGCGATTGACGGCATCTATTCCCGGCGGCGTGACGGTCAATAGCGTTACTTACACGAACCCCACCAGCATCACGTTAAACGTCTCCACGGTTGGCACATCTCTCGGCAACAAAAATGTCACCGTCACCAATCCCGACGGTCAGTCCGTGACGGGGCCGTTCGTAATCAACGTAGCCACGACGCCGCTCACGCCGCAAAGCATCACCTTTCCGGCGATTCCCGCATTCTCTTGGTATCAAGGCTCGGCAACCCTCGCCGCCACGGCGAACTCGGGGCTTGCCGTGACGTACTCGGTGCTCTCCGGCCCGTGTACGCTT
>JAYSRA010000089.1:0-30831 GCA_043721275.1 Burkholderiales bacterium
CTTATCCATTCAGCGTTACCGCTTCAAGGCAATGTGTTTAATCAGCGAAGACATAAATTATGGCATACCTATTCCTACCGCGCAACTCAATCACTCACACATTCACCTAACTCACTCACATTCTTGATCGGTTTTTAGGCAAAGTCTGTCCAAACTTTAAGCACCATTCGCCGCAACGCACCATTTCACGGGGGTCACTAGTTTCTTCAAAGTATTTTCAAAATAATTCAACAAACTAAGCTGCCTCTTTCCGACGCATCTCCTCATCGCGCAATTCACGACGCAAAATCTTGCCGACGTTGCTTTTTGGCAGTTCATTCCTGAATTCAACGTACTTCGGCAGCTTGTAGCCCGTCAAATTTTCCCGGCAATGCGCCAGCACCTGCGGCGCGGTAAGAGACGCATCTTTGCGAACCACAAATATCTTCACCACTTCGCCTGATTTGTTGTCGGGCACGCCAATCGCTGCCACTTCCAGCACGCCGGGGTGCATCACCACCACGCCCTCGACCTCATTCGGATACACGTTAAAGCCTGACACCAGAATCATGTCCTTTTTTCGATCCACGATGTAGAAAAAACCGCGCGAGTCCATCTTGCCGATATCGCCCGTCGACAGCCAGCGTTCGGCATCAAGCACCTTGGCGGTTTCGTCCGCGCGGTTGTAGTAGCCCTGCATGACCTGCGGCCCGCGCACGCAAATTTCGCCTACTGTATCGTGGTCGTCCAGCGCGACCCAACTGCCGTCATCCAGCCGCAAACGAACCTCCGTCGACGGAATCGGCAACCCAATGGACGCGTTGTATCCGCCGTCAGAAATTGGGTTGATCGTCGCCCCCGGCGAGGTCTCCGTGAGCCCATACGCCTCGATGAGCGGCGTGCGGGTTACGCGCTGCCACTCCTCGGCCGTCGCACGCTGAACCGCCATGCCACCGCCCAGCCCATATCGCAACGAACTGAAATCGAGTTTTGCAAAATCTTCATGGTTCATCAGCGCAGTGAACAACGTATTCACTCCGGGCAGCACCGTGAACTTGTGCTCCGCCAGCGTGCGCACGAACGCCGGCACATCGCGCGGATTGGTGATCAGCACTACCTTTGCGCCTGTCGTCACATAGACGAAAGTACACGCCGTGAGTGCAAAGATGTGATACAGCGGTAGCGCAGCAACAATGCATTCCACGCGCTCATCCTGCTGAAATCCAAACAGCCACGCGCGCGACTGCAACACGTTGGCAACAATGTTTCCGTGCGAAAGAATCGCGCCTTTCGACACGCCCGTGGTGCCGCCCGTGTACTGCAAAAATGCAATGTCGTCGTGCGTCAACCGCTCGCGGTTCAGCTCGCCGCCTGCGCCCTCCGCCAGCGCAGCATTGAAACAAATGGCCGCCGCAAACTTGAACTCCGGCACCAGCTTCGCCACATGCCGCACCAGAAAGTTAAGGCCCGGCCCCTTCCACCAACTCAGGCGGTCACCCAGCCCAGTCACCACCACATGTTTCACGTCGGTCCGGTCGATCACATCCACCAGCACGCTCGCGAAATTCTCGATCACCAGAATGCCCTTCGCGCCCGAATCCTTAAGCTGATGCTCAAGCTCACGCGGCGTGTATAGCGGGTTGCAGTTCACCACCGTCAGGCCCAAGCGCAGGCAGCCCATCAATGCAATGGGATACTGCAACACGTTCGGCATCATCAGCGCAAAGCGGTCGCCCTTCTTGAAACCATGCTTCGCCAGATGCACAGCAAACGCCGTGCTCAAGCGATCCAGCTCGCGGTACGTCACGTCCGTCCCGCTACAGTGAAACGCCACACGATCCGCGTACTTCGTCAACGCGGCCTCCAGCATCTCAGCCAGATTCGCGTAGGCCGAGACATCAATCTCAGCGGGAATGGACGATGGGTATTGCGTAAGCCAAGGCCTCTGGTGCGTAGCGTCAGTCATGTGTTCCTCCTGCCAGTATTGTAGGAGGGGCGGGGCAATCCATTCAACAAGGCAGCTGATTGTGTGAAATGACGCGACAGCGATGGCAGTGGTGTGTCGACCAGCTCCACAAACGACGGAGCCATTCCAAATCAGGTGATCGTCCGCCAGTTATTTCGTCAAGACCGAATTTTTTCGGTTTTCAATTTTGGGGCACTGATCAATGACAGCTTTGTCGACTGAACTGGCAAAAACGCGATCCTGAGTAAAAAACAGGAATCGCGGCTGAGTACCGCACAGGTCAGAAGCAAGCAGGTTTCTCCCGATGAGATTAGAACCCGAACAGAACCGACGTAACGATCATCAGTAATTTGCACACACGGCGAGTGACTTTGGCGGTCAAACCGCTTTGAACCAAGTATGAAAGCACATACCACTGTGACCGCGACTAGTGAGGCAACAGCACTAACTGACAACTGAACTTGGTATGCAAGGCGACGTCGATTTTTTTGACGCGCCCGGAATACCCTAGGCGACAACACCAAAGTAGGAAATCTTAAGATCACCGCCACCACCAGAATGATGGCCCACACAATGTTTTGCCATTTGAAGTTGCTTTCAGCGAAATCGACGTAAGTTAGAGCGAGGATGGCGACAAACAACAGAAGTTGCACCGTCAGCGCGTTCATTCCGTCATCAGTCAAGTACGACAAATAGCGCCGCACCGAAGAACGGCGCTTATTACCAACAGCGTAGGCAACCATGGAACCAAGTACCGTCGTGTAGGCCGAAAGAAAGATCGCCCCCACGTGCGCTGTGGTGGCCGCAAACACGCAATAAAAAAAGAACACTGATGTGACGGCCAACGCCAGCGACGGGGCTGCTATTGCCAAGAGTTCACTCGGTAAATTAGCTAAGAAACCGGCATAGTGAGTTGCAGCAATTGACATCAACGAAATGATCACTGCGGCCGCTTTAGGTCAATGCTTTCCAAACACGGTAGCTACGCGCGTCATTCCCGCAAATGATTTTGAAGTCACGTTGATTCTTTATTCGCGGATTGAATCGTCGGGAAATGTCTGGCACGCAGTTGACCAATCTCTTTGCGCACGTGGTGTAAGTGCAGGAAAAGCACTAGCGGGGATCAAACCGTCGCATCGCGATAAGCTTTGAGAACCGCATTCATTCGAGTCTGCCAGCCCGTACCAAGCCTTCGATACCAAGCGAGCACAACGGCATCTAATCGCAGCGCGATTTGTTCTTTGCGATCTGTTTCCGCTTTGGGTGGTCGCCCACGTTTTGCGCGAAGCTCTTCGACGCCGCGATGTTTCGTGGCTGTATCCCAAAAGGCAGTCACGTCACCTGAATTGGCCACGTCGTAGGCCACATCAGTTTGGGGGGGTAGGCTTGGAAATGCGCCTTTCTTTCATAGTTTTCTGCCTCTCCGCCTGAAATCAATCGGGAGTACGCCATCGATAAACCGCCAAAGCGTTGTGTTTACTAGGTAGAAATTTCCAACAACTCTAAGCTACAGCCCTTATTTCACTTGGGCTAACCGCTGGTTTATGCCTAAAGTCGGGTTTATGGATAAAACGCTCTGAAGCCCATATGGAATGGCGTGTAGCGACTAAAGCTATTGCGGATTCTGGAGCTCTACACAGCAACGCAAAGACACAAAACAAAAAGCCCACAAAAGTGGGCTTTCAATCAGCCGTTAAGCTCAAGCAATAGCAAGCGTTGCGTGAACCCCGATTGCAAAGCTGCGCGAATCTGTGGCGCAAACTTCACAGCGGTCTCGACGCGATTATTTTTGGCTTTCAAGACGATTACGGCCACGGGCAAATCAACGTTTTGCTGATGTGGCAAGTTTTGATCAAACGTGATGAGTACGTCGTAGCTAGCCGCTTTCATCGCTGCAAGTAATTCACCGTTCAATAGTCCCGCAAATCCCGCAGCTTGCGCGGTACGCACGTGGTGGGGCTCAAGCAAAAAGCCAAGCGCTTTCGGCACTGACTCATCGAGTAGTAACTGCATGGCGTGATGCGGCGGTATTCCAGGGAATCCGCTTGTTAAGCGGCAAGCAACGCTTGCTGGCTTTCCTCTAGCACGGCTATAGCTGTGCTCCGACTAACGCTGGGGAATTGCTCTAGAAAAATTTCCAGACTGTCGCCCGCTTCCAGATAGTCGAAGAGCGTCTTCACGGGCACGCGACTGCCCACGAAGCAGGGCGTGCCGCTCATGCGTCGTGGATCTTGCGTTATGTGAGTGCTTTTCATGAGGGCTACCTTGGATCAAGGACGCGCTAGCTGTCTGTGGCGGAGGATCGGGGATTCGAACCCCGGTTAGGCTATTAACCTAAACACGCTTTCCAGGCGTGCGACTTAAACCACTCATCCAACCCTCCGGATCGCTGAAATTGTAGCTGGTGCGCCGAGGCGTGCCGATTCGCGATGAGTTGCTTATGCATAAAAACGCATGAAGTAATGTTCTTTTGACGCGTTAGACGCGGCGCGACGGCTCCTATCATCCTCTGCATGTCAGAGCTTTTCTCGTTCATTCATTTGCCCGCCATCGGGTTCGCCATCGGAATCATCATCGGCTTGACCGGCGTCGGCGGCGGTTCGTTGATGACGCCCATTCTGGTGGGCGGCCTCGGCATTCCGCCTGCGATTGCTGTGGGCACCGACTTGCTCTTCGCGTCCATCACCAAGTCGTTCGGCGCGGTGGCGCACTGGCGCATCGGCAATGTGGCCAAGCGTTTGCTGGTGATGTTGATCGCGTCGAGCCTCACCGGCGCTGCGCTGGCCTTTGTGTTGATCCACCAATTGCAGCCGAACATTGAGGCGCTGAACAAGGTCATCAAAACCGCACTTGGCGTTGCGCTGTTTGTTACTGCATTTGCGTTGTTGATTCGTCCGTGGTTGCTGAAATTTCGCCGCACCCACAACGTCGCAGCTTCCGCTCAGGATGTGCAGGGCAATCTGTGGGCGACGGTCGGGCTGGGCTTTGCGATTGGTGCGGTAGTGATGCTCTCATCCGTTGGTGCAGGCGCGATTGGCGTGACGGCGTTGTTGCTGCTGCATCCATCGCTGCCGACCACGCGCATCGTCGGCACTGACATCGCGTACGCCGTGCCGCTCACCGCTGCGGCTGGGCTGGCGCACGCCAGCGTCGGTCACCTTGATGTGAATTTGTTGATCGGCCTGCTGGTGGGCTCGGTGCCCGGCATTTTGCTGGGTGCGCGACTGTCGAAACGCGTGCCTGAAATTGCTACGCGCGGCCTGCTGGTGGCTGCGCTGAGTTTTGCTGGCGTGAAACTGGTTGCTTGATTGGCCAAATTGTGGCCTAAGCGTGGCCCAAGAAAATATGACTACACAACCCCTCTCCTCCACCTCCAAACCCTGGTATCAACGGCCTCGCGTGAGCGTTGCGCCTGATGGCTTTGCTGCGTTACTTGCTGACACCGTTGCCGTGCTGGAGCGAGCGGCTGAGCATGCGCCTTGCGTGTTCGCGAGCAGCCTGTCGGCCGAAGACATGGTGCTGTTTCATTTGATTTATCGCGAGCACATTGCGATACATACGTTTGCGCTGGATACGGAGAAATTGCCGAAGGCGACGTTGACGCTTTGGGCTCTCGCGGAGTCGCGCTACGGTGCGACTATCGAGCGCATTACGCCGAAACCTGAACTGCTCCGCGCGCTGACAGAAACGCAGCCAGACGGGGCGATTTACGAGGCAAAGTCGGCACGCGAACGGTGCTGCACCGTGCGCAAAACCGATCCGCTGCGTCGCACGCTGGCAGGCAAGGCCGCGTGGGTCACAGGCCTGCGTCGTACGCAGAGTGCGGGCCGTGCGAGCGTGCCGCATCAGGAGTGGGACGCTGGTTTTGGGCTGGAGAAATTCAATCCGCTGGCGGACTGGTCGGATGAGGCGCTTTGGTACTTCATTGATCGTGAAGATATTCCGATGAGCGCGCTTTATGCGAAGGGTTACGCGAGCATTGGCTGTGAGCCTTGCACGCGACCGATTCGGTTTGACGAGCATCCGCGTGCGGGGCGGTGGTGGTGGGAGGCGGCCATTTCGGGCACTGCTACGGAGTGCGGGATTCATGTGGCGCGTAAAGATGTTGTGGGTGCTGCTCAATGACCTATCTCCGCTACTCAGCCAACCCCCTCACCCTAGCCCTCTCCCGCGAGGGGAGAGGGGACAGAACCGAGAGACGCTGCTGCTATAAAGAAGAAAGAACTAAATGACCGCCCGTGACGCGTTTTTGAGCGCCCCCATTACTACTGAAAACTCCGTGACTAACGACCATCTCAACTGGCTTGAAGACGAGGCCATCAGCATCTTGCGTGAAGTGTTTGGTGGCTTTGAGCGGCCTGCGATTCTTTGCTCGTTTGGTAAAGACTCGCTGGTCGTGCTGCACCTCGCGATGAAGGCTGCGGCACCGGGCAAATTGCCGTTGCCGATTGTGCATGTGGACACCGGGCATAACTTTCCGGAGGTGATTTCTTTCCGCGAAGAATTTGTGAAGAAACACGGCATGCTGTTGATGGTCGGACACCTTGACGATTCGATTGCCAAAGGCACCATTCGCCTCGCGCATCCGCTTGAAAGTCGCAACCCGTATCAGACCATCACGTTGCTCGAAACCATCGAGACAAACCGCTTCGACGCGCTGGTGGGCGGCGCGCGACGTGACGAAGAAAAAGCACGCGCCAAAGAGCGCGTGTTCTCGCATCGCGACAGCTTCGGCCAGTGGCAGCCGCGCGCACAACGCCCCGAGCTGTGGAACTTGTACAACACGCGCATTGCGCAGGGCGAACACTTCCGCGTGTTCCCGATTTCGAACTGGACTGAGCTCGATGTGTGGCACTACATCGCGCGTGAAAACATCGAACTGCCGTCGATCTATTTCACCCACCCGCGCGAGGTGATTGAGCGTGCGGGCCTGCTGGTGCCCGTCACCGCCATCACCCCTATGCGCGCAGGTGAAACGGTGGTGACGCGCGATGTGCGCTTCCGCACCGTCGGTGACATCTCATGTACGTGCCCAGTGGCGAGCACCGCAGCGACTGCGGACGACGTGATTCTGGAAACGGTTACGGCGACCGCGTCAGAACGCGGCGCAACGCGTATGGATGATCGCGCGAATGATGCGGCGATGGAGCGGCGGAAAAAGGAAGGGTACTTTTAATTTGTCCGTTTTTTTGACGCAGATTACCGCAGATGTCACGCAGATTAGCGCGGATTTTTTGTGTACGGCATCGGTCAATTCGCGGTTGCAAACCTATAAAAAATCTGCGGAAATCTGCGTTCAATCGGCGAAAATCTGCGTCTAAGCTCCCCCATGACAACATTGCAAAATTCACACAGCCGCCCGCTCCGCTTCATCACCTGCGGCAGCGTTGACGACGGCAAGAGCACGCTCATCGGCCGCCTGCTCTACGACAGCAAAGCGTTGATGGTCGATCAGCTTGATGCGCTCGCGGCGTCTACAAAAAAGCTCGCCCGTAGCGCGCAAAGCCAAAGCGGCAAACTTGATTTGTCACTCGTCACCGATGGGCTAGAAGCCGAGCGCGAACAAGGCATCACCATTGATGTGGCGTACCGCTATTTCGCCACGCCCAAACGCAAATTCATCATCGCTGATGCGCCGGGTCACGAACAGTACACACGCAACATGGTGACGGGCGCATCGAAGAGCGATGTGGCCGTGTTGCTGATTGATGTGATGAAGCTGGACTTCGCTCAGCCGACGTTGACACTCCTCCCACAAACCAAGCGTCACGCGGCTTTGGCGGGTTTGCTTGGTTTGCAGCACATCGTGGTTGCGGTGAACAAAATGGATGCGATTAACTTTGACGCTGCGAAGTTTGAGCGCGTGGTCAATGCGTTCTCTGAGCTCGCTGCATCACTCAGCATCAATGCGTTCACCGCGATTCCGATGTCGGCGCTTGATGGTGATGGCGTCGTTGCGCATACCGAACGTACCGCTTGGTTTCAAGGCCCTGCGCTGCTGCCGCATCTCGAATCGTTGGAACTGCGCGAAGCTCACGGAGGCACGACTGCGCACATTGCAGTGCAATGGGTCACGCGCGATGAGTCCGACGATCACTCGCGTTGGGTCACTGGAGATCTTGCTGAATCCACGCTGTCAGTCGGCGACACGATCAGTGTATTTCCAAGCGGCGCATCGGCCATGGTCGCCGCGATCCGCACCGCTCGCGGCATCGTCGATTCGGCCAAACCCGGTGAAGCCGTAGCGGTTCGCTTCGACCGTCAAGTAGACATCGCACGCGGCGACTGGATCGTCGCGAGCGACGCCGGTGTTGACTTACCGGCGCAGGTGCTGACGCAAAAAACGCAAGCAACGATTGCGTGGCTCGACAGCGCGCCGCTCACCATTGGTCGTCGCTACGTGATGCGTCACGGCACGCGTTGGCTGCCTGCTCGGGTCAGCGCCATCTCAGCGCGGCTCGACCTCACCAATGGCCAATGGCGCGACACCGATGTGGCGAGCAACGTCACCAACGTGAAAGCCAACGATCTCGTGCTCGCCGAGATTGAATTTGCGCAGGCGTTGCCCATCGCCGCATTCGCAAAAAGCGCCGCACTCGGTGCGTTCGTGATGGTCGATCCGGGCACCAATGCGACGGCTGCGGCAGGGATGTTTTGCTAACAACTTTTTGCTGATCGCCAAGTTAAACAGGGGCTTGAACGCAAATTATGCTGAAAGTCGACTTTTGCCTTTTAATTACAATTTTTGGCTGTAGCCCCAATGAAACGGGGCTTCCCCGCAAATATGCCTAAAAGCTATTAGCGAAAATCGTCTATTTTGTTCATTGCCCGCCGCTCACCACCTGCCAAGCTTGACCAAGCGTGGTCGATCCCGGTGCAACGTGCCGCATCACCAAGGCCAGCGCGATGAACATCGCAAGCAACACCAGCACCGGCCACACACTGCGCTGCACCGCCGTGCTCAACCAGTCTGGCCGATTTGCCACATCCGCACGCTTGTAAATCCACGTGCCAACCCCGCCGTCAATTAGCAGCTCGGCGAAAAAAGTCGGCGCGCTGTACACCGCGTAAAACACCACGCCAAACACCGCCGCGGCAACCACCACAATGCCGATTAACAGCACGATAAAGCCGCCGTCATCGCCGCCCAAATCAAGGTCCCAGCCACCGCCTTTGCTGCCACCGCCGCCGCTCACGACGCCGGAATTGTCGGCACTGCCGGAACTACCACCCGACACAAATCCGCTCGCCAGCGACGAACCTGGCGCGTCAGCAAACGAGTCGCTGGCACCCGCGCCGCCAAAGCGCCCGCCGCCGCCGGAGTACGAACCACCAACGCTGGAACTCGAACCAGAGCCGCTGCCAACGGGCACATCAATGCCGTCGCCCGACGAGGTGCCTCGCGCAGAATTTCGCGCCGGTTCATAGCGCACGTTCGCGCGCCGTTGCCACCACACCCACACGCTCACCAACCCAAGAAACACCGCCCACGCCGCGAGCACAGCCAGCGGATAACGCACGATGGGCGCGCCAAGCCCCACGCCGTGCAGCGCAACTGACATCATGAATCCACAGCCAATGGTGGACGCCAACATGAGCGACATCACCATGCGCGGCGAGCCGTGATCGCGAAGCCACGTCAGTGCACGAGCTCGCGCTGCGCCGCCGCCTTGGTCTCGACCCGCGACGTGATCGCTCAGCCAATCGAGCGTGCGGCCACGCCGGTTGGTCGCTGCGATTTGTTTCGAACGAAATTTAGCCATGCGCGATGCTAGACCTAGTGTGCCGACGCAATCAAGCGGCATAAACAAACGCCAAATTCATGCGCCGATGCTGCGCAACAGCAGTCGCATAATGCAGTCTTGATCAACGAAAGCTTTGCAGTCATGACGACACTTCGTCTGGGCGATACCGCCCCTGATTTCACCCAAGACTCCACCGAAGGCAGCATTCACTTTCACCAATGGGCGGGCAATTCGTGGGTCGTTCTGTTTTCTCATCCCGCTGATTTCACGCCGGTGTGCACCACAGAGTTGGGCAAAACCGCAGCGCTCGCAGGCGAATTCGCCAAGCGCGGCGTGAAGCCAATCGCGGTCAGCGTTGACCCGGTCGATCAACATAAAAAATGGATCGAAGACATCAACGACACACAAAATACCAGCGTCAATTTTCCGATCATCGCCGACGCGGATCGACGTGTTTCGACGCTGTACGACATGATTCATCCGAAGGCGCTGGCGACACAAACCGTGCGCAGTGTGTTCATCATCGATCCGAAAAAAGTGATCCGCACCACCTTCACCTATCCTGCAAGCACCGGGCGCAATTTCGACGAAATTTTGCGCGTGATCGATTCACTGCAACTCACCGACAGCTACAAAGTAGCCACGCCCGCCAACTGGAAAGACGGCGATGATGTGGTGATAGTGCCGAGCCTGCAAGACCCCGTGGAATTAGCGCAGCGATTTCCGAAAGGCTTTAACGCCCTTCGACCGTACCTGCGCATGACAGCGCAGCCAAACAAGTAGTTTGTTATTCAACGTGCACGCGGTTGATAGCGTATCCTGAGGCCATCAACCGGAGCCGCCTCATGAAAATTCTCATTCCCCTCGATGGTTCAGATTTCGCATTGGCCGCCGTGCATCACGCATTGCGCTTGCATCACGAGGGCCTGCGCGCAGGCTTCGTGCTGGCGACGGTGCAAGAGCCCGGGAGCGTGTTTGAGGTGCTGATGGTGCCCGATGCAGAGGCGCGCGAAAACGTCAATCAAACGGTGGGCGCGCAGGCACTTGAAGGCGCAGAAGCGTTGTTCAACGCGGCGCGCGTGCCGTTTGAGCGGGAGGTGCGCTCGGGCTATGCCGCCACCATGCTCATTGAAATCGCCGAAGATTTCGAGTGCGACGCGATCATTCTGGCGGTGAACGGGCAAGGCAAAGGCACGTTACGCAGCGCGCTGTTTGGATCGGTGGCACAGGCGATTTTGCATGCGTCCACCATGCCCGTCACCATCGTCAAGCATGCGATAGCCGCGTAGCGCATACGCGGCTCAAGCTACCCTAACATTCCTTGATGTTTGATGAAGGCAACGATCTCGTCAACGCCCTTGCCGACCTTTAAATTCGAGAACACGAAGGGCTTCGCACCGCGCATTTTTTTGGCGTCATGATCCATCACTTCGAGTGATGCCCCGACGTAAGGCGCGAGATCAATTTTGTTGATCACCAGCAAGTCGCTTTTCATGATGCCGGGCCCGCCTTTGCGCGGAATTTTTTCGCCAGCGGCGACGTCGATCACGTAAATTGTGAGGTCTGAAAGTTCAGGCGAAAACGTTGCGGCAAGATTGTCGCCGCCGCTTTCAACGAAGATCATGTCAAGGTTCGGGTGGCGCTTGTTCAACCGATCCACGGCCTCCAAATTGATCGACGCATCTTCGCGAATTGCCGTGTGTGGACAGCCACCCGTCTCAACCCCAATGATGCGGTCAGCGGCAAGCGCTGCGTGATCGACGAGAAACTGCGCGTCTTCTTTGGTGTAGATGTCGTTGGTAACCACCGCGATGTTGTGGGTGCCTCGAAAGCGCTGGCATAGCTCAAGCGTCAGCGCGGTTTTTCCAGAACCGACCGGGCCACCGATACCGACGCGCAAAGGACCGTGAGTATTCATCATGATCTAAAAAGCCTCGAATACTGAGTTTCGTGTTTCATTTGCGCGAATGCGAGCCACGGCGCGGCGCTTGACCAATCAGCCTCGTGAATGGTGAGCGCTGTATCCACCGCATCAGTGACCGCATCACCCAACGCAAACAATAATTTCTGCGCCGCAATCTGGCCCATCGGCAGCGCTTTAGCCAACACCATCACCTGATTTTCAGCGTAACCGAAGACATACGCGGTGACGCCGTCTCGCGCAGTGAGCCCACTCGCCAACGCCGCCAAACTGGCCGCCACTGGCCCACACACGCGATCCATCGCGGCGAGCGTAGTGCGCTGAAAGTCAGTGAGCGGGGCCACTTCGCGACACCACGCACGGTACGAAAAGCCCACCTGCAACGTCTCCGCGCGCGGCTCTGCGGATTCTCGGGACGCGATGAATTCTGCGTTCAAACGATTGACCTCGTCAGCATCTTCACGCTGCCAAGCGGCAAAGCTTGCTGCATACAGCGGTGCTTCAAAACGCGCCATCACCAACGCCAGATGATCTTCGCTCCAGCGCAATGCGCCGTTCGCATCGGTCACATCGCGCGAATCAATGGCCCATTCGAGGCCCTGCGAATAACTGTATGCACCCACCGGCAACGCGGGTGAGGCAAGTTGCAATAAACGTGAAATGCTTGATGCCACCGCTAGCGATCCTCGTTCGGTGCGCGAGGTGAGAGGCCATCGTGAATCTTGCCGCCGTGGCCTTCGTCGTCATGCGAATGATGCACATGGCTGTGGCCATACGCACCGCTCTCCGGCTGAAATCCACGCCGCACTTCGCTGACCGTGCCGCCCAAACCTTCAACCATCGCGCGCAGCACATGGTCGGGCAGCATCAGCAAATAATCATCTTCCACCTGCAACGGCACGTGCCGATTGCCGACGTGATACGCGATGCGCGCCAGTTGTGTGCCGTTGGCCGCGCGCACTTCGTGCAGTGATTCATCCGCAGCGATCACCTCAACGATTCGACCGTCCTGCAACGCCAATTTGTCTCCGTGCGAGAGCATGGAGCCCACCTTGAGTTGAATGCCGATCTCTTCACCATTGCCCATCGTCACGCGAACGCGCGAGCGCTCGCGCTGATCGAAGGTGAGCTCGGCGGATTCGACGGCTTGAACCTGCTGTGGAACTAAGTGGGTGGCGATTTGCATTACGTGAACTGCGATCAAAACAAAAAATATCGTTGCGCCATAGGCAGCACGGTGGCGGGCTCGCACGTGAGCAATTGCCCATCGGCGCGCACCTCGTAAGTCTCCGCATCAACCTCCATGAACGGCATGTAGCCGTTCAACACCATGTGCTGTTTGCGAATTTTGCGAATGGCTTTCACCGGTGAAATCGTCTTTTGCAATCCGTATTTTTTCGCCACGCCGAGCGTGAACGCCGCTTGCGAAACGAACGTCAACGAGCTTGAAAACACGGCCTTGCCAAACGCGCCAAACATCGGGCGACCGTGCACCGGTTGCGGCGTGGGGATCGATGCGTTAGCGTCGCCCATCAACGCCCACGCGATCTGCCCGCCCTTCAAAATCATCGACGGTTTCACGCCGAAAAACGCGGGTCGCCACAGCACGATGTCGGCCCATTTGCCCTCTTCTAACGAGCCGACTTCATGACTGATCCCGTTGCAAATGGCGGGGTTGATCGTGTATTTGGCGATGTAGCGCAGGGCGCGGAAATTGTCGTTTTGTGAGTTGGATCTAGTGCCACCCTTCCCCTCAGCCGGAGGGGGCAAATGGCCGCGTTGCACTTTCATTTTGTGCGCGGTTTGCCAGGTTCTGGTGATGACCTCGCCAACGCGGCCCATCGCTTGCGAATCGGACGACATCATCGAGATTGCGCCGAGGTCATGCAAGATATCTTCTGCGGCAATCGTCTCGCGACGGATGCGCGATTCGGCAAACGCTAAGTCCTCCGCAATCGCCGGATCGAGGTGGTGGCACACCATGAGCATGTCGAGATGCTCGTCGATGGTGTTCACCGTGTACGGCATCGTCGGGTTGGTGGATGCGGGCAAAAAGTTGTCAGTGCCGATTACTTTGAGCACGTCGGGCGCATGACCACCGCCCGCCCCTTCGGTGTGAAACGCGCACAGGCCGCGCCCTTTCGTAGCTGCAATCGTGTCTTCAACGAAACCCGATTCGTTCAACGTGTCAGAGTGAATCGAGACCTGCACGTCGTACTTGTCGGCCACGTTCAAACAATTGTTGATCGCGGCGGGCGTGGTGCCCCAATCTTCGTGCAGTTTTAGGCCAATTGCACCCGCTTCGATCTGCTCGGCGATGGGCTTGGGTTGACTGATGTTGCCCTTGCCGAGAAAGCCGATATTTATCGGAAACGCCTCGGCCGCGCGCAGCATTTCGCGCATGTGAAAAATGCCCGGTGTGACGGTGGTCGCGCTGGTGCCCGCTGCGGGGCCGGTGCCGCCACCGAGCATGGTGGTGACGCCGCTGGCCAGCGCTTCTTCGATTTGTTGCGGGCAGATGAAGTGAATGTGCGCGTCAATGCCGCCCGCCGTGACGATCATTCCTTCGCCTGCAATCACCTCAGTCGCACCGCCAATCGGCACGGTCACGTTGGGCTGCACGTCGGGATTGCCGCCCTTGCCGATCTTCCACACGCGACCATTTTTGAGGCCGATGTCAGCCTTGATAATGCCGATCCTTGCATCGACGATGAGCGCGTTGGTGATGATGGTGTCGGCCACTTTGGCAGCCGGCAATTGCGATTGGCCCATGCCGTCGCGAATCACTTTGCCGCCGCCGAATTTGACTTCTTCGCCGTAGGTTGTGAGGTCGCGTTCGACCTCGATAAACAGCTCGGTGTCAGCCAAACGAACCCGGTCGCCGATGGTCGGACCGTACATTTCTGTATACGCGCGGCGTGAAAGCGTGGTCATTTTTTCGCGCCTTTCACGGTGCGTTTCGGTGCTACCGTTTTGGCCTTGATAGCAGGCGCTTTTTTTGCTGCCAGCGAGCCCATCACCAATCCACGAAAGCCAAACACGGTGCGGCTTCCAGCGAGGTCAACCAACTCCACGGTGCGCGACTGACCGGGCTCAAAACGCACCGCAGTGCCAGACGCAATATTAAGCCGCATACCGCGCGAGGTTTTGCGGTCGAATTGAAGCGCTTCGTTGGTCTCAAAAAAATGATAGTGCGAGCCCACTTGAATGGGGCGGTCGCCGGTGTTGGACACCGCGAGCGTTTGCGTTTTGCGCATCGCGTTGAGTTCGATGTGGCCATCGAGCGTGAGGATTTCACCGGGGATCATGCGCGCCTCACTGAATCGGGTTGTGAACAGTCACAAGCTTCGTTCCATCGGGAAACGTTGCTTCCACCTGAATGTCCGGGATCATTTCTGGCACGCCGTCCATCACGTCCGCGCGCGCCAAAATCGTCGCGCCGTAACTCATGAGTTCAGCCACCGTGCGGCCATCGCGCGCGCCTTCGAGCACCGCGGCGCTGATGAGCGCGATGGCTTCGGGGTGATTTAATTTCAAGCCACGCGCTTTGCGCCGCTCGGCCACCAACCCGGCGGTGAATATCAGTAGTTTGTCTTTTTCTCTGGGACTCAGATCCATGTCTCAACCCTTTTAGGTGCTCCAAATTCGAGGCACAATCGCCTCGTGAGCCAACACCTGCAATCGTATCGTTTTCCACACGTTGATGAGCAAGTTGAGTACCGCCTCTGGGGCGTCTCCGATGGCTTTAATCACGATGAGGCCCGATTCGGGGGACGACGCGGCGGCCAACGGCGCATCGCCCAATGCGGCGCGAACGCTGGTCAACGCGTCGGTGGTGGCTACGCCCGATTCATCGTCGGGCAGCGCAATCCACGCGGTCGCCGTCACCGGCAGCCCGCGAAATCCGAGCGGGGACACCAGCAACGGATCATTGCCGAACAAGCGCATCGATTCGCGCCACAACGGGGCACCGCTGCCCGCGCGCACCAATCGTATGCGTTGCCGAAATTCTCCCGTCGCGAAGCGTTCACCGCGTGTGGTGCGGCCCAAGCAGAGCATCTCCCAGCCAAAAAATTTTGCCCTCGGCGCGAGCGTGATTTCCAAAGTCTGCTGCGCTCGCGCACCGTCGAACACGATGGTTTCTTGCGGCATCCATTCGAGTTTTGCGTCATCAGCCACGTGCAACCGCGTCACTGCTGACGCCTCGGCACCAGTTGATCGATACCACTTCTGCGCACCCGGCGTGGTCGCCAGCGCATGCGCGCCGCTGTCCACGCGCAGGTCAACGGCGAGGCTGTCGCCCCCGACGATGCCACCGGGCGGATGCACAATCACTGCGTGACAAATCGCGTCCCCCTCGGGGTACAGCGGCTTCAAAATTCGCAGCGGGCCGAAGTGATTTCGCTCGGTCATCACGGTGCGTTGGCTACCGTTCACTTCGCGAGGTTCGAAGCGGAGATTGAGGCGTGCGAGCCAGCCGGTGGACTCAACGCCCTCCCCCAGCGCGGGAGGGTTGGGGAGAGGGAATTCTCGGGAAACGCCAAGCGTCGAGGCAGCACCACCTGCCCCCTCCCTAACCCTCCCCCGCTGGGGGAGGGGATCGAACAGCGGCTGCCTCATGCCCACCGCCGACTCAAAACCGCCATTGCCAGCACGCCCCCCACCAATCCCCAAAACGCGCTACCAATGCCCGCTATTGACACGCCCGACGCTGTGATTAAAAACGTGATGATCGCGGCTTCGCGGTTTTTTTCTTCGACCACTGCGGTGGCGAGTCCATTGCCAATGGTGCCCATCAACGCGAGGCCCGCCAGCGCCACAATTAACTCGCGTGGAAACGCAGCGAACAGCCCGCCGACAATCGCGCCGAACAAGCCAATCACGCAGTAAAAAACGCCCGCCATCACCGCTGCCGTGTAGCGCTTGTCTTTGTCCTCATGCGCCTCCGGGCCCATGCAAATGGCGGCAGTGATCGCTGCGAGATTCAAAGCAAACGCACCGAACGGCGCGAAAATTAATCCCACCACGCCTGTCGTCGTGATCACTGGCGAGACCGGCGTGTCAAAGCCCGATGCGCGCATTACGGCCACGCCGGGCATGTTTTGCGACGCCATCGTCACCATGAACAACGGCAGACCGAGCCCGATGATGGCTGACCATGAAAACTCGGGCGTCACCCACACCGGCCTTGCCCACTCAACGGTCACCACAGACCACTTTAACGCCTCACCAGCGGCTGCAAACGCAACGCCCGCAGCCAACACCCCTACGACGCCGTAGCGCGGCCAGAATCGCCGCCCCAGCAAGTGCGCGGCAAACATGGCGAGCACCATGGCGGGCGCGGTTTTGATCGAGCTGAATGCCTCCAAGCCAAAGCGAAGCAACACACCGGCCAACATCGCTGCGGCAATCGCCATCGGTATGCGTTTCATCAACCGCTCAAATAAGCCGGATGCGCCCGCGATGATGATGAGCACCGCGCAGAAAACGAACGCGCCGATGGCCTCGGGCATCGTCACCCCAGCGGCGCTCGTAGCGATGAGCGCGGCACCGGGCGTAGACCATGCGGCCACCACCGGTTTTTTGTAATACAGCGACGGCAGAATGCTCGCCAACCCCATGCCCAAACCCAGCGCCCACATCCACGAGCTAACTTGCGCTTGCGTTGCGCCGAGCGCGAGTGCCGCTTGAAATACCAACGCGCCGGTGCTGGTGAAGCCCACGAGAACTACGACGAAACCGGTGACCACGGCGGAAAGAGAAAGATCGCGGAAGAACGACATGAGGCTGATTCACAAGACGCGGCAGTCATTGTTGCAGAGCACGTCGCGGCACGTGGCGTGGCGTACGTTTAGACCCGTTGCTTTCGGCAACCGAAACGTCCATACAGCTTTTCGTTGTAACCGCCGCTGATGTTCGGCTTGTGCCATGAAACGCTATTTATCGATAACGAGCTAAATTGGCCTTTAGCCCTAGTTCAATTGGGCTTTCAAACTAAAGCTGCTGCTTGCAAATTTACTCCAGGCGCACGCTCGCTTTGGACGCATCAATCAACATTTGCAACCGTTTGGCGCGCGTTTCGTAACGTTTCGCACTAACCACTCGCCAGCTCATCAAGCGGCGATAACCGGGCGGTTGCGCCTCGAAAAATTGCCACGCCGCGTTGTGTTTTTTGAACAATTGCACGTCGCCGGCGGAGAGCTCGGGTGCGTCCTGCTCGAAGGCGTAGACGCCGGTCTTCCCATGCGAGCGCGCTGAAAACGCCGCAAGGCCTGCGGGCTGCATTCGCCCTTGCGCTGTCAGCGCAGCGACGCGGTTGACGTTCACCACGCTCCAAATGCTTGTCGTTTTGCGCGGCGTGAAACGAATCACGTAGCTCGCGTCATCCACGCGCTTGCGAACGCCGTCAATCCATCCTACGCACAGCGCTTCGTCCACCGATTCGGGCCACGTGATGCTCGGGGTGCCACTACCTTTTTTGTGAAAACCGACCCACAATTGCTGCGCACTGACAGCGTGTTGCGTGAACCACTCTCGCAACTCGGCGGGCGTCGCAAAGTGCGTGACTTCAGTCGGCGACCAAACCGCCACCACTAGGCCTTTTCACGTTTCTGCGACTGGTACGTCAATGCCATTTCAATGCAGATACGCAACGCTTCAACCGGCACAGCGCCCTGTGCATCAAACACCAACGCACGATTACCTTCAAACGTAAACGTCGTCGGAAACATCGTCTTGAACGAATCCACCAACGTCGTCTGGCAATTGAAATACATCGCGCAATGCGTGCGCCGCGCGTGCCGCGCGGGCTTCCAAGCGATGCGAATGGTGCTGCCGGATTTTGTTGCGCTAGTGATGTAGGCGGGCTCGCCCCACTTGAGCGACTCTTCCAGCGCACCGACGCCCGGCGTATGTGTCGCCACATCAAAAATGATTTCGCGCAGCGAAAACAGCTTCTCGCGTGCCGGGTGCGGATACGATTGAAACACCGCCGCGACGGCCTGTGATTGAATGGGGCGCATGACAAAAAGCATAACCCATTTGGCGCGCACGGGTAGCGTGGGCCGCGCTCAACATCGCTGCCTGCGCGGCAGCACCACCGCGCTGTGGACGCGCGCATGAAGGTGGGCGCAGTACTGCTCGCAGCGGGCGCGGGCAGCCGCTTGGGCGGTCGGCCAAAGTCGCTGCTGATGCTTGATGGCGCGCCGCTGATTGGTCGCGCGGTTGACGCATTGACCGGTGCGGGCGTGGCGCCGATTGTTGTGGTGCTCGGCCACTACGGCGACGACATCGCGCACGCGTTACGCGAGCATGCGGTGACGCTGGTGAGGAACGCAACGCCTGACGACGGGCAGCCCGCGTCGCTGCGCGTTGGCATGCAGGCATTGCCAGGTCGGATTGATGCGGTGATCGTGATGCTCGCCGATCAACCGCTGATCAACCGCGACGACATCAACGCGCTTATCAACGCATTCACGCAACGCGGAACCAAGCGCATGGTGGTGCCGCGCGTCAATGGCGAGCCGGGAAATCCGGTGGTGATTGATGCCGCGCTGCGCGCAACTTGGCAAGCGGGCGACGTGAATGCGACCGGTCGTCGTTGGCGCGAAACAAACCCGGCGAATGTGCATTGGTTCGACACCGACAATGCGCATTATCAGGTGGATATTGACACGCCAGCAGACCTAGTTCGCTTTGCCGAGCGCACCGGTTTTAAGCTGACATGGCCGCTTAATGTCGATGCCGATTCGTCGTCAAAGTGAGGCTCAGTGCGTGATCAACGACGGGCGGCATCCACACCGGCTGCGTTTGAAATTTTGGCTCTAACGCGGCCCGCTATTCTTTCCCAGCAGCGGCAAAAACCCGCCCCGATTGCACAAGGAGCACACGCATGAACGACCACGTTATCGTCAACGTTGCAGGCCCGCTGATGAGCCTCACGATGAACCGACCCGAAAAAAAGAACGCGATCACCAACGCGATGTACGGCGCGCTGGCCGACGGCTTGCAACGCGCCCATGACGACGCCGCGATCCGCTGCATTTTGATTCGCAGCGAAGGCGAGAGCTTCACGGCAGGCAACGATTTGAGCGATTTCGCGGCCGTGTCAGCGGGCACCGCGTCGGCTGAGCGGCACGTCACGCGCTTTCTGCACGGCTTGGCGATGGCCGACAAGCCCATCGTTGCTGCGGTGCAGGGTTTGGCGGTCGGCGTGGGCACCACGATGCTGCTGCATTGTGATGTGGTGTGCGTCACCGATCAAGCGCGGCTCAGCACGCCGTTTGTTAATTTGGCGTTGGTTCCGGAGGCCGCATCGAGCTTGTTGCTGCAAGCGCGCATCGGCTACGCGCGGGCATTCAGCATGATCGCGCTGGGTGAGCCGGTGGACGGCAAGACCGCCGTGGAATGGGGCTTGGCGCGCTACTTGGTGAGCGCTGATGGGTTGCGCGCCAAAGCGCTGGCGGTGGCCCACACGCTCGCCGAAAAACCGATAGGCGCACTGCGCGCAAGCAAACGATTGATGCGCGACGGCGCTGCGTTTTTGCAGGTGATGGATCGCGAAAGTGCGGTGTTCGCCGAACGCCTGAAATCACCCGAAGCGGCGGAGGCGTTTCGCGCGTTTGCGGAAAAACGCGTGCCCAATTTTGCGAAATTGGGCTGAGTAAACGGCGCTACAACTTTTAGCGCTTAGCCCTGTTTAACTGGGGCTAGGTGCTAATTTTCGCCATTTTTGACTATTCATTAAAAGAGCCTTTAGCCCAAGTGAAATGGCGCTCTCAGCAAAAAAGCTGATGCCTGTGTATCCGCCGTTTTGCACGCACTAAACGCGTCGATTGCGAGCGAATAAAAACGCCGCGAAACCTGCTAGCGCCAACGCCAACGCGATCAGCGAATAGGTGGACAACGTGGGCGTAATCACCGGATCAGCAACCAACTGGCCGCGTATTTCGCCAGCTTGGAATGTTGCCGTGTGCAGGTTGACGTAGAAGCTCGACGGGTTGAAGGCGATCTGTGCGGCCAGCGCCGGTGCAATCGTGACCGAGCCGCTATACGCCCCGGCGAAATTAACCACCACCGGGCCGTTAACGCCGCTCGCCGCCTGATGAATGTGGTGCCCGACCACCGACGCAATGGGCACGCTCGACGTGGTGCTCCAGGTAAGCACGCCGGTGCCTGGATCCACGTTCACTACGGTGGTGCCGGTGTTGATCGACGCGTTGGGTGGCACCTCTTTACTGCCTGCGAGCGTGGCGGTCAAACTGATGGCCTGCACCGCAGACACCGACAACACCGCGAACACGGTGGCGGCAAAAAATGAATAGATTCGATTGACGCGTGGCAGCAAAGCAGCGGACATGGTGGACTCCTTTATTTTTAGGGATACAACAACGACCCCGCGCCCATATTACGCCGATTGTTCGCGTTAGAACAATACCGATTTCAATAAACCACACGCTGCCATTCGCCCGCAGCCATCACCTTGATGTGCGCGCTGCGTCGATCACCGTCACGCCGCGAATCAGCTGCTGTCGCCCGCCACGCCACAGCGCATCCAAGCTGCTGTTTTTCGCCGGCAGCAAGGCCGCACGGTTGGCCTGCATCGCCGCGCTAAACGGCGCAAATTCGTCAGCGTCGAACGCGGTTTTCGCCTGCTGCAATTTGGCGTTTGCCACACGCGACAACGTCGGCGTCAAGGCAACGACTTTGATCGCCCCTTCGCGCAGCCCGCGTGAAGCGTCAGATTTGGTGCACACATACGAAAACGATTCGTTCACCGCCAGTCGATAAAACGGCAACCAGTCAAGCACCACGGCGGCCACCTGTGCACGCGGCGCAACGTGTGCCCGATCAACGTGCCAGCCGATGACGCGCTTGCGTTGTTTTTCAGCGAGCCGCGCCACCGCGTCCGTTTCGGCCATCGACAGCAACACGTCCGCACCGCGCTTGATAAGCGCGGTGGCACCTCGTGCGTCGGCCTCCGCATCGATGGCCGAACCCGACCAAAACACCAGCGTCTTGGCGAACTTGTCCACACTTTGCGCACCCAACGCAAACGCGTTAACCTGCACCACGGACGCTGGCGTTGGCAGCGCTGCGACCACGCCCAGTGTGCGCGATGTGCTGTTGCCCGCGGCGATCACGCCGGCCAGGTACGCCTGCTCAAAATGGCGAATTTCGTAGTTGCGCACATTGAGCAACGTGTGCGTGCCCAGCACCTGTTCGATCTTCACGTCGTAGTCAGCGCTGGCCACTTTTGCCGACGCTGCCGCATGCGCGGCATCGGTCGCAAAAATCACTTTGTAGCCGCGCGCAACCAGTTCACCCAACACGCGATCAGCGTCGCTCGCGGTCGCTACATTGTCAACGGCGATGGTGGCGATGCGCCCGCCGAATTCGCTCGCCAACGCGATGCGCGCGCGCTCGTGCGACGCCGCCCACGCGCTGTCGGCCGCGCGATCACGGTACACAAACGCCATCGGCACAGGCTCCGGACGACCGGTGGTGATCGCTGACGATTTCGTAGGCGCAGGCGCAGGTGGCACGCTGCTGGCTGCCTGCGTGGGCGCGCAAAGGAGCGGCACCTGCACGATCAAAAATAGATGCCGCGAAAAGCGCAAGATCGTAGTGCTTTGTTTAACGTGCCGCGCGAGTCGGACGTGGCAGCCGCTACGGCTTCGTCGCCAAGCCCAAGCGCTCAATCAGCAGCTTGTCTTTAACAAATGTTTCGCGCGCCCACTTCGCGTAATCCTCGCCGCTGCGATACCAAAGATCTTGATTCAATTGATCGAGCACTTCGAGATGCTTGGGGTCGTCCATCGCTTTTTTGAACGCGTCATGCAGCGTTTTGATCACCGCCGGATCCATGCCTTTGGGCCCAACAAAACCGTACGGTGAATTGCCGATCACGTTGAAGCCGGCGTCCTTCGCGGTCGGCACATTCGGCCAGCGCTTGGTGCGTTTTTCGCCGAAGGTGGCGAGCAGGCGCATCTGTCCACCGTCCACGTATTTATCCCAACCGGTTGCGTCACTGCCCGCCATCACGTGGCCACCGAGAAGTGCTGTCATCAAGTCAGCGTTGCCTTTGAACGGCACATGATTGAACTGCACCTTGGCAACATCTGCCACCTCTTCCATCAGCAAGTGCGGCGAGGTGCCGGTGCCGGTGGAGCCGTAATCGATTTTGCCCGGCTGTTTGCGTGCCGCCTCAACGTATTCGGCAAACGTTTTGTGCGGTGACTCGCTCTTCACCACAAAGCCGAAGGTATAGCCCGACACGCCGATGATGAAGCTGAAATCGGTGAGCGGATTCCACGCGGTTTTTTGCATGTGCGGAATGCGCAGCATGCCCATCGGAAACTGCGCGATGGTGTAGCCGTCGGGCTTTGCCGTCAACGCCATGTTGCCAGGCCCCAACGTGCCACCGCCACCGGGCTGGTTTTGCACGATGATGGTCTGGCCCAAATTTTTGCTGGCAATGTCGGCGAGCGTGCGCAAGTGGCGATCTGTGGAGCCGCCTGCGGGCCACGGCACGATCAAATTGATCGGCCGGTTTGGGTACGCTTGTGCTAACGCAGCACTCGCACCCAGCATCAGCGGCGCGGTCACGGTAAGCGCAGCAAGCGATAACGCCACGCGGTGGCGCGATGAAGAAACAAAACGATTAAGCACTGTGATTACCTCCTAAGTATTGAGTCATTATCGGTCGCCACGGGTGCGTCGGGTGCAGGGACAACACTCATGCTCGTGCCGCGTTATCGGAACAACGTTCAGGGTTCAGCGTTTGACCGTTTGCGCCAACGCCCACGCCAGCTCCGCTAACGGCCGCGCGCGTCGGCCCGCCTCCAGCGCACGTTCGCTCGATGCGTTGCCCTGCAACACGCGCGCCATGATGCCCTGCAAAATGCCGACCAAGCGAAACATATTGAACACGAGGTAGTAGTTCCAATCGTCGGCACTCACACTACTGGCCGCATCGCGACCGCTGCGTTGCAGATAGCGTTGCAAATATTCGGACTCGGTAGGAATGCCAAGCGCTGCCACATCAAGTCCCGCCAATCCGCGCGAGCCATTGCCGTTCAACATGCGCCACACCAGACAGTGATAGGCCAAGTCAACCAGCGGCGGGCCGAGCGTGGCAAGCTCCCAATCGAGCACCGCCACAATGCGCGCCTCCTGCGGGTGAAATATCACGTTATCAATACGAAAATCACCGTGCACGATACGCGCCTCATCACCCGCAGCGGCGCGCGGCAAGTGCGTTGGCAGCCACTCGATGAGTTGATTTGCAGCATCCATAGTTTCTGTTTCTGCCGCGCGATATTGCTTCGTCCAACGATTCACCTGACGCTCAATGTAGTTGCCCGGCTTGCCGAAATCAGCAAGCCCGATGGCCGCCGGATCAACTCGATGCAGAGCAGCCATCACACGATTCATTTCGTCGTAATGCGCCGCTCGGTCGCGGCTATTCATGTCCGGCAGCGACGGATCCCACAGGATGCGGCCGCTAACACAATCCATGATGTAGAACGCGGTGCCGATCACGCTCACGTCTTCGCACAATGCGTATGCGCGTGCGACGGGCACGTCAGTTTTAGCAAGCGCGCTAATCACGCGAAATTCGCGGTCCACGGCGTGCGCAGAAGGCAGCAAAACGCCAGCGGGCTTGCGGCGCAACACGTAGCGCTTGTCGCCAGCGCTTACGCGAAAAGTAGGATTCGACTGCCCGCCCTTGAACTGCGCGAGCGTAAGTTCGCCAGAAAAACCATCAACGTGATCACGCATAAACGTGGCAAGCGCTGCGTGATCAAACGCATGCTCAGGTGCAATCGGCCGGGTGCCGGAAAACTCAGTGGAATCGGTCATGGTGTGTTTCGTCGGTTAACGTGGGTTGCAACAAAAACCAAAGCTGAGAAAATATAACAATGCTCACCACCGTTCCTGCCGCGCCCAATCCGTGGCGACTCACCACCGCCCCGATGATGGACTGGTCCGACCGGCACTGTCGCGTGCTGTTTCGCCTGCTTGCGCCGAACGCGCGGCTATACACCGAGATGGTCACCACCGGCCCGCTTATCTTCGGTGGTGAAGAGCAGCATCGTCGGCATTTACGCTTCTCAGCGGTCGAGCATCCGGTGGCGCTGCAACTCGGTGGCAGCGAACGCGATGATCTCGCCCGCGCCGCAAAAATTGGTGTGGATTGGGGTTACGACGAGATCAATTTGAACTGCGGCTGCCCGAGCGAGCGGGTGCAACGCGGCGCGTTTGGTGCGTGCCTGATGGCTGAGCCGTCGCTAGTTGCAGACTGCGTTAAAGCGATGCTGGATGTCGTACCGTCACACATTCCAGTCACCGTAAAACACCGCATTGGGCTCGACTATGTTGACGAATATGGATTTGTGCGTGACTTCGTGGGCACCGTGGCCGAGGCAGGTTGCAACGTGTTCATCGTGCACGCCAGAAACGCCGTGCTCAAGGGCCTGAGCCCCAAAGCCAATCGCGAAATTCCACCGCTGCGCTACGACGTGGTGGCGAAGTTGCGACGTGATTTTCCGGCGTTGACGTTTGTGTTGAACGGTGGCATCACAACCGTTGCGCAATGCGTGGAGTTGCTCGAACCGCTTGCCCCCTCTCCCCTCGCGGGAGAGGGTTGGGGTGAGGGGGCGCATGGCGTGCAATCTCACGTCCCTAGTACAGGATTCGACGGCATCATGCTCGGCCGCACCGCCTATCACGACAGCTACGTTTTGGCGCAAACGCAAAGCGCAGTTTTCGGCACGCCACTGCCGACCCGCGAAGAAATCGTCACGCAAATGCTGGCCTACACCGAACGCGAAATTGCCGCGACGCAGGGTCAAGCGCATCCAACACGGGTGCGCGATGTTGCCCGCCACATGCTCGGCTTATTCACCGGACAAGTCGGCGGCAAATCATGGCGACGCGTGCTGTCTGATGCGACGCTGTTGAACGCAAACGACCCGCAGCTTTTCCTGCGTGCGCTGCCCTACACCGGCCACGGTTTTGGCTACGACGATCACCGGCAACCGGTGCTCGATGCGATGACGGGATAGCTAACAGCTTACAGCTGCGATCCCACGCTGGCTAGGGCTAAACGCCGTTTAAGCTAATTGTTGACTTAAGCCTAAATTAGCGTTTAGCCCAAGTATTGCGGCGCTGTCATCATAAAGCTGAGAACAAAAAACAGGCGACGCAGCTCAAAAAAAACGGCGCAATGCGCCGTTATTTATCGCACGAAAAATTCGCACGAGTTGCTTAGCGCGTGACTACCGCGTGGACGAGTAACTCTGCGCATCACGCGCAACGCTCGCACGAACCGCGTTCAACGTCTTTTCAGCAAAGGCCTCTGTGCTGATCGTGGCGGCGGCGGCTACTGCCGCGGCGGCTTTTCCGTCCGCCGTTGCCCGTTTGTTACCCGACGATTCGATGAAGTATGGCGCGATTTCAAGCGCGTGCTCGGCATCCATCACACCCGCGCCCCACGTCAAGAAACTGCCGCGCGGTTGCGCTGAAAACAGCAACGAGCTCTCTACGTCCACATTGGCAACTTTCGCCCGCAGCAAGGCCGCAACACCCGCCACATGCGGCGCTGAGGCCGACGTGCCACCGAAGCGTTTTTCCGGTCCGCCAAAGCCACCAGCACCGGTAACACTCACGCCGTCCACCGCCGTGATGTCAGGCTTAAATTGAATGTCGAATTTACGGTTGCCGTTGTTATCAAATTGCGTGATGACCGGGCCAAACGAGCTGTACGGACGAATCTCGTCGAGCCCCGGATCAGCCGCATTCACCGCCGCCACGCTCAGCGCCTGCTCGGCCCCGCTGTGAGCAATCACGCTACCCGCTCGCACCCGGAAGCTCGGAAAAAACCCGCTCTGGCCTGAGGCCACTTGCACCAGCGAAAGATCAACAAAACTGTTCCCGGTTTTGCGCTGAATCAACACAAAAAAGTTCTGCTGCGTAGCACTCGTGTTGCTCACCACTAACGCTTCAAAAGGCACGCCCTTGCCGTCCTGAACGTTGTCGCTAATATCTGCTGGCACCGTGAACGGGCTACCTGCAGAATCAATCGGACTGCCGTCCGGAAGCACCGGAATCAGCACGAAATCGCTGGCCGCTTTTCCATACGCCTCAGACCATTGCAAGGTCAGTATCGCCTCGCCACCGGGTGCCACCGCTACCGGAAAACCGATGCTCGACGCGCGCCCGAGCGAGCGACCAAAATCGTGAAATCCGGCATTAGGCGTGGTGCCGCTGTAATCGGCGTTGATGAACGGCTTCCTGTAGTGTGAATCGGCCAAGTTTCCAGCGGAGGTCACCACCGTTTTGCCCAGCTCAGCGCGAACCGCATTCATCAACGTTGTTTCGTCCGAGAGCTGTAAGCGCGGCTCGGATAAGTTGTAGGTGTCGTCCACAATCACATCACAACCTTTGCCCGCAAAAGCTTTAGTGGCCGACCACAACACCGCATTGAAAAAAGAGCCGCGCGCGCTACAGAATGCGAGCGCCGCACCGGGTGCTAAATCGTGAACGATTTCAAGCATGGCCGTGCCCTCGTCGCCGCTGCCTGGGCTGTCGGCACACACCTCAACGGTGGCGGGCAAGTCGCCGGTGGCCTTAGCGCTTGCGATATTGTCCACGCCGTCAGAAATCACGCACACGCTTTGGCCGCTGCCAGCCACATTAAATCGTGATCGTGCGGACTTTGCACGATGCAGCACATCACCTTCGGTCACAGCCGAGCCAGCAAAGTAGCCCGCCGTGCGCTCGTTGGTGGGACGAATCGAAATCACCGCCGTTTGCGCGTTCAATTGCGCGAGCTGAGCTGAGTTCACGCGAACTACCGCGGCGCCCATCGTGGATAAGTTTTGCGTCACCGTACCCATGGACTGCGAATTTTTCATGGTCTCCAGAAACGCCGTGTCGCTGAGGTGAACAAGCACCTCCACGCTCGGTTCTGCTTTGGATTTAGTGGCGTCAATGGTGACAGCGGTGGCAGCAGTGGCCGCAGTCGCAGCGACTGCGCTGGCCGCAAGCTGTCGCAGCACCTGTGGATGCACTTTTTGCAGGCCGACAGCCGCACTTTTTTGCGAGTTACCGTTGGCTTTTTTAAAGTAGGCATCCACAGATTTCTGCGCCGTATCGTTCATCACGAATTCTGGTGCAGACGCGTCGGTCAGCGCCTGCAATTTTGCGCCGCCTGCTGCCATGGCGGCAAACGAGCACACTGAACTCAAGGCAGCGGCGCACAACAAAGCACTCGCGAGCGCCCTTTTATTGTTGCGTTGAGTTTTGTAAATTTTCGACATAGTCGCTCCATAAAAACTGATTTGAGAAAGCCCGGTTTTTATGGCTGACTGCGCTCACAATGCGTCCGGGTTCATATCTCGCATGAGGTCATGAAGGCATGAATTGCTGAAACATTCTCGAGCACGACAGCTCTATTATTTTTTGTAGTACCTAACAATTTGCGAATTTATTATTCTTTGCGAAAAATTCACAAGTCGCAATAATATGTAAATATTTTGCACTGTCAAGTGTTTGCGAAAATATCGCATAATGTCGCTTGATAGAGACAGCGGAGGGTAATGATGGAAAAAACAGACACTCAATCAGAGATCGTTCGCATCAGCACATTAGTGCTGCGGCCGCTCATCCGATTGCTGGTGCACTATGGCGTGAACCTCAACGATTTCGTTGAGGCGGTGAAGAGCATGTACGTCGAGATCGCGCAGGAGCGCATCAAGCATGACCGAGAGCGCGTGACCGATAGCGCCATATCGGTGATGACCGGCGTGCACCGCAAAGACGTGCGGCGCATTCTCGAAGAGATTGACGGAACCCGCCGCCGCATTCGGCCAGCCAGCGTGCTCGGGCTGGTGGTGCGGGTGTGGGGCGGGCAATCGCGTTTTTCAACCAAACGTGGCACGCCGCGCCCGCTGCGTCGGCGCTCGCTCAGTCAAGATGCACCGTCGGGCGACGAGGCGACGTTTGAGGATTTGGTGGCCGAGGTCACCAAAGGCATTCCACCAAAAGCGCTGCTCGATGAATGGTTGCGCCTCGGTGCGGTGCGGCTGAATTCACGCGGTGAAGTGGCATACGCCGATCCCGAATTTGCCGACGGCGAAGAAATAGGCAGCCTGATGCGCGGCATGATCGTAAGCTCTGATCGCCTAACGTGCTCGATTGAAAACAAAATTACCGGCAGCAAAAAACGCTTCGTTTATTTTGTGCGCGGCTCGCACATGTCAGACGAAGACATCACAAAAGTCAACGCGTTGGCGGAGCGATTGTCGTTTCAAATCTCAAACAAAATTAACGTAGCGGTGATCGCCGCCGAGGAGCGCGGCAAAGCCTCTGGCAAAGGCAGCAACCGCTTCAGCTTCGGTGTGCACGTGCTCGACGAGCCGATGAAGGCGCTGGAGAAACGGGGCTTTGCGCTGTGGTGATTCAGCGTCGCAAATGAATCGAGTCAGCGCAACGCTTCTGTTCGAGTTTGATAACTTCTCTTTTTTTCAAACGACACTGGCGCACTTTATTGATCGCGTCCGTCAAACGGTAACGATTGATCTAAATCGGCATCCGTCATCGCATCGACCGTAACCGCATGAGCAATCGCGATTTCCCCACTGGCGTCGCCAGTCAAAACGGCTGCTTCGCAAGTCGCAAGTTACGTTTGGCTTGCTGCTGAAAAGCCTAGCGTCGCAACAACATGCTGATAGCATATTTGCGGGGCATTACAGACTGTTTGCGGGACGTGAGTTGCGATTAATTCGGCACCACTGCAAGCCGCTTCATGCTCACCAACGGTGGTCAAGTGATACCGGTGCTATTTCAACCTTTTCTATGGAAAAACAAGTGATAAGTTCAGTACGCAAATTAGTTCTACCCCTAGCAAGCTTTGTAATGTTTGTGAGCGCTGCAAGCGCGCAGACCATCGCCGGAAAGCTCTATGTGGAAGCGGGTGCGGGCATCACGCATGCCAACGGCGACTTCGCTCGGCAAGTGCGAGACTCCGTAGCGAACTCGCCGACGCTACGGTTTGATTCTGCAACGTATGACCGCACGGGATCCGCGGGTGGCCGCGTCGCCATCGGCTGGCAGTTCACGCCAATGCTGGCCGCAGAGTTGGCCTATGCGAGTTTTGGACGCCATGAGACAACGGCCTCGGCGACCCGCTCGACGCTGCCTGGTTTCATCACGGTGGCGGACGGGCGGTTTCGTGTCAGCGCTGTAACGCTCGACGCAGTCGGGCAGCTGCCGCTGACCGGCCCGCTCTCTGCATCAGCGCGTATCGGCGTGGCAATGACTGAACAACAGTACGCTCAGGGCAGAAGAAATACGGGGCCGGGGCCCAGTGCAGGTGCCAGTGAACCCGAGCAGTTCGTCGGCTTTCCGGCCAATCGACAAACTCGGTTGCATTGGGGCGTAGGCGCGCAGTACGCGCTCAACCCGAACGCCGCGCTGGTGGCCAACTATGAGCGGATAGAACGCGTTGGCCGCGACTTCTCTAGCGCCGGGCCCGATGGCGGCGTGCGCGCTGGCACGTTTGGGTACGGCCTGCTCAGCGTCGGCCTGCGCTATACGTTCTAACAAAGAAAGATCGTTACGGTTGCGCGCGACAACTCGCGCGCAACTGTGCTATTCGGGCACGCCGTCATCGCCTACTTCACGTCAGATTCAAGCATGTTTGAACTCTCCAAATACACGATGGCCGATTTATTGGCGCGCCAGTTTTCGCAAACATAGTCACCACCGGCGCACGCTGGTTCACGGTGCCCCGAGCTACTCGATCTTCAAGCCGGTACGCTCGATGATGCGCTTCCACGTCAGCTGTTCTTTTTTAATGAACGCGGCGAATTGTTCGGGCGTGCCGCCGCCTGCGCGAGCGTCGTCTTTGGCAAATCGCGCGGTGATGGCGCTGCTCTTGAGCGCTTTGTCGGCAGCGGCTGCGATTTTTTCGATGACTGACTTCGGCGTTTTCGCGGGCACCAGAATGCCGTACCACTGCGACGTCTCAAAATCCTTGTAACCGCTCTCGTCCACTGTTGGCAGGCTGGGCAGCGTGGTCATGCGATCCAACGACCCGACGGCGAGCGCGCGCAGCTTGCCTGCATCAATCTGGCCCTTGAGCGCGGGCGCGCCGGTGAACGTGGCGTCTACGCGGCCACCGAGAATGTCCTGCAACATCGGGCCGGTGCCTT
>JAYSRA010000090.1:0-82958 GCA_043721275.1 Burkholderiales bacterium
TTACTCGCGAAGACATCGAGCAATACGGCGACAGCAATCTCGGCGACGTGATGCGTCGCTTGCCGGGCGTGACCACGGGCGGACGCCCCGGTCGTCCGGGCGCGCCACGCATGCGTGGCATGGGCGGCGGTTTCACGCAAATTCTGATTGACGGCCAACGCATTCCGCCCGGTTTCAACATTGAAGAAATCACGCCAGATCAGGTGGAGCGTATCGAAATATTGCGCGCGCCCACGGCCGAGACTGGTGCTCGCGCCATCGCCGGCACCATCAACATCATCCTGCGTGAACCGCTGCGGCAGACGAGTGGCGAAATCAAGATTGGCGCGCAGGAGGAGCGTGGCAAATATTCGCCCAGCGCGTCGTGGTCCGGCAACGGTACGCTGGGTGAAAACGGCACGTATAACCTGAGCGTGTCCGCAGCCGCGACGAATCTGCTGACGAGTGATCTGTCGCACACCACCTACGATTCGCAATCGACGGGCGCGCGCATCCTTGAACAGTTTTTGAGCGGCGAAACCCGCGCTCATCGCGAGAACTCCTTCGTGAGCGCGCGCCTGCAGTGGCGTCTGGGAGCGGGTGAGCAGTTTGGCATCCAGTCGTTTGCTGCGCACAACATCGCCGAGTCAACCTCCACGGGTACTTTGACGCAAACGGTCGGCGATATGCCAGCGCCCTACGCGACTCGCGAAAGTTTCTTTCGTGGTCGCTTTGATGTGAGCCGAATCAATCTCAACCTGAACAAGCGCTTCGATGAGAACACGCGCTACGAATTGCGCGGTGGTTTCGGCAAATTTTGGTCGAACACCGACAACGATACGGAGCAATTTACGCCGAACGGCACACGCAATTTGTTCCAGACCGCACGCGGCGATGTGCGCGATAACTCCGGCAGTTTGAGTGGCAAGCTGATCCGTAACTTCACCGATTCATCACATGCTGTTACGGCGGGTTGGGAATGGGAAGCGAACAATCGTGACGAACAATCTATCACGCGCTTGAACGGCGTTCAGCAACTGGCAGACCTTGGCGAGGCGTTTGACGTACGCGTTCGACGCGTGGCGGTTTATGTGCAGGACGAATGGGACATCACTCCCGCATGGGGCGCGAACGCGGGCTTGCGTTACGAAACAATCCGCACGCAGAGTAGCAATGCGCAGGATGCGTTCACCAACACCAGCAGCGTGCTGACACCGCTGGCGCATCTGGTGTGGCGCTTTGCCGCGCCGTCGCGTGATCAGATGAGGCTGAGCTTGACGCAGAGTTATCGCTCGCCGAACGTCGGCCAGCTCAGCTCGCGACCGACGCTCAACACGCTGTATCCCGTGCCCGGCAGCAACACGTCGATCAGCCCTGATCGCACCGGCAATCCGGGCCTGAAGCCCGAGCGTGCTAGCGGTATTGATCTGGCGTTCGAGCGCTACCTCACGTCTGGCGGCGTGATGTCGGTCAACGTGTTCGTGCGCGACATCAAGGATCTGATGCGCAACGTGACCACGCTGGAGACGGTTTCGTGGGCACCGGGCCCACGTTACGTCAACCGACCGCAGAATCTTGGCAAGGCACGCGTGTCGGGTATCGAGTTTGATTCCAAATTTCAGCTGCGTGAATTGATGGGCGATGCGCCGCCGCTAAGCTTGCGCTTCAATCTGAGCATCTACGATTCGAAAGTTGAGGCGGTGCAAGGCCCGTACAACCGCATTGACAGCCAGCCGCGCGCAACCGGCAATCTGGGCGCTGACTACAAGTTCCGGGGCATGCCGCTTATGGTCGGTGGCAATTTCGGCTGGACACCGGCCTACACCACGCAGCAAACCGATACCGCCGCGCAGGCGCTGTCAACGAAACGTGTGTTCGATGCGTACGCGCTGTGGACGGTGAATCCGTCGGCCAAACTGCGGCTTTCGCTGTCGAATATCGGCCCGCAGGACAGCCTGAGCACGACGACCGTGATCGAAGGCGGTCAACGGCAAGTGGTGATCAGCAATGGCCGCACCGACATGTCGGTGGCGCTGCGACTGGAGATGCGGCTTTAACAGATAGGTTTGCGCAATTTGCCGCCTACAATGCGGCATGGCAACACTCAAAAAAACCCTGCTGCTGACAGGCGCTTCGCGCGGCATCGGGCATGCAACGGTCAAGCATTTTCACGCCGCAGAATGGCGCGTAATCACCGTTTCGCGACAGCCGTTTGACAAGATTTGCCCGTGGCCACAGGGTGAAAAAGATCACATTCAGGGCGACTTGAACGATGTCGATCATTACCCCGCGATGATCGCGAAAATTCGCGCCAAGCTCGCCGAACCAGAAACCGGCGGCAAGCTGTCGGCACTGGTGAACAACGCCGGCACTTCACCCAAGCTCGAAGGCGGCACGCGAATGGGTGCGATGGACACGAGCTTTGCCACCTGGCAAAACGTGTTCAACGTCAATCTTTTCGCGCCCGCGCTGCTCGGCCCCGGCTTGTTTGAAGAGCTCAAAGCGGCGCAGGGCAGCGTGGTCAACGTAACGTCAATCGCTGGCACCAAAGTGCATCCGTTTGCCGGTGCGGCGTACGCCTGCTCGAAGGCCGCGTTGGCCACACTCACCCGCGAGCTCGCTCGTGATTTCGGGCCGCACGGTGTGCGCGTCAACGCCATCGCGCCCGGCGAAATTGACACCTCCATTTTGTCGCCCGGCACCGATGACATCGTGCAGCGTGATATTCCCATGCGCCGCTTGGGCAAGCCGTCGGAGGTGGCACAGCTGATTTATTTTTTGTGTACTTCGCAGAGTTCGTATGTGAACGGCGCGGAGATACACGTCAACGGCGGCGAGCACGTGTGATGCGCTGCTGCGCGAACGGGAGGCTGCGTTGCGCGCCACCTTGCGTACATGCGTACGCGTCGGCGGCGCGCGCCTTGCCTGCCGTCCGCTCGCGACGCGCATCGTCTGGCCTGTTTGGGCGTGATGCTGCGTTGCGCAGTCACTCGTGTACGTTGCGTGCCCGTCGCGACTGCGCGCCTTGCCTGACGCCCAAACAGACCAGACATCATGGCGATCAAAGCTCTGCGCGCGCCTTGCCTGCCGTCCGCTCGCTACGCGCATCACGCGGAGTTCGCTCGCTACGCGCGTCCGTTTGTTGACTAAATTACGATGACGCTTTGGCGCGCGCTGCGTCGCTTTCTTAAAGGCGACGGGCTGATTTTTTCGGGCTACTTGGCATTTCTTTCGCTGCTGGCGCTGTTGCCTGCGCTGGGTGTGTTGTTTTGGTTGTCGCAACAGAGCATGATTATTCGCACGGCCGATGCTGCGTTTCGCGATTTTTTGTTTACCAATTTGTTTCCCAATACCGCGCAACAGGTGGTCGCCGTGGTTGACACCTTGCGCGCCAATGCGCGCGGCTTGGGCATCACCGGTATCGCCATTATTGCCGGTGATTTGTTGCTCAAAGCGCTGGCGCTGAACGCAGCGGTTGACCGCATCTGGGGCTCAGCCAAACGGAGCGTATGGGGCTTTGTGCGGGGCGCTTTTATCGTGCTGATGGTGGTGCCAGTGGTGATGGGCGTGCTGTTCTGGTTGATTCGATTTGTTCAAAGATTTCTGGGCAACCTGATGCCCGCGTTTAGAAAGCCGATTGAGTTTGTGTTTGATCCGTTCGAGATCGGCGTGCCGCTGATTGCCGCGCTCACCTTGATTTATCGCTGGGTGCCGGCGCGGCTCAACGCGTGGGCGTCGCCGCTTGCGTCAGCAATGCTGGTGACGGTGTTGATCGAAATTGCGCGCTATGTGATCGTGAATTATTTCGCGCAAATGCATCAGATCAAATCGCTGTATGGCGCATTCATCGCGTTCCCGGTATTGATGGTGACGCTGTTTGTTCTGTGGACGTTGGTGCTCTACGGCGCAGCGTTAGTGGCTGAAGGTTTTGGCAGCACATTGCGCTGGCCAACGCGGGGCAAGGCCGTCGCCCGAAACGTTAAACCAGCGCGGACGTAATGGCTGAGCCACCACGCTATTGCGCTATTGCACGCAGCAAATGCGTCGCCAGAATATGGTCAAAGCAGCGTCAATGACTATCGCAAGGCAGCGCAGTTGAGCGTGTTCTATGAATCAGTCGCGGCCGCATTTAAATTGCTGCTGACGGCAGACTCTACGCTGACCGACATCACGCTACTATCGCTGCGCGTAAGCGCCATGGCCACGCTGATCGCTGCGTGCATCGGCCTGCCGCTCGGGGCCTGGGTGGCGCTAACCGGTAGTCGCCTGCGCTTGCCGATTGTGGTGGTGCTCAACGCGTCAATGGGCCTGCCGCCGGTGGTGGTGGGGCTCGCGGTGTATTTGCTGCTGTCGCGCAGCGGCGTGATGGGCCCGCTCGGGTGGCTATTTACACCGACCGGCATGGTGATGGCACAAACCATTCTGATCACGCCGATCATCGCAGCGCTGGCGCGGCAAACCATCGAAGACGCGCATGTGGATTTACGCGATTGGTTTAGCTCACTTGGGCTCAGCGCTTGGCAGCGAATTGCAACACTGCTTTTTGAGGCGCGCTTTTCGCTGGCGGTGGTGTTGCTCGCAGGCTTCGGTCGCGCCATCGCCGAGGTCGGAGCGGTGATGATTGTCGGCGGCAATATTGCAGGATCAACGCGTGTGATGACGACCACCATCGCGCTTGAAACATCGAAGGGTGATCTGCCCTTGGCGCTGGCGCTCGGTGCGTTGCTGGTGGCGATGGTGCTTGCGATCAATGGTGCAGCGCAAACGTTGAAGTCATGGATGGAGCATCGCCGTGGGTAGTCAAAATTCGCGTGTAGTGGATGACGTTTTGCTGCGCCTGCATCAAGTGTCGGTGGTGGTTGGTGGCAGGTCGTTGTTGGTCAATATCAATCTTGAAATCCGGGTCGGTGAAAGCATCGTGGTGCTGGGTGCGAACGGTGCCGGAAAGACGACGTTGCTTAAGCTCTGCAACGGCATTGTTACCCCCACGCAAGGCACGGCAATGGTTCCGTTAGTGGGCGATCAATCTTTGATTTTTCAACGTCCCGTGCTGCTCGCCCGTAGCGTGCTCGACAACGTGCGATTTGTGCTCGGCACGCCTCGCAGCAAAGAGCCCGAACGCACACAGCAAGCGCGCGCAGCGCTTGCCGCGTGCAACTTAGATGCGATTGAGTCGCGACACGCACGCTGGCTCTCAGGCGGCGAGCAGCAACGCCTCGCGCTCGCACGAGCGTGGGCGTGCAAGCCCACACTGTTGCTCGCAGATGAGCCCACGGCGAACCTTGCACCCGCCGCCACACGCGAGGTCGAGCGATTGATTCAGTCGCTGCACGCGCAGGGCGCAACGCTGCTGTTAACAACTCACAACGTTGCGCAGGCCAAGCGTCTCGCGCAACGAATTTTGTTTTTAGACGATGGACGCATCGTAGAAGATCGACCCGCCGCTGCATTTTTCACTTCACCCCAATCCGCCGCTGCGCGGAGCTATCTTGAAGGAGAGTCGCTATGAACTTTTGCAATCGACTGCTGCGATCAACCGCCATCGCCATGGCCGCTGTGTCGCTAGGCGCACTGTCTGCGTCTGCGTGCGCGCAGGACAGCACCATTACGGTGTCGTCCACCACCTCCACCGAGCAATCCGGCTTATTCGGATTTCTGCTGCCGCAGTTTCAAAAGGCCACAGGTATCGCGGTCAAAGTCGTTGCGCTTGGCACTGGGCAGGCGCTAGATGTGGGCCGTCGCGGCGACGCAGATGTGGTGTTCGTGCACGATCAACCGGCGGAAGAAAAATTTGTTGCAGAAGGCGCGGGCGTTGAGCGGGTGGCGGTGATGTACAACGACTTCGTGCTGGTTGGCCCGAGCGATGATCCCGCGAAGGCGGCGGGCAAAGACATCGTGGCGGGCTTGAAGGCGGTGTATGCAAGCAAGGCCGTGTTCGTGTCACGCGGCGACAAAAGCGGCACGCATGCCGCTGAGCTGCGTTACTGGAAACAGGCGGCGCTTGACCCGTCGAATGAAAAACCAAGCTGGTATCGCGACACCGGCTCCGGCATGGGCGCAGCGCTCAACACCGCCGCGGCGATGAATGCCTACATCTTGGCTGATCGCGGCACGTGGCTCGCCTTCAAAAACCGGCAGAACTTGAAAATCGTTGTTGAGGGCGACAACAAACTCTTCAATCAATACGGCGTGATTCTGGTCAATCCAAAAAAGCATCCGCACGTGAAAGCGCAGGCTGGGCAAAAGTTCGTCGACTGGTTGGTGAGCGCCGAAGGGCAGGGCGTGATTGCCGCCTACAAAATCGGCGGAGAGCAGCTGTTTTTTCCGAATGCGAGGAAATGATCGTGGTGGTCTGCGCCGCATGTTCCGCTGAGGAAAGCGTCACCTACTAGCGGCGATGCAACGCCACGGTGGGCAGAGGCTGCCCACCCTACAAAATGCCACGCTGCCAGCGGTATTGCTAAGCACTACCGTCGAAGGTCGCCAAGCTTTGCGGGCACTGTTGAGACAGAATGCCACCCAACGACAAATCACGGGGGCTTTATGTCAGAACACAGTCAATTTAATCTGCTCAAGCAGCGCCGTTTTGCGCCGTTTTTCTGGACGCAATTTTTGGGCGCAATGAACGACAACGTGTTTAAAAACGGCATGATCATTTTCATGGCGTTTGGTGGCATTGCACTGCCGGGGTTGAGTACGAATGAATCGGTAAACGCGGCAGGTGCGGTCTTCATCTTGCCCTTCGTCTTGTTCTCCGCCTTCGCAGGGCAACTCGCTGATAAATACGAAAAGACACGGGTGATTCGTGGCGTGAAAATTTTTGAAATTGCGGTAATGGCGTTTGGCGCTGTGGGATTTGTTACAGCAAATTTGGGCATGTTGTTCGTGGCGCTGTTTGCGATGGGCTTGCACTCCACGTTGTTCGGCCCGGTGAAGTACGCGATCATGCCGCAGGCGTTGGCGAGGGACGAATTGGTGGGCGGCAATGCGCTGGTGGAATCAGGCACCTTCGTGGCCATTCTCGTTGGCACCATTGCTGGCGGCGTGCTGGTGGCGATCAAGCCAAGCGGGCCGATGATTGTCGCCGTGGCAACGATTTTGCTCGCGGTCATTGGCTACCTTGTGAGCCGCTCCATCCCGGCAGCAGCGGCGACTGATCCGTCGTTGAAACTTAACTGGAATCCGTTCACCGAAACCGCATCCAGCCTGCGACTTGCTGCGAGAAACATCGTCGTCTGGCGCTCGATGCTCGGCATCTCGTGGCTGTGGTTTTACGGCGCGATGTTGCTCAATCAGTTCGCCAATATGAGCAAAGACGTGCTCGGCGGCAACGCAGAAGTGGCTACCTTCTTGCTGGCGACATTTGCCGTGGGCGTGGCCGTGGGCTCGTTGTTGTGCGAACGTTTATCGGGAAAGAAGGTCGAGATTGGCTTGGTGCCGTTTGGCTCGATTGGCATGACCGTGTTCGCGATTGATTTGTATTTCGCCACGCGCGGCTTGCAGCCTGTAGGTCAGTCCGGTGCGATGGAATTTATCGCCAAACCGGAGCATTGGCGCGTGGTGTTTGACCTGTTCATGCTCTCGGTAAGCGGCGGGCTGTACAGCGTTCCGTTGTACTCGCTGATTCAGGAACGGTCTGATGAATCACACCGCTCGCGCATCATCGCGGCGAACAATATTTTGAACGCGATTTTCATGGTGGTGTCGGCGTTGCTGGCCATTGCGCTGATCAAATTTTTGAGCTTCGGGGTGCCGCAACTCATTCTCACCATTGCAATTTTGAATGCGCTGGTGGCGCTTTATATCTACTCGTTGACGCCAGAATTTTTGCTGCGATTTATTTGCTGGATATTGATTTCGTTTGCGTATCGTTTGCGGGTGCGCGGGCTCGAGAATATTCCCGACACGGGGCCTGTAATCGTGGTGGCCAATCACGTGAGCTTTGTTGACGCACTGGTGATCAGCGCCGCGTGCCGCCGCCCGATTCGCTTTGTGATGGATCACAATATTTTCAAAACACCCGGCATGGTGTGGGTGTTCAAACAAATGAAGGCGATTCCGATTGCCAGCGCCAAAGAAAATCCAGCGATGATGGAGCGCGCCTTTGATCGCGTGAAGCAGGCACTCGCCGAGGGCGAAGTGGTGTGCATCTTCCCCGAAGGCAAGCTCACCAAAGACGGCGAGATGGCCGCCTTCCGCCCCGGGATTGAGCGTATCGTGGCCGAGACCGGCGCGCCAGTGGTTCCGCTCGCGCTACGCGGCTTATGGGGCAGTTTTTTCAGCCGCACCGCCAACGGCGTGGCGTTCAAACGCTTCCGTGGATTCTTCAATCGGATTGAGTTGGTCGGCGGCGCGCTGGTGCCTGCGGGTGAGGTGAGTGCGGCGAAGTTGGAGGCTGATGTGCGAGCGATGCGCGGGGAGATGCGGTAGTCCACCGAACGTATCCAATGTGATAGCGCCAGTGCTATCATAACTCTCGTGACAACTGCTGTTATTGATACCAATGTTTTGGTCGCTGCGCTGCACGGGCGGGGCGGTCTGCCGCGTCAGATCGTGCGCGCCTGTCTCACTGGCGAATTGATGCCGGTGTTCGGTGCGGCGCTGTTGGCGGAGTATGAAGACGTCTTTGGCCGCACGGAGCTTTGGCGAAACGCGGCGACCACGCCTGCGGAGCGTGAGGTGGTGTTGGATGCGTTTTTGTCGAAGTGTCGTTGGGTGGAGGTGTACTTTGCTTGGCGACCGAATTTGCCGGACGAAGCGGACAATCACCTGATTGAGCTGGCGCTGGCCGCGCGTGCTAGCGTGATTGTGAGCAAAAATTTGCGCGACCTGAAGCGCGGCGAATTGAAATTTCCCTCTGTGGAAGTCCTGACACCAAAAGAAATGTGGGAGAAATTGTTATGTCGACATTAACCATTCGTTTGCCTGATGACAAACATGATCGACTGCGCGCGTTGGCGGAGAGTCGGCACATTAGCGTGAACCGTTTGGTCGATGAATTGGCCACGGTGGCGCTGGCCAATTTTGATGCGCGCACTCGGTTCGAGGCGCGTGCGGGTCGTGGCGATGTGGGCGCGGCGCTGAGCATTCTTGATCGTCTTGGCTACGAGGGAAACGAGTAAA
This sequence comes from Burkholderiales bacterium, assembly GCA_043721275.1. GTDB lineage: Bacteria > Pseudomonadota > Gammaproteobacteria > Burkholderiales > Casimicrobiaceae > Casimicrobium. Next base: position 9,103 of record JAYSRA010000090.1, read on the forward strand.
CAGCATGTCTGGAAACACCCTCGGTCACCTTTTCTCCGTTACCACTTTTGGTGAGTCGCACGGGCCGGCTATTGGTTGCGTGATTGACGGATGCCCGCCCGGGTTGGCGTTGTCGGCTGCCGATATTCAGCCCGATCTGGATCGGCGCAAACCCGGCACGTCGCGGCATGTCACGCAGCGCAATGAAGACGATCTGGTGGAGATTGTCTCTGGCGTATTTGAAGGCGTGACCACCGGCACGCCGATTTGCTTGATGATTAAAAACACCGATCAGAGGAGTCGTGATTACGGCAACATTGCGCAGACGTTTCGTCCGGGGCATGCCGATTACACGTATTGGATGAAGTACGGCCAGCGCGATTACCGTGGCGGCGGGCGCTCGTCGGCGCGGCTCACCGCGCCGATTGTGGCGGCTGGAGCCGTCGCGAAGAAGTGGTTGGCCGAACGTTACGGCGTGACGGTGCGTGGTTACTGCGCGCAAATTGGCGATGTGCCGATTCCGTTTGAATCACATGATGACGTCAACGGCAATCCTTTTTTCGCGCCGATTGCGGAGTCGTCCCCCAAGCTCGCCGAGCTTGAAAATTACATGGATGCGCTGCGCAAAAGCGGCGACAGTTGCGGTGCAAAAATTTACGTCGAAGCGACCAATTTGCCGGTCGGTTGGGGCGAGCCGGTGTTTGATCGCATTGATGCCGATATTGCCCACGCGATGATGGGCTTGAACGCGGTGAAGGGTGTAGAAATCGGCGCGGGTTTCGCGAGCGTTACGCAAAAAGGCACCGAGCATTCCGACGAAATTCGCGATGGTAAATTCGCGAGCAATAATTCTGGCGGTGTGCTCGGCGGCATCTCCACCGGTCAGCCGATCACGGTCAACATCGCCATCAAACCGACCAGCAGCATGCGTCTTGATCGCGAAACAATCGACAAACAAGGCAACCCAGTTACGATCAACACGCATGGCCGTCACGACCCGTGCGTGGGCATTCGCGCCACGCCGATTGCTGAGGCGCTGCTGGCGCTGGTGCTGATCGATCATGCGCTGCGCCATCGCGCGCAAAATGCCGATGTGGTGGTCGCCACGCCTAAGGTTTTATGACGCGCCTCGGTTTCCATCTTTACCGCTATTCGTTCTGGCTTGCGCCGTTGGTGGCCTTGTCGTTTTGGCGCGGCACCACCTTCGCGTTGGATGATCCGGGCAAGGGCTGGTGGATGTGGTGGGCGGTGATTGTCACGTACGGCATCATTCCAGTGCTTGACGTGCTGCTCGGAAAAGTGGTGACCCGTTTCACGGCAGCCGAGCAGGCGCGCCTAGTGCGCGACCCGATGTTGCGCATGCTTCCGTGGCTGTGCGGCGGCGTGTGGCTGGCAACGCTTGCGTGGGCGGTCACGCTCGTACCGCAGGTGATCACTTTACCGCTGTGGCAGATCGCGGGCTTTGTGGCGTCGCTCGGCATGGTCGGCGGCATTTTGGCGATCAACGTCGCGCATGAACTGATCCATCGCAACAACAAAGTGGAGCGGTTTTTCGGCGGCGTGTTGCTGGCCAGTGTCTGCTACGGCGTATTCAAGGTGGAGCATGTCCGCGGCCACCACTTGCGCATGTGCACGCACGACGACCCGGCCACCGCGCGGCTCAACGAGAGCGCGTATGCGTTCGTGCCGCGAGCGATCATTGGCACCTACCACCACGCATGGCGTCTCGAAAGTGATCGCTTGGCGCGCGCTGGGCACACGGGTATTGCAGCGTTTTTTCGCAATGAGGCGCTGCATTGGTCACTGCTTACGGTAGCACTTGCGGGCGGTGCGTTTGTGGTGGCTGGCGGGGCAGGGATTGCGGTGTTTTTACTGGCCGCTTTGGTGGCCATCATTGAGCTTGAACTGGTCGATTACATCGAGCATTACGGCCTGACGCGTCGCGTCGACGCGAACGGCAAGCTTGAAGCAGTGCGCTACGAGCATTCGTGGGATTACGCGGGTTGGTTGACCAACGCGCTGCTCATCAACCTGCAACGGCACAGCGATCATCATGCCCACGGTGGCCGAGCGTTCGGTGCGCTCAACAGCCATCCCGAAGCGCCGCAGCTGCCCGCGAGTTACGCGGCGATGCTCATCGCGGCGTTGATTCCGCCGCTGTATCGGCGCTTGATCCATCCAAAAATCGCTGCGATCCGTTGATTTAGCTTTTGGCTACGAGGCCGGTTTAACTAGGGCTAAGCGGCGTTTTATCTAATTATCGACTTAGCAGAAAATAACGCGTTAGCCCAAGCAAAATAAGGATAAACGGTATAAGCTGATACCCAGAAGTATTCACTGCATGTCCCCGTAAGCCCCGTGCAAGACGGCGCAAGCGATAATCAATAAAAGAGCAATTTATCCACAAGGGACGGACAACATGCGACTGATACTTTTGGGTGCCCCGGGGGCGGGCAAAGGCACGCAAGCGAAGTTTATTTGCGAGAAATTTTCGATCCCGCAAATCTCCACTGGAGACATGTTGCGCGCGGCGGTGAAAGCGGGTTCCCCGATGGGTGTGGCCGCCAAAAAAGTGATGGACACCGGCGCGTTGGTCAGTGACGACATCATCATCGGCCTGGTCAAAGAGCGGCTCACCCACGCAGACTGCGCAAACGGCTATTTGTTCGACGGTTTTCCGCGCACCATTCCGCAGGCCGAGGCGATGAAAGACGCGGGCGTGAAGCTCGATTACGTGCTTGAAATTGCGGTGCCAGATGAGGCGATTTTGGAGCGCATCACCGGTCGGCGCAGCCATCAACCCTCAGGCCGCACCTACCACGTGCGCTTCAATCCCCCCAAGGTCGAGGGCAAAGACGACGCGACTGGCGAAGAGCTCGTGCAACGCGATGATGACCGTGAAGAAACGGTGAAATTTCGCCTGAAGGTGTATCACGATCAAACCGAAGTGCTGCTCGGCTACTACGGCGACCTCGCCAAAAGCGGCGCACCCGGCGTGCCGAAGTACAAACGCGTTGATGGCATCGGCAATGTCGACGCGATCACAGCGGCGGTGTTTGCGGCGCTGAGTTAGTTGCAACGCTGGGCGCAACGCCCGTAGTTTTCACCGCGCCGCAAAGCGCGTATAACAGTTGTTTCCTGATCACACTTCATGGAGCACCCGTTATGTTGAACTCACTACACAATCCGTTCACGCTGGTTGGTCGCCTGTTGATGGCCGCGCTATTTCTGCCTGCGGGCATTAGTAAGATTGCCGGTTTTGCGGGCACCGTTGGCTACATTGCCTCGAAGGGCGCGCCGCTGCCGGAAGCTGCCGCCATCATCGCCATCATTGTTGAAGTCGGCGGCGGTCTCGCCCTGATCCTTGGCTTCAAAGCACGCTGGGCGGCGTTGGCACTCGCGCTGTTCACGCTGGCCGCCACGTTGATGTTTCACAACTATTGGACGTTGCCCGCCGATCAACAAATGGTGCAGCAACTGATGTTCATGAAAAACATTGCCGTCATCGGCGGATTGCTGACGCTCGCCGCGTGGGGCGCAGGCGCGTGGAGCATGGACGGTAAGCAGACCCGCTGACCGCTTTACGCGCAGGCTGGTGGCGAGTGTGCGCAAGCCCGCGACCAGCGCGCAGCGTGCGGCGTAGCTTTGGCCGTTCGCGCTTTAAGACGCGTTGCTGTCGGTATGGCAGCGCGTTTTTCGTCTGTCTCGATACGCCTCAATCACCGGAGTATCGACTTGAACACCACACCTGCCGCGCCGTCGGCACCACGCATCCAGCGCGCCTCGCTGGTGCTGCGATGCACTGTCCTCGCATCTGCTACGTTTCTTTCTGCCGCGAGCTTTGCCACTGACGTTCCGACCGCTGATTTGAAAGGCTTGGTTGACCCACCGGGCATCAAGCGCTATACAGGCTCGGTGCTGGTTTATCGTGATGACGTGGCCTATGACGAGATAAAGTTTCCGTCGGGCAAAGTGCGCGACGTGGCTGAGGCGTATCCGGCGCTTTCGCGCGCGGGCAAGCGGGTCGCCTTGCAATACACGCTGCCCAATTCGCGCTCAGCATTAGAGGTGGTGCGCAACTATCAGCAGCAGGCGGGCGGCGAGGGCTTTCAGACGGTGTTTGAGTGCGTGGGCGATGCCTGTGGCAGCGGCAGCTCGCTGGTGAGTGCCTCGATTGTGGGCGCGATCTTGCCCGCGAATTTTGCCGCGCAAGTGGGCGACAGCTCACCGGCGGCCTGCGGCGCGTATTACGTATCGCCGATTCGCTATGCGTTGTTTGAAAACAAAACGAGTGGTGTCACGCTTGCCGTGGCAGCGGCCACGCCTGACATTTCGTCGGCCTATTGTGCGGGTGCTTTCAACAAGCAGACTACCGTTTGGGTGGTTCGCGTGGAGCCCAAAGCCCGCGAAGAACGCATGATCGCACTCTCCGCAAGCGATATGAGTAAGAGCATCGATGCCGACGGACGGGTGGCGTTGTACGGCATTTTCTTTGATACCGGCAAGGCCGATATCAAGGCTGAGAGCAAAGCCTCGCTCGACCAAATCGGCGAGCTCATGAAGCAGCGCCCCGATCTTAAATTGCACGTAGTCGGGCACACCGATAACGTCGGCGGCGTTGACTCGAACATGGCGTTGAGCAAGCGTCGCGCTGAATCGGTGGTAGCCGCGCTCGCCAGCAACTACGGCGTGAATCGCGCACGACTCACCGGCAACGGCGTGGCCAGCCTCGCACCGGTTAAAACCAACACCACGGAAGAGGGCCGCGCAAAAAATCGGCGTGTGGAATTGGTATTGCAATAAGGGTTGAGAGCGGTTGCGCTAAGGCTAAGGCTTAATCACACTGCGGATTGACCCGCGCCCGCAGTGTTCCGTTGAGCGCTCGCGAGGTGCACTCACGGCGCAACCGTCATGCCGCACTGCGTATTCAGATAGTCACGAATTTCCGGCCACGTGTTGCGTGGTGCGCCGGGTGCTACCGCGCCGGAGATCACCGCGTTGCCCGTCAACCCTGCGGCCACGCGCGTCAGCAGCAGGCCGTCAGTGGTGGGCAACACTTGGCCGTCGCCATCAATGTCGCCGCTGCAATTTCGACCCGGATTGGTGCGGTTGTCAAGACGGAGCACGCGCGCTTGCCCTGAGCTGCTGCTGCCCCCTGCGGTGTAACCCATCGCGATGATTTTGCCGCCGCGTTGTTGACCCAACGCGACGCCCTTGGCGAACGTTGCGCCGTCCGACGTCAAATTGAAATCAAAGCCGACTTCCGCCCAGTTTGCATCGCGGCTGCCGTCTTCGTTGTAGCGACGCACTCGGTACTGAGTATTGGTCGCGCCGTACTGAAGCAGCGCGAGCATTTTGCCGTCCGGTTGGATAAAGATACGCACGATTGAAACGGCCGTGCTTGGCACTACGGGTTCGCGAAGAATTGACGTGCCCGTTGAGACCTGAGCACCCAAGTAGTAGGTTCCGGGCGTGAACTGCGTGGCGTTTGGCGCGCCCATTCGCAGCGCGCACGGAACCCGGATTGTCGAGCTCGCGTTTTTTTTGGCAGGCTCCGGCGAAGACGAATTCGCCATTGGCTTGCACCACCATATCGGTCACCTCGTCGTCTGTGCTTCCCTCACTCATTTTCGGAAGCACTAACGGCTTGAAACTTGTGCCCGTAAACGGCTGGTCGATTGTGCCGTCGGCATTGAGTCGCGCAATGCAGGTGCGGTATAGGCCCGTAACGTCCTTGCAATCACCTCCAAGATAGATTTGGCCGCTTGTTGAAAGAGCGATACGTTTAACGCGATCAAACGGAGCGGTACCGCTGAGCCCAACGAACGTTCGAAGTGATGTTGCGCCGCCAAACGTCGAATCGGGATTGCCATCGGGCAATAATCGCGCCGCACAAAAAATCGTCCCCGTTCCGGTGCCGCACTGACCCGCGACCATGATTTTTCCATCGGGCTGAAGCGCGATGGCATTGGCATAACTATCGCTGTTAGTCGAGGGCGACGGCGCGGTATTTTGAAAGCCTGTCGCGAAGCCAGTGTCTGATGTGAAATCGGCATTGAAGCGCGCGGTGCAGAACTGATTGACCGTGCCGACTGCCGAATACTTACACGGCGCGGTAACGACGATTTTGCCGTCGGGCTGCGCCGCGATCGCGCCGCCCGCGCTGGGGCTCACGCGATTGACCGAACTGGAATGCACGTACAGCGCGACACCAGTGCCCGCCGCAGTCCACACGGCGATGCAAAACCGTGTTCCCGCGGGCGCTGCTCCTGTCGCGGTACACGTGCCGCCGGCAACGATACGATCATCGGGCAGCACGATGGCGTCGTGCAGTTTGAAGAATTGACTGGTAGTTACAGGAAATTGGCCATAGGGCAGCCCGCTGTAAGGACCAAACGTGGAGACGTCGAGATCGCCGGGTAGGGCGAGGGCGGGCGGACTCAGCAGCGTAAGCGTTACGCCCAGCCCTAGGGTGGAGGCGGCTGTTAGGCGGGTAACAAGCGCCGTCAGATGCCGTAGCAGCGTCGCGAAAAACGTTGAATTCATAGCGCGTGGTCTTTCAAAAAAGAGATTCGTAGGTCTTCTGCGCATAAAGACGAAAACAGTCGTAGTTGACCGACAGATCGTGCATTGCAAAATGATGATTTGTGCTGGCGCGGTCACAAAATACGTTCAAAAGGACGTGTCAACGTTAAGCATCAAACCTTTTTTTGAACGGGGGGCGTGAGCCTGAAATCGGGCATGTCGACTCCTAGTTAGCACGATGCCTCAGCAGGGCGCTCCAAGTTGCCGTCCTTCCTTCTTGTGCGAAACATACAACGATGACGCCAAACTAAGGTAGCTTGCCAGCCAGGTATCGACTTGTGACGTAAATAGCCTTTATCCCAAGTGAAATGGGGCTTAGCGCATAAAGCTATATGCCGAAATGAGCGCTAAAAACCAAACCACAACGGAGCGAGCGGCGTTTGTATGGGACGTTTCGTTCGCGCCCGAAGGGCGGCGCGCGCCGTGTCCGATTCGCTTGGTGCAACAAGAAGCGCTTCTATGTGGGCGATGGTGTCAAAGATGATGTGTGGCCCCGGATAACGCGTGGTGGCTAGCGCGCGCGCCTCGACGAGCTCAGTGCTCGCCTCAGCCGTTTGACCGTTGATGGCAAGCAAGTACGCATTTAGCAAGCGCGCGCTGGCCGAGCCCTGATACGACTGCGCGCTCGTCGAGAGCCTTTCCACAACACGCAGCGCAGCAACAACGTTTCCGGCACGTGCCAATGTGCAGGCCTCGCTGGCAGACAACCAAAAGAACTCGGCTGAATTGGGCGTGATCGCCAGCGCCGTTGCCAGCGTTTGCGCTCTCGGCAGCACGTTTGCGGATGGTGCGATCATCGGGTTATCAAGCACCACCATGTGCAGCGACAGTAAGCTGCGCAGAGTGGTGCGTTGCGGTGGCTGATCGCTCGAGGGCAGCAGCGCTAGCGCACGCTCGGTGTACCGGGCTGCGCGCGCGAGATCGCCGCTTAACTGTGCACACACAGCCACCTTGGCAAGCGCGTCGACGGTCAACGGGTGTGTTGCGCCCGACACGCGCACACGGCGTTCAACGAGCGTTTCGTAGCGCGCCGCGCATTCGACGTAGCGCCCGCCTTGGCGCAAAAATTCGCCGGAAAACCACATCGTCTTCAAGGTGCGCTCGGCGTCCGGGCCGAGAAATTCGGTGAGCTCGCGGATCACTTCATCCATGCGCGGCTGGGCATCAACCAGCCGCCCGTTGCGCAGCATTGCAATGGCCAAGTTTGCGCGAATCGTGAGTGCGTCGCTCCTCTTGCCCAAGGGCGGATTTTTCAGCAATGGCTCAATGGCAAGCTGAATTTCCATTTCGTCACGACTCGCACCTTGCGCCGCAGCGGCAACGGCGCGCGAGTTTTCAACCTCTGCGTACAGCCAATGTTTGTCACCCAGCTCACGCACAATGGCGTCACGGGTCGGCACGATCAGCGGGGCAATCAGCGCGAATTTACCTTGCTTTTGATAGGCGTAAGCAAGATTGATTTTGCCGAGCACGGTGCTGTCATTCGCAGCACCATCAACGCGCTCGATCACGCCGAGGGACGCTAGCGAATAGCGCTCCGTCTCCGGGAAATTTTCGATTTCCATGTAGGCGCGTGCCAGCTCATTGAGCAGGCGCGCGTGCTCAATGGAGCTCGCGCCGAATTTGCGATCGGCCGCAGCCGCAGCCTCAAGCAGCAGCGGAATCGCCGTTTGTGGTTGCGACAAGCCCAGATAGCTGCGGCCAAATACCGCTTGCAATTTGGCGAGCGTGTCGGGCGCATCGGCAAACTGCGCTGCCACCGATTTCGCACCCGCGTCCAGCAGGTCACGCGCGCTGAGCTTGTCGCCTTTGACGTGCTCCGGGTCAGCGCTTTCGAACAACGTGATGACGTAGCGGCTCATCGCGGTGGCTTTGGCGGCCTCGGCCTGGGCAACGCTTCGCTGCCACAGCGCAACGCTTAAACCGGCGAGCACTGCGGTGATTGCCACGCCACTCACCGTCGCCAATTTCCAATTTCGCTTTAACCACAATCGATTGCGATAACTACGATCTTCGGCGCGAATCGAGATCGGCGTTTGTGCGAGCCAAGCGTCGAGGTCGGCAGCGAATGCGCTGGCGGTGGCGTAGCGTTCAGCAGGCGATTTGCGCAGCGCTTTTGCGATGATGGCGTCGAGGTCGCCGCGTAGGTTTTGCGTGTCCCGCGGCGCGGTGATTTGATCGGCAGCGTTCACCTCCGTCGGCCCGCGCGGGAGAGCGAGCAAGACCGCCCCCGACGCTCTCGGTGCCTCGGTGTGCACTGCCGCATACTCAAGCGCCGCGCGATTCGCGTTGCCTGCAAACGGGCGCTGCCCGGTGAGCACATGAAACAGCATTGCGCCCAGCGAGTACACGTCACTTGCAGCGACCGTTGGCTCACCGAGAATCTGCTCCGGTGCAGCGTATTCGAGCGTGAGTCCACGACCGGTGAGTTGCGTCAAATTCGGCGTGGTTTCGTTTTGCGTTGCCTCATCCAGCGCGGCAGCAATGCCGAAATCGAGCAGCTTCGCCGAGCCATTTTCGGTCACTAAAACGTTTGACGGTTTCAAGTCGCGATGCAGCACCAGTTGGCTGTGCGCATGCTCCACCGCGCGCGTCAAATCGCGAATCAAGCGCACCCGATCAGCCACTGTTGGTGCGCTCTGCGCAGCATACGAAAGCAGCGGCGAACCCTGCACCAGCTCCAGCACGATAAAGGCTTGCTCGTTGGCCACACCGGCGTCCAAGAGTCGCGCAATGTTCGGATGATTCAATCGCGCGAGCACCGCGCGCTCGCGGGCGAACCGCGCGGCGAGTTTGTCGGCGGGCAAATCGCTGCGCAGCAGTTTGATGGCGGCGCTGCCTTGATACATGCCGTCGCTCCTCACCGCGCGCCACACTTCCCCCATTCCGCCTTGGCCGATTTTTTCGGTCAACGTCCATCCGCCAAACTTAACACCGGTGCTATCGCGCGAGGCCTCTTTGACCAGTGCCAGATTCAAGAGCGAGGTGAACGGAGCGCCGCCGGGCGCGGCGGTGCCTTCGCTGTTGTCAACGCCGGGCAACAAGCGCGCAAGTTCAGCGCCCAGCTCGGCGTCCTCGGCGCTGGTTTTGGCGAGTAACGCGGCGCGGCCCTCAGCGTCAAGATCAAACGCCACATCAAGCAGCGCGGAGAGGCGTGCCCATGATTCAGGTCGGACGTTAAACGGAGTGGCCATCAGCTTGACGATAGTTGTTTGTAGGAGCGGCTCCGCCGCGACCCAACTGGGTGGTTGCGCCGACTTTGGGTCGCGGCGGAGCCGCTCCTACAGGGGCAGGTGGTTGCTTGATAGACGTAAATCACTCCGTCACGCCGACATCACGACGCTAAAACTCAGACGGCGTGCCCAGCGCCTGCGCAAGCAGCGCGCGTGCCTTCGACAGTTCGCGATTAACAGTGCGCTCGGTAATGCCTAATTCAGCGCCAACCTCAGCGCAGGCGAGCCCCGAGAACACATGCATTTCTACGATTTGATAGAGCCGCTCATCGAACGTTTTCAATTGCTCAAGCGCGTGATCCAGGTCGATCAGATCGGTGCCTTCCATCCACGCGGCGGGCGTGGCGTCAGCATGCGACAGGGTGAGCAGCGTCACACCACCGCCACGTTTTTCGGCATCACGTTCGCGCACAAAATCAATCACGATGGAGCGCAGCACTTTGCCCACATAAGCAAAAAACTGCACCCGCGTTTGCCCCTGCAAGCCTTGACGCTCGGCCATGCGCACAAAGCCCTCGTGCACCAGCGCGGTGGCGTTCAATCCGGTGACGCCGCCGGCCTGCGCGAGGCGGGTGCGGGCGAGCCGCTTGATCTCCGGGTAGAGCTCGGCGAACAGCCCACGCATTGCGTCACCATCGGACGCGGCGGCGCACCGGTCGACGGCAGTGAGCGTGGCTCTCATGGTGTGAACTTTGCGCTCATTTTGTTTTTGGCAATGCGCTTGTTTCGGCGCGCGCGGCATCGGCCTCGGCGTGGCGATTGAGCGCGGTCAGCGCCCGCGCCCGCGCTGCCTGCAGTTTGCCGTACATGGCGCTGTCTTTGCCGTGTTTGGCGAGCGTGACTAGCGCCATTTCGTCAAGCCGCTTTAGTGCCTCTGTGGGACGACCGACGCGCAGCAGCAGTTCGGCGTGTTGTCGTTTTGCCTGCAGCGTGGCCTCAGCATCAGCGACTGCAAATGCGGGCAATTGCGCCATCACGGCGTCGAGTTGACGTATTGCCATGTCCGACGTGGTCAGCGCGTCGCTACGGTGCCATAGGCTCACGCCCAGCGCGGCAATGACGGCCACCACCGATACTGAAATAGTGCTGGTGAGCTTCCAGTGCCGTTTGAACCAGAGCCTTGTTGCATGCGTCCGGTCGCCTGCGTGGCGCGACGTGGGGAGCTGCGTGGTCCACGCTTCAAGGTCGGCCGCGAACGCGGCGGCGGTGGGGTAGCGCTGCTCGGGGGCCAAGCGAATAGCGCGGCTGATGATGGCGTCCAGGTCGCCACGCAAACGATGCGCGTCGGCGGGCGGCGCGATTTGGTCGACGATTTTCTTTGCACCTTTCGCACCTTTCGTGTGAGGCGTGGCGATGGTGGCCGAGGCCAGCGGCGGGTCGTTGTGGAGCACTGCGTATTCGAGTGCGGCGCGCGTGCTGCTGCCCGCAAACGGACGGTTGCCGGTACACAAATGAAACAGCAACACGCCTAGCGAATACACATCACTTGCGGGCATGGTCGCGCCACCTGTGACCTGCTCGGGCGAGGCGTATTCAAGCGTTAAACCGCGCCCCGTGAGCTGCGTTAATTTGGTCATCGGCTCGGCTGAGGTGTCATCAAGCACACCGGCAATGCCGAAATCCAGCAGCTTTACCTCACCGCCTTTCGTCACCAGCACGTTCGACGGTTTCAGGTCGCGATGCAGCACGAGCTGGTTGTGCGCATGCTCGACCGCCTCGGCGATGTCCATTACCAGTTGCACGCGCGAGGCGAGTGTCGGCGCGTGAGCCGTCACATAGTCCAACAGCGGCGTGCCGTGTACGAGTTCGAGCACGATGAACGCTTGCCCGTCCTCCACGCCCGCGTCGAGCAGCCGCGCGATGTGCGGATGATTGAGCCGCGCCAACACCACGCGCTCGCGAGCGAAGCGGCGCGTTAACGTGTCCGGCGGCAGGTCAACGCGCAGCAGTTTGATGGCCACGGCGGCCTTGTACAAACCGTCGCTCCGCACCGCGCGCCACACCTCTCCCATGCCGCCTTGACCGAGGCAGGATTCGAGCGTCCACGCACCAAATCTGCGGCCCGCTTTGTAGCCAATCGCGCTTACCGCTGCGGGCTCGGCAAGCGCTTCGCTCAGCGCAGAGTTGAATGGCGATTGCGCGAGCGTCATCGTTTTGTCAACGTTGGCCGCGGCCACCAACAGCGCCACCAATTCGCCGGCCACCAGCGGCTCGGTGAGCCAAAGCTTGCGGATGTAGGCGATGCGCTCGCGCTCGTGAAGCTCCAGCACTTCGTCGAACAACTCCGACACGCGCTGCCACAACTCGGGCGGCAGCTCGGAGAGTTTCAAGGGCTCGGTCATGTAGTGGAGCGCGTGGGCTGCTGTGGGAGCGGTGTCACCGCGACGTGGTCAACGCGGGTGGTCGCGGTGGCGCTACTCCCACAGCAACGCATGGGCAGCGTCAAAGCGCAACGCCTGCCTCAGGCCCCAACGCGCGCGACAGGAGCGCTCGTGCCTTTAGCAGGTCGCGATTAACGGTGCGCAACGTTACGTTTAATTCTTGCGCAACCTCTTGCAGCGAGAGCCCGGAAAACACGTGCAGTTCGATCACCTGATACAGCCGCAGATCAAGCGTTTGCAATTGATCGAGCGCCTGGTCAAGCGCCACCATATCGGTCACGTCCATCCATGGTGCGAGCGTGCCGTCGGCGTGCGACATAGTGAGCAGCGTCATGCCAGCGCCGCGTTTTTCGGCATCGCGCTCACGCACAAAATCAATCACGATTGAGCGCAGCACTTTGCCGATATAGGCAAAAAATTGCAGCCGCGTTTGGCCCTGCAAGCCTTCGCGTTCGGCCATGCGCATGAAGCCTTCATGCACCAGCGCCGTGGCGTTCAATCCGGTGATGCCACCGGCCTGGGCGAGCTTGCCGCGAGCAAGGCGTTTGATGTCGGGATAGAGCGTAGAAAACAGCGCCCGCATCGCATCGGAATCGCCGCCAGCGGCGCGCTGAACTAAAACAGTAGGGGAGGGCTGCATCAACGCATTTTGCAATGGATCAATGACGCTGCAAAGCGCTGCATCAGCTTTTCGCTGCAAGCCCGGTTTAACGAGGGCTAGCACGTCAAAAAGCTATTTATCGATATATAGCTTTTTGACGCGTTAGCCCCAGTGAACACGGGCTTTTACGAAAAAGCTGTTAGTGCTAATAAAGCGTGGCGGCCAGCGCCTGACGGTAGCGGCGCACCAGTTCTGGCTGCTCTTTGGCGAGCGAAAAATATTCGACCAAACGTTTTTTCGCCGCTTGCTCGTTCCACGTGCGATCCAGTTCAACCGATTCGAGCAACGTCTGAAACGCCGGTTCAAATTGGCTTTGCGCGGCGTAAACCGCGGCCAGATGAAAGCGCGCGTCGTGATCGGTGCCGTCCTTCTCAATGCGCGCTTTGAGCGCTGCGGCTTCCGGCGAATTGCCCGCTTCTTCAGCCGCCGAAATTTTCGTGGCGACCCGCTGAAACGCTTCATCCATACGGGTCAGCGGCTTGCAGGCATCGAGATACGCCTTCGCCTCGTCGATACGATTGTCGCGCATCGCGATGTCGGCGAGCATCACGCGAGCCTCGTCCAATTCCTTGTTCAGCGCCAGCGCTAACGTGAGTTCATCAACGGCACCCTGAATGTCACCAGCGTCCAATTTAGCCTGCGCTTTGCCCAATTTTTCGTCACTGGCGGACGGCACAATCTTGTCTAAAAATTGCCGAATCACACTCTCCGGCTGCGCGCCCTGAAACGCGCTTGCGGGCTTCTGCCCCTTCACCGCAATCACCGTGGGCAACGATTTGATGCCAAACATGCTGGCAACTTCTTGCTGCTCATCCGCGTTCACCTTGGCCAAGCGAAAACGCCCGCCGTATTCCACCGCCAATTTTTCAAGAATAGGCGTCAAGGTCTTGCAAGGTGCGCACCAAGGCGCCCAGAAATCAACAATCACCGGCACCATATCCGACGCAGCAATAACGTCCGCTTCAAAGTTTTCAATGGTGACGTCGAAGATGTGGGGGGAGGGGTTCATGGCGAATCCAAATAAGTGTTGATTTGATTTTATGGCGCACCAGCCCTTTCAAGCGACGGACAGGGTCGCTCCGATTTTTTGGACGCAGAAGTTCACATCACCAATCGACATAATTCCCATATCCTCCAACAGAGCACGCAGAATCCAAGATAATCACGGCCAACTAATTGTGATGTTGCTCCCTACATGCGCGTTCTCCACCTCGGGAAATACTTTCCGCCTGTTAAGGGCGGGATGGAACGGTTTCTCGAAGACTTGATTCATGCGCAGCACCTCGCTGGGCAGCCTGCATTCGCTTTGGTGCATCAACGTGCGGGCGTCCCTGATGACTCCATGTCACCATGGCTGCGCGCTGTTCCCGTGTGGCGAGAGTTCGCCTTCGCGCCCATTGCGCCGCGCTATCTTTCGGAGCTGAGGCGCGCCATCACGGACTGGCAGCCCGAGGTTTTGCACCTGCATCTGCCCAACCTGAGCGCGCTGGCGGTGCTTCTGTCACGGCAAGCTCGGGCGTTGCCTTGGGTGATTCACTGGCATTCCGATGTCGTCGCCTCAGATCACAGCTTTATGCTGCGGCTGCTGTACCCGTTTTATCGACCTTTTGAGCAGGCCTTGCTTGAACGCGCTGCACTTGTGATTTGCACGTCGACCGCCTATCTTGAAACAAGCGAACCGCTGGCTCCGTACCGTGAAAAATGCGTCGTGATACCGCTGGGTCTTGAATTGAGTCGAATGAAGCCCGACGCCACAGCGGTTAATTCACCGCTGAGCGTCGCGTGGCGGTCGCAGTCGTTTCGTCTGCTAGCGGTCGGGCGGCTGACTTACTACAAGGGATTCGACACCTTGATCCGAGCGGTAGCGCTGTGCCCAGAGGTTGAACTGCGAATCGTCGGCGACGGCGCTGATCAAGCTAAATTGACCCGACTGATCGCGGCGCTGAATGTAGTGGATCGCGTATTTTTAGAAGGCGAGCTTAGTGACGCTGACTGCCTCGCCCGGTACCAGACAGCGCAGTTGATGTGTGTGCCCAGCCGCGAACGTACGGAAGCCTTTGGCCTGGTGGCACTGGAGGCTATGGCGCATCGCTTGCCGGTGCTCGCGGCCCAACTGCCTGGTAGCGGCTTGATGAACCTGGTTATCAACGGCCAGACAGGTAGGTTGGCTGCGGTCGACGATCCAATCTCGTGGCGTGACGCAATCGATTCTTTACAAGCTAATCCAAGTGCATTGGCGCGGATGGGCGAAGCAGGTTTTCAACGCCTACATAGTTCCTTCAATATTAATGTCGTTCAATCGACGTTGACTGCGACGATTGAGGCGACGCTTGCACCCGACGCGCCTCGCCCAGAAGCGCACGCCCGCCCCTTAGTCGTGATTCCAGCAAAGAATGAAGCCATCACCATTGCACGGGTCGTTCAAAACGTACTTAACGAGGGCTTTGCCGACGTATTGGTGGTGGACGACGCCAGCGACGACGAGACGGGTCGGGTAGCGCGCGCAGCCGGTGCCGTTGTTCTCCGCGCAACGTTGCCACAGGGAGCATGGGGCGCGATGCAAACAGGCATTCGTTACGCTGTGCGCCACAACTTCAGCAGCGTCATTACGCTAGATGCAGACGGTCAACATCGTCCGGAAGAAATTGAGCGCTTGTTGCAGGCGGCGCGGTTTGCCGACGTGGTGATTGGGGCCTGCCCCAGCCGAGGTAGTCCGGCGCGCAAATTTGCTTGGGCCTTCTTTCGGCGGCTGACTGGTTTTTCGCTAGAGGATTTGACCTCGGGTTTCCGCTTGTACAACGCTCGCGCTTGCAAGCTGCTGGCGGGCGAAGAGGCCACGTTGATTGATTATCAGGATATGGGCGTGCTGCTGCTGCTGCGCCGCGCCGGCATGAACTTCGCCGAAGTAGAGGTGCAAATGAATTCTCGCGAAAATGGCGTGTCACGCATTTTTTATAGCTGGTGGGCAGTAGCGCGATACATGCTTGAAACAACCGTGTTGTGCATCGCTAAAGGCATGCCGCGCGTGCGACTAAGCTTGTTTCGGATTGTGCGCACCGGTCGCGACTGATTCGGGTTACAGTGGCGCGCCCGCTTGTACGGTTTATCGCGATGCGTTGTGCAGTGCTGCAGCTGCCACATCAATCGCGGCAAAATGCGACCCTACGGAGAGCCTGCGCCACCATGAAATCGCGTTGTCCGCGCAAGCTACACATATCGCGAGCGTTGGAAAAACTGACCTGCCTCCGCGCACGCTATCATCTGGACTACCATGGGATATCCGCTCACCGCCGCATTGCTAGGCCTCACGCTCGCAGTGTTCATCATTTACCTGCTTCGCCGTGATCAGCTTTATTTGCGTGAAGCCATGTTTTGGCTAGCCACCGCGGCGGTCGCCATGCTGTTTGCACTCGTGCCCGCATCGGTAGATTGGATCGGGGAAATGGCCGGTGTAGCCTATCCGCCAGCGCTTGTGCTCGCGTTGGTATGCGTAGTGCTTACCGTGAAGTCACTGCTGGCCGATGTAGCGCAAACGCAGTTACGACGTGAGGTTCGGCGGTTGAATCAGCGCGTGGCGCTGACGGACATTGAAAAAAATGTCAGCTCTGACAATCGTGAAATCAAACGGTCACGCACCAACAGCGACGTCTGATTCAAGCATCCACTTCAGCAGTGGACGCAGCTTGTTCGGCGCGTTTAACTGGATGGTACCCGCCAGTCTGTCTGGCGAACCGCACAATAAACGCACCTCGTTCGCGCGAAACAGTGATTGATCAACCTCTACATTTGGCGCGTGTTCGCTCAAATCGTTCATGATTTGCAACACATCCGCAAGCGAATAGGCAACACCTGAGCAAAGGTTGTACGTTTGGCCGGCCTGTCCCGCCGTTAATAGTTGCAAATAAGCATCCACGACAAATCGAACATCGTTGTATTCACGTTCAACGAGCAAATCCCCCAACGTCAGCACTGGGCTACGAGCGCGGTAGGCCTGAACGATTTTTGGAATTACAAAGCGCACATCATGTCCGACGCCCGTGTAGTTGAAGGGGCGAACGACTGTTAGCGGCAACCGGTTGCTAAACATGCGCGCCACACCTTCTGCCGCAAGTTTGCTCACTGCATAGTGATTAACAGGCGCGGGGCTCACAAGCTCAGATATTGGACTGACTTCGCAGTTTCCGTAGACGTTGGCGCTGCTTACTAACAATACAGCGCTTGGCTTGCGAGGCAAGCGAGTCAACGCGGCAAGCAAGTTTTCTGTGCCAAATACGTTCACACGATAAAACGCAAACGCATCATGGTGTGTGACCGCGCTGATCGCTGCCAGGTGGACGACGAAATCAGGCGCAATCGTAGCGACTTCGTGCGTCACTGCATCGGCGTCGGTTAAGTCTGCCGAAAGCGCGCGGACATCGTAGCCCGCAACGAGGGCAGCCGCTGTCAGGTGGCGACCGGTGAAACCATCGGCACCGGTCAACAGCAAAAGTTTGCGGGTATCTTTCATATGTACGTCGCTAAAAACTAAAGCCGAGTCGGTTGCGTCGTAAATCCGCCTCAACCATCATTGCGCATAACTCTTCAAGCGTCGTCTTCGCCTCCCAACCAAGTTTGAGCCGGGCCTTGGTAGCGTCACCGATTAACAATTCCACTTCCGCGGGCCGGTAAAACTTGGGATTAACCGACACAACCACCAAACCCGGTACCAAAGCCGCGGGAAGGTCAGCAATGGCGTTTTGTTGAATAACCGCAATTTTGCCGACCTCATCAACGCCGACGCCAGAGAATTCCAACGTCACACCAATCGCCTGAAACGCCAGTCGAACAAAATCGCGAACGGTTTCAGTGCGGCCTGTCGCCAACACGTAGGTGTCGGGCTCGGCCACCTGCAGCATCTGCCACATGCCCTCTACGTACTCTTTTGCGTATCCCCAATCTCGCTTCGCGTCGAGATTGCCAAGCTCTAGCGCGAGTGTTTTGCCGCAAGCGATTTTTGCGACGGTGTCCGTGATTTTGCGGGTAACAAATTCTTGACCGCGCAGCGGGCTTTCGTGGTTAAACAGTATTCCGCTTGCGCCAAAGATGCCGTAGCTTTCGCGATAGTTCACCGTCATCCAGTGGGCATAAAGCTTGGCAACACCATAAGGACTTCGCGGCCAAAACGGCGTGTCCTCTCGCTGCGGCGTCGCTTGCACTTTGCCAAACATCTCGGACGTTGAGGCTTGATAAAACTTGATTTTGGGATCAATTAGTCGCACAGCCTCAAGCAAATTAAGCGCGCCGATCCCCGTGATGTGAGCAGTTGTGGTGGGTTGCTCAAAACTCACTGCCACGAAGCTTTGCGCTGCCAAATTGAAGATAAATTTGGGCTGCACGCGCTGCACTAAAGCAATGCACGCACCCAAGTCCGTGAGATCAAATTCGACCAGATGTAAATTTGGATGCTGAGAGACGCCTAGCTCTTGCAGTCGCCACAGATTAACGGAGCTTGTTCGGCGATAGGTGCCGTAGACCGTGTGCCGCTGTTCAAGGAGAAACTGCGAAAGATAAGCGCCGTCCTGGCCGGACACTCCTGTGACAAGAACACACGACATACATGCTCTCCTAAGCGTTTACGAAAGATGTGGCCCTTCCACGACGTTCGAATGATAAACAAATTATTTGGGGTGTGCGATGATGCGGGCGCTGTAGCAAATGTGGCGATTTGCATCTCAGCTTAATCGGCGCAACGTTCTTACGGCTGTTGGTGTTGCTCCCGGTTCCAAACTTCTCTACATGATGTGTTTGGGTTGGAGAATGGGGGATTCGATTTGAACCAATCAACTTTGGTGGTTAAGGACTGCTACCTGAGTCAGCGGCGAACCATGGAGGCGCTTGACCTGCACAGGACGCCGTTGTGTCGCGCCTATGACCAAGACGGAGTTGTGCAAGCTACGCGCTGTTTTCGCAGGACACACCGTCAATGCAGGCGGGGCACAGTGTTGATCTCGCTACAGCGATTCCACGGAATGCGATTTACTCGACCTAAGCATTGCCTGGGCGATGGACACTGCGCATTTACCGTCCGCGCCCGAAGCCGCCAGCGTTGTCTGAGTTTGCAAACTATTGCAAAACGACTCAATTTCGGCCCTCAGTGGCTCCCGTTTGGCGACAACATATTTCACGGCTTTGCCCTCAGTGATGCCGCGTAGGATTGCCATTTCGTGCGTTCGATGATCTTCGCTCACGCCATTTTCAAACAGTGTCAGGTCTTGCGTCAATAGATTGACATGAAACATTCCTCGTTCGCCTGTAACAATCAGTTCGCGGATTTTCGTAGGTGTCAACCAGTCAATCGATAAACTGCACACGGTGCCGTCGGTCATTCTCAGAGTGGCACGCACCAAATCTTCATGCGTTTGATGCACGCGTTGCGTCGTTTCCGCATAGACGCGCGAGACTTCAGCGCCTGTTAGAAAACGAATGAGATCGACATCATGTACGGCCAAGTCTGTAATAACTCCCACGTCTTGAATTCGAGTCGGGAATGGTCCTTGGCGCCTAGCCTCAATGTGCAAAACTCGCCCAAGTTCGCCGCGATCAAGTCGGGATTTCAAATCTAGTACCGCCGGATTAAATCGTTCGATGTGACCGACAGCAAGCGTCACGTTGGCCGCCTGCGCAGCCGCAATTATCACGTCAGCATCGACTTGATTCAGCGCGATGGGTTTTTCAATCAGCACGCTGACGCCGCGCCGTATGGCATCCAGTGCCACGACTCGGTGAAAAATTGTTGGCACTGCGATTACAACGAAATCAAGTTGCTCTGCATCGAGAAGCAAATTGTGGTCTACGTAATGGTGGCATCGGTACTTGTCTGCCACTTCCGCCGCCGCTACTTCGCTTATGTCCGAGACGGCGCAGAGCGTCACGTTTCCCATGTCAGCACAAACGCGTGCGTGATTTTTGCCCATTGCACCCAGCCCAATTACAGCTGCTTTGAGGGTTTTAGTCATAGCTCATTCACCGCGGCGACGATAACCGCTAGGTCGGTTGCGCTTAAAGATGGATGCACTGGCAACGAGATCACCTCTGCTGCCGCCCGGTCGGTGATAGGTATAGACGCGCCGCCAAATCCCATCTCGAGTATGTGTTGCTGTCGGCTCGCGGGGAGTGGGTAAAACACCGCCGAACCGACGCCAGCCGCCGCGAGTTTCGACACCGTCCCATCTCTATCGCCCTCAATCACTCTGATGGTGTACTGGTGCCAAACATGTCCACTGGAACCACAAGTCGAGGATTGTTTGCAAGCAGAACCGTACGACGGAGTCACAACCTTTGACGACGAAATGTGTTCGTTGAGGTACGCAGCATTCCGCCGCCGTATACCAATAATTTCATCTAACCGTCTCATCTGCGGGATCGCGATGGCTGCATGCAGATCGCTGAGTCGAAAGTTGTAGCCTAGCGACTCGTGGTAGTAACGTTTGGGCGAGCCGTGCGCGCGGAGAAGCTGACAGCGTGCGGCAACGGCATCATCATTGGTCGTGATCATGCCTCCCTCCGCGCTGTGGATATTTTTGGTAGCGTAGAGGCTGTAACACGCCGTGCTCAGCCCACCAAGCGGGTGGCCTCGGTAGTTGGAGCCTATCGCCTGGGCGGCATCCTGGATCACAACCAAGCCGTGCTTTGAAGCGATTGCGTTTATCGCCGCCATATCGGCAGGAAAACCGTACAGGTGAACAGGGAGTATGGCCTTTGTCCGTGGAGTAATCGCTGCCTCTATTTTCGCGGGGTCAATGTTGAAACAGCACGGCAAGATATCAACAAAAACCGGTTTCGCGCCAACGAAAAGTATGCTGTTAGCAGATGCCATAAAGGTGAACGGTGTGGTGATTACTTCGTCGCCTGGGCCAACACCGTGTGCCAACAAAGCGGCATGAAGTGCGGCGGTTCCATTGCAAATTGCGACTGCATGTTTGGCACCTGTTTTTTCGCAGAACAGCGCCTCCAGTTCGGCCACTCGGGGGCCTTGCACCAACATTCCCGAATCAAGAACGGAGTTTACGGCGGCGCGCTCATCGGCACCAATAACTGGTTTGGAAATAGGAATCATATGTTTGTAACGTTTTGCATGGATTGTTTTACGGTGAGCGGCGTCGCGCCGTTAGACAGCCGGCGCACAACTGCACGCTTCGTCATTAGCGGGCGGCACTTTTACGGGCTGCCCACACTTGCAGACGTAGCCTTTCATTCGCGCCGGATTGCCCAAAACAAGGGCGTGATCCGGAACGTCACGAGTGACAACGCTACCTGCGCCTATCATCGCCCACCGTCCTATGGTCACCCCGCAACGAATGGTGCTGTTCGCGCCGATACTAGCGCCACGTCTAACTAATGTAGGCGCCACTACCCAGTCACTCACTAATTTTAATGAACCGTCGGAATTTACCGCGCGTGGCCACGTATCGTTGGTGAAGCAGACGTGCGGACCTATAAAAACGCCATTCTCTATGGTCACTCCGTGGAAGAGGCTTACGTTGTTTTGAATTTTGACTCGGCTGCCGATGACGACACCGCTATCGACGTAGACGCCCTTGCTGATGACGCAGTCATCGCCGATGCTGACGCCTTCACGTACTTGCACCCAGTTCCATACGTTGGTGCCGCTGCCGATTACCGCATCCGCGCTAACTTGCGCTGTCGGGTGAATGCGTACTCTTAGTTTCGTTTCAACCATAAGTTCCGATCTGGACATTCATGCCCATAAGTTTTTTTATCCCATACCAACAGAGCATTACTGCCGTGGCGAACGAGAAAACCACGTGCCAAAGAAAGCTAGCATTTCGGTGCTTTATCGCATTGGCAGCGCTATCGAACGCGGGCCAGATTATTGAAAAACCATAAAGCAAAAAAAGAAACTTTCGAATTCGAACGCGAAACGGCAGAAATTTTTCGCGCGCCGCGAACCCGGCAGATCCGCCTTCAGTAGCCATAAAAAGATTGTTTACGATGCGAAATCTTGTTTTTTTCAAAATCATGCTGACGCTTGCATCGCTATGGTGTTCCACGTAATCGTTTTTTGACACCACAAACTTTCCGCTTTCACGCGAGAGTAAGCTACTGATGATGCCCACAAATGAAGCATCGTTGGATGCGATTTTTGCTTCCGTTAAGTTGCTTAAACGCGTTCGACAAAACGTGTGTCCCCCAGCATCGTACATCGGTGGCGGGTCATCCGATGCCACTAGGAAGACCAAATACGTCGACGATTCTCTTTCGGTCACGTATCGCTCAGCGAAGCGCGCCGAAGCGTATTTCACCACTACGGATGAACGATTGACAAAATAAGTAAACGCGTCCCCTATCAAGTTGTAATAGTCCAGCAGCAGCGGACTTCCCTCTGGGCGGACGTCGCCCTCCGTTGCCAAAGTGCTGATCGAGGGGTTCTCGAGAAAGGCGGTGTTGCGCCGGGCAAACGCCTGAGAACTAACGATGACCTCATCGCTATCGTTGAACACGATTAGGTCGCCAATGGCCGCTTTGATTCCGATAAATTTTGCGATTTCTGGTAATCGCTTTTCATTCACAAGTATCTTCGCGCCAAACGACTTTGCAATCTCCACCGTGTTGTCGGTTGATCCGCCGTCCACAACTAATATCTCAACTTCGGAAGCATCGTAATGTTGATTTCGAATCGATTGGAGCGCTAGCGCAATTGTTTTGGCCGAATTAAATGTTGGCATAACGACGGAGAACCTCACAGCGAACCTTCGCCGCGTTTTCTGATCGCACCGCAAAGGGTGTCAACTATAGTTTTTGACGGAAACAAATCTGGCATGTTGAGTGGGAATTTGTATCGGTCGTAATCATTGAAAAACTCTGAGATGACATGCTCGGAGACTCCTCCGACGACAACATTGCGTTTCAGTCCTTCCTCACTCTCGGTTCGATCACGCAGAATAAGTGTTGGAATTCCAACATACGAACACTCTTGTTGATTACCGCCCCCATCCGTCCAAATCATCGACGCCTTTGACAAAAGCGAGATGAACGAAAGGTACGGTTGCCGTTCCATCAGTACGACGTTCTGATTCGCTTCAATTTTATCCAGCAGCCCCAACTTTTTCAGCGTCGCCAACGTATTTGGATGCGCCACCAACACGCACTTCATTCGCGTTGAGTTTTTGATCGCCAAGTCAAATACGAGGCGCGCTAGTTCCAAATTCATTAAATTTTCTTGGCGATGAAAGATAAGAATGAAAAACGGCGTGTTGTCGACGATCTTGCTCGCATTCGCATTGGTTTGCGCCAATGCCCATCGCAATGCGTCTAAATTGGTGTTTGCAAAAGTATTTATCTTTTGCCCTTTTGCATGGCGGAGATTTTCGACCGCAGAGCTGTATGGGCAAAAGTGAAAGTCTGCGAATCGGGCGGTTAGTGCTCGATCAAGTTCTTCCGGAAAAGGTTTCAGAAAGTTGCCTGAACGCAATCCTGCCTCAATATGCGCTACACGAAACCCCGCTCGTTTTGCGCTGTTCGCACCAATAATTGTGCTAACAGTGTCGCCGTGTACCACCACGATTGACCGATGGCGAGGATGGACCGTGGCGCGAGCGCGAAACTCCCGACTGGCAGCGCGCTGCGCTTTAACGCACCACCGCGCAAATGTAAGCGCACCGCTGCCATCTGGTGGATCGACGAGTTGGATAAATCGCTCGCGCAGCCCAAGTATGGGAAACAATTCAGTTTCAGGAAGATGATGCTGGCCAGTGCCAATAACATCAAACACAACTTCGCGTCGCCGCATCTCAAGCATCACCGGTGCAACTTTTATTAGTTCTGCGGTGGTGCCCAGCGTGAACGTGATGCTTGGTTGATTGGGCGGAGGACAAATCATTTTTGAGCTAGTGGCGAGAAAAATTGGAGAGTCGGCGGGTGTGCACCCCGTTTGTATGCACGCAGTGAGTACAAAAAACCTGCAATCGGAAAAAATTAGTGCGCTTAAAAATCGCGCTGCCTTAAAACTCTAGCGGGCGAGCCTCCAATAATAGAGAACGCCGGAATACGTCCGCTTACAACCGAGTTGGCTGCTACAACCACGCCTTCTTCGATCGTCGTATCGGGCAATACCACAACATTTGCGCCAATCCAAACGTCACGATGGATCGTTATTGGCCCAACGTGATCTGCTTGCGTGGCAATAGGCGTAGCGCGTGAGGAAATGGAATGTGAAAACGACAATAAATTGACGTTGGGGCCGATCTGGACCCAGTCCCCAATCGCGATCTGTCCTGCGCCTGCAAACCACGCAAAGCGATTTATGCCAACGTGGTCGCCGATCGTCAAGCCTCCTGTCGCCTCCAGCAAACAATCGCGACTGATTCGGCACTGAACACCAATTATGGTTTTCTTTGGGTCGGCGAGAATGGTGCCAGCGCCGATTCGCGTGCCGAAACCAATTGTTGCCCCTAGAGCTCGCCAAAACTGCGCGCGAACTGTTGAGCCGAGGCTGTGCAGCCAAAGCAAAAGCATTCTCAGCACGTTTGTGCACCCCATGAGGTTTGGTTGCCGGTGGCAGTAAGCGCGCGCGCGATGATAAAGACTTTCGCCGTTTTGTGGCAAAACAGTACGGTCAAACGGTAATCTGCATGCCCCATTGTCTACGAAGCGGTTACGGGAGGTTGAATCTGTTTCCGCTGGAGATATCGTGCGCTAACCGGGTAGAAAAATTCCAAAGCCGCAAGACTGAATAGACCGAAGCACCAAAGCAGCGCGATGAGGACCAAGCCACAGAAGATGACATGTGGAATAAACACTCGGAGGTCGCCCATGCTGTCCGCTTGCACGCGATGTATAAACGATGACGATACTATGCTAGGCACTCGTTGCTTAACATCGAAGCACATTTGATGCATCCGGTCGCCCATCTGCAAAGGTGAAAACACCGCCGCGACTAATGACGCTTGCCAAGAGCCGCAGTAAATGGTGGCCCATCCCCGATCCGGTACTCCGGATGCTCCGGTCAATTGCGGTGTGGATTGCGCTCCCAGCTCCACCGTGGGCAGCTCATACAGGCGCGTCTCTATGGTCGAATGCACGAGAACAGCGTTCAACTGTTCGAGCAATATCGCTAGCTCGGACTTGTTCGAATATTCATCAATAGCTGATGACGTAACGAGTAGAAATTTCGCGTTAATTTTGGCGACCAAATCCGCCAGTGCGCCGTGATCCAGCATCAGTCCCCGCGGACGGGATTGATTCGGCACGAATACTTTGTGCATCGCCTCGCTCAGTGTTGCAACTCCGCCAAAAGTTTCTACCAATCTGAATGCTTTCGTAGGCGCGACTAAGTCCGCGATAACGCCCTGCGGGAGCAATATTCGCCCAGAATCTATAAATTGGTCGTTGTTGTACATCGCGGGTAACAACAATGTAGTTTGCGTGCCGCTCATGCTTGGTGGCAATGAGTTGGCAAGCTCTGACCAAGTTGTCAATGACTTTGGCGCGATTCGGTCTCGTGTGAAGTATTCTGCGTAAGTCCAATACGGTATTGAGTACGCGAGCAGCGCCAGCACTGCGGCTTCGCCTAACCGGTTGACGACCCGCAGTTTCGTCCTTTGCATCATCGTCACAAGCAGCAGCACAGTGCTAAGCAACAGAAAGGGTGCAAGCTTTGTAATGTTGCGGAAAATCGCGAGTGGTGGCACTGTACGAACCAACTCAAGCCAATAGTCTGATGCCAGCAGTACAGGGAGTCCAATCATCGCAGTACAGAGCGCAAACTGCACCAATGTCGTGATCCGCGCTGCACGTTTCGCGGCCGAGCCTGCCCTCAAAACGGCAGTAATTAACAGCGTCCAGAATAGGTAAACAAATAACGTAGCAAATGGTTGCGCGTAAAACGGTGAGAACTCGTAATACAAGCGGCCACCAAATCCGTCGAACAGGCCCCAATCCGTGGTGAATGTAAATACCGCAGAAAAGGCCGAGCGAAGTGAGTACATGTTTTCTGTCGATTGAGAAATGAACCCAGAAACATCGCCAAAGTAAAACGGATTAAGCACAGCCACCGAGGCCACCAGCAGAAATGATGGGACCGCCGCGACGGCCATTGACAAGGCGTCAACAAAATAGTCGCGACGCGTGCGGCTTAATCCGGTCGAGTGCCCCCAAGTCCAGGCCAAAACTAGCGCGAACGCGTGGCTATAAAGAAACAGTGTCGCATTCACCGTCGTGCCCAGCATCGAGAAGGCGCACAGGATCACGATTCTTGCCCACGGCCGCTTTCGCAATGACGACATCGACAGTGTCCAAATCAACAAAACCGTCGAAATGGTGGGCAACACAAAAAAGAAAGTGCTCTTTATATAGTTGAAATTCGGAAGCGCACAAACTGCGGCTAACGCCGCGAGTGCAGCCCAAAGCGAGGCGCGGCGCGTTTGCGCCATTCGCGCATTTAAACAACTCAAGCAAAGCTGGTATAGCGCGAGGTAAGTCGCGGTGATCAAAGCGCTAATCCACCCCAGCGCCGCGACCGCTTTACCGATGCCGAGTTGCTCAAGCGCCGCGATCGGCAGCATCATAGGCAAGTAACTAATGAGATGAACACGATATTGACCCCATGCCCACACCGCACCTTGGTCTTTAATTTGGCTCAGAAGGCCAGCTAAATTCGCCGAATAGATGGTGGATTCAAAAAAAGTGGCGTTGTGGTCGGACTTGACGATCGCTAAAACGAATGGCGCGATTGCGGCTGTGCTTCCCGCTAACAATACAACGGCCTGAAACACCTGAAACGAGGTGGCCGAGCGCTTCGCCAATTCGTACATTTGCTATGGCTTTGTAAGCCGAACGGTGATGAAGTGCGAGTGCCTGCGGTCGACGGCACCGAACGACGACGGGAAAGGAAAGTAGCCAGCACCGAATACTTTCACGTCGCTGAATCCATGCGCGCGCGAGAATTCAACCAGACCGCGATAATTGAAAATTGTTTTGTGGCGCATTGGCGCGGCGGCGCCGCTATCGGTGCGATGGAGCGCAAACGGGTTTCCAAGGCCGCCGCTGCGAGTGGAAATGTTCGTTGCCGAAAACATTTGCCAGCCCATCGCAGCAGCAAATACATTGCACCAACTGCTTCCGTTTTCAGTCGACACCACGGCGTGCCCACCCGGCCGCAACACGCGATAAATCTCTCCCATAAATACATCAACATCTGGCACATGTTCTATGACTTGATTTGCGTGCACTAGGTCATACATACGGTCGGCGATAGGTAACGGTTCACCGAGATCTGCTCGGATAACAGTCACACCGCGTCCGCGCGCAAGGTCAGCTGCGCTATCAACAATTTCTACGCCGTGGACGTTTGTTGTGCCAATTGACTTGGCGATTGTGGACGTCCAATCACCGTCCCAACATCCTAAGTCGAGCAGCATTTTGCTGGGACCATTTCCTAGCGCCTCTAAAACATTGCGTTTGTTGTGCGCTGCCGCAGTGTGCCACATGTCGGAAAGTAATTTTTTCATTCGCAATCTTTTTTCAAGGTTGAACGCAGGATTAATTTGGACGGCAACAAAGTCGTTTGGCAAACTGTCATGGCGCAGAAGTAGGACACGTATTGGCGCAGCACAAGATTAAGTATTTGCGCATGTGCTTTTACTCGGGGCGCCAAGGCAATCCAGCGGCACCACTGGTCAAAGCGCGCGGTATGTTGCTGTGCTCAATGCTTGGTTGAGTCTGTGAGTCAGTCATTTGCCAGCGAAGCAGCGACGTGTGCCGGCGTGCCGCCCATTCTGAGTCCCGCACGGTTATGATCGACTTCCCTTCGGAGGAAGCCCGCTCCGACGCCGCTTCATACGTTGCCGACGCGGTGGCGCTGGATGCAGCTACGTTTGCCTGGGTGACACGCTGACCATTTACTATAGGGATTGAATGGAGCCGTTGCCAAAACAAATATTGGTAATGATGCGTGTCATCGTCGCTCCACCATGGCACGAGTGCGATTGCTGCTGGTTTCGAATCCGTACTAATTTGACCCATCCAGGCAGGGCGCGGGACGGCAGCAAATACCTGACCGGGTACTGCGGGTAGAAGCTCTAAAACTCCCAGCGTCAAGCAAATGAACAACGACGTACTGAGCGTCGCGGACGCAAGCCTAGTACGAGATTTCGAGTGGAGTACCGCCTGTAGAACGTAGGCCAGACCTACAGCGCTCATTGCACTAAGTAGCACGGCCACGTAGATACCGGCGCGCGAGTAGACGCGAAACATAGGGGCGAATGGGTACAAAAAGTATGAGAGCGTCGGCAGTTCAAACAATATGAGGTCGATAGTAGGCGGGAGGCTAAGAATGGCGAAAAAACACGCGGCTACCGCGCATCGCACCACGAAACCGCGGTGCGTGGAATGCCACCGCGGCGCGATCTCAACCTTGGGTTTTTTACGTAACGCGATCACGGAGAGTACGACGGTGAGCAAACCTGGCCAAAGCGACGATTCAAAAATATTAGAGCCATGGATGCTTATCCGTTGCGGTAAATTCAGTAGCGCCCCCCAAAGCGGATGAGATGTGGAGGCACGAAAGTAGTCCCACGGGCGCGCTCCCCAGACCGACAATTCCTCATAATGGCGGCTAAAAAAAGCGGAACCTTGCGCTTGGACATGATCCGGAAGCCAGCCAAAATGTTGGCACAACAATACCCAGTTAGCGGCGAACAGCGCGACTGCTGCAATCACAATTGCGACTAACCCACCCATGAGCAACGGCAATGTTTCGCGCAAGCTGCTGCCGATCCCGGTTGGGTTGGTATTGCGTTGGTTGGCTAGGGATCCGTGCGACGTCCGGTTTGATTCTTGCTCAGCAGCCCGCGATGCAATCGCTTCTTCCTGATATTTTCCATCCAGACGCGGGATGCCGAAGCCATGCGGTTCGCTCGTCGCTGCTTCTACTTTCAACAGGCGCAGCGAGATAGCCGCAATCACCATCGCAAAAACCGCGACCGAGAGGAAATAACCCGTATAGATCGACCCCCAGAATGTCAGCGCAAGCGCCAGACCGAGCTTTATATCGACTAGCTTGAACGCTGCGTTTTCCTGGCTCACACTGCGCGCCTGCCACCAATGCTCGGCATAGTGCAGCGCCAACAGCGCTGGTGCGCTCAACACGTAAGCTAGGTGCCCGGTGGATGCTTGCAACAGAATTGGCGGGGCAAAGCCCATGGCAGCCCCGCCCCAACTGGCCGCGAGTCTGGATAACCCCCTCCTACGCAACAGTAGATACCCCGTCGTGGCTGAGATGACCAAAGCCACCAGAATAAAGAAAGTGTATCCCGCCACTTCGTTGGCGATGGCTGTGAACGCGAGCAACGGCCACTCAATTAGCGGCTGTGAGGCCGAAGGATGACAGACTCCCTCCGGCCAGTTAATTAGCTGTGTGCAGCCCCACACATCAATGTGCCCATTGATACGACCCCACAGCCACCAAATAGCGCCCAGTTCGTCACCGCCACTGCCAATCACGACATGGTTAATGTCGATCACTGCGGGCCACGTGAACGCGATTGCCAGCAAGCAGTAGAAAAGCAATGCACATGCGTCAGCAATTGCTATTCGATCCACTGTTGTCGCGTTTGATACTTGCGCCGTTACGTTGCTCATTGCGCCGTACCTCCGACCCTTGGTGCCGGGAGCCCCACCATAGTCTCGGCTTGTCTACGCTCATGCCAGTAGGCAAATGCCCGATGCAGCAGCAGGCCCAGTAGCCCGAAATACGCACAGCTTGCGGTGTATTCGGCGGGTGCACGCGCTCCGACAGCGGTTAAACCGGCGGTCGTTGCCAGCGCGGCGATGGCAACCATGCCGTATTTGCCGCCCCGATCCCGCAGATAGTCGCGATTGCGTAGGAACGCGACGCGCTCCTCCATCCACGGCCACGCCAAGTGCAGCGCGCGAGCGAGTGAAATTGTGATGAAGATCGAAGCCCAGCTGTACTGGTTGCCTTTATGCAACGCGTCGGCTGAGGTGAAGCCGCTCAACACAAATAGCCCTGCGGCCAATGCTGGCCAGCCGATGTGCCAAAGTGAAATGGGCAGACTCGATCCGGTACCCAATACCGCGCGTGCCGAAGTCCAAGTTAGCGCGAATAACACCGCTATCGCACCTATGCTCGACTTGATTGGTTGCGTTGCTGTCGACATGATTGCCCAAAGACAAAACACCGCCGCCGCAGCGATAACCACTGGAAGGCTGACTTTAATGTGATTGGGGAGCATAAACCAGCTCGCCACCAGTGCCCCAAGCAGCACGATGACAGCGCTTGCCTGCGTGACGCTGCCTTGAATCGCGGCACTGGCTATCGCCGCTGCGATGGCTAACCAAGCGGTCGCGTCGAGCGTTTTGGGTAAATACACAATCATGGCAGCGCGGAGCTTTGCTGCGAATCTCGCGTAACCACCCTTTATGGCGAGTACTCGATGGTGCTTCCAATTTCGCCATATCGCCAAACCCAGCAATGATGCGAACGCAATGCATGCAAGAAAAAAGCTCGTACCGCTGCGTTTGGTAACTGCCGGACGTACCAAACCCAACCACGCGCTGTCGCTCGTTTGCGCGCTTTTAACCAAGGCCAATGAACGCACGTTGAGCATACTTTTGCTCTCGTCGAATTGCCGCAGCCAGCGGTTAGTAGCCGCAAAGTCTGCGCCGGGATTGGGCATCGTGACCGTTGTCAAGCCGCGTTGAATTGCCGCGACACCGGTAATTTCTGGACGCAGTGTGGCGTGCATCTCGTTTGACTTGAGCAAAGGTAATTGCTGGTATCGATCCCGAGCCGATAGCCAAGCGGTGCCAGTCGCTGATGCGTCCGCGCGGATTCGGGCGTTGGGGCTAAGGTTTGCGCTGCCCTCCCGCGCCACGGAAATTTCAAGGGCTGATAGCGGTGCGCCGATGCTATTCGTCAATTTCTGAAATTGTCCGGCGGAAATTGTCACGGGGACGCCCGACAGCACATCGCAAAACTGCATCGCGTCGCCTGCGCGTTTGCCCCAAATCGGCGTGACCCGTAGCCAGCATCGTTCTCGTGGTGCCGCATCGGTGTCAACGTGTATTGTGAGGGTTATGACCTCGGGTGCTGCCAGTGGCTTGTCTAATTTCAGGGTGGCCCCTGTAGCGGTCGCATCCGTCAATAGGATCTGACTCGTAAGCTCTGCAGGCTGCGGATGCACAAAGCTTTGATCAAGCGCGATCTGCGCCGTCGCAAATACAGCGATTTCACTGAGTCCAACATCAAACCGCGCGCCATCCAGACTGGCTACGACTTGAACCGCCGTTGCATCCGGCGATTTTTGCAGCACGATCACGCTATTTAAAGCGGCTGGGCGCGACGCAATCACCACGCCTAATCTATTGAGCGTGTTAACAACGAGCTTTACGTCGTGCGCGGTTTGCGCGGCATCCCCGCTTATTCGCACCGCTAAGGACTCGCTTGCGTCGACTGGTCGCAGCAGTGGCACGCTAATTTGCAACTCGCCTTGACGAACGTGCGCCACTTGTTTGATGGCGCTGTAGTAGAGACCACCGCACGCGCGTATCGACGCGCCCGCGAGGTAGGCTATCTGCAGGGGGGCAACTGCATCTTGGCCAACACCGTTGTATTCTGCTACCGCGGCGCACGCACCGGCCCCGAGCGGTCGTGTGACGTTTCGCTCGGCAGTCGGTGCTTTAAAGTCAACACGCGCTAAAAAATCGAGCACTGGCAGCGTTCGACCGTCAAAGGGGCGTTGCGTTGCTGGTGAGAGCGCATTGCGGCTGAGCGTGGCGTTGATATTTTGAACGGCGTGCCAAGGCGCTCGCCCTTGGTATCGATCCACAACTGATACGTTGACCACTGAGGCTGAACAGGTGCCACTGCGTGGCGGCAATACGGTGAGGTTTAAGGCGACGAGCTTCACGCCGCTGCTGCCCTGCGGGATGATCGTTTTCAGCTGGATACTCCGCGTAAGGTTGCCATCGGCGCTTTCCTGCGTGTGTACCGCCACCGGATACCCACTGGCTAAATTGCGCATGGCCACGACGCTGACCGCTCGCAACCCGCTTTGCTCGATTGGGACGGACTTATTCTCTTGAAATTGAACTACGATTTCGCTGATGGCGACCCGAGCGAGTAAGTTGCCGTTGCTGTCTAGCAGGCCCCTAGCAGCGTCTTGAAGTAAATGCCCGAACGCGTACTGGTGCGATGCTGCGTTTGTCGTGGTTTCGGACGCAATCGGCGTATTGAGCTCTAGCAGTTGTTCGCCATGCGCACCGCCGCTAACTCGAAGGAGAACATTGCTTGGCACGACGCCAGCACCGGTCGTGACAACGAGACCCGAGGCATACTTGATGTCACGGTCGGTTCGCCGGAAGTAAAACTGAGTGGTGCCCGTTTGCGTCGTGCGCCACGCGTCGTCGCCCGCGAAGCCCAATGCGCGGCGCAATACGTAGAGCATCTCCCGAGTTTTGACATCGCGTTCTGGCACCGCGTAGGTTTCAATGACATCGGATGGAACGTCACCCGAAAAAAATCGACGAAGATAAGGCGGCTTAGCGGTCTCGCCGGGCCGACGCCCTTCGACGCCACCTACTATGGCGATAGCGCACGATGGCGATTTTCCAGCGCTTCGTGTGGTGATTTCCAAGTTCTCGCCAATTTCATCCAGCGAGCGCGGGTCAACGTTTACGGAGATGCTGAGCGGTGTGCTGCTTTCCGTGAAGGTGAGCCAATCGCCAAACGCCAGTGGACTGTCGCTAGCCAACTTCAACGCGGACGTGCTGGCGAGGACGCTGACGCCTTCTGACTGTTGCGAAACTCGCAATTCGACGCTGGTACTGCTCGCGTCTTTACCCAATAGCTGCGTGGTTTTGTCAAACAAGCTGCGATCAATCTTGTCGCGACTTTTCGCGATTTCAAAACGTGGCTCAGGGGCAGATGATCCACCGCAACCTGCTGCGAGTAACGCGGTGGCGAAGCATAAAGCGATATGAAAGCGCGACAAGCCGTTCATAACCGAACGCCAAAATTGGGCGTTAAGTCCACCATCATGCCTGCCCCGGTCGGTGGCTACGCACGACGTAGATAACGAGAAGCGCAGCCAGCACTGCGCCGTGCAGGGCAAGACTTTGCAAAAGTGCAACGGTGCCGCGGGCGATGGTGAGTTGCACGATTACGAAGCTTGCGGCAACCGCCGTTGATATTAGGCCTGGCGTTAACGCGCCGCGGGCGAGACAGTATTGCAGCAATACAAGCCCGGCGGCGAACGGCAGCATGGCAAATCCAAACCAACGCAGCGTCGCCGCTGCTGGCACGTAACGCTCGCCAAAAAGGAGGCGCAATATGAGCTCGGGTGCGGCAGCAAAACAAAACGCTGCGGAACCAGCGAGTGCTGTCGAAATGGCCAGCGCTTTGAATAACAACGGCAGTGTCGATGTTCGACTAGCTTGCGCAGCGGAGACCATGGGGAACATGGCCAATACGATGCTGCCAGGCAGATACATCACCGCTTTGCCGAGTATCGCTGCCGCTGCGTACCGCCCCGTTTCCTCTGCCGACAGTGTGTGGGCCATGAACATCATGTCAGCTTGGGTCAAGATCGTGAAGCCAAGATTGCCGAGCAACATGGCGGCAAGACCAGACATTGTGTGGCTGTCTTCACTCGGCAGCGGCGCGTACGCTGATAGCGTCCGACGAACCGCGGCTAGTGTCAAAGCGAAGACTAGGATCGATGCCAACACCAAGCCGGACATGACGCCCGCCAGTCCGAAACCTAACAAGAGCGCGCTAACACCAAATGCCAGTTTGAGCGGGCCTTGCAATCCGCTCGATACTGCGAATAACGTAAATTTCTGAAGCCCTTGGGTGGCTCCCAGCACCACGGGTGGCAGGCAACCCACGGCGATTGTTAGGCCGAGCATTAATACCGATACCGAATCAGCGCTCGGGAAGAGTGTGCCCAGCGGCTGGGAAAAGGCAAACCAGAAAATTGCAATGGCAAATGCTGCAATACCGGAAAATTTGAGCGCTGATGCAAACTGGGTTCGTGCCTCGCCAAACGCTGCGCGCGCTTGCGTAGCCGCCATCCGCCTCGACACGGCCATTTGTGCGGCGGCGAGGGGCACCGAAAAAATGACCATTGCCGAAAGCAGGGTGTTCAATACGCCGTAGGTCGACGGCGCCATGAACCGGCCCATCACAAGTTGGAATGCGTAGTTGCTGGCACTGCCGACAACAAAGGACACAAACATGATGGCGCTCGCAGCGACGAGGCGGTCCTTCCCCAGTCGTTTAAAAATACTCATGGTCAGCGTGCGCTTGGCGGGGGGAGGCGCGTAGTTTTCTCGGCAACGACGAACAACGGACGGTTGATCACTTCGCTGTGTATTGCGCCTATGTAAATCGCCATGAGTCCAAGCGCCATGAGCACGATGCCTATAAAGAAAGTGTTCGCAACCACGACCAACGCCAGCGAAGAAAATCCAATTTTGTGCAGTAGCACGCGATCTGCGAGCATCAATAACATCAAAAGCACACTGACAAATGAAATGAGCGCGCCGAGATAACCGGTGATTCTCAGTGGAAAAAGCGAGAATGAAGTGATGCTGTTAACCGCTAATCCGATCAACTTTGTGTAGGAATAACTCGCGTCGCCCGTTTGTCGTGCTGGCGCGTGAAACTCAACCGTCGTTTTCGGAAAACCAATCCAATCGATCATGCCGCGGAACATGCGATTGCGTTCCGTCATGGTTTTGAAAACGTCAATCACGGTGCGGTCATAAAGACCGAAGTCAGTGGCTTGAGCGGTGAGTGCAACGCCCGAAATTTTGCTCATGAGCCAATAAAAGATTTGCGATCCGGCGCGCCTCATTAAGGGTTGTTTTTCGATGCTGGTGCGTACTGTGCCCACTAGTTTTGCGCCGGTACGCCACGCGGCGAGCAGTGACGGGATGACCTCAGGCGGGTGCTGCAAGTCAGCGTCCATGCAGATGACGGCTGCGCCGAATGCCTCGTGGATTCCTGCGGAAAGGGCGAGTTCTTTACCAAAGTTTCGCGCTAAATTAATGCCGATGACGCGACCGTCAACT
Source organism: Burkholderiales bacterium (assembly GCA_043721275.1). GTDB lineage: Bacteria > Pseudomonadota > Gammaproteobacteria > Burkholderiales > Casimicrobiaceae > Casimicrobium. Next base: position 44,037 of record JAYSRA010000090.1, read on the forward strand.
CTAGCGATGTTTCGAATGACTTCCCAAGAATTGTCGGGGCTTCCGTCATTGACAAAAATGATCTCGACCTCTAAATCGGCATCTAACTTTTCTATGACTTGGCAAAGTCGTTCGTATAGTAACGCGAGGTTGCTAACTTCACGGTAAACGGGGATCACAATGGAGAGGGCGGTTGGCATTAGTGCAATGTTGAAATTAGGGGGAGGTCAATCCTTGACTCAAGGCACACTACCACGGTAGACGTTCACGCAAAACGACCGACATATTTAGCTATGAATGCGCAGTGCGGCGGCGTCACATGAGGTCGTTTGCGACCGCTGCAAAAAGTTGGCACACCAACAAATGATAACGGATGAGGCGGCCACCAGACAGCTTATACGCTGCGTAGGATCGTGCCGATTTCATCAGCAGAAGTTGCCCAAGTCAGCGTGACAAAGTCCTTTGGTGTTTTAATCGATGGAGTCGTCCCGTCGTTGGGGATTGCGGCCAACTGGAGTGCGCGGGCCAACGCGGCCGCGTCGGTAACGGGGACGTAGGCGAGTGGATAGCTGTCGGCAATCTCGTGAAACACCGCTAAATCACTGCAAATCAGATTTTTTTTACGTGCCATTGCTTCTGCTACCGGTAGGCCAAAGCCTTCGCAAATCGAAATTTGGAGAACGCAGTTTGCGCGCGCATAGGCCGCCTCCAGTACCTCGTCGTCTGCGTTTGCGAACCAAAGCACGGGCTGAGACTGGGAGTAAGGCCGCGACATTCGTCGTTGCGCGATCTCGGTATTCCATCCGGGCGCGCCAATGACGAGCAGAGATCCTACGCCGCTAGACTCAAGAAATTGGGCGAACGCGCTAAGTGCGACAGAGTGGTTTTTACGCGGTTCGACGGTGCCAACCATCAAAAAGCAGGGCTCAGGTAACGCCTGAATTTGATCAATTTGGCGTCGCGATTTCTTCGGGACGACTGTGCGGCGTTCGCCTGACAGTTGTTGCGCAGATGCTAAATTGAAATGAGATACACGCGCCGCTTGTTCATGAAATCCGTCGGCAACCAGCGCGCGACGCACATTATCTGCCTCCGCCTTGGAGATGCAAACGACACGGGTTGAGTGCAGCGCCACTTGTGTGAACCAAGTTCTAAATGCGATTCTGAGGCCGGGGTGCACGCATTCGGGAAACTGGAGCGGGATTACGTCATAAACGATGACATTGATCTGCGCGCCACAATGATGCATGTCTTGAATGATCTCTTCAAAGCGCGTGACGTGCCACGTCGCGTCAGCGAATAAAACGTGGTCATTTACGGTAAGCCGCTCGCAGAATCTCAACGGTTCGACTGGTTGTGCAGTCGCCTTAACTTTGGCAAGCAGAAAAAAAGCGAAGTGCGCCAGTGATCCTTTTTCGCGCCGCGCACCAAGTATCAAGCTCTTCCACGCATTGCTTGGTAGCGCGCTCGCGATGCAGATTCGCACGCTGGGCAGCAGGCGATGCAAGGCTTGGGCTCTGATTTTTTGGAGCGCTCGCAAAAACCTGCCTGTACGATTCTCGCTTCCCAGCTCCGACAGCTCTTTTTCTCCTAACAAGCCGAATGGCGCAAAGATATTGCGATTGACTTCCGCGCGATCAACGAGTCGCGTGCCAGAGTCCGATATTGAGAATGGCAGCAGCTGCCACGCTGGATCGTCAATCATTTCCCTTAAAAGGTGGCGGACGACGCGATGGATGCCAGTATTTGCCGTACTAGCGGCTACGAACGAGACATCGAAAAAAAGCCGTGGCGGTGAATTCATTTTGCGCCACCAGTTATCGCGCCGGGTGCAGATTGTTCGCTGGCGGCAGCGTCCAAATCAACGCGCGCTTCGAGATTTGCAGATCCGATAAATACCGCTCGGCCCGGGTTGATCACTTCGAAGCTGGCGCAGTTGTCGAGCCAATCGAAATTTCCTTCGGTATGCACGGCACCCCGGTGCGCAGAAACAGAAACAAGGTACTGGCCTTCACCAAGATTCGTTCGCATATTAAAGTTGGCGGTTACTGTATCGCCCGCTCTTAAATCACGGCATAACAGAGAGTGGTGATAAGTATTAGTGCCGTACAGCGTTTGTCCAAGTCGGTCGCGTACCGCTATACCTAAACACAGCTCGTCGACGGGTTCGACCACCTTTGCGGCAACCCGCACGCTAAACGGAGCGCTGCTGCTCAAAACTGAGGCCGCAACGCGGTGCTCGTTGAGCACGCTGACGGTTTGCACGCGAACCCGGCCATCACCAGATCGGTTGCTGCTCAATATCGACTCGTGAGCTTGCAGCGCGGGTTCCGCGCCAGTTGCATTTGCGTGGGCTTGGGTAGCGCTCGCCAACAGCGCGTTGTATTTATCGAGCGTTTCCATGACGGGACCGTCTGCGACCAAGTTGCCATGGCTCAACAGAATTGCCCGGTTGCAGAGGCGCTTTACCGCAGCCAAGTCATGTGACACGAAGAGAAGACTGGTGCCCGTCGCGAGCAACGTCTCAATACGGCGAATTGACTTTCCTTGAAAGTAGGCGTCGCCCACCGAGAGCACTTCATCGACGATAAGGATATCTGGTTTGATCGACGTCGCAGTTGCGAACGCCAGTCTGGCTTGCATGCCGCTTGAATAGGTGCGAACAGGGCGATCAAAGTAATCGCCGAGCTCCGCAAATTGCTGAATGTCGATTAGCTGAACCTCGGCCTCGCGCCTGGTGGAACCTTGCATTACCAAGGCAGCGCGCGCATTATTCCGCCCGCTGAAGTCGGGATGAAACCCCAACCCTAGCTCAACAATCGCGCCCACCGTTCCATTAGTGGCGATGCGACCGGCACTCGGGCTTGCAATACCCGCCAAAAGCTTGAGTAAAGTGCTTTTGCCGGCGCCATTGGCACCAATCACTGCAAGCGCCTCGCCACGGTGCATCGTCAGATCGATGCCGTTCAAAGCATCGTGTGTTGCGTAGGCTGATTTAGCCCACGGAAAGACAAAGTGCAGCAAGCGCTGCCGGGGAGATTTAAATAGGCGGTATCGCTTCGACACTTGACTGACCACTAGCACTACGTCGCTCATTAAAGTTCGTCTGCAATGAGCGCGGCGCTGCGCGTAAAAACCAATAATCCAAAAGCAAATACCAATACCGATACGCTGAAAAATCCTGATGAAATTCCGTTGTTGGCCCACTCGCCATGAACGAAGATTTCTTGCATTTGGGTGCTTGCCCAAGCGAACGGATTAAATTGCAGCAACGCATCAGAAACGGCGTTGCCGCCCTGCTTGAGCGAGTACACGATCGGCGTCGCCCAAAAACAAAACAGCAAAATGAGTGTAGTGGCGGGCGCGACATCGCGAAAAAACACATTCGTTGGCGCCAGCGTCATCGCTGCACCGGCGGCAAACAGCACGTATCCCAAAATAATAGGAGCGGCCGATATGATCGCCCAGCCGGGCCACCGGTCAACGACCACAAGGGCAAGCAGAAATATGCTCGCAATAATGGCAAACTGAATTAATGCGTTGATGACCAAAATCATAGGCAATATGAGCTTTGGTATGGCAATTTTTTTTAAAACCGCCATGTTGTCGACATACAACGATTGGCCTCGCAAGACGATATCGCTAAAGAGCTGCCACGGCAGCAGGCCCGCGCACAAAAATATCCAGTAGTCGTCCGGGTTCGAGGCTCCAGGCACCTTGCCTCGCAGTGCATAACCAAAAACTCCGATGAACAGAGCAAGCGTTGCCAACGGCGTAATGAAGAGCCAAGCTGGACCCAGCGCAGAACCCAAAAACTTTAGGTAGAGCTCTCGCTTCACGCTTTCTAAAACAAAGCCGCTGTATCGCAGGATCGTGTGTTTCAAATGCGACTCGCTACGTGTTGATACACAGAAATTGTTTCGGAAACGGTGCGTGACCATGAGAAGTGTTTGGCGCGGATCCGCCCTTTCATCGTGCTCGACTCTCGCCACGTCGCGTCGCAAAGAGCCCGCTCAATGGCGATGCGAATTGCAGAGACATCAGTAGGGCATGGGTACGCCGCAGCGTCTGCTGCCACCTCACGCAAGCTCGCAATGTCGCTGGCCACCACCGGAACGCCGCACGCCATCGCTTCCAGCACAGGCAGGCCGAAACCCTCATATAGGCTCGGGAATACGAAGCACCGTGCACCGCGCATCAGCACTTGCAACATCGAATCAGGCACAAAGCCGAAATACCGAAGCCACCCTTGCGTGACGGCGGCGCTTACAGCACGTTTAATGTCGTCGCCTAGCCATCCGGCCTGACCGCACAAAACCAGTGGCCATTGCGTGCGTTCAGAACCGCTTAGTTTTGAATAAGCATCGAGCAGGCGGACGATATTTTTACGTGGCTCGAGCGTGGCAATGCACAGCGCATAGCCGCCACTTTCCAGGCCGCAGGCTGCTAATTTCGTAGCGTCCGCAAAATCCGACGTTGCAAACCATTCGCTGGAAACGCCCATCGGCACCACGAACACGTCGGCCGGGTCGACCGCGCCGCCAGCGATGAGCTCGGCCCGAACGCTCTCGGTCGGAGTGATCACGGCATTGGCTCGCGCAAGCGAAACCGGTAGCGCGCGCTTAAGGTGCGCAATTCTCGCCTGTGGATGCCACTGCGGATATCTAGTCACCGACAAATCATGAAAGGTCGCAATGGACTTCCCAGGAAAGTTTGGTAAGTAAAAATTGGGCGAGTGATAAATCGCGTCATTACTTTTGCTGAGCAAAAGCGACTGCACGGTCGGTACAGTTGCGCCGTAAACAGCACGCAGTACCCTATGAATGATCCGGTCTGGATTCTTGGCGATACTCGACGCAATGGACGGCTCGAAGAGAGCATCGATTGCGTCTATAAATTTCCAATGCCAGAGAAATCTAAGCCTGTTGATGGGGGTTTCCGGCGCTACTTGGCTCGCGGTCGAAGCCATCAAGCCCTTGGCTAATTCGAATGTGTAGCGCCCAATGCCGCTGAGCTTGGGCGTGATCGGATCTACGGCAAGAATTAGATTGAGCTTTGGCTGACACAGAGCGGTTGGCATAGAGCTAGTGCTTGGGTCTAGGTAGAGGTGCTAGCTGACGTGCGCGCATAGTTATCGTGGAGCCGCACGATATCGTCCTCGCCCAAATACGCACCGAGCTGCACTTCCACGATCTCAACCGCAGTTTCGGTTTTGTTCTCCAGTCGATGCACGTCGCCGATGGCAATGAACACATGCTCGCCGGGTTCGTAGTCGCGCACGTTCTCACCGACCGTGATAGTCGCAATGCCCTTGATCACCACCCAATGCTCCGCTCGCTTGTGATGTAGCTGTAGGCTCAACGATTGCCCCGGATGCACACTGATGTGTTTCACCTGAAACCCTGCTCCATCCGGCCCTGAGCCCAGCGAGTCGTACCAGCCCCACGGGCGATGCACTTTACGATGCAGGTCGGCGCGGCTGTCGCTTAAGCCCGTTAGATGGGTTGCGATTTTTTTGACGTCTTGCGCATGCGATTTACTCGCCACCAGAATGGCGTCGGGCGTATGCACGATGATTGCATCGTCAATGCCGACGCAGGCCACGACCGGCGCGTTCGGCCCGGTGGTGCGCACGTACGTGTTGTGAGAATTTTCAAAGATCGCGTGACCGACGGCGGCGTTGCCGTACTCGTCCTTTGCTGCAATGGCCCACGCGCTATCCCACGAGCCAATGTCGCTCCAGCCGGCGCTCAGCGGCACTACTGCGCCTTGAATGCCTACCTCGGGGTGCGCAGCAAGTTTTTCCATGACCGCGTAGTCGATCGAGTTGGACGGGCAGGCGGAGAATACGGCTGCATCAGGCAACAGGTCGTCGCCTACTTTTTTAGCGCTCGCGAGTGCGGCCTTGCAAGCTGCCAACATCGCGGGCTCAAAGCTTGCCATCGCGCGCAGCCAGACGCTCGTTCTCACAACAAACAATCCGCTGTTCCAGAGGTATTGTTTGCTGTCAACGTATTCGCGCGCGACTTCAAGCGTTGGTTTTTCAACGAAACTTTCCAGTGCGAAGGCGCTCGGGTCAAAAGCGCTAGTGCCGCCGATTCGCAGGTAACCGTAGCCGGTGGCCGGTTCGACCGGCACAATGCCGAACGTGACGATAGCGTCACCGATGCCGCCGCTCGGCTGCGCCTGCGTTGCGCGAAGCGCCACCGTGACGGCGGCATGAAAACTAGCAAGGTCTGGGATGGCGTGATCCGCTGGCATCACCAGCAACACAGGATCACCTGCGTCGGAGCGCTCCGCTGCAAGCAGTGCAGCTAAAGTCAATGCCGGGGCGGTGTTGCGCCCCACGGGCTCGGCGATCAGTTGAGCATCGTTAACACCAATTTCCTGCAATTGCCGACGCGTGACAAAGCGATGTGAATCGTTACACACCACAATCGGCGCGCTGGTAGCTTCATCAACAAATCCACGCAGCCGCAGCGCCGTCGATTGCAGCATCGTGGCGTCCTCGTGCACCGCTTGCAATTGCTTGGGCATGTGCGAGCGCGACAACGGCCACAAACGGGTGCCGCTGCCGCCACACAGGATAACGGGGATGATCATGGGTATATTGGGCGTGGACTGCAATAAAAATTGACGGGCACAAACGGCATTTGCCCCTTAGACTTAAGTTTACGTAATCACCGTTGCCTCACAAAAACAACCACCGTCGAGCCGTCGTTCTGATGCTGTTCGCGCTAGCGCTTCTAATCTGCTTGGACGCCAGCGGCAAATACTTGGGCGGCAAGGGCGTTCCTGTTGCAGCAACCACTTGGTCGCGCTATTTTGGGCACACGTTGGTGGTGCTGGTGCTGTTTTTCCCGCGTGATGGTTGGCAGCTCTTTCGCGCGGTTCGGCCCAGTTTTCAGTGGGCACGCGGAACGTTCATGGTGACTGTGACACTGCTCTACTTCGCTGCGCTCAAGTTCATTCCGTTGGCCGAGGGTACGGCTTTGTTCTTCTTAACGCCGCTCATCACCACCGGTCTTTCAGCCTGGTTCTTGCATGAACGCCCATCACGGTGGGCGCTTGTAGCGGTGATTTTGGGCTTTCTTGGCGTGCTTATCGTGGTGCGTCCAAGTGGCGATTTGCCGCTGCTGGGCGTGCTGCTTGTGATCGCGGCGGCGGTTTGCAACGGCTGTTATCAAACGCTCACCCGAGCAGCATCAACGTCAGCCACTAGACCGGAGCGCACTAGCACCCAGCTGCTATTCGCTGGCATGGTCGGCGCGCTGGTGATGACGGTCAGCATGCCTTTTTGGTGGCTGCCGGGATGGACGGCGGGCGTCGCTTCGCTCACGTGGGTGGTGTACGCGGCGACCGGTGTGTTGGGAGCGCTGGGCCATTTGCTGTTGATCCGCGCCTACAGTTTAGCACCGGCATCGGTGATCGCGCCGTGGACTTACATGCAGTTGCTACTGTCCATTGCAATTGGCTGGCTCGTGTTTGGCGCGGTGCCGGATTCGGTCACCTTGATCGGCATGGCGATCATTGGCTTGTCACCGCAACTGACGCGTTTGAACCGCAAGTAGGCCGCCGTAGGGTGCGCATCAAAATGTGCACCATCGCGCCACGCGCCAATTGCGCTGGATCGAGGGCGTGCGAGCGGTGCGCGCTTTGGCGCACACCCTACAACGGACTGGAAACCACGGATTAAGTGTGACTACTCCGAACCGACGCTCGCACCCTTACAATCGCCGCTTAACCTTAACAACGGTTCACGAGACCGAAAAAAATATGGCAACTTTGCCTCTCATGTGGGAGCTGAGGCGGGTGCTCGCTGCAAGCCTGATCGGCGTGGCAGGACTGGGCAGTCTGGGCGGATGTGGCGAGAGTGGTTCGCCAAAGGTGGCGGGTACAGCAGGCTCGATGAGCTCACCGGTGGCGAGCCCGGACGGCAAGAAAGTGATTCGGTTGGCGTTTCCGGTGGCGGAGTCGGGATTCGATCCACACACGGTTCCCGATCTGTATTCGGCGATCGTGGTCGACAGCATTTTTGACACAGTGCTTACCTACGATTACCTTGCCGAACCGGCAAAACTCGTTCCGAAAATTACCACCGAAATGCCCACTGTCGAAGACGGCGGCAAGCTGTACACCATCAAGCTCCAGAAGGGCATTTTTTTCGCGCCGCACGAAGCGTTTGGCGGAAAAAAGCGTGAGCTGACAGCGACCGACGTCGCCTACACCTTCAAGCGTCACTTCGACGATTCGATCAAGCCGGTGTGGCGCTTTTTGGTGAGCGACAAAATTGTCGGTCTCAACGAGTGGTACGCAGCGGGAAAAAAAGCGGGCAAGCTCAATTGGGATGCACCGGTTGAGGGTCTTGAGATCGTCGATCCGTACACGTTGAAAATTCGCCTGACCAAACCCGATTTCAACTTTGGATATGTGCTTGCCCACAACGGTAATGCCATCGTTGCCCGCGAAGTGGTCGAGAAGTATCCGAACGACGTGCAAAGCCATCCGGTCGGATCGAGCGCGTATTACTTGAAGGAATGGGTGCGCGGTCAACGCATGGTGCTGGAGAAAAATCCGTACTGGCGTGGCGGCACGTGGGACTTCAAGGCGTCCGGCAAAAATCCTTACGACGAGACCATCGTGGCGGCAATGAAAGGCAAACCCATCGCGGTGATCGACCGGGTAGAGATTTATCCCATTGAAGAGGAGCAGACGCGTTGGCTTGCGTTTAAAAACGTGCAGCTGGATATTCTCAATATGCCGCAATCGTTCATCAAACAAGCGCTGCCCGGCGGCAAAGTTGCGCCCGATCTTGCGGCGCAGGGCGTTCGCGTTCAGCGCCTACTTGACCCCGAATACACCTACACCTATTTTCAGTGGAATGACCCGGTATGGGGTGGCGCGGAGTTGCCCAAAATCGCTTTACGGCGCGCGGTGGCCTTGGCGATCAACCGTGATGAAGAGATTCAAATTATCCGCAAGGATAACGCCGTGCGCGCCGAATTTTTGGTGCCACCGGGCGTGGCCGGAAATCGTCCTGGTTTCGCATCCAACATCACCTACAACCCCCCGCTCGCCAACGCGTTGCTCGACAAATTTGGTTATAAAAAAGGCGCAGACGGCTTCCGCAGGACGCCCGATGGCAAACCCCTTTTGTTCAAGTACACCTCCACACCCACCGCGATAGAGCGCGAGTTTGATGAGCTGTACCGAAAGAACATGGATGTGATCGGCGTTCGATACGAGGCGGAAAAAGAGAAGTTCGCCGATTCCTTGAAACGCGAAAAGCGCTGCCAGATTGCGAGCCGTGGTGCGGCATGGATTGCCGACTATCCGGATGGTGACAACTTTGTGCAGCTGCTTTACAGCAAGAACATTGGCGAATCGAACAACGCTTGCTATAAAAGCGCGGCCTACGACAAGCTCTACGAGCAGTCGATCGTGCTTGCCGATGGTTCAGAGCGCGATAAGCTGTATTTGGAAATGCAAAAGCAATTTGAAGCGGACACGCCGTGGGTATTGGGGGTGACGCGCTACCGTAACCAAATGATTTATCCGTGGATCATCGGTTATAAAAAGCATCCCGTACTACTCGCCGACTGGCTGTATTACGACGTCGACATGGCCAACACTGGCGGGGGGAAATAGGCCATGCTCGCCTACATCGTTCGCCGCTTGTGGCAAATCCTGCCGACTATGGCGGGTGTCATTCTGCTGATTTTTTTCTTGTTCAACGTAGTAGGTGGCGACCCGGCTTACTTGCTCGCGGGCAAGATTTCTAACCCGGAACAAATTGCCAATATCCGCAAGCAGCTCGGCATTGATGAGCCGTACTGGATGCAGTTGCTGATCTTCGTCAAGCAAGTGGTGACATTCGATTTCGGCGCGAGCTGGAGCACCAATGAAGTGGTGTCGCAAATCTTTGCGACCCGCCTGCCAGCCTCGCTGATGATCGGCATTCCGTTGCTGATTCTTGAAACCATCATCGCGGTGTGCATCGCGCTGGCCGTGGCCTACGTGCGTGGCTCTTTCACGGATCGGGCGGCGATGGTGACCTGCACCGTGGCGCAGTCGGTGTCGATTTTGGTTTACATCATCGTGTTTCAGTATGTGCTGGCGTACAAATTTGGCTGGTTCCCGGTGCAGGGCTGGGGCAATGGATTCTTTGAGAATTTGTTTAAGTACGCGGCGCTGCCGATCGTGATTGCGCTGGTGGTTTCACTCGCGCCGAACATTCGTTTGTACCGCACGTTTTTGCTCGACGAGGTGAATCAGGATTACGTGCGCACAGCGCGCGCAAAGGGCCTGTCGGAGAACCGCGTGATGTTCGTACATGTGCTGAGGAACGCCTCGATTCCGATCATCACCAACCTGATGATTCAGTTGCCGGGTTTGTTGGTTGGCTTGTTTCTAATCGAGCGATTTTTCTCGGTACCGGGCATTGGTCGCGAGGTGATTCTCGCGGTAGAGCGCTCGGACTTTCCGGTGATAAAGGCGGTCACCGTGTATGTCGCCCTCGCGACCATGCTGGCCAATCTCGCAGCGGACTTGCTCTACAAAGCTGTCGATCCGCGTGTTGAACTCAAGTAGGCTGCCGATCATGACAACTGCTACCGCAACACTGAATCAAATTGGCATCGACCGCTCACCCGGCCTGTGGTCGCTCGCTTGGAAACGCTTGAGGGCGGACCACATCGCCGTCATATCGATGGTCATTGTGATCGCGTTTTTGCTGCTTTCAGTCGGAGCCTTTTTCGGCTTGATTGCTAAAGACTGGAACCGCGAAGTTGCCGTGAACTACGCGCCGCCCACCCTGTTTAAAGACAGTCATAAAGCACCGGACACCAAAGCTGGTGCCGACGCAGGCCCGACCGTCGACGGCGCTGCGGCGAAGCCAGAGTTCATCAATGATCGCGATCCACTTCGTGACGTTATCAACGAGCTCAAAACGCAATTGGGACAACCCACCGGTGCACCAACAACAGTAGATTCAGGAATAAAAATCGTCGACCCGCTGGCCGACGTATTGACCGAGTTGCGCAAACAGCTAGGACGCACCGGTGATGGCGCAGCGAACGTGGTCGAAGCCAAGCGCTTGGATTACCTGCCGTTCGGTGCCGACAAGTGGGGCCGCGATGTGTTAGCCAAGGTCATTCAAGGCTCGGAGACGTCCATTCTCGTGGGCTTTGCGGCGGCCATTGTGGCGACCATCATGGGCACGGTGCTGGGAGCGTTTGCAGGCTATTACGGCGGCAAAACCGACGACGCGTTGAACTGGTTCTATTCCATCTTCAGCTCGATTCCTTACATCCTGCTAGTGCTAGCGATTGCGGCCGTGCTCAAGCAGAAGGGCGTGGTTACGGTGGTATTGATTCTTGGGCTGACAGGCTGGACGGCAATTTTCCGGCTGGTTCGCGCTGAGTATCTAAAGCACAAATCGCGCGATTACGTGCGCGCGGCGAACGCCATCGGCGCGTCAAACTTGCGGCGCATGTTTGTGCATATTTTTCCGAACATTTCGCACGTGGTGCTGGTGCAGCTCTCCTTGCATGTCGTGCTGTTTATCAAGTCGGAGGTGATCCTGTCGTTTCTCGGCTTCGGTGTGCCGGTTGACGTGGTGAGCTGGGGATCAATGCTGAACGAATCGCAGAACGAATTGATCCTGGGTTACTGGTGGCAGTTGGCCGCGGCAACCGTGTTTATGGCGGTGCTGGTGACGGCGTTTAGTTTGTTTACTGACGCGCTGCGTGATGCGCTTGATCCGAAGTTGAAGTAAGGCGCGCATCATGACCACACCTCTCCTCTCCATCAAAAACCTCCGCGTCAAATTTCGCCTCGACAAACACAATTCGTTTGAGGCGTTGAAGGGCATTTCGTTTGACGTGATGCCTAATCAAACGGTCGCGCTGGTCGGTGAATCCGGCTCCGGCAAATCAGTGGCCTCGCTCGCTGTTTTGGGCTTGTTGCCGAAAGAAAACGCGACTGTCGACGCTGGCAGCAGTATCGAGTTTGAAGGCAAAAATTTGCTCAAACTTTCGAATGCTGAAAAGCGCGCGTTACGCGGCAGCGAAATCTCGATGATTTTTCAGGAGCCGATGAGCTCGCTGAACCCGGTGTTCACTGTGGGCTTTCAGATTGAAGAGGTGCTGAAAGAGCACAAGGGCCTGTCTGGCAAAGCGGCACGTGATCGTGCCATTGCGCTGCTGACGGAGGTCGGCATCCCCGAGCCCGCCATCCGCATCGACAGCTTCCCGCATCAGATGTCGGGCGGGCAACAGCAGCGCGTGATGATCGCAATGGCGATTGCTTGCGAGCCGAAATTGCTGATCGCCGACGAGCCGACCACAGCGCTCGATGTGACGATTCAAAAGCAAATTCTCGACCTCATCGCAGCGCTGCAAAAAAAGCACAACATGAGTGTGTTGTTCATTACGCACGACCTCGCGGTGGTGGGCGATATTGCCGATCACGTGGTGGTGATGCGTAACGGCGAAATCCGCGAGCAGGGCAGCGCGCGGGAGATCTTCACCGCGCCTAAAGATGATTACACCCGCGCGCTGCTCGCGTGCCGCCCGGTTGTAGATTCGCGTCCGAAACGCCTGCCTGTCATTGATGATTTTATGGCCGGTCGCGCTGACGCGATGCGCCTTGAGCAGCGTTCGCGCGGTGTGAAAGACAGCGATCCGGTCGCGCTTGAAGTCAAGGGATTGTGCAAAGATTTCGTCTCGCGCGAGGGCTTGTTTGGCAAGCGCGTTTTCAATGCGGCGAAGGACGTTTCCTTCAAATTGCGCAAAGGAAAAACGTTGGGCTTGGTCGGGGAATCGGGCTCAGGCAAGACGACCGTTGGCCTGACCATTATGCGCTTGCATGACGCCACCAAAGGCGAGGCGTGGTTTGACGGCAAGAACATTTTTGCGATGAGCGAAAAGGAGTTTTTGCCGTACAAAAAACGCATCCAAATCATCTTTCAAAACCCGTACGCATCACTCAATCCGCGCTTCACGGTCGGCCAGATTATTTGTGAGCCGATGATCATTCACGGCATTGGTGCCAACGCTGAAGCGCGTGCCAAGATGGCCTTCGAGCTGCTTGCCAAGGTTGGCCTGCCCGAAATGAGCTTTTACAAGTACCCGCACGAGTTCTCAGGTGGCCAGCGGCAACGCATCGCCATCGCGCGCTGCCTAACCATGAAGCCGGACATTCTGATTTGCGATGAATCAGTGTCGGCGCTCGACGTGTCGGTGCAGGCGCAGGTGCTAAATTTATTGCAAGATTTGCAAGACGAATTCGGCATGTCCTACATCTTCATCTCGCACGATTTGGCGGTGGTCAAATACATGAGCGACGAGGTCATGGTGATGTCGGAGGGCAACGTGGTGGAGCAGGGCGATTCGGACGAGCTGTACGCCGCGCCGAAGGCTGCCTACACACGCAAACTGCTCGATTCGATTCCAAAAGGGCTGCACGCCTAGCGCAAAATTTGGCAATGGGTTTGCGCTGAATTGGTGCCGATTCGGCGCTGAGTGCGCTGAGCGCTCAAAGCATTCGCGACGCAACTGTTGCACTGGTGCAACTAAGTCAATGCAGCTTTTTAATGAAACGCACATGCGACTTGGGCTGGCGCGCATTAATCAAATAAGTCGACTTATGCCGTATACGGCTTTCAGCCGAAGAAAAATGGCGCATTCAGTGAAAAGCTGTAGGCAGCATGGACGGATGTTCAGACGGAAGTAACGCGGTGTAGGTCGCGTTCATTTCCGAGGCGATTCACAATAAAGCACGCAAAATCAGCAAGTTACGATCCGACAGCGTAACTTAGTATGTTTTATAACGGCGCTTTGTCTTATTCGTGGTTAGTAGCCGCCGGTAGCCTAAAAGACATCTTGATGACAAAATTGTGCAGTCATCCTACCAACCGCCCACACTGGGTTTTCAGGGGTTTTTTTATGATTCAAAAGAAGCAATTGGCTGTCGCAATCGCGGCAACTTTTGTGGCGACTGGCATTGCGTACGCGCAATCAACGCCGCAAAAGGTCGAAAAAGTCGAAGTAACCGGCTCAAACATTAAGCGTGTCGACGTAGAAACCGTCGCGCCAGTGGACGTCATAACCCGCGAGCAAATTGAGCGCTCGGGTCAGCCGACCATCGCTGAGGTGCTGCGCAACGTGCCAGCTAACAGCGGTAACAGCTACTCGGAGAGCTTCTCCAACAGCTTCGCGCCGGGCGCATCAGGCATCGCACTACGCGGCCTGGGACAAAAAGCAACACTGGTTCTGATCAACGGTCGCCGCACAGCGGGCTACGGTTTTGCACAAAACCTGCAAGATACTTTCGTTGACTTGAACTCTATCCCATCGTCTGCCGTTGAGCGCATCGAGATCCTGAAAGATGGCGCGTCCGCCATTTACGGTTCGGACGCGATTGCAGGCGTAGTGAACATCATCCTGCGTAAAGATTACAAGGGCATCGAATTCACCGCAGGCGCGGGTTCTTCTGCTGGAAAAAACGACTATCGCTTTACGGCAACCGGCGGTTTTGGTGATCTGGCCAAAGACAAATACTCCTTGCTGGGCGTGTTTGATTATTACAAGCGCGAAGAAGTGCTTTTGTCTGACACCGATTTCGGTGCGTCGCGCGATTGGCGCGGTCGTGCAGGCGGTGGTCGTAACTTTCAAACGCTGTTCGGTCTGGGTACGTGGCAGCAATACAGCAACGCCGGTGCAGCGCAGCAAAACTTCAAGGCTGTTGACAACTGCGCCGCTGTGGGTGGCACGGTATTGAACGGCCCCCAAGCGGTTGCGGCGGGTTTAATCAACCTGTCTGGTAACCAGTCGGCTGCAACGCTTGCGACGCTCAATGCTCGCGCCGCTGCAGCCAATACCTTCTGTACGTTTGACATTAACGGCAATCTCTCTGCATTGCCTGGAACCGAGCGCTTCGGTTTCTTAGGGCGCGGTACCGCTGAAATTTCGCCCACGTTGCAGGCTTACAGCGAAGTAGGTTTGTCAAGCGTTAAAACCAATCAGACCTTTACGCAGCCGTTCTACGCAACGACGGGTCTGACGCAAACATCGGTCGGTCTGCGCCCATTTGCCTACACCATCAATTTCGCACCTGGCGTCGCCGGCAATCCTTTCAGCACGCTAGCACGCTATCAGGGTGCGCTGACCAACTTAGGAACGCGTGACTCGGAGATTACCTCTGACACATTCCGTCTGCTCGCTGGCTTGAAGTACTCGTTCGGCGCGTTCGACGGTGACAGCGCCATTGGATATTCAAAAAATAAAGTGCGTTCGGACGGCACCAATCGCCTACGCATTGACCTTGTAAGTACGGCGTTCGGTATTACGTCGGCAGCCCAGCCGCCGATCCCAACGTCGACGAGCTCAACGTACAACCTGAATAACTCTTCATTGAACAGTGCAGCGGTACGTGATTCCATTCGCAGCACCATCTCCCGTAATTCCGAATCGGAACTGTTTTTTGCTGACACTCGCATGTCAACCGAATTAGGTCAGTTGCCGGGCGGGCCAGTGGGGCTTGCGTTTGGTGCGGAATACCGCAACGAAAAACTTAAAGATACGCCGGATAGCGCAGCTCAGCGTGGCTTGATTCTCGGTCAAGGTATTACGGCCACCAACGGCGACCGCAACAGCGTTGCGGTATTCGCAGAGGCCAGCCTGCCGATTCTCAAATCCCTCGAAGCTCAGTTGGCTGTTCGCTCAGACCGCTACAGCGATTACGGCAGCTCGACGGTGCCAAAGGTCGGCCTGAAGTGGAAGATTGCGCCTGAGCTCGTTTTACGCGCCAACTACGGCTTGGGCTTCCGCGCGCCAACGTTGCCAGAAATCTCGCCTTCTGTTGCAACGTTCTTCGTGCAGGTTAATGACCCCGTGACGGCCCAGTCGGGCGTTAATATTTCTGGCATCTTTGCAGGCAACCCACAACTCAAGGCGGAAACGTCAAAGAGCGCGACTATTGGGGCTGTGTTTGAGCCAGTGCGTGATTTCAGCGCGTCGGTCAACTGGTACAACATCGAATGGAAAGATCAGGTGGGTGCCGCCAGCTTCCAAGACTTGGTGAACGGCAACGGCGTTATCAACGGTGTTACACGCGGCGTCGTTACTCGCGATCCAATCACCAATAACATCATCACTGTCGCTACCAACTACACAAATCTTGCGTTGGTCCGAACGCGCGGCTTGGACATGGACGCGCTGTACAGTCTGAATACGCTGTACGGCAAGCTGGGCTTTGGCGTCGCGGCCACCTATATTGAGCAATTCAATATTGACGGCACCGACTACGTCGGTAACAACGGCAACAACTCGTTGCCACGCATCCGTGGCAACATCACGCTGAACTGGGATCAAGGTCCTTACTCGGCGACGTTGCGTACCAACTACATCCATAGTTATCAGCAAACCGCACTCCCGGCCGCCTACTTTGCCACCACCAATGATCCGCGCTTCCAGACCGGCGTATATGGCGAAAAGATCGGCTCACGCACGACCTTTGATCTGTACGGTGCTTACGAATTCAACAACAAGTTGAAGATCAGCGCATCCATTCTTAATCTGGCTAACACCAAGCCGCCGTACGATCCGGGCGCGTCAGCGACGTTCCTGTACGACTTCACGCAGTACGACGTGCGTGGCCGTGCATACCGTGCGAATTTGACGTACAAGTTCCGCTAGTCGAGAACGCAGACGCTGTGGGCGACCGCAGCAAAAGCAAAAAAGAGGGCTTCGGCCCTCTTTTTTTATGCGTAGATTATTTGTTCAGGCGTGTTGGCGATGTTGCGGACTCTGTCGGTTGAGCGTGCGCTCGTGATCCATGCAATCCGCTTCGTCATCCGTCACATTTCGTCGCTCACCGGGTGACCGAAGTGGCATCATTCAATTATCGCGACTCTTTTCTAAGGTGCCTGCATGAACTTTTTTAGCCGTGTCGTTCTTTTGGCGGTGTTGGCGGCGACTTCCTCGCTTGCTTCGATAGCGCTCGCGCAACCGGTGCCCGAGATTCCAGTTGAAACGCTATTCAAAAAATCTGAATACCGTGCGCTGACGTTTTCGCCCGATCAGAAATTTATGGCGGCGTTGATGCCGATCAACAGTCGCTACAACCTAGTCATTATTGACCTTGAAAAGCGTAACGCCAACCGAGTCACCAATTTCGACAAAGCTGACGTTTTGAATTTTTGGTGGGCCACCAATGATCGCCTGCTTTTCACCACGGGCGACCAGTTGCAACTCGCCCGCAACGCGGGCGACGGCGGCTTGTTTGCGGTCAACAAAGACGGCAGCAGTTCCCGCACATTGATTCAACCGATTACCGCGACTCCGGGTCAGTACGTGCTTCGACTGACGAGCTACGAGGGGCGCATCAAGGACAGCAAAGACGACGTGATCGTGTCGTCCAATGATAGATCGTCGGACTCGACCGACCTGTACCGGATGAATATTTTCACGGGCCGTAAGTCACTGCTCAGCTTTGACTCACCAGGCAAGGTGAGCTCGTGGGTGCTTGACCGAGACAATGAGCCGCGCGCCGCGTATCAGGTCGACGGTAAACAAGGCGGGGGGTACTCATTTCTGTACCGTGCGGATTCAAAGCAGCCGTTTCGACAGCTGCGCAAATGGGATCACGAATTGAAGGATGTAATCATTCCGCTGCGCTTTGATGTTGACAATAAAACCATGTTCGTTGCTAGCAACATTGGGCGCGACACGATGGCTTTTTTCAGATTCAATCCAGACACCAATACGCTTGGCGAGCTGATCTACGGCGATGACCGCTATGACATGCATTCCACGGGATTGATTGGCGGTGACCTCGGCGGGGGCAGCATTCGTTTCAGCGGCCGTGAAGAGGATCCGGGCAAAGTGGTGGGCGTGAGCTACAGCGCCGATAAACCCAAGACCGTGTGGTTTGATCCAGACATCCAAAAAGCTCAAGCCACGCTCGATTCCGCGCTGCCTAAAGGCAACGTAAACGTGTGGAATCCGAATCATCGCCGTTCGCTGGTGCGCTCGTATTCAGACACGGATCCGGGCCGCTACTATATTTTTGATCAAGACAAAAAATCGCTCGAAGAAACGGGCGTTCGTCCAGCTTCATGGATCGAGCCGAAGCAGATGCGTCCGATGCAATACGTGTCGTGGACTGCGGCTGATGGTATGAAAATCGACGGTTTGCTCACGCTTCCAACCGCTTATAGTGCGGGTAAGCCGGTGCCCTTGGTGCTGCACCCGCACGGGGGCCCGTGGGCGAAGGACAACTGGGGTTACAACCCGGAAGTTCAGTTCCTCGCCAATCGCGGCTATGCGGTGTTGCAGCCCAACTTTCGCGGCTCAACGGGTTATGGCACCAAGCACCTGAAGGCAAGCTACAAAACGTGGGGTGACGCGATGATTGATGACATGATCTCGGGCGTTGAATGGGCGGTGAAAGAAGGCTATGCCGACAAAAACCGCTTGGCCGTGTACGGTGCCAGTTATGGTGGTTATGCAACTCTCATGGCACTGGTTAAGCGCCCTGACCTCTTTAAATGGGGCGTGAACTACGTCGGGGTCAGCGACATGTTCGTGCATCAGGACACGCAGCCTGCGCAGCGCTACGGCGATTTTGGTGAAGTGCTCGCAAAACTCATCAACGGCGATCAAAAAGCAGATCGCGAAATGTTCGAGCGCACGTCGCCAGCACGCCATGTGGCAAAGATTCAAGCACCCGTTTTTCATGCCTACGGCGGCGTGGATCGCAACGTTGATATCGAGAATGGTCGCGTGATCCGCGCAGCATTCGATAAAGCAGGCAAGCCGCAAGAATGGATGTACGTGGCCGACGAAGCGCACGGCTATCGGCTCGACAAAAATGTGTTCGAGTACTACAACAGGTTCGACGCGTTCATGAAAAAAAACATGCCTGCGAGCAAATAGCGTTTTTGCCCGGCTGGGTAACCGGGCAACTCGCGCTCACGCGTAGCGAGCGACAAAAAAGGAGGAGTGCCTCCTTTTTTATATTTTTCGTCGGCTAACTGACACCGCGTGACATCCAGCAGCCACGATAGGTGGGCGAGGTGCCGTGTTGCAAGTATGCAACGACTAAATATCAGCTTTTTTGCACAACCGCCAATTTACTTGGGCTAAAGCCGCTATTATTGAAAAGTCGACTTTAGTTTTTAATGGCTGCCAGCCCAAACAAAATGGCGGTTGTAGCGAAAAGTTGATTGCTTCAATTGCCGGGAAAATTGCCCCGTTTCAAACCGCACTTGCCATCAAGAATTGGTGTCAAGAGACAGAACAGCCCAATAAATCAAGCACTTGCGGCGATGCTTTTGGTTGGTAACGATATTAGGAATTTCCTTGGCAACGCTTCCACGTGTTGACAACAAGCTGACAGCACACAACGGCTAATGCAGAATCATGAAGTCATACATTTGTCATTTTTCGGGGAGCTTTATGGAAAACATGCTTATCAAGCGAAAGCACATTGCGCTTGCGGTTATCAACGCAGTGGCGGCAATGGCGATATCGAGCGTCGCGTACGCACAAGCCGATCCGCAAAAAGTGGAGCGCGTGGAAGTTACGGGCTCGAACATTAAACGCATTGACAGCGAAACTTCGCTGCCCGTGACCATCATCACGCGTGCTGAAATTGAGCGCAGCGGTGCCGTGTCAGCCGCCGACTTGATCGAGCGCATCTCGGCGAACAACGGTGGCGGCTATAACGGCTCGCTCGCGCTTGGCGACGCAGCCCGTCCGGGCTTTGCCGGTGCCTCGTTGCGCGGCTTGGGCTCAAACAACACGCTCGTTCTGCTGAACGGTCGTCGTCTCGCGGTGTACGCGTTTGACGGCGGTGCGGTCAACCTGGGTGCCATTCCGTTGGCAGCGTTGGATCGCGTCGAGGTGCTGCGCGACGGCGCGTCGGCCATCTACGGCTCTGACGCGATTGCTGGCGTGATCAATTTCATTACCCGCAAAGATTTTCAAGGCGGCGTGATTGACATCACCGGCGGCATGCCGACAGCCAGCGGAGGCGGTAACTATTACAGCGCCACGGCCACCCTCGGTTTTGGGGACCTTGCTAAAGATCGCTACAACGTATTCGGCTCGTTCAATTATTACAAGCAAGACGCCCTCAAAGCATCTGAACGTGATTTTTCGAAGACAGCCTTGCTTCGCGACGGATCCGGCGCGATCGTCGTAAACCGCCTGAGCTCAAACTCATTCCCGGCCAACATCCTGACCGCTGACGGATTCGTTAATCCGTTTGGTAACAAGTACGGCAAAAACTGCGCAGCGCCCACCTCGCTTGGCACGTCGCCCACCGATACCCGTTGCCGCTTTGACTACGCCAGCGTGATCGACACCATCACTCCGACCGAGAAATACTCGTTCGTGGGCGCGGCTGCGTTTCAGATCAATGCCAATACCAAGCTGATCGCAGAGGCCAACTACACGCAGCAGAAGACCACTTTCGTCATCTCGCCGGTGCCCGCCTCAGAGGCCACCACGTTTAACGGTGATCCGCTGCTCTACCCTGTCAACGGCAAGTATTACCCGGGTAAAGGCATTACGCCCGGAATCCCCGGCGTGACGCTGTCCGGCCCACTGAACGTGTATTACCGCACCATTGAGCTGGGTGGTCGTTCCAACCGGTCAACGGCTGACGAAGGTCGTATCCTAATTGGTCTAGAAGGCTCTGCCGCAGGTTGGGACTACAAGTCAGCGTTGTACCAAGCGCAATCGAAGGTAGCCGAGGCCTACGTGGGCGGCACCGTATTCGAATCAAAGTTCCTGCCAGCTGTTGCCACCGGCAAGATCAATCTTTGGGGTCTCAACGACGCTGAAGGTTTGGCGTTGCTCAAGTCCACGCAAATTTTGCAAGACGTGCGCCTAGCGAAATCAACCAACACCGGTTTTGACTTCAACATGTCGCGCGAACTACTGCAGTTACCCGCAGGCCCACTGGCGTTTTCTATCGGTGCTGAAGCACGCCAAGAAAAATTCAACGACACACCACTAGCTGTACTCACAGGTGGCGACGTACTGGGCGGTGGCGGCGATCAGCAGCCGGTCGCCGGTAAGCGCAACGTAACGGCGGTCTACGCCGAAGCAGGCGCGCCAATCATCAAAAATCTCGAAGCCCAGTTGGCCGTTCGTTACGACCGATACAGCGACTTCGGCAATGCTGTGACGCCAAAAGTCGGTCTGCGTTGGCAGCCATTGAAAGAGGTGTTGGTGCGTGGCTCCTACGGCGAAGGCTTCCGCGCGCCGACGTTGCCACAGCTGCTGTCACCTTTGACCCAAACCAACACCGGTGGCGCATACGACGATCCGTTGTATGACGCGCAAGTCGGTTGTGTGGCGAAGTTCGATCCTAAGTATTGCAATGCACAGCTCACGGCAAAACAGGGCGGTAACCCGAACCTGAAGCCAGAGAAATCAAAGCAGTTCACTTTGGGTTTGGTACTTGAGCCAACACCGAACCTGTCACTTCGTCTTGATTACTTCAACATCGATCAACGCGACGTGATTGCCATTGTCCTTCCGGACACAAAGCTTGCCGACTACATCGCCAAGTTCAACAAGACGACCTTGACCAGTTCCAGTATCTACTCGCCAGACGTGTTCACCAAAATTGACGCGGCCACCGGCAAGACGGTGATCAACTTCGTCAAAGCCGGTTTCGCAAATATTTCAGCGCAAAAGACCAGCGGCTTCGACCTCTCGGCGAAGTATCGTATTCCGAAAACGGCTTACGGTGACTTCACGTTGGGCATGGAAGCCACGTACCTTGGTTCGCAAAAAACTCGCGATCAAGTGACCGGTGAAATTGCCGAAAACGTCGGCCAATACGCAACCTTCGGTCCCGTGGTGCGCTTCAAGCACACCAGTTCGATTGGCTGGGATAGTGGCCCTTGGTCGGGCTTCCTTGGCTACAACTGGCAGAGCGCATACCAAGATCAAGGCGCAACACGTGAAGTTTCCGCTTACGAGACATGGGACGCAGCCGCAACCTGGGCCGGCATTAAAAATCTGAAAATCAAACTTGGCGTGCGGAACCTCACGGATCGCAAACCACCGTTCACTGTTCAGAATGCTTACTTCCAGGTCGGTTTCGACCCAACGTATGTCGATCCGCGTGGTCGCACCGTGCGTTTGTCGGCTGAGTACCAGTTCAAGTAAATCGGTGACCTGATTGCTGCGGTCGCTGGCAACAGCAGCGCAGCGGTTGGCGAACGGATAACTTGATTCTCAAAAAACCCGCGTCAACATGACGTGGGTTTTTTTTCGCCACTTGCGCGCGTGAGCGTAACCATCGGGCACTGGCGCGATATGATTTCGCCTCGCTCAACTGAAAGGAAGAAGCAATCGATGGACGTAAAAATGTGCAATTTCCCGATCAGGCTGATGGTGATCACGGCCTCCATCGTCGTGTGGGCTGCGTTGACTATTCCAGCGACTGCACAAACTGCGGCTCCCGCTGTGGCAAGAGTACCGGCGGTGGAAGATTTTTTCCGGTACTCAAAATTGAGTAATGCAACGCTCTCGCCGAGCGGACAATTTCTCGCCGCAATCGCGCCCGTGAATGGCCGATTGAACCTGGTGGTCGTTGATCTAAAAGGCAAATCGAGTGTGGCCGTCACTGCCTTCAAAGACAACGACATAAGCAATATTCGTTGGGTCAATAACAAGCGACTCGTTTACTCCACGGTTGACCTTAAGGCCGGACTTGGTGAGCAGCGCGGCGGTGGCCTTTACGCCATTGACCGCGATGGCCAGTCACCGCGAGAAATTACGGCTTCCGTTGGAAACATGATTCTTGGCGGTTCTCGCGTGTACAGGTACACAAATATGCTCGCGCGGGTGGGCGACGAAAGTGACGAAATTTTTGCTGTGTCGAATGAGCGCAGCGAGAAATTCACCGACGTATATCGGCTGAACACACGAAGCGGTGCCAAACAATTACTCACCTTTGATGCGCCGGGCGGCGTTTCCAGTTGGGTGGTTGATCGCGACGGCGTTCCGCGCGCCGCGGTGCAAATCGAAAAGGCCGAAATTTTTAAGTTGTGGGTGCGCCCTACCGCTGACGCCGCATGGAAATTGGTTCACGAATCCAGCTTGAAAGACGGCGATGGGATGACGCCGCTGGCCTTTGACTGGAGTGGCGCACTGTACGTGTCGGCGCGAGCTAAAGACGACGACAAGGCCGCGATTTACAAACTGTCCATGGCCACCGGCAAGCTTGGGGAGCAGATCGCGTCTGATCCGTTTTACGACCTGACTGGTGGCCTGATCTTCGACCTCGTGCAGAAAAAACTGGTGGGTGTGGCCATTGATGGTGACAAACCAACGTTTGAGTGGCTGGACAAGCAATGGGCGCGCTGGCACGGCACGGTGGACGCAACATTGCCGAATCGTGTGAACCGACTCAGCAGAACAACCGATTCCTCATCATTACTTGTGGTGTCTGAGTCGGATCGAGTCGCGGCAGAATACTTTTTGTTCGATCCCGTAAATCGAAAACTTGAGGAAATCGGTGCGGCTCAACCTTGGGTGAATGCGAAGGGCTTGGGTGAGCGCGTGTTCATGCGCTACGAAAGCCGAGACGGTAAGGGGATTCCGGCCTACGTTACCTATCCGCCCAATGTCGCCCGAAGCAAGCTGCCGCTGGTCGTGTATGTGCACGGTGGATTGTGGGTGCGCGGCGACGACTGGAGCTACGACCGGATGGCCCAGTTTCTGGCAACGCGCGGCTACGCCGTGCTGCAGTCCAATTTTCGCGGCACGCTAGGCAACGGATGGCGACACTTTAGATCGAGCTGGAAGCAGTGGGGCCTCAGCATGCAGGATGATCTCAGCGACGGCGTCCAGAGCTTAGTTAAAAGAGGCATTGTGGACCCGTCACGCGTGTGCATCATGGGCGCAAGCTACGGCGGTTACGCCGCTTTGATGGGGCTGGTGAAGGACGCCGACCTTTACAAATGCGGCATCAACTATGTTGGCGTGACTGACCCGGCTCTGCTGCATACGGTGTCATGGTCTAACTCGTCTGATTCGGATTTCACCAAATACCGTTTGAGCGACATGGTCGGCGACCCTGACAAGGACAAAGAACTGATGAGCCGCGCGTCGCCGCTGCAACGCGCAGCAGAAATCAAAGCACCGATTTTGATGGCCTATGGCGGCGAAGATTTCCGCGTGCCGCTGGTGCACGGCGAGCGTATGAAAGCAGCACTTGATGCGCGAGGCGTACCCGTTGAATGGGTGGTTTATCGCGAGGAGGGGCATGGTTGGCTTAAAGAAGAAAATCAGTACGACTTCGCTCGCCGCGTTGAAAAATTCTTGGCAAAACACATTGGCAAGTAGCGCGGCGAAGCCTAGCGACGCATCGGAAATTGTTCGGGTTTCGCTCGCTCGTGTGGCTGCACAATACGAGGCGCTGCCGTATCCCACACGCGATCCGGCAGAGGAAGACAAGCGACTCATCGGCACTTGGCTAGACGATCTTGATTTGATCAATCATCGGTGTTTTTATGGGGCACGCAAATTCGATGCGGGATTCCGCATTCTGGTCGCAGGCGGCGGCACCGGGGACGGCACAATTTTTCTTGCGCAGCAATTGCGCGAGCGCGGTATCACTAATGCGCGCGTAGTGCATCTTGATGTGAGTCACGCGGCTATTGATGTTGCCAAGGCGCGAGCGGCGAGACGCGGTTTGACGGGTATCGAATTCGCTCAAGCAAGCTTGCTCGATCTGCCAACGTTGGGACTAGGTGAGTTTGATTACATCAACTGCGTAGGCGTGTTGCATCACCTGCCGAGCCCTGAGGCTGGCTTACAGGCGCTGATGCCGAGTCTGGCCGCGGATGGAGCAATGGCGTTGCTACTCTACGCGCGCATCGGCCGCTTAGGCGTCTATCAGGCGCAGGCATTGCTGCGTCAATTGCTACCGCTCGCACCTGAGCTGTCGCCACTCGATGTGTGCAAACAGATGCTCGCAAAGTTGCCGAAAACAAACTGGTTAGCGCGATCAGCAGAGCTACATCCCGATCTTCATTTTGGGGGCGACGCAGCTTTATACGATTTGTTGTTGCATGCGCAGGATCGCGCCTACGATGTGCCTGAAATTTACGCTTGGTTTCGCGATAAAGCGGGGCTGCATCCGTACTTTTCCGACGTGCATCGCGGTCGCTTACCGTACCAACCGACGCAGTGGCTTTCAGAGCAGCATTGGCACAGCGCGCTTTCTGGTGTAAGTCGAGAGCAGAGCGAGCAAATGGCAGAACAACTGGGCGGTGATTTGGTGCTCCACGCGTTCTTTGCTACCCGTGCGCTTGATCCGCATGCGCCTTACGGCGACGCCGATTACATTCCTTTTTTTCTGCGCGAAACGCACCCCGCCTCTGGCGCGAGTCTGGTCGAAGTCATTGATTCGCACCGCGGGCAGCCTTTTATGTTGACCCACACGCAGTCGGGCCTGCGTCGAGTGATGCACCCTACCGCAACAATTCGCGAAATTTTGCAGGGCATTGACGGCCAGCGCACATGGCGCGACATATTCGCGGCTGCCAGAGCGACGTTGAAAAAGTCGGCGCCAAACGGTACTAATGCCATGATGTCTGACGAGCGTATGTTCTCCGCGTTTGAACCGTGGTTCCTAACGCTCAACAGCATTGAGCGACTACTGCTGCGGAAGGTTGTTGCCTAGCGTCCCGATCCCGCGCTGATGTCTGCATCATCGCAGGCGCAAAACGTGCTTAGGTTGCCGTAGCGACTACATTTGACGACTTGCTATACATTAGTTGCTTAAAGATATTTTTGTGCTCGTATCGCGATGGAAATTCGCGCAGCGACGCCTTATTCGAATCAAGGAGTTTTGTTCGTGGTCCATATTTCTGCTAAACGCATTTCCCGCGCACTGAGCGCGGGCCTGGCCACCGCAGTAGCGGTAGTAACGCTCGCCGGTGCCCCCTTATCTGTTGCGTTCGCGCAGTCACCCGCCCCTAGCGCGCCCGCAGTGCCCGCTGTTGCCACCACGTCGCCGCCGACTGTCACGTCTGTTGCGGCACCGGCTGCCGCGCCTGCGCCTGCCCCTTTTCAGTCTGGCAAGCCTGCAGCGGAGAAGATCGATAACCCTTACGGTCTGAAGGCCCTGTGGGCCGAGGGCGACCTGATTGCCAAGACTACGCTGGTGATTCTTGTCATCATGTCGGTGAGCACTTGGTACATCATGGTGGCGAAGTTTTTCGAGCTGAACAAAATCGGCGGTCAAGCCAAAGCTGCTGAAAAGAGTTTTTGGTCTGCCCCGACTGTTGCACAGGGCGTTGACTCGTTAAAAGACCAGAGTCCGTTCCGCTTCATCGCGCAAGCGGGGCTTGAGTCGACTAAAAAGCACGAAGGGTTGCTCGCGCACATCAGCTTCGCTGACTGGACGTCACAATCGATACAACGCGCCACCGATAGCGTTCAAGGCAACATGCAAAACGGTTTGGCATTGCTCGCAACTGTGGGTTCCACAGCGCCGTTCGTCGGTTTGTTCGGTACCGTTTGGGGCATCTACAACGCGCTGGTAAAAATCGGCGTGTCTGGTCAAGCGTCGATCGACAAGGTGGCAGGCCCAGTGGGTGAGTCGCTCATCATGACCGCTATCGGCCTCGCTGTTGCCGTGCCAGCAGTGCTAGGCTACAACTTCATTGTTCGTCGCAACAAAACTACGATGGACAAAATTCGCGGCTTTGGCTCTGATTTGCACTCGGTGCTGATTGGTTCCAGTGCTGCTGCGGCTGCCGGCGCCAAACGATAAGCCCGCCGCTACCCGCACCAGAAAGCCTGAATCATGGGCATGAACGTAGGCAGCGCTGACGGCGACGAAGATCAGATCAATTCCAGCATCAACACCACGCCGTTGGTAGACGTGATGTTGGTGTTGCTGATTATTTTCTTGATCACTATTCCGGTGGTTACGACCTCCATTAAGGTCGAGCTTCCTAAAGAAGAAATACAAGTACGCGAATCGAAGCCAGAGAACATTGTTATTTCGGTGAATGCCGACGGCAAAATGTTTATGTATGACACGCCCATTCGCGATATCCGCGACCTGACCGATAGACTCAAGCGGGTCTCAAAGCAGGATCCGCAACCCGAAGTGCACATTCGCGGCGACTTGACCGCTCCTTACGACGGTGTTGGTCGCGTCATCTTTGCTTGCCGCTCCGCCGGCATATCGAAGATCGCGTTTCTGACCGAACCCGCCGCGCGCGAATGATGAGGCGCACTGTGAGAATCAAAGCTCAAAGGACATCCGCATGGGAATGAATCTCGGCAGCCCGAGTCGCGGCAATCCGGATCCGGAAGTCATGGTCGATATGAACACCACGCCGCTGATCGACGTGATGCTCGTGCTGCTGATCATGTTGATCATCACCATTCCGATTCAGTTGCACTCGGTGAACATGAATATGCCGCCGGCTAGCAACGTGAAACCTCTGGTGGAGCCTGAGATCGTCAAGATCGATATTGACGAAGCAGGACGCATTTTCTGGAATGCCGTGCCGGTCATTGACCGCACCGAATTGCAAGCAAAAATGGCTGCATCCGCTGCACTACCGGTGCAGCCGGAAATTCATCTGCGGCCTAACAAGCTCGCTAAGTATGAAGTCGTCGCCTATGTCATGGCCGCCTCGCAACGCGCAGGGTTGGTCAAGATGGGCATTCTCGGCCACGAACAATTTTTATGAGGCAGTACGCAGCGCCTGCGTTAAGCGGCTTGCCGCTCAACTACGCATAGCCTGTTGCCTGTGCCCTAAATGGACTATACCTACGAACCCAAGCAATCCAGCAAGCGAACGGTGGCGATTGCCGCCGTGCTTGCGCTTCACGCTTTGATCGTCTACGCGCTGGTTACCGGCCTTGGCAAAAAAGTGTATGAAGTGATTAAGAAGCCGCTAGAGGCGAAGATTGTGGAAGAGGTGAAACTCCCTCCACCGCCACCACCGCCGCCGCCACCTCCACCGCCCCCTAAGACGCCGAATTTGCCGCCACCGCCCCCAGCTGCACCGCCGCCACCGTATGTGCCGCCGGTTGAAGTGGTCGTCGCTACACCGGCCGCGCCGTCAATCACGACTACCACTGAGCCGCCGAAGGTTGAGTACAAAATTGAGCCACCAGTGCCGCCTGCGCCGCCCGCACCGGTTGCGCCTCCGCCTGCACCTAAGCCGGCGGTAACGCGGTTAGGCATTGGCTCGCTACCACAGCCCTGTAGACCGGATTCGCCGCCAGCGCGAGACATGAACAAGGCCGGTGTAGACCGGGTGGAAGGCACGATTCTCGCCACTGTCAACGCCGACGGCACCATCGGCAATGTGCGAGCTGGCAGTGTGACACCAGGGAGCCTGCGCAACGCGGTACAGCGCACGTTTGCTGCGGCGTTGACTGATGCGTCGTGCCGCACCAAGGCCGAGGGCGAGAAGTATGAAGTCGAAATTCCATTCTTGATGAAGCTCGACTAAGTTCGCACCGTTCTCGAATAGCGGCGGGCATGAACTCGGTGTGCCGTCACAATAAGCTAGTAAATGACTGATGGCTAGTTGCTTTCCAATCAGAACGGTCGCGATAATTTTGGCGGCTCTGTCCGCCCATACGCTTGCCGCCGATGTGAAACCTGTTGAAAAAATTGATCTCGACAAGTACCTCGGCGAGTGGGTGGAAATCGCCTCAATTCCGCAATTCTTCCAGCGTAAATGCGTGCGCGACACGAAGGCTACCTACAGCGCCACTGATAATTCATTGATAAAAGTCGAGAATGTCTGCACGCGTGACGATGGCTCGCGCGAGAAAGCTGAAGGCCGTGCGCGGCGAGTAGACATCGAGAGCCCGGCCAAACTTGAAGTGACGTTCATAGCGCTCTTCGGCGAGTATCGATTCTGGGTGTCCGGCGGCTATTGGGTAATAGCCTTGGATGGTGACTACCAATGGGCGGTAGTGGGGCACCCCTCACGACGGTTTGGCTGGGTGTTGGCGCGCGACAAGCGTTTGTCAGCCGTTGCGCTCGCCGAGATCATCGGACGGATCAAATCGCAAGGCTATGATGCGTGTGAATTTGTGGTGACACCGCAGACGGGCGGCTTGTCCGTGCGGCGGCCATTGTGCGAGGCGTTGCAGTGACGCCCGGCACCAATGGCTCCGCAGCCTAAAACTTGTCGGGTGGCGGGCGATTAAAGAATGACTCAAGCTCACCTGATTTAGGGGGCTCAATCATTTCCAGCGACAAATCCCATTTAGGCGTGCCGTCGCTGTCGTTGGCACCGCGCGACTCCCAATCAGTGGCCGCAGCAAGAAAATCGGGTTCCGCGCTCAGGCCCTCATGAACTTGCAGCAACAGCAAAATATCGCGGTAAGCGGCCAGACTGAAGCCCAGTCGCGAGCCGCCACGGTTGTCGTACAGCAGCTCTTCCAGAAATTTGCGCGCCTCCGCGGTGCCCCAATCGCGCTCAATCCTTGCCACTAAATGCGGGAACGCTTCTAAGCCATCGTCAAGGGCGAGTTCGTGACCGTAGTTGTCCCAGTCAGGCACCCGCCCGTTGAAATGCTTTCGAAACTGCGGTGCCAGCTCATCGTAGCCCTGACGGTTGTTGGTGCGCCGATACAGCTCAAAAATCATCAACCAAGGTGCCGGTGAGGTCAGCTCGCCGGTTTGTGAATCGATGTGATCGCGCAGCAGCTCAATAGCCTGATCGTTGCGGCCAAGATCGGCGTACACCTGCGCCTCGTCGGTGACCTGCGACAGCTCAGTAACGTCAACATGTGACTCCGTATCGCGCAGCTGAAACAACGGATTGTTGAGCCGATCTGAAGCTTCACGTTCGGCACGCGTGGCAATGATCGGGTTACTCTCGGTGGATCGAACAGGTGCGCGCGTCTGCGTCTGTGTTGCTGCGCCTAACGCTGCGAAATCGGCAGCAGCAATCGGCAAAGGCAGCGCCTCGCCAAAACTGGGTACCGTCGGCTGATACCTGCCTTCATTTGCAGTCGCCACACTACGCACGACGGTGATTTCGTCGTCGGCCGCATTGCCGCCCAATGCCGATGTGGCCGCTGCAAATTCGGTCGCGGTCTGCCTACGACGCTGGCGCAATAGGAAGGCAATCAACCCGACCACCAACAATAGCCCCGGAATCCAAAGCCATTTCTGCCACGCCCATCCGCCGTCCGGCACGACGGTCGGTGCTACAACGATTGGCGGCTTGTTGACGATTGCGGCAGATCCGTCCGCCTTCGCAACCATGCCTGCTGCGGCAAGTTGCGATTGCAGTTCCGCCAAGCGACGTTGCGCAACAACCAAATCGGCTTCAAGCCGGGGTGCCAAGTCACTTTCTATGGGAGACGCGAACAGCCGCGCGCGTCGATCTTTGGCAATTGCCGCCTGCAGTTCGTCAACCGGTGCACCGCCAGGCTGGTTGGCGGGTTGCTCGATAAAAACAAGGTCGCTGGCGATGCGCAAACGGGGCACGGCCAATGCCGACAGTGAAGCGATCTCAGCCGGAGAAGTCAGTCCAACGGGTGATCCACCTTGCACTTCCAGCTTGTCTTGCTGCATCTGCTTTGCCGTTGCGGCAGCAGGCGCACCGCTACTGCGGTTGCCCACCTTTGCAGCGGCGGTCGATTTCGCGCTTGAGGCAGACGACGCTGCCCGTGCTGCGCGACGCGATGCGGCTCGCTCAGCGGCAATTGCAGCTTTTTTAGCAGCCGCGATTTCGGTGACTAGCTGCGTCGCTGGCGCGCGTTCGGGCGCGAGCGGTGGCGCGGCAACGGCAAGGCGTGGCGGCTCTGGCGTGGCCAAGCGTGGCGGCTCTGTCGCTTGAACGGGTGGCGGGTCAAGCAAGATCGTGTATTCACGTCGGATCGGTGCATCGCAGCCGACCTCGATGGTGATGCGAACTATCGGCTCGTCAATGGCGCGACTACTTCTAACAATCAGTTGTGGCGGATTGGTGTTGCTTTGCAGCTCGATGCGCGCCTGCGTAACGACCGACAAACCATCAACGCGAGACGGCGCAACAACGCGATAACAGCGGGTTTCAAGCGACTCAGCAGTCGAGCCCAGCAGCGGCACGGTCATGCGCAGCGGCTGGCCGAGCGACGACGTGACTTGTTCCGCGCCGAGCGATAGCGCGAAGGCAGACGGTATGGCGCCTGCGATCACCAGCGCCAACGTCAGCGTTGAGCCGGTGCCCAGTGTAGGGCGCGCGAACACGATCCGGTGTGTCAACCGAGACTCCCCAAAGCCACGATACATCTCCATTTTTTAGTAGATTGAGTGTAACCAACAAATCTCTGTCGGGCCATGCCTAAAGCGCTTCTGGCATTCCTAATCATCTTGAGCTACGTTGAAAAACTCGCGCGAGCCGCGCATGTGTGAGATACGCTGCAAAAGCAAATCCAGATGTTCCGGCTGATCGACGAAATTGAGCCCCTCAGTGTTGACGAACAGCACTGGCGCGGCGTCAAAGCTGTGAAAGAAGCGGGCGTAGGCGTCAGCCAGGCGGGCGAGGTACTCAGTACTGATGCGCTGCTCGTAGCGAATGCCGCGGTGGCGCACTCGATCAAGCAGCGTTTCAACCGACGCTTGCAGCGCAATCACAAGGTCAGGGCGCGGCGATTGCGGCTGCAAAAAACTGTAAATTTTGCGGTACAACCCAAGTTCGTCTTCGCTCAAATTAAGGGCCGCAAACAACGGATCTTTCTCCAGCAGAAAGTCAGCCACCACACCGCGCGAGAATAGGCTTTGCTGGGCTAGCAGCTTCACTTGATCGGAGCGCTGAAACAAGAAGTTGAGTTGCGTGGCCAACGCATGGCGCTGCGGATCAGCGTAGAACCGTTCCAAAAATGGGTTGTTCGCAGGCGCTTCAAGCAGCAGCTCTGCGCCAAGCCGCGTGGCCAGCTTTCGCGCGAGACTGGTCTTGCCCGCGCCGATGGGGCCGTCAACGACGATATAGCGTAGCTCGGTCAATTCCATAATGAATTGTGACTCACTTTGCGTGCAGCGTCACCGGTAATGTGCGCGAGCAAATCCGAAGCAAAGCCAAGGCCGGGGATTTCACTGTGCGGCGCGATTTCGAGCAAGGGCTGCAACACGAAGTTGCGCAAATGCATGCGCGGATGTGGCAGCACCAGATTAGTCGTATTCATGACAATGTCGTCGAAAAGCAGCAAGTCAATGTCTAGCGTGCGTGCGCTATTTTTTTCGCCGTCGCGTGACCGTCCATGAGCGTGCTCCAAGGCCGATGTGTGATGCCAGAGCGCTAGTGGCGATAGGCTGGTGGCCACGGCAATCACGGCGTTCAGATAATCCGGCTGCGTGTCGGTGGTGCCCCAGGCCTTCGTTTCGTACAGTGACGAGCTCTGCTTAACCACGCTCTCAGGAAAGGCGTTGACGGCATCCCGAGCCGCTGTCAAATGGGCTTTTCTGTCACCGAGGTTGCTACCGAGAGCAAGGTATGCAAGGGATGCGAGGGATGCAACGTGCGGCATCCGCGCTAACCCGCGTCGGCTCTGTCGGTCGCAGCGGTGGGTGCGGTCGGTGCGTCGTCACCGCCCTCGCTGCGGCTGCGACCCCGTCCGCCGCGTGAACGCCTGCGCCGTCCACCGGGCTCGCTAGCACCGGCGGCGCTGTATCTCGCCGATGCGCGCTGCCGCTGGTTGATAAGCTCCTGTCGAATTTCGGGGTCGGACTCGATAAAGTTAGTCCACCATTCGGCGAGTT
Source organism: Burkholderiales bacterium (assembly GCA_043721275.1). GTDB lineage: Bacteria > Pseudomonadota > Gammaproteobacteria > Burkholderiales > Casimicrobiaceae > Casimicrobium. The sequence continues at coordinate 76,785 of JAYSRA010000090.1, forward strand.
CAGGCTCGATCTCACCAGCTGCCGCACGCAGCAGCAAAAAGTCGTACGCCGCACGAAAGCGCGCCTGCTCCACCATGCGCATGGCGGCCTTGCTGGTGCGTTGCTCAAAGCGCGGTTGCATCAGCCAAATTTCGCGCGTAATGCCCGCAAAACGCTGCGGCAAGGTGATTGTTTCGCGCTGCCCGTCGATCACTTCTTCCATCGCCAGCATCAGCGCCGGAATGCGGTTTTCGCCCGCCGCTTCAATCTCGCCCCAACGTTTGACGACCTCGTGCCACAGCAGGCTCGCGAACAAAAATGCCGGCGACACTGGCTTGTCTTCGCGCACGCGGCGATCTGTGTTGTCGAGCGCCAGCTCAATGAATTTTTGGCCGCCCGGTTGCTGATAAATCAGGTCCAGCAGCGGCAGCAAACCTTCAGCCAATCCGTGTTTACGCAGCGCGGCGAGTGTGGCATTCGCGTAGCCCGAAAGCAGCAGTTTTTGAATTTCGTCGAACAGCCGTGCGGGCGGCACATTTTTAATCAGGTCAGCATGTTCGTGGATCGGCTTCGCGGTCGTCGGCGCAATGATGCAATTGAGCTTCACCGCTAAACGAATCGCACGCAGCATGCGCACTGGGTCTTCGCGGTAGCGGGTTTCGGCTTTGCCGATCAGCCGCAACGTGCGTTTTTCGATGTCTTTCAGGCCGTCGAGAAAGTCGACCACCACGTCACGCGTCGGGTCGTAATACAGCGCGTTGATGGTGAAGTCACGCCGTGCTGCGTCTTCGGCTTGCGTGCCGTAAACGTTGTCGGAGGTGATGCGCCCAGTGGCATCGGACTCGACCTCACCGCCCGCTTTGCCGCCCTCAACCGCCTTCACCGAATTGCTGCGAAAGGTTGACACCTCGATGGTCTCGTCACCAAACATTACGTGCACCAGCCGGAAGCGTCGCCCGATGATGAAGGCACGGCGAAACTCGTGTTTCACGTCCTCAGGGCGGGCGTTGGTGGCCACATCAAAGTCTTTCGGTACCACGCCCAGCAGCGCGTCACGTACCGCTCCGCCCACCACATAAGCCTCGAAGCCCGCCTGCTGCAATCGCTCGCAGACGTACACCGCGTTTTTGCTCATGTGCTCGGGCCGTATGCCGAGCTTGGCGCCCGAGGCTTCGCGGCGCACCGGAGATTTTTTAAGGAGGACGCGTTCGAACAGCGCTTTGATCATTTGCCGGTGGCCCATGCAAAACTCGTCGCAAAGTCTCGATTGCTAGGGCGGGACTTCGCGAAGGTCGCCCCACAGCGTCGTCATTGCGGTGCCCGGTCGCGGCGTCGGTGGTTGAGGCCGCAGGCGACTGGCGCATTGAAATGACCCCGCGGGGCAGGTTATATAAAGATAAGCGAAGTATAGCGATGGGGCGGGCCGCTGCGGCTGTCCGCGCCGCGCTTTGATGCGCACGGGCAGGCAATAGCGCGGGTGGGTTCGGGCCAAACACGGCAGCCTAAAATAGCGACAACTTGACCAACCCAAATTTGAGCAATCATGGCCTTTGACAAACTCAGTTCCGGACGCGACGTGCCGAACGACTTAAACGTGGTGATCGAAATCCCGATGAACGGCGAGCCGATCAAGTACGAAGTTGACAAAGAATCCGGCGCGATTTTCGTCGACCGGTTCATGTCAACAGCCATGCACTATCCGTGCAACTACGGCTACATACCGAAGACGCTCTCGGGTGACGGCGATCCGGCCGACGTGCTGGTGCTCTCACCGGTGCCGCTGATGCCCGGCGTGGTGGTGCGCTGCCGCCCGATTGGCATGCTGAAAATGCAGGACGAAGCGGGCAACGACGAGAAAATTCTCGCCGTGCCGGTTGACAAGCTCACCAGCATTTACCGCAACGTGCAAAGCCCGCGCGACTTGCCGCCGATTGAAGTGGATCGCATCACGCACTTTTTTGAGCACTATAAAGATCTGGAGCCGGGTAAGTGGGTTAAGGTGCTCGGCTGGACCGAGGCCGCCGATGCGCGCGCTGAGATTGTGGCGGCGATTGAGCGATTTAACGCGAAGAAGTAAGTAGCTCGTTTGTGTGGGAGCGGTGCCACCGCGATTCGGCAGTTACGCTTAGCAAAATCGCGGTGGCACCGCTCCCACAATGACAGGTTCGCACCGCACTCGCTCCGTTCGCGCCGCTCCCGCCCCACTCATCGCAACGCTCTGACGCAGCGCGCGATCTCCGCAAACATTCATCCATCGAAACTCCTCAACAGCGGAAACATCATGGTTGAATTCATTGGTCAGATTTTTAAAGGCACGCCGATCTGGGTCTGGGCAATTTTGGTTGCGCTGATTGTGCTCGGCGTCAAGCAATTGCGACCGCGCGCGGTGCCGCGTTACTCAGTGCTGATCGCGCCGGTTGTATTTTTGTTGATCGGCTTGACGGCAGCCGGTCGTGGGCCGCTGGGTTTTGCGGCTTGGGCGTTGACATTGCTTGTCGTCACTGCTTTCACATTTTTTGTCTGGCAACCGACAGCGGGTGCTCGTTACGACATGAACGCTGACCGCTTGCACCTGCCCGGCAGCGTGATTCCAATGGCGTTAATGTTGTCGATTTTTTTTTTGAACTACGTGATCAACGTGGCGCTCGCGATCAATCCAGCGCTGCGCTCCGAGTTGGTTTGGCAAGTCGCCCCTGCGATTATTCTCGGCGCGTTGTCGGGCGTGTTTATCGGGCGCGCCGCTACACTATTTCGCATGAATCGTCTGCCGCAAACCGACATCGCTGCCTAGTTAAAAAAACGCCTTGCATGGACGCCCGACTCGAAGCCAAACTGCGCCCCGGCACGGACTATCACCCGTTGCAGGTGATCCCGTTTTTCCGGCGCTGGAAACCGTCGCAGTTGCGCAGCATCGTGCTCACGGCCATTCTGTGCGCCGTGATTATCGTGTCGATTGCAGGCACCGTAGCGGCCACTGGCGGTCAGCTCACCCGCGAGCGCATTTTCGGCATTACCACGTTCACCATCGTGATTGGATACACGCAACATTTTTTGTACACATTGGTGATTCGTCTGTGCCGTCGCCGACGCGCGCTTGCTCCGTGGCTCATGCATCCGGTGACGATGGGTTTGCTGCTTCCTGTGTTTGGAATTTTTATCGCCTCCAACATTGCAATGACGATCGTCAGCGGCGGCGATAGCGTGTTTGATATGCACGACGGTTGGCGCGAGTTTGTGTTGTCCTCCACCATCGCTGTGGCACTCGGTTGGGCCATTTGGGAGGCGATTGAGGCCAGCCGAAAGCGAGAAATCGAGCTCCGTGAGCGCGCCGAATTACAGGCCGCCGCGGCACGCGCCGACAAAGAGCGCGCCACCGCAGAACTCAAGACATTGCGCGCCCAAGTCGAGCCGCATTTTCTCTACAACACGTTGTCCAACGTGGTGAGTTTGATCGACCGCGAACCTGCCACCGCCAAGCACATGGCCGAGCGCTTGATCGGCTATTTGCGGCACACGTTAGATGCGTCCCGGCGCGACAACGCCACCGTCGGCGATGAGCTCAATATCGTCGCTGACTATCTAGAAATTTTGCGATTGCGCATGGGCGAACGGCTTGCGTTCAGCATTGACGCGACTGATGCGGTGCGCGCGTTGCCGCTGTCGCCCATGCTGCTGCAACCGCTGGTGGAGAATGCGATTAAGCACGGGCTGGAGCCGAAAATCGAAGGCGGACGCATCACGGTTTTGGCAACTGTTGACGACGGCAGGCTGCACATTCGTGTGGAAGATACCGGGCTTGGATTTGGCGTCGCTACCGACACCGCAGGCAGCGGCAGTGGTCTCGCCAACGTGCGCGCGCGACTCAAAGCGCTGTACGGTGACGACGCAAAATTGACCATCGAGCAGCCAAAAGAAGGCACACGTATTTGTATGAATTTACCGATAACGACAGCGGCTAACATCAATACAACTTTTGGCTGAAAGACCCATTTGAAAAGGGCTTAAGCTATAAAATATTAGTAGTCGACTTTATGCTAAACCAACGTATAGCCCAAGTAAAATGGCGCTTTTAAGCTAAAGCCATTAAGGAAATTCGATGTCAAATTTCACCGCGTTGATCGCCGAAGACGAAGCCAATTTAGCGCTCGCGCTGAAAGATGCGCTGGCCAGAACGTGGCCCGAATTGCGCATCGTGGAGGTGGTTGGCAACGGTCCGGCGGCCATCACGGCGGTTGATCTGCATGCGCCCGACGTGCTGTTTCTCGACATTCGCATGCCCGGCCTCACCGGCCTGCAAGTGGTGCAGCGCTTGGCTGACGGAGACGGCAGCGGTGGCCCGTTGATCGTGTTCGTCACCGCCTACAACGAATACGCAGTGCAGGCGTTCGAGCGCGAAGCGGTGGACTACTTGGTCAAACCGGTCAACGACGCGCGCTTGGCGGAGACCGTGGAGCGGCTGAAAAAGCGCTTGGCCGCGTTGCAAAATTCACCGCAAACAACAACGGACGCAAGCGAGCTCAGCCGCGCCATGGCGTTGATCAAAAAACTGGCAGCTGGTGCAGGCGGCGTGTCGGCAACGTCGCACCTGAAATTTCTACGCGCCGGTATTGGCGACACGGTGCGCATCGTGCCCGTTGACGAGATCACGCACCTGCAAGCGCAAGACAAATACATCTCGATCTACACCGCACAAGGCGAGCACCTGATCCGCATCTCACTCAAAGAATTGATCGACCAGCTCGATCCTGACATGTTCGTGCAAATTCACCGCTCAACCATCGTCAACATGCGCGCCGTGGTCACCGCCGAGAGAGACTTCACCGGCCGCGTGATGCTCACGCTCAAAGGCGTGAAAGACAAAGTGCAAGTGTCGCGGCAGTACGCGCATTTGTTTGCGCGGATGTAGGCTTGAGCGCGAAGCGCAAAATCTGCTGCATAGAGCAGAAAATATGCCATTGAAATTGCTTTGCTAGACGCGCTTGATGAGTAAACGGGATATAGACCGTACTGATCGAATTGTGGTGACCATTGATGAAAATGCATGTTGAACCGTTGATTGTTCTTCTCTGTTTTGCGCGCCTCAATGTGCGAATTTAAATCGAGTTTTTTGGCACGCACACTGCCATTCCCAAGAAAGGCTGAAAATATGCACACCAAAGAACGATTGGTAAATTGGCTAGCTAGAGCGTGCGTAACGCTGGTTCTAGCGAACGCAATAAATCCCGTCTTCGCGGAACTGACGCCGCACGCGTACACGACACAGAATTCTGGATTTACTATTGGTAGCTCGTGGGCTTTACCGACAAGTCAACTGATCTATATGCCGCTGCCGAGGCCTGCGTCAATACCGCAAGGGTCAGGGGGAGTGTCGCTCACGATGGACGTGTTTTCCAACAACTATTTGTCAAATGCTGCAGTCGCAGGGCATCTTGCCGCCGGAACTCGCATGCTTTTCGCAAGCGGGCCGCAGTGGCAATCAGGCAGCGGCGGTTATTACACTGACTATAAATACGGTCGAGGCGTCGCGCTTGGACGCTCCGATGGTCGTGCTTCGTCTGGAACAGAATTGGGCGCAGGGTGCAGCTCTGCGACCGCGCTCGCGCTGGCGGAAAGTTGGTATTACACCGGGAATCAAGTGTTCAACAGCTCATGCACAGAAGGCATTCGAGAAAACACTACCTACACACTAAGGATCCATACTGCCGATGGCGGAATAACTTCGTTTTGGCTTGTGGAGAAATACACCGGTACACTTCTTTATAGCGGGAATATCGTGCAAGACTATCCTTCACCGTACCCAGATATCTTTATCTTTGCATATGGCAGCGCTAGCGGCGGTGATTGGTCTTTCAATGTGAGCAACATTCAAGCGCACTGGTTTAGTTACTGAGTGGGTTCTCTTCCAACGCGAGACGCAGTTCGCGCTTAGAAAACTACTTTAGTGTTATTAACGAATCGAACAGCGCCCTGAGGCGAAGTGCGTTGCTTTTTTGCAGCGTCATTAAACTACTATGCGTCGTGCGGCACCCGTACAAGCGCAACTCTGCGGCCCCTTTATGTTGAAGCTGATTAAGTCTTAAGCGCTTCGCCCGCAACAACAGAAGTGGCTCAGTTAGTTAAGACAACAAACCCCGAGATTAAGAGAAACGTGGGCGGATTGATTGGGGATGTAGAGTTATCCACGGGGGCACGCAA
>JAYSRA010000091.1:0-9620 GCA_043721275.1 Burkholderiales bacterium
CTGAGGTTTCCCCACGAATAGTTCTTTCGGATCAATGGTTTAAGGCGTAGAGTTCTCGCCTAAAAGCACTCGTACGTGTGATTGTGCTGTGCGGGGTGCTCGCATGGCGTTGATCTTTTTCCTTGTTAGCGACCAAACTTTCAAGGAGAAACAAGCCATGCGAACGGACACCATTGTGGCGCGAGTGCTCACCGATTGCAAAGCATTCATGCATCAGACGCGCTGGCAGCGGCTGGTTGATTTGTGCGCCTCTGCGCTCCGTGGTCAAGCGCTCGCGCTGACGCAACTGGCACTGGGTTCGTGCTCGAAGACCACGCTGCGCCACCGGGTCAAAGCGGTGGATCGGCTGCTGGGCAGTGCCTCGTTCGCCGCCGAACATCTCGACGTCTATCGCACGCTTGCGGTACGCTGGCTCACAGGCGTGTCGCCGCTATTGATTGTGGTGGACTGGTCGAGCTTGTCGGCGGACATGAAGTGGCACTGGTTGCGTGCCTCAGTGGTCGTTGAGGGACGCTCCATCACGCTCTACGAGGAGGTGCATCCGAGGTGTCATCTTGCCGCTTACGCCGTACACAAGCGCTTTCTTGAACGCATGAGCTGTGTGCTGCCTGAGATGCGATCAGATCCGATCATCCTCACCGATGCCGGGTTTCGCGGCACCTGGTTTGCGCTGGTCAAAGCACATCACTGGGATTGGGTGGGGCGCGTTCGAAATCGCGACTTTGTCTGTCACGTGCAGCCGATGAAATCACGCGCAGTAAAGGGTGGGTGCGCAGAAAGCGTAGAGAGCGTAGAGAGCTTTGCGCCTGCACCAGACGCGAAGAGTCCACGTTGGTTTCCCGCTAAATCGCTCTACCTGGGTGCCACTGCGACGAGCGAGGACTTGGGGCTGTTTGATGCAACCCGCAACAAGCCCAACCGCTGTCGTCTGGTGCGCGTGAAGCGTTTGCCGAAAGCCCGTAAGCGTCGCTACGCCAGCGGCAAAGTACACGTCAACAGCAACTCAAGAAAACAGTCCGCTGCGGCGCGTGAGCCGTGGCTCTTGTCGTGCTCGCTGGGTCTGGCGCACTTGAGTGCCGAGTCGATCGTGTCCCTCTATGCACAGCGTATGAGTATCGAGCAGAGCTTTCGCGACACCAAGAACGAGCGGCTAGGCTTGGGGCTCACCCGCTCGATGAGTCACGGCCAACGCAGACTAGAGGCGTTGCTGCTGATCGGCCACATTGCAGCGATTGCCAAGCGCTTGATTGGCGAGGCGGCCAAGGCGCACCAGCTAGAGCTTCAACTGATCAGCCGCAAACAAGCCAAGCATCACTCGCGTGCAGAAATCTCGGTGATGACGCTGGCCAGCCGCGTCATTGCGAGTCCGATTCTGATGCAGAGAATTGGCGATCCGCTGGCGCACATTCATCGATTACGTTCTCACGCCGCCAACGCCATTAACGCTCGAAATTCACCCTCGTAATTCGTGGGGATACCTCAGCCTTTAGCCCCATTGAAATAAGGCTTTCAAGAAAAAGCCATTAGCTGGATCAGAGGTTTTGGCAGATCGCGTTCGCAGTCAATCGTCCAGCCGCAACGAAACCTTGGCACGCTTACCGGGCACAGCAGCTGCGGTGACAGCAATCGCATGATCAAAAGCGTCAATCAACACTGCGTGCAGCACGGCATCATTACTTTCACCGTGCCCCGCGATGACCCCTTCACGCATCACCAGCAGACGATCCGCCTGCACCGCGAGCGGCAGGTCGTGCAGCACGGTGATGACGGTGTGGGTGCTGGCGAGGCGACGGAACAGCCGAGCGAGCGCGGCTTGATGCGGCGAATCGATGTGGGTCGTGCGCGCGTCCGGCAGCGGCACCGGGATCACCGTCGAGAACGCAGCGTATTGCAAGCCAGGTTCATCGCAAGTAACATTCGAACCAGCATGAAATATCTGGATATATGACCAGTTTTTATGAGTTTTTTGCTGGCGGGGGGATGGCTCGGTTGGGGCTTGGGCCTAACTGGCGTTGCTTGTGTGCAAACGACTTCGACGCGAAAAAAGCGGATGCTTATGCGCAAAATTTTGGAAGTAAGCAGTTGCGCGTTGATGACGTTGCCAACATCACGGCAAATGATCTGCCTGATCGCGCCGACCTTTTGTGGGCGTCGTTTCCTTGTCAGGATTTGTCGTTAGCGGGTAAGGGCGTTGGGCTGTGCGGAGAGCGTAGCGGTGCGTTTTGGCAGGTGTCCCGCCTGCTGTCGGAGCTTCGCGCCCAAGACCGACAACCGAGCATAGTTGTGCTTGAAAATGTCGTGGGTGCGCTGTCATCGAACGACGGCCAGGACTTTGTGCAAATTGCGGATTCGCTTCGCCAAAATGGCTATCGGTTTGGCGCGATGGTTGTCGATGCCGTTCATTTTGTGCCGCAGTCGCGCCCTCGGCTTTTTATTGTGGCGGTGTTGCCTGAATTGGTGCCTGAGCTGGCGATTCAGTCCGGCCTGGAACGATCAGGGCCTTGCGCGCATTGGCACCCCAATCGCTTGGTGGAGGCCAAGCTGTCTCTACCAAAATCGTGTCAGGAAACTGGATTTGGTGGAACCTGCCGACGCCGCCAAAGCGAACGCAAGTATTCGCTGACCTGATTGATACCGAGTCACCCAACATTGCATGGCACACGGCGGAAGAAACGCAGCGGCTGCTCGGGATGATGTCGCGCGTCAATCGCGAAAAAGTGTGGGTCGCGCAGCGCTCTGGCAAGCCCTGCGTCGGTGGTATTTATCGTCGCACGCGACTGGGCGTGCAGCGCGCGGAGGTTCGCTTTGATGACGTGGCTGGATGCCTTAGAACGGCGAGCGGCGGTTCGAGCCGACAGTCCATTCTTGTCGTGGACGGATCGAAGGTTCGTTCGCGCTTGCTCGCAACGCGCGAGGCCGCGCGCTTGATGGGCTTGCCTGAAACGTACGCGCTGCCGGTCAATTACAACGAGGCTTACAGCCTGGTGGGCGATGGGCTGGTTGTGCCCGTGGTTCGTTTTTTGTCGCGGCATTTGTTGACGCCGCTGGTATCGCAGGCGTTGCTTTCCGAGCGGTTGTCTGTTGCAGCTTGATTCGATGCCACTGAAAGCCGAGGCACGCGTTGACTGAGCGAATTGTTGAACAAGCGACCTTCGAGACGGCGCAGCTAGTCGCCGAGCTTGAGCGGTTCCTCGATCAACGTGGCTCGTTGCTGCATGCTGAAACGTCAGAGCCGATCAACCAAAAGATCGGAAATTTCAGTTACGGCGTTTACGCGTTTTTCGACCATGTTCGACGATGGCGGCGAGCCGATTTATGTGGGGCAGACCAACGAGCAGCTTCGTGTTCGCATACGCCGTCACCTGACCAATCAGCGCACCGATGCGGTGGCGATGAAAGTGCTCGATCCCTTCGAGGTCTTTGAAATTGAGATTTGGCCGCTGCCCGATTTTGAAGGGCAGGAAATGAATGCCAACATTGCCCGCAGGTTGAACTGGCTGGAGCGCGCGGTGTTTGATCGACTCATTGAGCAATCGCGCTTCAAAGCGATTCTTAATGAGAAAGCCCCGTCATTGGTAGTAGCTGATGGCGCAGTCATTCCCACCAGCGTCCGTGGTCGGATCGTGAGCGAAGCGGTGCTCAAGCTCAGAGGACATCCTGACACGCGAATCGCGCGACGGGCGGAAACACTCTCGCTATTGGCCTAGGTGATCGCCGAGCGTCGAGTGCAAAGCGGTCTGCGGCGAACGCTGCTGACGCAGGCAAAACGGTTGGCGTGGCTCGCCGAAAAACGGATGAATGAACTTCGTGGTCAGCCTGTGCCGGATGAGTAGGCGCGTGGCTAAACCACGGGCAATTCTTCCGCGTCCAAACGACTCGAAACGACTTGCAATTTGGCATTGACTTTTCCGTGGAACCCTTATTTTACTGGGGCTATAGTGCCATAAACTAATAAAGTCGATAAACGTCGTTATCGCGGCTTAGCCCCGGTAAAATGGCGCTTACAGCGTAAAGCTGCCTATGAAAATCGCCCAAAAAAGTCCGGTAACCGGCGACTGCGGCGAAAGCTTGGCAATGCTGCGGGTCGCGGCGAGTTTCTGCTACGCGCCGTTTGCTCGCGCCACGCGAATCGCGTCAATCCGCGCCTCGCGCACTGCCTCGGCGATGCGCTCCGGCTTGCCAAGCGCTGCCATAGTTGCCGCCACCGCGCCCGCATCCACCGATTGCATTGCTGCAAGTGCTGCCATTGCCTCAACCCGCGCCGTGAATGGCTCGCCCGCGCTCTCAGGCAGCCCCACGGTGCGTCGCGACGAGCGGTCGGCCTCGCAGGCATCCAACATCTGCACGAAGCGCTCAGGACGCCGCAAAACGTCGCAGCGCATCAGCACGTCATGCACCGTCGCGGGCCGCATGTCTTTGAGTTTTCCTAAATTGCCGTGCTCCGCCGCGACATGTGTGGCCAACTCCGCGCAGTCGCGCGGCACACGCCAGCGCTCGCACAACGCCGCCACCAGTTTCACGCTGCGCGCCTCGTGCGCATGATGAGCGGGCAGGATGTCGGCGGGCGTTAAACCTTTGCCCAAATCATGCGTCAACGCAGCAAATCGCGTTGCCAGCGGCCAACTGCGATGGGCCGCGTAATCAATCACCTGCATGATGTGAATACCGGTGTCGATCTCGGGGTGCCACTCTCGCTTTTGCGGCACGCCCCACAGACGATCCAGCTCGGGTGCCAGCTCAGCGAGCGCGCCGCATGCACGCAAAACATCGAACATTTTCGACGGCTCTGCCTCCATCAATCCGCGCGAAATTTCTTGCCACACCCGCTCGGCAACGAGCTCACGCACCTCGCCGTCAGCCACCAGTTTTTTGCACAACGCAAGTGTCTCCGGCGCAACAGTAAATTCGCTAAACCGCGCAGCAAAACGCGCCAGCCGCAACACGCGCAGCGGGTCTTCCGCAAACGCATCGCTCACGTGGCGCAACACTTTTGCTGCGATGTCCTTAGCGCCGCCGTACGGATCGATCAGCGTGCCGTTATCAGCAACGGCCATCGCGTTAATCGTCAAGTCACGACGCAGTAAATCTTCTTCTAACGTGACGTCCGGCGCGGCCTGAAACGCAAACCCGGTGTAGCCGCGACCGCTCTTCCTCTCGGTGCGCGCAAGGGCGTATTCCTCTTTTGTTTTTGGATGCAAAAACACCGGAAAGTCTTTGCCCACCGGCTGATAACCCGCCGCCAGCATCTCGTCGACCGTCGCGCCCACGACCACGTAATCGCGGTCCACCGCAGGCAGTCCGAGGAGATTGTCGCGAACGCTGCCGCCGACTTGATAAATTTTCATGCACGGATTATGGCGTTGCCGACGCGAGAAGAACGGCTGATCACGCACTTTGACGCCCGCTTCAATCGCCCAAGGTCGGCTGGGTAGATAAGTGCATTCGTGCGCCTGCGCGCTAAATCGCACTAGTCGCGTGTTTTGTGCGTGAGGTTGCTGCGCGAGAGGTGGCGGCCGATTTACCTGCGCTTGCTGTCGTTCTGACTAACCGCGCAACCAACACCCACGCCGCAACCGATGCGAGCAAGTGCTTGACCGTGTGCCCAGTGATCAAGCCCAGTGCCGCGTGCATTTCATGATCATGCAGCTCAGCGATTTTTGCGAGTACGTACAGCGCTAGCGCGAAGCCAAACCACAGGCAATCCGCGCGACTCGCGCCGTAAACCGTCTGCCACAAAGGTATCAAAATCAGTGGCGCAATTTGCAGCAGCAAATAGGGGCGCAAATCGCCATTGCCGCCAAGCTGTCCAACGTACCACCACGCCACACTGGCCGCTGCAAACGCAGCCAGTGCGATGATTTCGAGCTTGACGTTCACCTGCGGCACGAGCTGCGCGCGAACGCCCGCGAGCAGGCCCGCGCAGGCCAGTGCGATGGGCAGCCGATCCCACACCAAGCGCCAATCATCAGGTGCCAAGTGGTAGTACGTGGAGCCCACCGATGTGAGCAGCAGGGCGATCAGAAACACGCCGTAGCCGATGCGCGCGCGGCGTAGTGCGGGATGATTTCGCTGCGGCCACAAACGTAGTGCGCCCCATAACGCAACGAACGCAAAACCCAAGTTCGACAACACATCGAATGCATGCGGAATGCTCGCCCAGATCGAACGATCTGCAAATTCGTGATACTGCGCCGGTTGAAAAATGGGGCCGTGCAGCAGCATCAGCGCGGCGATGAGTGTGATGGCAAATGTCGGGACGTGGCGGAAGGTGAGTTTCATGGTGCGCAGTGTGGGTAGTCGTTGGTGCCGGCTAAATCATGCCCATTACTTCGCGCGATTTCCACTTGATGCGCGCCGGGATTAACTTGTGCGAACGCTAGTATTGCAACGTGATGCTTTTGCGTTGTCGACATTGCACCACTGCTTACTCAAAAGCATGATGTCCGAAAACGGCTAACTTGCCGCGCATCGCGCAGATAAACTGCGTTCATGCATCTCGATTCCACCGCTTGCTACCAGGCCATGAAGGCGCATGACACGCGTTTCGATGGACGCTTTTTTGTCGGCGTTTCTTCCACCCATATTTACTGCCGCCCGATTTGTCGCGTGCGTTTGCCGCAGCAAAAAAACTGCACCTTTCATCCGAGCGCCGCAGCGGCCGAGGCGGCCGGATTTCGTCCTTGCCTGCGATGTCGGCCTGAGCTCGCTCCGGGATTTGCGGCGACCGAGGCGAGTGCGAAACTCGCGCGCACCGCCGCGCGCATGATTGAGGATGGCGTGGCCAACGACGTTGATCTGTCGCTCATCGCGCAAAAAATTGGCGTGACGGATCGTCATTTACGGCGGATTTTTTCTGAAGAATTTGGCGTGTCTCCAGTGCAGTACGCGCAGACGCACCGCTTGTTGTTGGCCAAACGTTTGTTGACAGACACGTCGCTGCCGGTAGCGGAAGTGGCGTTTGCCAGCGGCTTCTCCAGCGTGCGACGCATGAACACATTGTTCGCGGAACGCTACGGATTCAGTCCAACACGACTGCGCAAAGCGGGCCAAGAAAATGATGCGCCCGATCAAACCGATGCGCTCACGTTTGTGCTGCCGTATCGTCCGCCGTACGACTGGGCGCGGTTGCTCGCGTTCTTCGAGATGCGCGCGATTCCGGGTGTGGAATCGGTGATGGAGGCCGCGTATCGGCGCGTGATTCGCATCGACGGTGCCACGCAAGTCGGCTGGCTCGAAGTCAGTCACTTGCCGAAACGCAATGCGTTGCAGTTGCGCTTTTCGTCCACGCTCGCAAGCTCAACGCAGGCGCTGCTGTCGCGCACCAAGCACGTGTTTGACGTGGCCGCCGATCCACAAGAAATTGCGGCAGCACTTGGCGCGCTTGCCACGGGCGCGCACGGCTTGCGTTTGCCCGGTGCGTTTGATGGCTTCGAATTGGCGATGCGCGCGATCCTTGGTCAGCAGGTGACAGTGAAAGCGGCGCGCACGTTGGCAACGCGTTTTGTCGATGCGTTTGGTGAGCCGGTGGTAACGCCGTTTGCTGAACTAAAGCGAGCATTTCCGTTGGCCGCGACCGTTGCGCAATTAACGCGCGACGATATCGGGCGATTGGGCATTGTCGGCACGCGGGCCGAGGCGATGATTGCCATTGCGCAGGCGGTGACCGCCAAGGCGCTGGTGCTCAGCGGCGGCACCGAACCGATGCAAGCAATCGTTGCATTGCGAGCTATAAAAGGCGTCGGCCCGTGGACTGCGCATTACATCGCGATGCGAGCGCTGGCGTGGCCGGACGCGTGGCCGCCGCAGGATGTGGCGCTGTTGAATGCGATGAATTTACCGAACACGGCAAAAGGGCAGCGCGAGGCGGACGCGATGGCCGAAGCGTGGCGGCCGTGGCGCAGTTACGCCGTTCTACACACGTGGAGAAAACTGGAAAAACCGACATGACGACCTACTACCAACTGCACGCCTCCCCGACCGGCGAGCTGCTGCTGTTATCAAACGGCGAGGCACTGACCGCGCTGCATATGACCGCGGGCAAGTACGTACCCGCGATGCACGATGATTGGGTGCGCGACGAGCGGTTGCCGATATTCGCGCAAACAAAGCGTGAGCTTGACGCGTATTTTCAAGGCACGTTGCGCGCATTCACCCTGCCGCTCGCGCCGCTTGGCACCGATTTTCAAAAACGGGCATGGATCGCGCTCACCAAAATCCCGTACGGCGAAACGCGCACTTATGGGCAACAAGCACAGATCGTTGGGCAGCCATCGGCGGTGCGCGCCATCGGGGCTGCCAACGGCAAAAACCCCATCGGCATCATCGTGCCCTGCCACCGCGTGATCGGCGCGAACGGATCGCTCACGGGTTATGCGGGTGGCTTGCACAACAAGCAATTTTTGTTGAAACTGGAAGGCATTGTTTGATCTTCCAACCGGGCGTTAACGCTGTGATTACGGCTTTGATTGGCTTTTCGCTTTAAAAAAGCGCCCCAAAAGCTATAATGCAAGGCTTTTCCGCAAAAACAGCATACGCACGTATGTGAGTTTGTCAGCATTAGGCGACTGCGCCCTGCGACCGTCGGACAACATTCCAAGCTGCTTCATGCCTTCATCGCGAAGGTAGCCGCAGGGCAAAGCCAGCGCATTACACAGAGTCGAAGAGATCATGAAACGTACATTCCAGCCTTCCGTTATTCGCCGCAAACGCAACCACGGTTTTCGTGCTCGCATGGCCACCAAAGGCGGTCGCCGCGTGATTGCAGCGCGCCGCTCCAAGGGCCGCTCGGTTCTTTCGGCCTAGGCCGGAATAGAGCCGTCGCGTCTGCTGCGCCTGCCGTGCTCACCACGCTCGCGGGAGCCTCGTTTCCGCGTGCCGCCCGGGTGCTTGAGTCCGAAGATTTCGCTCGGGCACTGAAGACGCGCGCCCAACGAGGGCGCTTTTTGTGGGTGTATCGCCGTCCGGTTGAACCCAACGCCACACAGGCGGCTCGCCCGCAACTCGGCTTAATGATTGGCAAGCGCTACGCCCGAACGTCGGTGTTGCGCAACGCCGTCAAACGGCGCATCCGCGAGCAATTTCGGCTTCGTCAAAACGCATTGCAACCATCGCAATACGTGGTGCGCTTGAGCCTGTCGATTACGAGCAAAGACGTTGCAGCAGTCATTGCTGAATGGACGGCTACGCTTGATCGCATCATCGCCAAATCGGCAGCCGCCAGCGTTCCGGTCAAGGCATGAGCAGCAAGCGTAAGGTTGGTGTGGTCTGTGCTCTGGGCCTCATCAAAGCCTACCAATACGGCATTCGGCCCATGCTCGGCCCGCGCTGCCGCTTCTTCCCGAGCTGCTCGGAATACACCGCTGACGCCATCGGCGTGTACGGCGTGTTGCGTGGCAGCGCGATGGGCGCGATGCGGCTCGCCAAATGCCATCCGTGGCATGCGGGTGGATTTGATCCCGTGCCCGAAAACAAATTGAACTCGTCCCACACTGCCGTCGTTAACGATGCGCGGCCCGTCTCTCACAACCCTTAACTGAAAGCCCACGATGGACTTCCAGCGCCTCATTCTGTTCGTCATTTTCTCCATGTCTGGCGTGTTCCTGTTTCAGGCATGGCAGAAA
>JAYSRA010000092.1:0-9531 GCA_043721275.1 Burkholderiales bacterium
CACCGCGCGCAGCATGCGCCGCATGGCCAAAATCACTGGCCGCTCAGACGACATGATGATCATCCGCGGCGTCAACGTGTTCCCCACGCAAATCGAAGAGCTGATCCTGCGCCAACCCGATCTCGCCCCGCATTACGTCTGCGTCATCACCCGCCCCGAACACCTCGACGAACTCGAAGTGCGCGTGGAGATGACATTGCGATTTGTGCATGCGAGTGCCGATGCGCATAAGGCTGTGACGCGGCAATTGACGTCGGATATCAAGAACTTGATTGGCGTTTCAGCGAAAGTTGAATTGACCTTGCCGGGGACGATTGAGCGGAGTTTGGGGAAGGCTAAAAGAGTAATGGACAAGAGATGACTGAGACATTTAATTTCGACCTGACTGCTAAGCGAAATCGCTTTACAGACGAAGATCTTGTGTTGGCGCTACAAGCAGTCGCTGAAACGTTTAGCGAAAGCTACTTTACGACCACTCAATACAATTCGCTCGCTGGAAAGCGCCCTCGCTCAGAGACCATTATCGATAGGCTCGGCTCATGGCAGAAAGCCTTGGAACTAATCGGCATATCGGGTGGCAGACAGAGAAGCTACTCGGCGGAACTTCTCGTTCGGAATTTGGAGGACGTCTGGAAAGCATTAGGGTACGCGCCGGGGAAACGGCAGCTAGCAACTCTTAGCGCAAAAATTTCCGAGGCGCCGTACAAACGACATTGGGGCAGCGTGCGTGCTGCGTGCGAAGCGCTTGCCGCGTTTCACGCCGGGAAAATATCCAAAGAAAAACTTCTTGCCGGTAACGCAATAACGACACTGCGCACCACGATTCCGCTTAAGGACAGGTGGGCGGTACTGAAGCGCGACAACTATCGTTGCGCCAAATGCGGAGCAAGCCCGTCAACTGATCACGACGTTGAGCTTGAAGTTGATCATATTTTTTCCGTAGCAAAAGGAGGCGGAAACGCTCTTGAGAATCTGCAAACTCTTTGCAAGAATTGCAATTAAGGGAAGAAGGACAGGTGACATGCGGCTCGTAGGGCCTGTAGGGCGGAACGCTCGCGGTTCCGCCTCGTGCAACTGGCGAAGCCGCTTTCCCGCGCGTTCTACAACACCCCGTTCGGCGGAACCGCAAGCGTTCCGCCCTAGTTCTGAGGAAGTAAAGACCATGCGCGTACGTACCGTTGCCCCCGTTTCTCCCGGCGAAATGCTGGATGAGGAATTCTTGAAGCCGCTTGGTTTGACGAAATATCGTTTGACTGAAGCCATCGGCGTGCCGCCGCCGCGTATCGGTGACATCGTGGCGGGCAAGCGTTCGATCACCGCCGACACCGACTTGCGCCTGTGTCGCTACTTTGGGTTGAGCGATGGCTGGTGGCTGCGCGGACAGGCGAGCTGTGACACAGCGATTGCGCGGGACTCAATGGGCGACGTGCTGGCGCGAATTACGCGTTGCGAGTTGCCGGCGGCGTAACGGCGCGGACACAAAGGCAGCTTGCCGTAGCCGCGCCTCACTTGCTGAACAAATCCGAATGCGTACCGGTTCGCTCGAAGCGAATCGTTTCGCCCTCAACGCAATAAATCAAGAGCCAATCGGGTTCGATGTGCAGATCGCGGTTGGGCTTCCACTCGCCCTTTAACGGATGGTCGTTCAATTCACGAGGCAACGATTCAGCGGCGATGAGCAGCTCAATCACGGTGCGCAGCTTCGTCATGTCCTTACCGCGCTTTTCGGCGAGTTTTACGTCGCGCTTGAACTGTCCCGAATAGTGCGGCAGCCGCACTAAATTCCCAATTTTTTGAACAGATCGGATGCGTTCTTTGCAGCGAACACGTCTTCACCGCGACGGCTCTTGCGAATTGTGGCCGCAGTCAGCGCATTGGGCGTCTCGCTGTCAGCGATGTAGAGCCGCATCAAATCGCGAATGATCTGTGCAGCGGGACGATGACGATCCGCAGCGACCGCCATAAATTGCTCCCGCAACGAGGACTCCATCTTGATCGACATTTGTACCTCTTTGGACATAGTTGCTCCGCACGCTTACCTAGAAAACATATATTCTAAAGGTATGCCAAAGATACCGTTTCGCCATCCCGACGCAGACGGCTATGAGATCGTACCCTGTGGGGGTCACTGGACAGACGCTTAACGCTGCATGGAGAGCGCAGGCGCGATCCGCTCCCTCAAAAAACCATCAATCGCCGCGACCAATTCATTGTCGCGCCCCAGATAGTGATGATCGGCAGCGGCAATTTTTACTTGCTTTGAGCCGTTGCTTTCTTTAAGCGCGAGCTTGCGACGTCCTATGGCACCGAGCACCGGTGCGATGTCGTTTTCGCCGTACACATCGAGAATCGGCATAGCGAATCGCCGCATCGTCCATGAGTAACTCCCGGTGAGCCCCATCACGATCCACGCTTTGTACGGCGTGGTCTCGTGCGCCTGATCGAGGTAGACGTTGGCCATCCACGCGCCCATGCTGTGCGACAGCAGCACGACGTTGCTGTGGCCCTTAGCGCGCATCCATTCGGCGGCTTTCGCCATGCGGTCGGCGGCGTCGGGGAACACCTTCGGGTAATAGTCATCGACCGCTGCCTCCCTGCCCTGCACTGGCATCTGGATGGCGAGGGTGGCGTAGCCTAGGTCAGCCAACTTCACGCGCAGCACGCCAATGATGCCGAAGTCGGGGTGCACGCCGACGCCGTGTACAAGCACGATGGCAGGCAGCGCGGCGCTCGCCTTTGCAGGCGCGGTGTAGAGACCGAGAAATTCGCGACCCGACGCGGCCTTGATGCGCACCGCATCGCCGACCACCACGCCCGGCAGAGTCTCGTCCGCCCAGCGCTGTTCTCGCGCATAGTCCTGCCCATGGGCGCTGGGTGGGGCAACCAGCGCGAACGTGGCCCACACCACCGAAACTGCGAAAAAAACGCGATGAGACAACGCTGCCATGGTTCACCTCACAGTCAATGCAATGAGCGCATCTTATCCGCGCAGCACAGCTCGTGCGCAGGTTCGTGAAAACGCGCCGCGCTGATGTGAAAGCGTGCCCACACCGCACCATTAAACTGCTTAAGCAACACTTAACTCAAGCGCGAGTCCGCAACAGAATGACCACACGATTCAACATTCGAAATTGCGAAACTCGCTTTGCCATTTGTGCGCTACGCTGGCCAATGCAAATTCGCCCCGCAACCCGATCAGACTTTCCCGCCGTCCTCGCGTTGAACGAGGAGTCCGTTCATTACTTAAGCCCTATGAACGGTGCACGATTGACTGCACTCTGTGAAGAGGCCGAGGCGCATTGGGTCGTTGAGCACGCGGGCCGTGTGTGCGCCTTCCTCATTGCATTACGTGAAGGCGCGACCTACGACAGCGTGAATTACCGCTGGTTTTGTTTGCGCTACCCGAAATTCCTCTACGTCGACCGTGTGGTCGTGTCGCACGCAATGCAAGGCCGCGGGTTCGGTGCGGCGCTTTACCAGGCGGTCTTTGCACATGCGAAGTTAACGGCTGTGCCCGTCGTGACTTGCGAATTTGACGTTGATCCGCCAAACCCGGTGTCGGCTAATTTTCACGCCAAGTATGGCTTTAAAGAAGTTGGACGCCAACGCGTCGCCGCTGACACAAAAACCGTGTCACTACAAGCGGCGGACGTCGGCGACTAGGTTGTCGCGACTACGCGCAACCGAGTGTGGCGCGAATCGCGTTAGCTGCGGTGATGATCTGGTTGGCTTGCGCGATGGTTAGTTTTTTTCCTGATTGTGCGTTTGCTTGATTGATCAACGCTTGCAAGTTGTTGCAAGCGCCCGTAACGTTGCCAGCATCGAGCGCGGCCAGCGCAGCATCAAGCTTGGCCCCAAGCGCGTTGGTCAGGCCGCGTGGCAAACCAAAGCCAACGATTGCCGCGTCGAGATCGGCAATCAACGTGGCTGGCGATGGCGCAGCGACGAACGCGATGCTGCCACCCACACCGTCCGATGCGCTGCCCGAGACGAAACCCAGGTTATTGATGCCCTCGGCAAACGTCTGCGGGTTACCGGCGACGGACAGGTATTCAGTCACCGGTACCGACACGTTTGCGTAGCTCGCGCCGGTCGGCACCGTGACGACGAATCCCTTGGTTTCTCCGGGTGTCACGTCGTTAAGCCAGCCGACGATGGTGCCTGCGTCATTGATGCCGCGCGCGCGGGTGGGGCGTCCGTTTACGCGAAAAAACGTCACGGTGCCTGCGCTTTGACGAACGTAGCCATACTGTCCGGGCGGCGAGCCTAGGTAGGCTCCGTTCGCAGGCAATATCGCGCTGCCCACGATCACGCCCGAGCTGTTGCTGCCCTGAGCGAACGTAACCGGCGAGCCGGGAAACGTGATCGACGTGAACGCGGCCGTTAACGGGTTGTAGAGATATCCACCCAGATTGCCGACCGCGTCTTCGTAGTAGCCGGTGACATTGCCCGACGCGTTGATGGCGCGACCATAAGTGCTGACGGCACCGGGGTAATTGAACAGCGCAAAGGTGCCGCCGTTCAACACAAATCCGGTGCTAGTGGTGACGGCGCTGGAATTCACGCCGCCGGCCATCACCCCGGCGTCGTTAATGCCCAGCGGGACGGCCACAGAGCCCGGGGCGGGCGTGGGCAGCAGGGTGATGCTGCCGGTGCCATACGTATAAACGAACCCCACGCCGTCGGCAATACCGGGGCCAAGGTTCGCGTTGGCTGCAACCTGCAGCGAGTTGTTGATGCCCCACGCTTGGGTGCCCAATGCGCCCGGATAGTTGTAGGTGGTGATGGTGTAGGCCGCTTGTGACGCAGCGACCACAGCGGAAAACGCAGCAACGCTCAGCACGCGAATTGCACCAACCAGTTTCGTTTTCATTTGTTTTTTCTCCCTGAGTAAGTGGAAAGGATACGAGTGGAAGACGGAATCGGTTCAACGTCTGCGCCACAACGCAGTGCGAACCATTGCGTATGATTGGTGAGCCCACAATGCAGGAAACATGTTCATGTCAACCTCCGCCCGCCCCATCGCCCTCGTCACCGGTGCCTCCTCCGGCATCGGTGAGGCGCTAACCCACTGCTTCGCACATGCAGGCCATGACTTGGTGCTGGTTGCTCGCAGTGCGGACAAGTTGCACGCGTTGGCGACGCAGCTTGAAACCGCGCACGACATCAAGGCGTTGGTGCTGCCGACCGACTTGGCTGCACAGGGCGCGGCGCAAAAGCTAGCGGCTACGCTTAAGCGGCGCAAGCGAGTGCCCGATGTGCTGGTGAACTGTGCGGGCGTTTTGGAGCAGCAACATTTCGTAAAGATGACGCCCGCAGGCCATCAAGCCATTATTGATCTCAATATTTCGGCGTTGACTGCCATGCTCGCCCACCTGCTGCCGTTGATGGTGGCGCGGGGGTCGGGGCGCGTGCTCAATGTCGCGTCCATCGCGGCGTTTCAGCCGATTCCGTTGCTGGCCACTTACGCAGCGAGCAAGGCCTGTGTGTTGTCGCTCACCGAATCGCTCTCAGAGGAGCTTAAAGGCACCGGCGTGACGATCACCGCGCTGTGCCCTGGCATCACCGCCACCCACATGTTTTCGAACGCCTCGGACGCGAATGACGCGCTATCAAAGCTGCCCAATTTTTTGATCGGCGAGGTCGATGCGGTCGCGCGCGACGGCTTTGATGGGTGCATGCGGGGTGACGTCATTTGCGTGCCCGGCGCGGTCAACCGCGCCGTGGCGCTGGCCTCGCGCAGCACGCCGAAGTGGCTAGTGCGGCGGGTGACGGGGATGCTGGCTCGCGGCAGTTCATAGCGCCGCTTAGTACAACCGGCGAAGCCGCTTCGGCATGCGTTGCGCATCACCGTCTTCGGCGGAACCGCAAGCGTTCCGCGCCACCCGCTACAACTTTACGTTGAAAGCGCCATTTCATATGGGCTTAGGCACCTGTTTTATATAAAGTTGACTTTTCAATAAAAAGCCGCTTAGCCCACGTAAAATATGCGATGGAACATAAAGCTGTTGGGTCATCCGCGTAAATGACAGGCCACCCAATGCCCGTCGCGCGACTGCTTTAAGGTGGGCGATTCGGTGTTGCACAGCGGTTTTTGCGCGATCGGGCAGCGGGTGTGAAAGTGGCAACCCGACGGCGGGTTGATCGGGCTTGGCACGTCGCCCTGCAGATGGATGCGCGAGCGTTTTACCGACGGATCGGGGATGGGTACGGCGGAGAGCAGCGCCTCGGTGTACGGATGCAGCGGGCCGGTGTACAAATCGCGGCTGGACGCGATCTCAACGATGCGCCCGAGATACATCACGGCGACGCGATTGCTGATGTGTTCGACCACCGACAAATCGTGCGCGATGAACAAGTAGGTGAGATCAAATTTTTCTTGCAAATCTTCGAGCAGATTGATCACCTGCGCCTGAATCGACACGTCGAGCGCGGACACCGCCTCATCACACACGATAAGTTTGGGCGTGACGGCGAGCGCTCGCGCGATGCCGATGCGCTGCCGCTGACCACCGGAAAACTCATGCGGATAACGGCGCATGTGATCGGCGTTCAGGCCCACGGTTTCAAGCAGCTCAACGATGCGATCTTCGTATTCGCGCGGCGTTTTGGTGAGTTTGTGAATGGTTAGCGCCTCACCGATGATTGAGCCAACCGTCATGCGTGGATTGAGCGATGCGTACGGATCCTGAAAAATAATTTGCATGTCGCGCGCCATCGCGCGAAGCTCCGATTTGCCGAGCGCGGTGACGTTTTTTCCGTCGAACCAGACTTCACCCGACGTGGGCTCAATGAGACGCAAAATACAGCGGCCCGTGGTGCTCTTGCCGCAGCCGGATTCGCCGACGACGCCCAAGGTTTCACCGGCTTTGAGCTCGAAACTCACGCCGTCCACCGCATGCACTTTTTCGGCCACGCGACCGAAGATTCCGCCTTTGATGGGGAAGTGTTTTACGAGACTATTAACTCGGAGCAAGGGTGCGCTCATGCGACCGCCACGTCAAGAATGCACGCCACTTTATGCCCCGAAGCGACTTCGCGCAGCGCAGGCGTTGCAGTCGTGCATGCGGCCATCGCAAATTTGCAGCGCGGCGCAAAGCGGCAGCCTTCGTTCGGTGCGATGAGCTTGGGCACGGTGCCGAAAATGGCTTCCAAACGAATCTTGTGCGTCGCCGCTGTGTCGATTCGAGGAATGGAGCGGATCAAGCCCTGTGTGTACGGATGGCGCGGATGCGCGAACAACTCTTCGACCGTCGCCTCTTCCACGACTTTGCCGGCATACATCACGACCACGCGCTGCGCCACTTCGGCGACCACGCCCATCGCGTGAGTGATGAGCAAAATCGCCATGCCGAGCTCAGATTTAAGCTCGGCGAGCAGATCAAGAATTTGCGCCTGAATGGTCACGTCGAGCGCAGTGGTGGGCTCGTCGGCAATCAACAATTTTGGCTTGCACGACAGCGCCATCGCGATCATCACGCGCTGCCGCATGCCGCCTGAAAACTGGTGCGGATAATCGTTCACGCGCCTTTCTGGGGTCGGAATGTGTACGAGTTTCAACATGTCGACTGCGCGACTCATCGCGTCTTTTTTTGACAGCCGTTCGTGCAATATCAAGCCCTCGGCGATCTGTTCACCCACGGTATAAACCGGGTTCAGCGACGTCATCGGCTCCTGAAAAACAATGGCGATTTCTTTCATGCGAATCGAGCGCATGGCGTCGTCGTCGAGCGGCACGATGTCGCGGCCCTGCCACAAAATCTGCCCTTCAACGATGCGTCCGGGCGGCATCGGCACGAGCTTGAGCACCGACATCGCAGTGACCGACTTGCCGCAGCCGGATTCACCGACCACGCCGACGGTTTCACCGCGATCAATCGCGATATCTACCCCGTCCACCGCGTGCAGCCACCCGTCGTCCGTCTTGAAATGGGTCTTGAGGCCGCGAATATCTAGCAGGCGTTGCGGAGCGTGGACTTCGCTCATCACATCACCTTGCGCGGATCAAGCGCGTCGCGCAAACCGTCACCAATAAAATTGATGGTGAGCACGGTTAAAAAGATGGCGGTGCCCGGAAATAGCGCCCAATACGCGGCGATGTCCAAGTAGTCTTTGCTGTCAAACAGCAGGCGTCCCCACGTGGGAATATCCGGCGGAAAACCGAGCCCCAAAAACGACAAGGTGGACTCAGCGATGATCGCTGCGGCCACATCAATGGTGCCCGCCACGATCACCGGGCCGAGTGTGTTGGGCAGAATGTGTCGCACCACTTGCCGCGTGGTTGACGCGCCCAGCGCGCGCGCTGCTTCCACATATTCCTTCTCGCGCAACGAAAAAAATTGCGCACGCACCAGCCGCGCCACCGGCATCCAGCGAAAGCCACCGATCACCAGCACGATCATGATGAAAATGCCCACCTCGGGGCCAAACGCTGACTTCAATGTGTCGCGAAAAAGGTAGATCAACAGTAGCAACAATGGCAGTTGCGGGAGGGACAAAAACAGATCGGTAAGCCACATCAACGCAGCGTCCACCGAACCGCGCGACACGCCAGCAATCGCGCCAATGGTCACGCCGACCAAGATCGCCATCGTCATAGCGGCCATCCCCACGGCCAACGAAATGCGACCACCGTAGAGCATGCGAGCAAAAATGTCTTGCCCCAAATCATCGGTGCCAAACGGGTGCGCGAGCGAGGGGCCTTTGAGCCGCGCGGTGAAGTCGATTTCGTTGATTGCCACCTTCCATACCAGCGGGCCAAAAACAACCAACAGCACCATCGCGGAGAGCACCACCAGGCTCACCACCGCCATTTTGTGGCGGCAGAAACGCCGCCAAGCTTCGCGGGTGGGGGAGATGTGTTTCTGGCGAGCGGCGGGGAGGGTTGCGCTAACGGACATGGTGTGTCCAAACGCGATTCTGCTTTGCCGCAACAACGCCCCCTGTAGGAGCGGCTTGCCGCGACCTGCGAGGTGGCCTCGGGTCGCGGCAAGCCGCTCCTACAAAGGCACCCGCGCCTCCATACAGAGGAAGCCCGCGAGGCCTAGCGATAACTGATGCGGGGATCGAGCCAACCATAGAGCAAATCAGCGATTAAATTGAACAAAATAACGAGGCAAGCAAACACGAAGGTCACCGCCATAATCACCGGCGTATCGTTGCGCAAAATCGCGTCAATCAGCAGCGAGCCGATGCCCGGAATGCGAAAGATTTGCTCGGTAACAATCGCGCCACCAAACACCGCAGGCATCTGCAATGCGACCAGCGTGACCACCGGAATCAGCGCATTGCGAACCACGTGTTTCAGCACCACCACCCGCTCGGTGAGGCCCTTACTGCGCGCGGTGGTCACGTAGTCAAGCCGAATCACATCAAGCATGGCCGAGCGCACGTAGCGCGTCCAGCTTGCCGCTTGAAACAAGCCGAGCACCATCACCGGCATGATCGATTGCCGGATGTGTTCCCACCACCACTGCCAGCCGGTCGCCGAGATGTCTGCGCGGTAAACAAACGGCAGCCAATCCAGCTTGA
>JAYSRA010000093.1:0-9468 GCA_043721275.1 Burkholderiales bacterium
GAAGGCGTTGTCGGCGATGTTGATGAAGAACTGTGACGAGCCGGAGTGCGGCTCGTTGGTGCGCGCCATCGCGACCGTGTACATGGTGTTTTTGAGGCCTGCCTTGCTCGTAGCTACGCCTTCGTGGGCAATCGGATCGCGGCCATTTTTTTGCTTCATGCCGGGCTCAAAGCCACCGCCTTGCACCATAAAGCCTTCGATCACGCGATGAAAAATCGTGTTGTTGTAATGACCGTCGCGCACGTACTGCAAAAAGTTAGCTGCGGTGAGCGGGGCGTTGACCTCATCGACATCAAGAGTGAAGTCGCCGTGATTGGTGGTGAATTTAACGAGTGCCATGAGCTTGCTTATTTTTTGGTGAGGAGGGTAACTTTTTCGATCACGATCTGCGTTTGCGGAACGTCAGACGGGAACATGCCGCCGGGGCCGGTGGGCACTTCGGCCATTTTGTCGACGATATCCATACCCTGCACGACGCGACCAAAAGCGGTGTAGCCCCATCCCATTTGCTTGCACTGCGGTGGCGCGTTTTCGGCCTTGCACGGCGGAGGCATGTTGCTTTTAGCGCTTGAGGCGTCGAGCATCGCGTTATCTTTGTAGTTAATGTAGAACTGCGCGGTGGCCGAATGCGGGTCGCCAGTGCGCGCCATCGAGATCGTGCCGCGATCATTTTTAAGGCCCGCTTTTTCAGCCGCTTCGCCTTCGTTTAAGATCGGTGCTCGCGTTTCTTTTTGCTTCAGCGCTTTGTCAAAACCACCGCCTTGCGCCATGAAGCCTTTGATCACACGGTGATATACCGTGCCTTCGTAAAAACCCGATTTCACGTACTCAAGAAAGTTAGCGACTGACTTCGGCGCGGCTGCCGGGTCAAGCTCAATGACGATCATGCCGAGGCTGGTTTTCATTTCGACGCGCGGCTTGTCCTGCGCGTAGCCTGCGGTGGCAGCGAAAAGCGCCAGCGCCGTAGTACCCATTGCAATGAGGCGAGTAAAAGTATTCATAGTATTCATAGAAAAGAAAAAGGGATCAGGCACTGCCTTCGTAAATAATCTGCCAGCGTCCATCGATCAATTGCCAGAGTTGACGTTTGCGCGTTTGGCCGCTGAGATTATTACTTTGGTAGTTTTGGTCGAAGGTGACCACCGCAAGTGTTTTTTCGCCCGGATACTGCACGGCGGACAGGTTGGCGAGATCAATTTTGGCCCAAGTTTTGGCAGCGTTCACGGCGCGCTTTTGTTCACGCCATTCGGGCAAACGCTGCGTGTCGCTGACAAAGCTTGGCGCGTAATGTTGCAGGTAGCGCTGCGTGTCGAGCGCCTGCCAGTCGCTGCGCCAGCGCTCGACCGCGGTGAGCAGCGCTTGTGATTGCTTGCCAGCGGTGTCCTTATCGACCCAATCAATACTCTGCTCGATGATGAATGAGGTGCGCCCCGGCGCGATAAATTTTTCGATCAGCTTGAGATCAGGGTTTGACACCACGACGCAGCCATCGCTTGAGCGCGGTGCGCGCGCGTAGGTGTCGCTCGGCACGCCGTGCAGCCAGATGCCAAAGCCGTTTCTGCCTTGGATGCGATCCCACGTGTTGGGATAGTCAAGCGGGAAGGCGCCCGCCCCGTAAAGATCGGTCAACTTTTCGCGCGATATGGAGCCGAGCAGGGTGTATGCGCCGAGCGGCGTGCGCTGGTCACCTTCACGCGCTTTGCCGCTACCGGCTTTGCCAATGGTTGCGTAGAAATCAGCGATGCGAACTAGGCGACCGTTTTCGTTCGACAAGACATAAAGCCGCGACTTATCGACGTCCACCGCCAAAGCGTAGGGCTGCGTGGGCGGCACCCGCCAAAAGTTCGCGGGAATGTGCTCTGGCTTGAAGGCGTCTTGGCCGCGTTTGACGCGCGCGGTTGCCTCGGCGCGAAGGCCGGACAATAAGTCCGTTTGCAGCGTTGGCGTAGAGTTACCGATGCTCACAATGGCGCGCGATTTGGCCATCCACAAATCGCCCTGCACCAAATGCGCGAGACGGTAATTCGGGTAGCGCTCTAGCAATTCGCCAATCGTTTTTCGCGCTGAATCGAGCTGCGTCAAACTGATCTCGCGCAATGCTTTCAACAGCAGCGACTCGGCGTCGCTATATCCAAACGCGCCGCCACCAATCACACCTGTGGGCAAGCCAACCAGCGCAGCGACCAGCGCGCACTTGGCGAGCATCGCGAGCGCCTTGACCGCGCGTGTGGAACTGCGCAGTGCGTTGATGGGCGAACGGCCGCGGGTCATTGCAATTGCGCTAGCCCACGCGCTCGCGGGCGATCAGCCACGTACCGCCTTCTTTAACCAGCGTCAGCGTCTTTCTCGACCGGGTTTGCAGCGCGTCCGAGCTGTAGGCTTGACGAAACGTCACCTTTGCCTCGGTGGCCGACGTCATCTCGACGGTTGCACCGAGCACTTCAACTTTGATGCGCTTTGGCGTGGTGATGCGCTCGCGCCGTGCCGCGTTCCACGCGCTGCGCGATGAGCCGTCTTCAGGTTTAAACGATTTGGCATACGCGGCCAGATAGCCGTCAGGATTTTTTCCGGCCCAGTCTCTTGCCCATTTGTTCACTGCGTTCAACACGTCAGCGCTGCTGTCGCTAGCCACGGCAGTAACGGGCGCCACGGGAGCCACATTGATGGGCTTTGCTGCATCCACTTTTGCGGGAGCAGAGGCTGGCGCAACACCTGCGGGCGGTGGCGACGGCGCAACCGGCGTGACAACCGGCGCGGTGGTCGTCGTGCGAATGGGCAGTGCGGCGGCAACTGTGGCCACGGGCGCGGACGTCATGCCTGCCGCCACAGCCGTGATGCGCGGTGCGACGTTTGCTTTCGGGTTGGTCGAAAACAAATCGCGCACCAGATTTAATTTGGTGGCGACCATGCCGTTGGCCTTGTCGAGCTGCAACGCCTTGTCGTAGGCTTGGCTTGCCAGCTTGGCATAAATGTCGCCCAAGTTTTCATGCGCAGTGGAGTAGCTGGGGTGCGTCTGAATGGCGAGCTCTAGCGCGACGCGAGCCTTTTCAAACTGGCCTTTGGAGCTGTAAAGCACGGCAAGATTGTTGTACGGCTCCGGCAGCTCGGGATAGTCCTCGGTCAGCGCCTGAAAGGTCATGATCGCATCGTTGGTTTTGCCCAACTCGGCTTGCGCGAGGCCGCGGATGAAACGTGCCACGGCGTCTTTGGGCTTGGTGGTCAAGTAAACGTTTACGCGATCAAGCGCGACTTGCGGTTGCCCCGCCTTCAACAACTTATTGATTTCTTGCAAGTCGGGTGTTTGCGCGACAGTGGCGCTTGAAACGACCAACAGCGCCGTTGCAATAGCGGCGTGTAGCGAGCTTCGTAGGCTCTTTGAGCCACCAACGCGGCGATTGCGATGCAAAAACATGTTGATCTATTCCCCTAAGCTCGTTTGCAATTTTAGTACGTTGGCCGCGTTGATGGTTCCCGCAGCAGGCGCGATGCTACCGAACGCGGCGTTCGTCACGACGGGGTGTTGCGCAAACGCTGCAAGGTGTGCTCGATTAACGCGCGGGCAATCGAGATGCGCGGCGGTAACTGCGGCAGGTTGGTGTGATCAAACCAGTCAGCCTCGGCGATCTCTTGACCGTTGGGCAGCAGCTCGCCGCCCGCGTATTCGGCGGTGTAGGCAATCATCAACGAATTGGGGAATGGCCATGATTGCGACGCAAAATACTTGGGCTCGCCGACTTCGATGCCCACCTCTTCGCGCACCTCACGATGCACTGCGTCCTCAATGCTTTCACCGGCCTCCAAAAAGCCCGCCAATGCGCTGTAACGGCCTGCGGGAAAGTTCACGTTGCGCGCTAGCAAAATCTGCTCGCGGCGGGTCACCAGGCACATCATGGCCGGCGAGATGCGCGGGTAGGCGGCATGATTGCACGCGGGGCAGCGGCGGGCGCGCTCAAAGCCGTCGCGATGCGTGGGCGTGGCGCACACGCCGCAGTAGGCGTGGGTGCGATCCCAGTCAATGAGCTGTCCGGCGCGGCCGGCGATGGCAACCAGCTCATCTGCCATCACGCCAAACAGGCTTCGCAGGCCCGCCCAGCGCGTGCCCGCAGGTGCTGCCGCGTCGGCGGCGATTGCTTGTGCCACCACCAAGCGACCCTCCCAGCGACCCACCACCATCGCGTCAGTTGCCGATGCTTGATGTGCAAGGCTTGCGGGCGTGTGGTCGTTTTCGTCAACCAGCAATTCGTTGCCTCGAAAGCTCAGTGTCAGTGCGTCTGGGTCGGCAACACGATCATGGTGTGTTGCGGCGACCAAAATGAAATTTTTCGGGGTAAGGAGCATCTGGAAATTGTTAGGCGTGGCAAAAATGTTGCGCGAGTTTTACCCATTTTGCATCAAAAAAGCGACACGTTCCCGGCGCTGCAATTGCACATTCAAGCGCGAGTTTTTCGACGAAATAGGTGAGTTTGTGACGCGGTTTGTCACATTTGTAAGGCGGATGCTGCCATAGCAGCTTTTTCATTAAAGCGCCATTTTGCTTGGGCTAAGCGCGTAATTATGACAAAGTCGACTCTATGCATAACCGCAGGCTAGCCCAATTTAAATGGGCTTAAACCAGAAAAGCTATACATGCTGAACAGAAGATCATAAGAATTACCTTGTAGTTCAGGCATTCTTATGATGTCGTCATAAGTAACTGATTTCATTGAGCAATTTTCTTAACTAAGGTTTGCAAACGCCCGTGATTACAGTTACATTTCGCGATTGGTTCACGAATTGCTCGATCAATTCGGAGCAGCGTCATCAGTCATCAGTCGAGGTTACTAGGGTGGAACTCTTGAAAATCACAGCGCATTCGCCGTTTGATCTACAACGCGTCAGCGCCACGCGCGCGCCGCTAAAAACGCCGCTCCTTTTCTTGCAAGGGCTGTTGCTCTCGGTGGTTATGCTGTTCACAGCATCCGCCCATGCGCAAGTTTGCCTTGCGAGCGACGCCACGGCGATGCTCAACACGTACTACCCCGGCACGGGGAACCCAACGGCAACCACGGTTACGATCGGCGCCGCACGGGTCGACGCCGCTGCAAACACCGCACCGCTCGCAGCAGGAGACCTCGCGTTCGTCATTCAGATGCAAGACGCGGTAATCAACAACAGTAACAGCGTCGCCTACGGCAACGGCACCACGGGCACCGGCAGCACCTCGCAAGGCAACTCGGGCCTGTATGAATTTCGCCGCGTTGCGTCGATTGTTGCTGGCACCGTCACGTTCACCGCCGCGCTGACAAACAGCTACAACGACGCGGTGGCCACCCCAACGCTCGGCCAAAAGCGCTTTCAGGTGTTGCGGGTGCCCGAGTTTTCGTCGCTTTCGCTGAGCGGAGCGTCGTACTCGCCGCCATCATGGAACAGCACCACGGGCGGCGTGTTTGTGATTAACGTTGCAGGTGCGCTCACTTTCACGAACTACACCATTGATGCCACCGGTCGCGGCTTTCGCGGCGGTGGTAGCGTCGAAACTTCGGTGGTGAGCGGCGGCGCAACGCCGCGCATCGATTACGCGGCTGTAACAGGGGCCGGTGCCCCGCCTGACACGAGTGGTGCGGCAAAAGGCGAGGGCATCGCGGGCACGCCGCGTTTTGTGCGTGATGCAGCCGTTACGCCATATTCCAATGCTGACCTCACTACCTCCGGTTATCCAGCCAGCACCGACTATGCACGAGGCGCTCCGGGCAACGCGGGCGGCGGCGGCACGCAACATAATTCGGGCGGCGGCGGCGGCGCAAACGGCGGCGTGGGCGGTTTGGGCGGCGGATCATTCGGCATATATTCGGCTACGGATACTGGCAGCTGCGTTTTACTGTCGTTTTTTGCGCCCGGAACGGTTAATTATTTTGGCTGCGGTGGCGATGCTGCGCGCCAAGTAGGCGGCTTGGGCGGTAGTGCGGTTAACACGGCACCCGCGGGCGCACAGAGCACCAAACTCTTCATGGGCGGCGGCGGCGGTGCAGGCGACGCCAACAATTCTGCTGACAACGCAGCCATTGCTCAAAACTCCGGCGGCAATGGTGGCGGCGCAGTCTTCATGCGCGCGCTCACCATCACTGCAAGCAACTCGTTCATTATTACAAACGGCCAAAACGGCCTGCCCGGCGGGCGCGACGCGGCAGGTGGTGGCGGTGCAGGCGGCTCTATTTACGTCGCTGCTACTGCGGCGAGCTCGCTGACGGGACTGACTATGACCGCGTCTGGCGGCAACGGTGGTGATACCGGCTACGCGCTCCGCGGCAACGAAACACAAGGCCCGGGAGGCGGCGGCGCGGGCGGGATCATCGCCCGATCCACGTTAGTCACGGGCGGAACGCTCGCGCAAGGCTTTGGCATACCGGGCACCAACAGCCCTGTTGCGGCGGCGGTGTCCCGCTTTGGCGCCACGCCGGGTACTGCGGGCGCTTCGGTAACGTTGACGCCGTCCGCACCAGCAGCTTGCCTCGTCCCCCAATTAACGATCACCAAGACGGCCAGTAGCGCGAACTTCGTCGTTGGCACAGCGGCCAGCTACACCCTCTCGGTGCAAAACACTGGCACTGCGGCCACCACCGCGGCGGCCACCATTACCGACACCATCCCGACCGGCTTGACCATCGGCACTGTGCCCGCGGGCTGCACCGCGACCGGACAAGTGGTCACCTGCACGATAGCCACAGGCTTAGCGGTGAACGCCACCACGAGCTTCGTGATCCCGGTGACCCCGACCTCGACCGCGGCCACCCCGGTGGTTAACACCGCCAACGTCAGCGGTGGCGGGGACCCAGTGTGTCCCTCAGCCACCACCGCGCGCTGCAACTCAACCACCACCACCCCGCTGAACGCCCCGGCCTTAACCCTGACCAAAACGGCGAGCAGCAGCGCCTTCGTGGTGGGCACCCCGGCCAGCTACACGCTTTCAGTACAAAACACTGGCACCACAGCCACCAGCACCACGGCCACGGTGACTGACACGATCCCCACCGGTTTAACGATTGGCACCTTGCCTGCGGGCTGCACGGCAGCGGGCCAAGTGGTCACCTGCACCATTGCCGCAGGCTTAGCGGTGAACGCCACCACGAGCTTCGTGATCCCGGTGACCCCCACCTCGACCGCGGCCACCCCGGTGGTTAACACCGCCAACGTCAGCGGTGGCGGGGACCCGGTGTGTCCCTCGGCGACCACCGCGCGCTGCAACTCAACCACCACCACCCCGTTGAACGCCCCGGCGTTAACGCTGACCAAGACGGCCAGCAGCAGCGCCTTCGTGGTGGGCACCCCGGCCAGCTACACCCTGACGGTGACCAACACCGGCACCACAGCCACCACCGCCGCCTCGACGGTAACCGACACGATCCCCACCGGCTTAACGATTGGCACCTTGCCCGCAGGCTGCACGGCAGCGGGCCAAGTGGTCACCTGCACGGTGCCCACCAACCAGGCCACCGGCGCTGCCGCTGCGGTCAGCTTCATCATTCCGGTGACCCCGACGGCCAGTGCGGCCAGCCCGGTGGTTAACTCAGCCAGCGTGCGCGGTGGCGGAGACCCGGGCTGTACGGCCACCACCACGCCATTACCGGGCCGTTGTAATCCAACGACCAGCACTCCGCTGAACGCCCCGGATATGACAAGTGCGATTACGGGGTTGCCGCTTGCCGCCGCACCCGGCGCGACCGTCAACGGCACGTTGACATGTACTAATGCAAGCACGACAGCGGCTGCTACTTCCGTAACCTGTAGCGTCGTAGGTGCCACTCTTGGCAACTGCCAGATTAACGGCGTCGGAGCGAACGTTACGCAGCCAGCTACAGTGCCAGCGAGTGGCAGTCTTGTCTGCGCGATTAGCGCTATCGCACCGGCAACAGGGAATATTGCGCTCACTGGCACGACCAGCGCGTCAAACGAAATCAATACGGCCAATAATGGCAGCACGGGCAATGTTCCGGTTGTTGATGCCGTGAATGACGCCGTTGTCAGTATTACCTCGACCACAAGCGCGCAGGCTGTTCCTGGTAGTGTTCTTGCTGGCGACACCATTGGCGGCATTGCTGCCACGACATCAAACGTTACGGTTCAGCCAGCGATAACGGTAACCGGAGGAGCCACGACATCAGGATGGACGATTGATGCCGCGGGAATCGTCACGGCACCTGCAAGCGTTGCGCCGGGTAGCTATTCGATAAATTACCAGATTTGTAGCAACCCGGCCGCTACCCCTATTGCTTGCGACACTGCGGCAAAGCTGGTTACCGTGAACGCTGGAACGCCTGCAGACTTAACGCCGACCTTTACGTTTAGCTTCACGGCGTACGTTGTTAATGACATTCGTGACGTCGTGATCAATATCAACGAAATTAATAACGTCGCGTCGACCGGTTTGGCGCGTTTCTTCGTGCCTTTTTCGAGCGGTTTTACTTACGCATTCGACCCGGCGCGCACCACCGCAACCTTGTTTGCTCCCAACGACACATCGGGTATGCAGAATGGAAATTGGACGGTTACTACGCAGGCAACTGGGTTCCTGTTTGCGTCGACCACCCCCATTCCCGCTGGCGGACGGAGCCGGATAGTCATTACTTCGCGTGCAGACGTAGCCGGAACCAAGGCCAACATCACGGTCAACATAGTCGCGCTTTCCGGTGGTGAGGTGCGAACAAATAACAATGCGGTTGTGCTCGCCCAATCGGTTCAGCGGTAAGGTCAAGGGGCACAAATCATGAAAAGTTTCTCCCACTTGCCTGCAGTCTCTTTTTCAGGGCGTAAAGTGCACATCGCAAAATTTTCGTCGGGCATAGCCATATTGCTTTTTGGCGTGCTCTCGTGGATGCCCAGCATCTCAATGGCCCAATTTGCCGATCCCGCAGTAACGGGAGCTAACTTCGTTCCAAATACGATTCCTCAAGGAACGACATCCACCTTGTCGGTATCGTTTTCCAACACGGGATCGACCGACGTTCCGCCGAGTTCGATCGAGGTCACCATTTGTCCGGCGTTTAGCTACTACACGCCCGTTGCTGCGCCCAGTTACGTGCCGTCGGCGGGCAGCGCTACCACCACCACCCTCTTCAGCTGGGTCAACATCGGCTTTGGGTGCTGGCGCGGAACCAATAATGGGCTTGGACAAGTCGGCGGTACCGGTGGCGGCACACCTTCGTCGGGTGCGGTGCCAGCTTTTGACGGCGGGCTCATTCAGGTGCAATACATCGGCAACACTGTGACAACAGTGCCTGGACCACAAACGACCAACATCAACATTCAGCTTGTAGCAAGCCTTGCGTTGTTTCAGAACGAGGCGGCAAATGACAATTTGCAGCCCGATTTGGCAATTACTCCTCCAGCGCAATCAGACATGAGTGTGGTGATCAACGGGCTGCCCGCCACAGCGGGCCCGGGCGCGATCTTCAGCGGCGCGGGGGTAAACGTCACCTGCACCAACATCGCCAC
>JAYSRA010000094.1:0-9425 GCA_043721275.1 Burkholderiales bacterium
TTCCGCTTTTTTCTGAGCATCGCAGGATCAGGACAATCGTCGGGGTCGCCTTTTCTTTGGTTACTTTCTTTTGGCGAAGCAAAAGAAAGTGACTCGCCCTCAGGCGAAACCGGTGTCGCGAGAACCGATGGCGTTCATTCCACGCTCCCCCTCACCCTAAGAGAACAGCGCTTCGCGCGGACTACGCGCTGGATTCCCGCTTTCGCGAGAATGACAGCAGTTGGGTGGACAGCGGACTACGCCGCCTCGTACGCTATGTGCCCCGCCGTCACCGTCGCCCGCACCACACCGGGCAACTCATAACCTAGGAATGGCGAGTTTTTCCCCGCGCTTTTGAGCGATGCCTTGGTGATGAGCCGATACGCACCCGGATCAAACACGCACAGATCGGCAACGGCATCCACGGCGACGCGTCCGGCGGTCAAGCCCGCTGCGTCCGCCGCATGATGGGTGATTCGCCCGAGCGCATCGGTGATTGGCAGCTTCGCCGATTCGGCAAAACGTAACGTGAGTGACAACAGCGTCTCTAACCCCGTGGCACCGGGCGCGGCTTCGGCAAACGGCACTTGCTTTGCCCCCTCGGGGCGCGGCGTGTGGTCGGACACGATGGCGTTGATGGTGCCGTCGATCACACCAGCGCGCAGGGCATCGCGATCACGCGAGGTGCGCAGCGGCGGCGACAAGCGATAGTTGGAATCGAAGTGCCCGATGTCTAAATCGATCAGGTGCAAATGATTGATGGCCACATCCGCAGTGACGTTGATGCCGTTTAATTTCGCGACGCGAATCAACGCTACGCCCTCCGCTGTGGACACGCGGCACACATGCAGATGAACGCCAGTGACGCGGGCTAGCTCTAGGTGGGTGGCGAGCGCGATGATTTCAGCGCTCGATGGAATGCCGCCCAAACCCAGACGCGACGCGACTTCGCCTTCGTGGGCCACACCATTGTTGGCGAGATGCACGTCTTCCGGTTGCAGCCACACTGAGAAGCCAAACGTCGCGGCATATTGCATGGCCCGCAGCAACACCTGTGTGTCGGCCACGGCGCGATCCGCTTGCGCGAAGCCGATGCAGCCGGCCTGCGCAAGTTTTGACAACTCAGCGAGCTGCACGCCCGCGAGGTCTTTGGTCAACGCGCCGAGCGGGTACAAATGCGTGGAATGAAACGATTGCGCGCGCAGTCGCAGCATGTCGACCAAGCCGGGTTCATCAAGCACCGGATCGGTGTCTGGCGAGCACACCATGCTGGTCACGCCACCTGCTGCGGCTGCTGCGATTTCGGTGGTGAGCGTGCCGCGCTTGACGTGCACGGCGAGATCAACCAGACCGGGCGCGACGATGCAACCGTCGGCGTCGATCTCTTTTTTACTGGCCCAATCAGCGGGCGGCGCGCCGATGGTGACGATCTTTCCGGCTGCGATGAACACGTCGGCCACCGCGTCGAATTTTGATGCTGGATCAATCACGCGGCCTTTGCGAATCGCTATTTTCATCGCGTTGCTCCGGCCAAAATCGCCATCACCGCCATGCGGATAGCAATGCCGTACGTCACCTGCGGCAGGATCACCGATTGGCTGCCATCGGCCACCGCAGAATCAATCTCTACGCCGCGATTCATTGGGCCGGGATGCAGCACGATGGCGTCCGGTTTGGCGAGTGCCAACTTCTGCGGCGTGAGTCCGTAGCGTGAAAAATATTCGCTGGCTGACGGCAACAACGCACCCGTCATGCGCTCGTTTTGCAGGCGCAACATGGTCACCACGTCCACGCCTTTTAAGCCCTCTTCCATTGACGTGAACACGCGCACGCCGAGGCGCTCAATGTCCGCAGGCAACAGCGTGCGCGGCCCGATCACGCGCACTTCGGGCACGCCGAGCGTGGTCAGCGCATGGATTTGCGAGCGCGCAACGCGCGAATGCAACACGTCACCCACGATGGCCACGGTGAGCCGCGTGAAATCTTTTTTGTAACGGCGAATGGTGAACACATCGAGCAGGCCCTGCGTTGGGTGCTCATGGCGACCGTCGCCCGCGTTCACCACATGCACGTGCGGCGCTGCGTGCTGCGCAATCAGATACGGCGCGCCGCTCTCGCTGTGACGCACGACAAACATGTCGGCGTGCATGGCGGTTAAGTTCGCCATGGTGTCGAGAATCGTTTCGCCCTTGTTGGTGCTGGAGCGCTGCACGTCAAGGCTGACCACGTCCGCCGACAAACGCTTCGCCGCGATCTCGAACGTGGTGCGGGTGCGCGTTGAATTTTCGAAGAAGATATTGAAGATCGATTTGCCGCGTAGCAGCGGCACCACTTTCACTTCGCGCTCGTTGATGCCAACGAAACTCTCTGCCGTGTCGAGGATGCGCTCGATGATGCGTTTCGGCAGCCCTTCGATGGCGAGCAGATGATGCAAATCACCGTTGTCGTTGAGCTGCAAATTTTTCTTCGACAGCATCAGCGTGGCATCCAGGGCTCGGTGGTCAATGCAAATTTTCCGGCGTCGTCTTTGCTTAACGCCAGCATCAAGTCAGCCGCCACGATCAGCGGCACACCGACGTAATCGGCAGCAATCGGCAACTCACGACCACCACGATCTACCAGCACCGCAAGCTGCACGGAGGCAGGTCGACCATAGTCAAACAGCGTGTTGACCGCTGCGCGAATCGAGCGCCCGGTGAACAGCACATCGTCCACAATCACGATGTGTGCGCCCTCAACCGAGAACGGAATTTGCGTGCTGCGCACATTGCTTTTGAGTCCGCTGGTGGACAAGTCGTCGCGATAAAACGACACGTCGATGTAGCCCACTTCATGCTCACCGTCCAGCTCTGCTTTCAGTCGATCCGCGAGCCACGCGCCGCCAGAAAAGACGCCGACCAGCTTCGCATCAACCGCGATGCTCGACGCCATCTGCGCTTTCAAATCGGCGAACAGCGCCTCGGCGTCGGGTAGCGTGTTGGCCATTGTGCTCACGCTCATGGTGCTACCGTACTTTCCGGGCCGGTGATCAACATCGGGCCCTCCACAAAAAAACGGCGCAGAATCTGCGCCGCTGCTTCGGCGTCAATCGCCTGTTTTTTCTTCTGTCCGGTGAGCTTGCTGCCAGACAGCGCGCGCGCCGCATCGACGCTCGTATAGCGCTCATCCACCAAATGCGCAGGCAGCGCGAAACGCCCCGTGAGTTGTCGCGCAAATTTTTCACAACGCGCCGTCATTGCGTGCGCTTTACCATCGGGATGCGCAGGCCGACCGACCACAAACGCAACAGGCGTCCAATCTTTAACCAGCGGCGCAATGGCTGCGAAACGGCCCGCATCGTTGGTTGCATCAATGGCCATCAACGGGTTTGCGGTTTCAGTCAAATCGTTGCCGATGGCCACGCCAGTTCGGCGTTCGCCGAAGTCAAACGCCAGAAACGTGTTGCTCTTCACGCGTGACCCGCGAGATTCGAAAGCGCAAATTTTGAGATGCCCAAGCGCTTGATTGCCGCGTCAACCAAACCCTCGGCAGGCGTGGCAAACAACAGCTCTGCATCAGCCGGCACGGTGAGCCACGCGTTCGCTGCAATCTCTTTTTCAAGCTGCCCCGCCTCCCACCCTGCGTAGCCGAGCGTCAGCAACCATTCGCGCGGGCCGTTGCCGTTGGCGACCGCCTCCAGTATGTCTTTTGACGTGGTCAGCGACAGCTCATCGCTCACTGAAATTGACGAATTCCACGAGCCGTGCGAACGGTGCAATACAAAGCCATGCTCCACGCTGACCGGCCCACCAAAATGCACTTTGCGTTGCGACAGCGCGAGGTCTGAAACCACGATTTCGATTTGCTCAAACAACGTGTCCATCGTTAAAGCCGTGGGGCGGTTGACCACCACGCCCAACGCGCCGTCTTCGTTGTGCTCGCACACATAGGTGACCGTGCCCTTGAAATTAGGGTCGGCCATGGCGGGCATGGCGATCAGGAAGTGGCCTGCGAGGCAGCTGGAATCCATAGCTTTTATTCTACGTGGGCGGCAGTTGGCGCATGGCCGCACATAACGCACAGGCGCGCTGGCAAAATAACAATGATGAAGTACCCCACCGCCCTGTTCTGGTTTCGCCGCGATTTGCGGGCGTTTGACAATGCTGCGTTGCACGCGGCGCTGACCAATGCCGAGCGCGTGCATTGCGTGTTCGTATTCGACCGCGAAATTCTCGATGCACTCGTTGACAAGGCAGATCGCCGCGTGGAATTTATCTGGGAAAGTGTGGTGGAGCTGCGTGCTGCACTTGACGCGATGGGCGGTGCGCTGCATGTGATTTATGACACAGCGCGCGACGCGATTCCGAAGTTGGCGCAAACGCTTGATGTGGACGCGGTGTTCACCAATCACGATTATGAACCGCAGGCGGTTGCTCGCGACGCGCATGCGGCGGCACTACTCAAAAGCAAAGGCATCACGTTCGAGACGCGCAAAGATCATGTGATTTTTGAGCGGGACGAAGTGCTGACCGGTACCGGCAAATTTTTCTCCGTGTTCACGCCATATAAAAATGCGTGGTTTAAGCGGTTAGAGGCCACGCACGTTAAACCGTATGCGATTGATGCGCACAAGCTCGCGTTCGTAACGCATGCCACGAAGGCCATCCCGACGCTAGAACACATGGGCTTCAAACCCACCAATCTCAAGCAACTCAATTTCCCCACCGGCGCGTCTGGTGGCGAAAAACTCTTCACCGAATTTCTCGAACGCATTGACCGTTACGCTGATGCGAGGAACTTTCCGGCCATCAAAGGCCCGTCATATTTGTCCACTCATTTACGCTTCGGCACCGTGTCTATTCGTGGCCTAGTTGCTGCGGCGTGGCAGCGCTGGCAAGAGGGCTCGCGCGGCGCTGAGGTGTGGCTGTCGGAGCTGATCTGGCGCGACTTCTACGTGCACATACTGCATCACAATCCGCGCGTGGTGGACGGCGCGTTTAAGCCGGAATACAACGCCATTCGGTGGAGCAACGACCCAGAGCGATTTGCCGCGTGGTGCGAAGGCCGGAGCGGTTACCCGCTGGTTGACGCGGCGATGCGCCAGTTGAATCAGACCGGTTACATGCACAACCGATTGCGCATGGTCGCCGCGAGTTTTTTGACCAAAGATTTGCTGGTTGACTGGCGTTGGGGTGAAAAGTATTTTGCTGAAAAACTCAACGATTTCGACCTCTCCGCGAACAACGGCGGCTGGCAATGGGCGGCGTCCACCGGATGCGACGCGCAACCGTATTTCCGCATCTTCAACCCGATCACGCAGAGCCAGAATTTTGATGAACAAGGCGCTTTCATCAGAAAGTATGTGCCCGAGGTGGCGAAGCTTTCAAACAAAGATATTCATGCGCCGTGGTTGACGCCGCCGGTCGAGCAACGCGCGCGAGATTTTGTGCCGGGGCGCGACTATCCGTTGCCTGTCGTCGATCATGCAGAAGCTCGGTTGGCCACACTCGCAGAGTTCAAGCGGGCGCTGGGATCGAAGTCCACTCCCGCAGACACGTAGGGTGTGCGCCAGAGCGCGCACCCTTGGTTAGTCAAATCCATCTTGGTTGGAATGCGAGAGGGTGCGCATTTTGATGCACACCCTACGCGTTATGATCCTTCGTAACACTACGAAAAGAAGCCCGAATGAAAACCTTAGACAACCGAGTAGCCCTCGTCACCGGCTCCACCAGCGGCATTGGCCTTGCGATGGCGCGCCGCTTTGCGTTGGCGGGTGCGGAGGTGGTGATGAACGGCTTTGGCGATCCAGCTGAAATTGATCGCTTGCGCGAGGAGATTGCTGAGGCATCATTGCGGCGCGTGCACTACATTCCGGCCGATTTATCGAAGGCGGCTGACGCCCACATGCTGGTCAAAGAATGCATCGCGATTTGCGGGCGCATTGACGTGCTGGTGAACAACGCGGGCATTCAGCATGTTTCGCCGATTCAGGACTTTCCAGATGACAAATGGGACGCCGTGATTGCCATCAATTTGTCGAGCGCGTTTCACACCAGCAAAATCGCGCTTGCGGATATGCAAACGCGCGGCTGGGGCCGCATCATCAACATCGCCTCGGCGCACGGCCTCGTCGCGTCCGCTAACAAGAGCGCGTACGTGGCGGCCAAGCACGGCATCATCGGCTTGACCAAAGTCACCGCGCTGGAAAACGCAAAGACGCAGATCACCTGCAACGCCATTTGCCCCGGCTGGGTCGACACGCCGCTGGTGCGCAAACAGATCGAAGCCAAGGCCGCCGCACAAGGTATCAGCGTTGACCAAGCGACGCTGCAACTGCTCGGCGAAAAGCAGCCGAGTGAGCGCTTCGTCACGCCAGAACACTTGGCCGAACTCGCGCTGTTTTTGACCACCGATGCGGGTGGTTCAATCACCGGCAGCGCGTACTCGATGGATGGCGGTTGGACGGCGCAGTAGAGGTGACGGAAGTCGCGACGCGTGCGCCCGCGCGCTTGGTCATCGACACCAACGTCCTCGTCTCCGCGCTGATTTTCAAGGACTCGCGACACTTGCCACTGCGCGAAGCGTGGCAGCAAAGGCGCATCACGCCGCTGGTCTCTATCGCCACCTATCGCGAACTAAAGCACGTGCTCGGCTACCCGATGTTCAAGCTCGAAGACCATCAAATCACCGAGGCCGTTGCGTTGATCGGCCCGTTCATCGAATGGGTGACGATTGACGCAGAACGCGCCGCCACCCTGCCCAAATGCAGCGACCGAGACGACCAAAAATTTCTGCAAGTCGCACTGTGCGGTAGTGCAGAAGCGCTGCTCAGCTACGACCGGGCGTTGTTGAAAATGAAACGTGGATTGCCCTTCTCGGTGCTTAAACCAGAGATTTGGACGGCTACAGCTTTTTGCTGAAAGGCCTATTTAACGAGGGCTTAAGCGTGGTAATCGTGTTAGTCGATAAA
This sequence comes from Burkholderiales bacterium, assembly GCA_043721275.1. Lineage (GTDB taxonomy): Bacteria > Pseudomonadota > Gammaproteobacteria > Burkholderiales > Casimicrobiaceae > Casimicrobium. The sequence goes on from JAYSRA010000094.1 coordinate 6,929, forward strand.
TGGCTTAATCGCGCCGTTGCCCCGGTGAAATAGGCGTTTCGCGATAAAGCTGCTGAAGGAATTTGTCCGCCAACGCGGGCTGACGAACGACTCATCGAATCGAGCACGCGGCGCGAAAGCAAAACACGATCCGCTATGGTTAAGCACGCGCATAAGACTTTGAGCGTTCGATAATTTTTATAAGGAACCGATCATGACTAAACCACTAGGGCTGGCCGGCGATCACGCAGGCGTGGAGCTGAAACGCTTGTTGGTGGCTGAGCTCGAAAAGCGCGGTATCACCGTGCGCGATTTCGGCACCACCACGAGCGACTCATGTGACTACCCGGACTTCGCGCACGCCGTGGGGCGCGCCATTGAGGCCGGCGAAATCGAGCGCGCGATCTTGATCTGCGGCACCGGTGTGGGCATGTCGATCACCGCCAATCGGCACCCAGCCGTGCGCGCGGTGGTGTGCAGCGAGCCCCTGAGCGCGCGCATGGCTCGCCAGCACAATGACGCCAACGTGCTGTGCATCGGGGCGCGCGTGGTGGGCACAGGCACAGCAATCGACATCATGGACGCGTTCTTAGGCGCGACGTTCGAAGGCGGACGGCACGCGGCGCGGGTGGCGAAAATTAATCTGGCGTGACGCGGAGCGGGTGGTCGGGCGTGACGCACGGAAGGTAATGGCTTTTTGCTGAAAGCCATATTGCATTGGGGCTAGGCGCGTTTTTAAACTAAAGTCGATAAACCATTAAATCGTGCGCCTGCCCCAGTTCAATGGGCGTTTCACGATAAAGCTGTTGACGGATTTTGCCCCCGCAAACCGCCGTTCTGTCCCCTCTCCCCTCGCGGAGAGGGTTAGGGTGAGGGGGCTTGGCCTCGGATGAGCGCCGATCATCCCGCTCATGCCGCGGGGGCAGTCACCTTTTTTGCTTCGCCAAAAAAGGTGACCCAAAAAAGGCGACCCCGACGATTGTCCTGATCCTGCGATGCTCAGAAAAAAGCGGAACGGCCCGAAACTCGCTACGCTCAAACAACTGGCCGTTCTGATCACTTTAATCTTTCCGCTTCTCGGGGCCAATCAACGGGGACCCGTCGAGCCGACATTTGATCGCTTCGCGATGAGTGCTGCGCGCATCTGTGCTCCGCTTGATCCGGAGGTTACGCCTCGGTCTCCATGGCTCGGAGTACAAGATTACTTGGTTTGAGCGAGCCACAGATCGCGTTGCTGCTGTTCCGCCTTCTTGCCGGCCATCAGGTAGTGCAGGAGAGAGCCTGCACCCCCGGCTTCGGGTTCCCGGGCGAAATCGAACATCGTTGTGCTTTCGAGGAAATGTAGTGAGATTGCGTTGAGCACTTGTCCCATCGCTTCCAGCGCTTGCTTAACATGTGCCCTGGAGGCGTGCGCGAGTGGCGTGGTGGCGCGGGACAAAGCTAGTGCCAAGTCACCGTGAGCCAGTTTTCTGTGACGCCAGTCTCTCGCGAAGTCGGTGGCCACCACAAGTGCCAGCATCTTGCCATCGACTTCATCTCGGAGTACGGCAACCGTAAGCAGCGATGAGAGCCGCTTGAAGGAGAGATTCTCTTTACCAGCCGATTTTGGTGGGTCCGATAGCCTCGCAATATTGAGAAATACATCTTCAAGCAAGCTATCTTGAACGGTGCGGAAGAACTTCGGTGCTGTGTCGTTCAATAGAGCAATTCGCTCGGCGTTTGTGCCAAACAACTCAACATAGTGCCCCCACTTTCTGCAAAGCCAAGCAAGCTGCTGCCACAGTGCTGAGTAAACCTCTCCGAGCTCCTCGCCCATCTTTTCAATGTTCTCGGCGAGGCTTTCATCGGCGGTCCGACAACTGGACTGTGTCATTGCAAACGCCTAACTTCTTTTTTACGCGCTTCGCACGCATATCTTTTTAATTGTCCGAATCACAACTTGCTGGTTTGCTGTGCAATTTGGTTATTCGCCTTGGGTGCTTTCGTTATATCTCGAATTTGACGGATTAACGTGAGGCGTGCGGTATTTCGGACCGCTGCGATAACGCCACGTAATGCCCATCGCGAAGCGATCAAATATTGGCTCGACGGGTCCCCGTTGATTGGCCCCGAGAAGCGGAGGAAAAAAGCGATCAGAACGAAAAACTGTTTGAGCGATAGCGAGTTTTTTTCGTTCCGCTTTTTTCTGAGCATCGCAGGATCAGGCCAATCTTCGGGGTCGCCTTTTTTGGGTTACCTTTTTTGGCGAAGCAAAAAAGGTAACTCGCCGTCAGGCGAAATGGACGCGTGGCGTACACACCACCTCAGTCCATCAGACCCTTCGACAAGCTCAGGGTGACCGGTGGGGGGGGCCGCTGCACTTCGATGCCCCCAGCTCCCTCCGGGGAGAGGGGACAACGCCGCGCTCCGCGCGATGGGTGCGGGTTGGTGAAAAATCACCATCAGCTTTCTTGTGAAATGCCCGACATAATTGGGCAGCGGGCACGTTTCAGCCATTTATCGACTAAAGACAATAACC